>NZ_CP115165.1:1547500-2147500 GCF_028622095.1 Deinococcus aquaticus | reverse complement strand
ATCGAACGGTCCATGAGTTCGGTCGTGTGGTCTTCCAGCAGGGCCAGCAGGAGGTCAAGTTGCCGGCGTGCCTGAAGCACGGGCGACGGCATGCCCCTGCCCTGACGGTTCCACCAGCGGATCCACTCGCCGTGTTCGTTGACGCTGACCTGTCCGGCCACACTCTTACTTTCCACGATCATCAGGCCGTAACGGTGCAGGATCAGGTGGTCAATCTGCGCCACCTCGTCCTTGCGGACCAGCCTGAGATTATGAAACACGAATTTGTATCCATCCTCCGCGAAGGCGCGTTTGAGGTAGTGGGCCATCTGGCGTTCGGCCTCGTACCCGGCGCGGCGCAGGGGATCGGTATGGGTTTGCGGTTCGAGGTCCTTGACGATCATGACGTCGTCACGCTAGCTCAGGCCGGGATTGCCGCGCGACGAATGTGCCCATGAGGACGCGATATTTCGCACATCCCTGCGGTGCCCACGGCTTACTCCCCGCTCTCCTCGGCGCGCCAGATGTCCTGCGGCGTTTCGCGCTGGCGGATGACGGTCCACTGGCTGCGTTCCCAGAGCAGTTCGGGTGGGCGGGGGCGGGTGAGGTAGTTGCTACTCATGGCGGCGCCGTACGCGCCGGCTTCGTGGATGGCGAGGAGGTCGCCGGGGTGGGGGGTGGGCAGGGTGACGTTGCGCCCGAGGAGGTCGCCGCTCTCGCAGGCGGGGCCGGCGAGGTCCCACTGGCTGGTGCTTTCGCGCTGCCAGAGGGGGGTGACGGGGTGCTGCGCGCCGTACAGCATGGGGCGCAGGAGTTCGGTCATGCCGGCGTCGAGGAGGGCGAAGGGGCGGCCGGTGGTTTTGGTGCCGACGACGCGGGTGAGGAGGGTGCCGGCGGTGGCGACGAGGGAGCGGCCGGGTTCGACCCACAGTTGCGCGCCGAAGGTGGCGGCGGCGGCGTGCGCTTCGCGGGCGATGCCGGGCAGGTCCGCGCCGATGCCCCAGCCGCCGCCGGTGTCGAGGACGGGTAGCGGGCCGGTGTGGGGGCGCAGGTCGTTCAGGCGGGCGAAGGCGGCGGTGAAGTCGTGGGCGTCGCGGATGGCGCTGCCGATGTGGACGTGCAGTCCCAGGGCGGTGTGCCCGGCGGCGCGCAGGGCGCTGATGATGCGGGGGGCCTGTTCGGGGGTGACGCCGAATTTGCTGTCGGCGGCGCCGGTGGCGAGGTGGTCGTGGGTGCTGACGTTCAGGGCTGGGTTCACGCGGATCAGGGCGCGGGAGGCGGGGGGCAGCAGGGCGACTTCTTCCTCGCGGTCGATGATGAAGGTCGCGCCGAGCTGCGCGCCGAGGGCGTACTCGGCGGGGCTCTTGGCGGGGCCGTTCACGATCAGGTTCTCGCCGGTCGCGCCGACGTGCGCGGCGCGGGCGATCTCTCCGGCGCTGACGCATTCGAAGCCCACGTCCTGGGTGTGCAGGCGGCGCAGGATGCTGAGGTTGGGGTTGGCTTTCATGGCGTAGTACACGCGGGCGTTCCCGAACGCGGTGCGGACGCGGGCCACCGAGGCGTCGAGTTCGGCGGCGTCGTAGGCGTACAGGGGCGTGCCGTGCTGCTGCGCGGCGGCGTGAAGGGCGTCGGCGGGGATGCTCATGCCGGGAGTGTACCGGGCGGCTGGTGGTGGGGTGAGGGCCGGGTGGTGCGCTCCACACGGGCGGGATGCACGTGGAGGCGGGCCGGTCGAGTACCAGCGGGCCGAATTGCCGCGCGCGTCACCGCCGCTTCTGAACACCTCTGTTAAGCTGCGCGGCTGTATGAGCGCACCCACCTCGCCTGTCCCTTCCGTTCCTGTTCCGGCCCCTGTGGCGGGCGAGCGGGTGCTGTGCGCCATGTCCGGCGGGGTGGATTCGTCGGTGACGGCGGCCCTGCTGAAGGATCAGGGGTATCAGGTGGTGGGCGCCATGATGCGCTTCTGGCCGGACGACAAACGCACGGACACCTTCGACTCGTGCTGCTCGCCGGACGCGGCGTACGAGGCGCGGCGGGTGGCCGAGCAGGTGGGCGTGCCGTTCTACCTGCTGGATTACCGCGAGCAGTTCCAGCGGCACATCGTGGGACCGTTCATCGACGAGTACAGCCGGGGCCGCACGCCGAATCCCTGCGTGAACTGCAACACGAAAGTGAAGTTCGACGAACTGGTGAAGAAAGCGAAGATGCTGGGTTGCCGCTACGTGGCGACCGGGCATTACGTGAAACGCGTGGAGAACGCGCAGGGCGAGGTGGAGTTCCATCGGGGCGACGATCCCCGCAAGGATCAGACGTACTTCCTGTGGGGCACGCCGCGTGACGCGCTGCCGTACATCCTGTTTCCGGTGGGCGAGCTGGAGAAACCGCAGGTGCGTCAGATCGCCGAGGAACGCGGCCTGCTGACGGCGCAGAAACCCGAGAGTCAGAACATCTGCTTCGTGCCGGGCAAGGTGCAGGACTTCGTCGCCGAGCACATTCCGCAGAGCCAGGGCTTCATCCGCGAGATCAGCAGCGGCGAGGTCGTGGGCGAGCACCTGGGCACGCAGTTCTACACGCTGGGCCAGAAGAAGGGCCTGGGCCTGTACCAGTCGCACCGGGTGCGGCACGTCGTGCATCTGGCGCCCGACACGAACACCGTCTGGGTGGGCGATTACGACGACTGCCTGTGGACCGGCCTGAAGGCGCAGAGTGCCAACTACCTGATCGACCTGACCGACCTGCCCGACGAGTTGGAAGTGCAGGTGCGCTACCGCACCGCGCCCGTCAAGGCCCGCGTGATCCGCGCCGACGAGAGCGGCTTCGAGCTGGCCTTCGCGGACCCGCAGTTCGCGGTCGCGCCCGGTCAGAGCGCCGTGCTGTACGCCGGACCGCGCCTGCTGGGCGGCGGCCTGATCGAGGATCACGTGCCCACCCTGCCGGAAGCCAAGGCCCCGCCGAAGAAACGCCCGGCGGTCCTGCTGTCCTGATGCTGCCCCTGGTACACCGGGTTCACGCGGCCCTGCTAGACCGCGAGGGCCTTACGCCCGGCGCACTGGCCGACCTGCTGAGTGACCTGCGGCGGGAGGTGCAGGCGCTGCCCTTTGGCGTCCCAGACGCTGATGACCTGCCGCGCGAGGCGTACCGCGACCTGCGCGCCTCTATCGCCGGGGCGTGGCCGGAACTCGGCTTCTACGACCCGGCCACCGGCCGCGCCCTGAGCCTCTGCGACCTCCCCGCCGAGATCGGCGACGCGCTGGACGACCTGACGGACCTCGCTCTCGACCTGGGCACGGCTCTTGCTCTGGCCGACACGGACGGGGCCGCCGCCGCGCTGGCTTGGCTGCGCTGGAGTCACGACTCTCACTGGGGCGACCACGTGCAGGACGTCACCCCGCACCTGCGCTGGCTGGGCTAGACCCGCACGCTGAGCACGGGCACGAGCATCTCCTCGGAGGTCCAGCCGCCGTGCAGGCCGAGCATGGGGGCGGGGCTGGTGGGGCGGCGGATGGCGTGGCCAGGGTGCGGGACGGCGATCAGGTCGCCCACGCGCGGGCGCAGGCGGGGGTCGGCGTGGGCGGGTGGGCCGAACAGGCCGCCGGTCCAGGCGTCGTCGGCGGTCAGGAGAGTGGCGTGCGGGGTGAGGAGCACCTCAATCTCGGCGTGGTGGTCGGGGTGGGTCCGCAGGTACGCGGCGCGTTCCTCCCCGGCAACGGGGCCGCGCAGCAGGGTCTTCATGACCTTCTTGGTGATGACGTCCACGTAATCGTCCGGGCGCTGGGCGCTCTGGCCGTGGTCGGCGGTCAGGACGACCAGCGTGTCGCCGTTCCTGGGCAGAGCAGCGAGGAGGTCGCCGACGATGCGGTCGGTGCGGCGCAGTTCAGCGTGCGCTTCGGGACTGTCCGGGCCGGAGCCGTGGCAGATCAGGTCATACTCCGGGAAGTACACCAGCGTGTACGAAGGCTGCCCCGGCTGGAGGGTGGCGGCGGTCAGGGTGGGTGCCTCCTCGGGCTGCGCGTAGGGGTGGTACTCGGCGCCGTCGCAGGCCCAGCGGGTCAGAAAGCTGTTCTGGTACGCGGCGGGCATGACGACGTGCGCGGCGACGCCCCGGTCACTCATCTGGCGGTACAGGGACGGCACGGCGGCCAGAAAGCCCGCGTCCGCCAGGGGGGTGTGGGTGTACACGTCGTACAGGCGGATGAGGTTCACGACGGCCTGCGCCTCGTCCAGCCACACGGTCAGGCCCAGGTACCCGTGCTCGGCGGGCGCGCGGGCGGTGTGCAGGGTGGTCAGGGCGGCCATGGTGGTGCTGGGGAACACGCTGGTGACCGCCCCCGGCGCTGGGGTCAGGGACGCCAGGGTGGGCGCGTCCCCGCGCGTGATGGCTGCCCGGAATTGACCCGCGCCCAGAGCGTCCACGACGATCAGGACGACGTGCCGCGCGCCGTCCAGCGGCAGCAGGTGGCGGTAGGGGGCGTGGTGGGTGGGCACGCCGTGGTGCGCGCCGAGGGTCGCGGCGAGGTTCAGGATGCTGCCGCCCGCGTAGTCGGGCCGGATCGCGTGCGGGGGCAGGTGCATGCGCGAGGATAGCCGCCGGGAGGCCGGCGGGACCTTGAGGCTTCGTTCAGCGCGCGGGCAGGCGCGGCAGGAACGCCCCGGTGCGCGCCCGGTACGCAGCGTGGTCGGGGTGAAGTTCGGCCAGCGCGGTGTCCTCGATCCCGGCCTTGTGCCGCAGCAGGCCTGCGAGCAGCAGGGTGCCCGCGACACTGACCCGCCCACCGCGCGCGACCGTCCAGCCGCCTGCCAGCAGCAGCAACGCCGTGTAGATCGGGTGCCGGACAAGTCGGTACGGCCCGCTCTGCACCAGCGTGCCGCGTTCAATCGGTGTGGGCAGTGGCGTGAGGTTCCGGCCCAGGGTGCGGCCACTCCAGACGAGCAGGATCAGGCCGCCCAGGGTCAGCGCCGCGCCTGCCGCCTGGACGGATCGGGGCCGACCTCTCCCCCGTCGCCCGCCCGCGAGAATGACTGCCAGCAGGGCGAATTGCGCGGCGACCAGCGCCCGGTCGCGGTTCATGTCAGTAGGTGCGTCCGGCGGTGACGCGGCCGTCGGGTTCGTGGCCCTGTTGCAGGTCGATCAGGAAGTCGCGGGTCAGGTGCGCGCCGCGCCGGACGAGGTCGGTGGTGGTGCTGGCGATGTGCGGCGTGATGATCACGTTCGGCAACTTCCACAGTGGGTGCGTGGCGGGCAGGGGTTCGGGGTCAGTCACGTCGAGGAACGCGCCGCCCAGCCGGTGTTCCTGCAGGGACTGCACGAGGTCGTCCGTGACGATCAGGTTGCCGCGCCCGACGTTCATGAGCCACGCACCGGGTTTCAGCAGGGCCAGCGTGTCGGCGTTCACGATGCCCCGCGTGTCGGGGGTGCTGGGGAGCAGCAGGATCACCCAGTCGGCGGCGCGCAGCAGTTCGTCGCGTTCATCCGTGGGGGTGGTGCTGCGGATGCCGCGCACGTGCGCGCCGTGCGGCGCGAGCAGCTCCTCGAGGTTCCGGCCGATGTGCCCGTAGCCCCACAGGACGATGTTCAGGCCGTCCAGGGTGCCCAGGCGCGAGTCGGTGGGCAGGGCGGGGCTGGCCCACTGCGAGCGGCCCTGCGCGTCCTGGAACACGTGCAGGCCGCGCGCGGCGGCCAGCATCCCGGTCAGGGCGTGCACGGCGACGGCGCGGTCGTGCAGGCGGCTGGCGTTGAACAGGGCCACGCCGTCTGGCAGGCGGCCCTGCACGTGGTCGATGCCGGCAGTCAGGGTCAGCACCCACTTCAGGCCCGGAACCTGTAGCAGGCGTTCGCGGGTCTGCGCACTGGTCATCCACAGGACCACGCCGTCGGCCGGGCCGTCCGGAACGTACGCGCGGTCGTAGTGGTCGAGGGTGACGCCGGGCACGCCTCCCTCGTCGGGCTGGCTCAGGGCGCGGAAGTCGGGCAGGTCTGGCAGCAGGACACGCATACCCGCATTATTCCCCTTCGGGGATGGACGGGTCCGGGGACTCCTGAAGGGTCAGCCACTCGCTACGGGTGAGTTCCATGTGCACGTCGGTGCGGCCCTGCCGTTCAGTGCGGCCGACCTCGCGGAAGCCGCAGGCGAGAAAGGCCCGCTGCGCGCGGCGGTTGTGGCCGAAGGTGGTCAGGCGGATGCGGGACAGCGGGAAGTCCCGTTCCCGGAACGCCCAGTGCAGCAGGGCCTGCACGGCCTGCCGTCCGTACCCGCGTCCCCACAGGTCGGGGTAGCCGATCATGACGCCCAGCGTGCCGGTCGTGGCACTCAGGGGGGGTGGGGGACGCAGGTCGTACAGTTCGGCGCTGCCGATCAGGCGGCCCTGTTCGTCCATGACGCCGAAACCGTGGCGTTCCCCGGTGCGTTCCTCGTCCTGCATGACGCGGCGGAACAGCCATTCGGGCATGCGGATGGGTTTGGCGTCGTTCCAGTCGGCCAGTTCGCGGCTGCGGAAGAAGGAGTGCAGGGCGCGCCACTCGGGCGGCGTGAAGTCCAGCAGGGCCTTGAGGGTGACGTGCGGGGGGAGGTCGGTCATGCGTTCAGGGCTGGACAGTGCCCAGAGCGACGGTGCCCAGGGCGCGCGTCACGTCCCGCGTGAGGCGGTCGAGGTGAAAGGCGTCCCCCTCGGCGCGCTGCACCTGCCGGGTGTCGGGGTTCACGACCAGCAGGGCCAGCAGGTGCCCGTCGGTGTGGCGGATACTCACGCCGGGGTGCCCCTGAAGTTCCGTGCGGTCGGCGGGGCTCAGGGCGGCCCAGGCGGGCTCGTGGGCCTGCACGCCCAGGTGCGCGGTGGGCAGGCGCAGGGCGCGCACCTGCCCGGCGAGCCACGCGGTCGCCCCGGGTTGCCCGCCGATCAGGCCCTGTTCCACGTGCGGGCGCGGCTGGTTGTACGTGATGGCGCGCCCGTCGCGGCGGGTCAGGTCGCCCCCGGCGGCACGCAGCAGGGCGTGCCCGGCGGCGATATCCCACTCGCTGCGGGGGGACATGGTGAAGGTCGCGTCGGCCTGCGCGGCGGCAATCCGGGCGAGTTTCAGCGCGATGCTGCCGCTGGGCTTCATGCCGCTCAGGGGCGTGGCGTGCAGTTCGCGGCTGTGTTCGGTGTCCGACACGGCCACGCGCCAGTCCGGGCCGCTGCCGGGGGCGGCGACGGGCTGGCCGTTCAGGAACGCGCCCTGCCCCACGACACCCGTGAACAGTTCCTCGGTTTCCGGGGCGTACACGACGCCCAGCACGGGCTGCCCGCCCACCGCGAGGCCGATGCTGACGCAGTAGTCCGGCAGACCCGTCGAGTACTCCCTGGTGCCGTCGATGGGGTCCACGATCCACACGCGGTCGTGGTTCAGGCGGGCGCGGTCGTCGGTTTCCTCCTCGCTCAGCAGGCCATCGTCGGGGAACGCGGCGGCCAGGGCGGCCATGATCAGCGCGGAGGCCTCGCGGTCGGCGACCGTGACGGGGTCATCGGCGCCCGTCTTGTGTTCAACGGTGAACCCGGCGCGCAGGTGCGCCAGGAGCAGCGCCCCGGCTTCACGGGCCAGCGCGGCGGCGACCGAGAGTTCTTGCGAGAAGTGGGAAGCGGTCATGCCCCCGAGCATAGCGGTCATGCCCCCGAGCAGGCGGTCACGCCCGCCCGGACGTGGGACCCAGGATCGCCGCCGACGGGCACAGGTCCGACAGGACGCAGGTATCGCAGCGGGGGTGGCGGGCCGTGCAGACCTCGCGCCCGTGCCGCACACCCGCGACGTGCAGGGCGGCGCGGGCGGCCCAGGTGGGGGGCGTGACCGCGTCGAACCAGCGCACCACGCGCGCGGCCGTCCAGCCGTCCGGCACCCACTCCAGGCGCCGCGCGAGGCGGTCCAAGTTGCCCTCGACCGGCATGGCGGCCCGGTGCAGGTCAAACAGCAGGATCAGGCTGGCGGTGTGGCGGCCCACGCCGGGCAGGGCTTCCAGGCGGGCACGGGCGGCGGCGTCGGTCTGGTCGCGCAGGCCCTCCAGGGTCAGGGTTCCAGTGGCGTCCAGCGCTTCCAGCAGCGCGTGGATGTGGTGGGCCTTGCTGCGGTGCAGGCCGCCTCCCGCCGCTTTCAGGGTGCCCTCGATGCCGTCCGGGCCGTCGAGCAGCGCGGCCTCCCAGCGCGGGTAGCTTTCACGCAGCGCCGCGTACTGCCGGCTGGCGGCGGCGCGGGTGTTCTGCTGGCCCAGGATGGTGCGGATCAGGCCCGCGAGCAGCGTCTCCGGGCGGCCCGTGAGGGGGGCGGGGCCACCGGGCAGGTACTGGGCTTCCAGTCGGTCACTGACCGGCGCGAACGTGTCTGGAACGGTGGGGACTGGCGGGGTGGGCGGCGCGGCGGGTGCAGCGGGCGGGCGGCGGGCGGGCATCCGCGCAGGCTAGCGGCGCGGCGGGCCGGGAACCGTGCGCGTGGGCGCGGTTGAGGCTGCAGTGCGGGTGGGCAGAGGGTCAGGGCCGCAGAAAGCCCCCGGACAGGACGGGGGCTACGGGGTGGTACGGGCGGGCGTCAGGCGCGGCGGGCCTGAACGACCTTGAGGATGATGGGAATGACGCTGACCACGGCCACGCCGCCCACGATGATCAGGATGTACCGGTCGAGGTTGGGGATCAGGCCGCCCAGGTAGTAGCCCAGGGCAGGCACGCTGACGCCCCACAGGACCGCGCCGACAATGTTGTACAGGTTGAACAGGCCCAGCGGCATGCGGCTCACGCCGGCCATGGTGGGCACCAGGGTCCGCACGACCGGCACGAAGCGCGCCAGGATCACGGCCAGCCAGCCGTACTTCTGGAAGAACAGTTCCGCGCGGGTGATGTACTCGGGCTTGAAGAACTTCGCGTTCGGCTGCGAGAAGATGTTCCGCCCGAAACGGTGCCCGATCCAGTACCCGGCGACGCAGCCCAGCACGGCCCCGACGATCACGGCGACCATGACGCCCCCCAGGTTCAGGTCGCCGTTGGCGGCCAGGACCCCGGCGGCCAGCAGCAGGCTGTCTCCGGGCAGGAAGAAGCCCACCAGCAGCCCCGTTTCGGCAAAGACGATGGCCAGAATTCCGAAGTACGAAGCGGAAAGGATCAGGGCGGTCAGATCGTGCATAGGGCACAGGCTACCCCGCGCCGCCACGCGGCAGCGTCATCCGCCCGGATGATGAAGGACCCCTCGCCCACTGCGGGGAGCGGGTCAGCGGGCGCGCAGGGTGGCGGTGTTGCCGGCGGCGTCCGTGACGGCGATGTCGGCCCAGATGCCGGTCGTTTCGGCGTAGAAGTCCACGCTGTTGCCGGGCGTGATGTTCAGGCGGTTGCCGTCCACCAGGATCTGCGTCACGCGGTTGTTGTCGGTGGCGGTGCCCGAGACGCGCACCACGCCGCCGCTGCGTTCGAAGCGGGTGATCTTCAGGGTGGGTTTCACCGGGTCCACGCTGACCGGCAGGACCAGTGTGCCCTCGTTGCCGGCGGCGTCGCGGGCGGTGATGGTGTACTTGCCGGTGGGAGTGCTGAGCATCGTCTGAAACTGGAAGCGCGCGAGTTTGTCGCTGCCCGGCTGGATGGGGATGGCCTTGCCGTCCACGGCGATCTGCGTGACACCCACGTTGTCCAGCACGTACCCCTGAATCAGGAAACTCTGCTCGCGGCTGGCGCTGCCGTCACTGGTGACGCTGATGTGCGGCGCGAAGGTGTCGGTCGTGCGGGAGCATCCCGAGAGCGCGGCGGCCAGTGTCAGGAGCAGCGTGGACGCGGCGGCGCGGGAAAACGGACGGCAAACCATGCCGCAAGTATAGAGCATCGGTCATAAAGCCATGCCCTTCACGACCGGGCAGAGCGGGTGAATTTTGCCGAGCAGCACGGACCGGAACAGCTGCGGGGCGGGAAATGGAGGCTTCAGGCGTCTCCCTGTGTGGGGCCGTCAATCGGAGTGCTCCTCCAGGGGATCGGTTCCTGCCGTCCCCGGACCGTGAGCAGGCATGACCGCGCGCTGCCAGGGGGCGTCTAGAATGCCGGGCGTGAGTTCGTCCGCTGCCCGTCCGTCTATCCGTCCGTCCGCCCGTGCCGGGTTCATTCCTGAAGGCACGCGCGACGTGCTGCCGCCCGAGTGGTCGCAGCGCGAGGCCCTGCGCGCGCGCCTGAGTGCGTGTTTCAGCGCGTGGGGGTACCGGGGGGTGGAGGTCCCGGCGCTGGAGTTCGCCAGCGCGGACCATCCGCAGGACGCCCTGGCGTTCAAACTGATCGATTCGGGCGGGCAGGTGCTGTCGCTGCGCAGCGAGTTCACGACGGCGGTAGGCCGGCTGGTGCGCTCGCGCTTCCCGCAGGGGCCGTTCCCGCTGCGCCTCCAGTACGGGGGGCGGCTGTGGCTGCGCGCCCTGAACAGCGAACTGGGCCGCCTGCGTGAATTCAACCAGATGGGCGTGGAACTGATCGGCGTGCAGACCGCGCAGTCCGACGCGGAACTGCTGCACCTCGCGGCGGCGGCGCTGGAAACGACGGGCGTGCAGGCGCAACTGGAAGTCGGGTACCCGGGCTTCGTGGACGCCGTGCTGGAGGATGCCGGCCTGAACGGCGAGGCGCGCGCCGCCGTGCACGACGCCATCGACCGCAAGAGCGGCGCGGACGTGGACCTGCTGGCCGCGCAGCACGGCCTGAGCGACACGGTGCGCGGCACGCTGCACGCCCTGACGGACCTGTACGGCGGGCCCGAGGTGCTGGACGCCGCCCAGGCCCTCGCGCCGGGCCTGCGGGCGCAGGAGGCGGTGGCGCACCTGCGGCGGGTGGCGGCGCTGTACGGCGGGCCGCTGCTGTTCGACCTGGGCGTCAGCCGCCGCTACGGGTACTACACGGGTCTGACCTTCCGGGCGTACTCGGCGGGCCTGAACCAGCCGGTGCTGGGCGGCGGCCGCTACGATCTGGAGGGCGGGCTGCCCGGCGCGGGCTTCGCGGTGGGGCTGGAACGGCTGATGCAGGCGCTCGCGCCGGTCCTGCCGCCCGAGCCGGAAGTGGTGCTGGCCCTGGACCTCGCCTCGGCGCGGGCGGCGCGGGCGCAGGGTCTGCACGCGGAACTCGCCTGGACGGACGACACGGCCGAACTGCGGGCCTTCAGCGCGGCGCGCGGCATCCGCCGCTGGGTGAGTGATTCACCCGCTGGCCTGACCTTCACCGACCTGAACGGCACGGAGGTGACGCTGTGAGCCCCGCCCCGGTCCGCGGCCCCGACCACCTGACCCTGGCGCTCCCCAAGGGCCGCATCCTGGAGGACGCCATCGCGCTGCTCTCGCAGGCGGGCCTGCCGCTGACCATGCCCGAGAAGTCCCGCGCGCTGCGGCACGAGTTTCCGGGCGTGACCATCCTGGAACTGCGCAACCAGGACGTGCCGATCTACGTGGACCTGGGCGTGGCCGACGCCGGAATCGTGGGCAAGGACGTACTGATCGAGTCGGGCCGCACCGTGTACGAGCCGGTAGACCTGAAATTCGCCGGGTGCCGCCTGTCCCTGATCCGCGAGGTCGGCGCGACCGGCGAGATCACCCGCGTGGGCACCAAGTACCCCCGCGCGGCCCGCGCGTACCTGCACTCGCGGGGTATCACGGCCGAGACCGTGAAACTCAGCGGGAACATCGAACTGGCCTGCCTGACCGGCCTGGCCGACGCGGTCGTGGACCTCGTGCAGACCGGCGGCACCCTGACCGCCAACAACCTGGAGGAAGTCGAGGTGCTGTTCCACTCGACCGCGCGCCTGATCGTGAACCGCGCCGCCCTGAAAGTCCGCGCCGCGCGCCTGCGCCCCCTGATCGAGAACCTGCGCGCCCTCACCGCGCCGTAATACGGATTCCGTCTGTTTCGCTGACAGATCGGAACACCACCGATCTGCCAGCTCCACGCCCGGAACCCGTTTTTCTCCTACTCGCTCCGCTCGGATTGAACGGGTTTTGCAACCCATTCAATCGGAGTCCGTGTAACCCGCACCGCACAGTAAACAGGGCGTGGGAAGTGGCACGACCACGACCCACTCCCTACTGCCTCCTCACCTCTCGCGGTTCAGGGCGGCGGTCATGCGGTCCAGGGCCTCGGTCAGCAGCTCACGGCTGGTGGCGAAGTTCAGGCGGATGAAGCCCTGGTACTGGGGTTTGTGGCCCTCGTGCGCGAAGACCGGGCCGTCGTGCACGGCGACCCTGGCCTCTTCCAGCAGGAATTTCTGAATGTCGGCGGCGCGCGGGTGGGCACGCAGGTCCAGCCACGCGAGGTAGGTGGCCTGCGCCTCGTGGAATTTCACCCACGGCAGGTGCTGGCGCAGGTAGGCGCTCAGGAAGTCGCGGTTGCCGCGCAGGTACTCGACGGTATCGGCCAGCCAGGGGCCGCCGTCGCGCAGCGCGGCCTGCCACATGGTGATGCTCAGGGCGCTCTCGTGGCCCATCAGGCCCCCGGCGGCCCGGCGCACGCGGGACAGCAGCGCGGCGTTGTGGCTGACCATCACGCCGATGCCCAGTCCGGCGGTGTTGAAGGCCTTGCAGGGGCCGGTCAGGGTGACGGTGCGGCTCTGCACGCGCGGGTCGGCAGCGAAACTCTCGAACGGGCCGTCCGTGTAGCGCAGGTCGGCGTGCAGTTCGTCGCTCATGACGAACAGGTCGCGGGCCAGCACCAGGTCGCGCAGTTTCCCGAGTTCCTGCGCGGTCCACACGCGCCCCGTGGGGTTGTGCGGGTGGCACAGCAGCAGCAGGCGCGACCCGCGCGAGGCGGCGTCCATGGCGGCCCAGTTGATCTCGTACCCGCCGTCGGCGTCGCGCAGCGGCACGCCGGCCACGCGGCGGTCCTGATCGGTGATCGCCAGGTGGAAGGGGTGGTACACGGGCGTCATGGTCACCACGGGCTCGCCGGGGCTGGTCAGGGCGTGCACGGCGGCGTAGATGCCGGGCACCACGCCGGGCAGGAAGGTCATGTGCTCGGCGCCCAGGCCGCTCAGGCCGTGGCGGGCCAGGGACTCGCCCAGCTGCGCTTTCAGGGTGGGGTCGCCCATCAGTTGCGGGTAGCCCAGGCTGCGGTCCAGGCGGGCGCGCAGGGCGTCCATGATGGGCGGCGCGACCGCGAAGTCCATGTCCGCGACCCACATGGGAATCACGTCCGGGTCGAAGGCCGTCCACTTCAGGGAGTCCGGGTGGCGCAGCGCGGTGGTGTCCAGAGCGGTGGGGTCCAGAGCGGTGGGGTCCAGAGCGGCGGGGGCCAGCGTGTCGCGGGGATCGGCGGGGTTGGGTCCGGCGTCGGTCATGTGCCCGAGCATACGCGCGCCGCGTGAGTTTCCGCCCGGGCGGCGTTCATGCGCGTACACTCTGAGGAATGCTGGCGATTATTGGCGCGATGGACGAAGAGATCGAGTTGTTACTGGCGGACCTGCACGGCCGCGAGGACCTGACGTTCCCCGGCGTGACCCTGCACCGGGGCGCGCTGGACGGCGTGCCGGTCCTGCTGACGCGCGGCGGCATCGGCAAGGTGAACGCCGCCATGACCACCACGTACCTGCTGACGCAGGGCGCGACCCGCGTGATCTTCACGGGCGTGGCGGGCGGCGTGCACCCGGAACTGCGGGTCGGTGACATCGTGATCAGCACGGACTGCGTGCAGCACGACGTGGACGTAACCCCGCTGGGGTACGAGGTCGGCACGGTGCCGGGCGAGTTGCCCGCGTGGCCCGCCGACGACACGCTGCGCGCCGTGGCCCTGGAAGCCGCGCGGGATGTGGAGGGCGTGCGCGTGCTGGACGGCCGCGTGGCGAGCGGGGATCAGTTCATCGCGTCCCGCGAGGGCGTGCAGCGCCTCTGGACACGCTTCGGCGCGGCCTGCGCCGAGATGGAGGGCGCGGCCGTCGCGCAGGTGTGCGCCAAAGCGGGCGTGCCGTTCGTGGTAATCCGCTCGGTCAGCGACACCGCCGACCACGACGCGAAGGTGGATTACCGCGAGTTCATGCCGCTGGTCGCGCGGCACGCCAAGCAGGTCGTGCGCGGCATGCTGGCCCGCCTGAACGCGCCCGCCGTCTGAACGGGCCGTGACCCCGCCATCCCCGGCACCCACACCACCGGCGCCCGCGTCCCTGACGGCCCGCCTGAACGCCCCGGCCCGCTTCCTGCTGGGCCTGGGCGTCCTGATGGCCTTCGCGGCGCTGGGGCAGGCGCTGGTGGGCGCGCTGCACCTGCCGCTGCCGGGGTCGGTGGTGGGCATGGCGCTGCTGTGGGCGGCGCTGGGGACCGGACTGGTGCGCCTGCACTGGATCGCGGACGCCGCCGACGGCCTGCTGGGCATCCTGGGCCTGCTGTTCGTGCCGGCCACCGTGGGTTTCCTGCAATTCCTGGGGGCCGGGGCCGCGTGGGGCCTGTGGCTGCTGGTCATGACGGCCGCGCTGCTGCTGGGCGCGGGCGTGGCCGGACTGCTCGCCTCGCGGCTGCTGCGCCCGGAAGGCAGCCCGGACCACCCGGAGCGCCCGTGATCTGGCTGACCGTCACGCTGCTGGCGTTCGCGGCCGGCGTGCTGGCGCAACTGCGGGTGCGCTCCCCGCTGGCGAATCCCACCCTGATCGGCACGCTGATCGTCGCCGCGCTGCTGCTACTCACGCGCGCGCCCTACGACACGTACCTGCGGGACGTGCAGCCCCTGACCACCCTGCTCGCCCCGGCGGTCGTGGCGCTGGCCGTGCCGCTGTACCGCCTGCGCGCCCTGCTGGCCCGGCAGTGGCGCGCCCTGCTGCTCGGCGGCCTCAGCGGCACCCTGATCGCCGTGGCAGCCGACGCCGGACTGGCCCACCTGCTGCACCTGACACCCGACGCCGCGCGCGCCCTGCTGACTGCGCCCGCCACCAGCCCCGTCGCGCTGCAACTCGCGCCGTTCACGCAGGCGCCGCCCGCCCTGGCCGCCACGCTGGCCGTCCTGTCCGGCCTGATCGGCGCGCTGATCCTCCCCTCCACCCTGAGTGCCCTGGGCGTCACGCACCCGCTGGCGCGCGGTATCGCCCTGGGGGCCGTCGCGCACGGCATCGGCACCGCCCGCGCCCGCGAGGAAGGCGAGCACACGGGGGCCGCCAGTTCCATCGGCATGGGACTGGCCGCGCTGAGCGTCACGCTGCTGGTCGCGCTGCTGGCGTGAAGGGGCGCGGGAGGCAGGCCGTGGGGACCCTGCACGGCTTCCCGCACCCCTCCTCCCTTGACCTCGGCCCGCGCAGCCGGGATGCTGGGCGGCATGGCGCGCAAGGTGAATCCCATTCAGGACCGTGCGCGGCGGGCGGCGCTGGAGAAGGCCGCGTACCTGGCGATCTACGAGCGGGGGTACGCGGGCGTGACGCTGGCGGACATCGCGGCGCATGCGGGCGTGAGCCGGGGCACGCTGGTGTATCACTTCGGGAGCCGGGCGGGGCTGCTGGCGGCGGTCATGCGGCGCTTCTCGCGGACGATCGCGGTGGCGACGCGGCGCGCGGTGCGGCAGGCCGGGTCGCCGGACGGGAAGCTGCGCGCGTACGTGGACAACCAGTTCTACGGGCTGGAGAACACGCGGCGGTTCTACACGGTGTCCCTGGATTTTCTGGCGGCGGCCACGCGCGACCCGGCACTCATGGCGGTGCAGCGGGCGTTCCTGGCGGATTCGCTGGCAGTGGATCTGGAACTGGCGCGGCTGTCCGGCGAGGCGGGCGCGGCGGGGCGGGCGCGCCTGCTCCGGGCGCTGGTCGAGGGCCTCAGCGTGCGCTTTCTGGCGGATCCGGACCCGGACCTGGGCGCCTACCGCGAGGACTGCCTGAGCGGCCTGCGGGCGGTGCTGGGCTGGGAGGCGGAGGGGCGCAGGTCCTAATTCTGGCTGGGCAGGGCGTCCAGCGCGGCGCGCAGTTGCCGCGCGCCTTCCAGCAGGCGGGGGCCGGGGCGGCCCAGGCCACTCTCGTGAATGGCGACGACCGGGACCCCCAGGCCGCGCGCCTCGATGACCTCCGGGCGGAGTTTCTTCGCGCCGCACCACGAGCACACGATCAGGTCGGGCTGCGCGGCGCGTACCTCGTCCAGGGTCAGAGGCGTGCTGCGGCCCGCGCGGCCCGCGAGGGCATTCTCGGCGCCCAGCCCCGCCAGCAGGTCCGTGACCCAGGAGTCGCGGGTGGCGGCAATGATGGGCCGGGGCCACCACTCGACCAGCACACGCGGCGGGCGGGAGTGGGCGCGGTGCAGGGCGCTCAGGTCGCGTTCCAGGGCGTCGGCGACGGCGTGGGCGTGTTCGGGCTGGCCGGTGGCGGCCCCGACCACGCGGATGTCGTGCAGGACGCCGGGCACGCTGATCGGGTCGAGGATCAGGGTGGGCAGACCGGCCGCCTGCACGGCGTCTACCACGCGCTCCATGCCGGGCACGCTGAGGCTCGCCAGGACCAGGTCGGGCCGGGCGGCGATCAGGGCGTCCACGTCGATGTTCAGGTCCGGGCCGAGGCGGGCGGCGTGCTCCAGGCCGGGGCCGTCGCTGTGGCTGTCCACGGCGACCAGCTGCCGGGTCACGCCCAGGGCGTGCAGGATGTCGGTGTTGCTGCACGTCAGGCTGGCGAGGCGCAGGGGGGGCATGTGGGCAGTGTAGTGCGGCCCGCCGCTGGGCGCGCGGGGTGCGTGCTGGGCGGTCAAACGCCCCCTGACCGTATGGTAAGCTCGCGGGTATGAAGAACACGTTCGCCGTCTCCATGACGCTGCTACTGGCCCTGACGCTGGGCGGCTCGTTCGCCGCGTACAACATCGCGTCCAGGCCTCACCACGAGGAGTCGCACTCGGAAGGAGAGGCGGTCGCCAGCGAGGAGGCACCCAGCGCGACCAGCTCGGCCACGGGCGCGGCCGGTTCGGCCGAGGCGCAGGGCGACGCGGTCGCCGCGAACGAGGGCGGCACGCAGGGCGGCGAGAACGGCGCGTTGGCCGCCAGCGGCGAACTGACCACCCCCGAGACCCCGGCGGCCAGCACCGAGGGCACCCAGGCCGACTCGACGCCCAGCACGCAGGGCTCGACCGGTCAGGAGCCCGCCGAGACGGCCGCCGCCGCCGAGACGCAGGGTGACGCCACGGCCGGCGGGAAAACCTACGCGGTCAGCTGCGCCGGCTGCCACGGCGCGAACGGTCAGGGGCAGATCGGCCCGAGCCTCGTGGCGGCCGACGGCCCCAACAGCTGGACGCTGGCGCAGTTCACGACCACCCTGCGTGAAGGCAAGACCCCGGAGCGTGAACTGGGGGCTGTCATGCCCCGCTTCAACGAGACGCAGCTGACCGATTCGGACATCGCGAACCTGCAGGCGTTCATCAAGACCCTGAACTGATACGGACTCCGATTGAACGGCTTGCAAAGCCATTCAATCCGAGCGAAGCGAGCAGGAGAGAAACGGGTTCCGGACGTGGAGCTGGCAATCCGGAACCCGTGTGATCCCTGGCGCGCGGCGGACCTTCACGTAGTGGCGGCGGAGGTCCGTTTCGCATGCCGGGCCATCCAGGACTGGGCCAAGACTGGGGCAGTCCAGCCGGGGGCCGTGGGTATGCTGGGCGGATGACCGGGCCGCTACTGTCCACCTCTCCCCTGCCCCTGCCCGGGCGGCTCGGGCCTGCCCTGACCGGCTGGACGGTGCAGGCGGCCCGCCCGGAGCGGCTGGCGGGCGCGGCGGGGCTGCTGCTACCGCACGATGGGCTGCCGGTCGCAGACGTGCGGGCGCACCCGGAGCGCTGGGAGACGTTGACGCTGCTGACGGCCGCGCTGCGGCGGGGCGTGCCGGTGCTGGGGTGGGGGTCGGGCGCGGCGCTGCTGGGGCGGGCGCTGGGTGCGGCGGTCACGGCGCCGGACGGTTCAGCGCCGGACCGCTCTGCCCTGCCGCGCGGCGCGCAGGCGCACGCCTGGACTGCCGGGCAGCCGACACACTGGACAGTGGACCGCGCGGTCGCCTGGGCGGGAGCGGACCTGCCGCCCCCGCTGCTGGGCGCGTTCCTGGCGGCGCTGCCCGGCTGGGCGGACCGGAGGCCCGGCTCGCCGCTGGAGGAGGTGGGGGGCGCGACAGCGGTGCGAGAGGTAGTGACGGCCTTCTACGCGCGGGCCCGCACGGACGACCTGCTGGGGCCGGTGTTCGCGGCGCACGTGGCGGACTGGCCGGCGCACCTGGACCGCGTGACGGCCTTCTGGGTGACGCTGCTGGGCGGCGAGCCGGGCTGGGCCGCGTGGCGCGGGAACCTGAACTCCGCGCACGCGGGGCTGGGCGTGCGGGCCGCGCACCTGGGCCGCTGGCTGACGCTGTGGGACGCCACGGCGCGCGCGGTGCTGCCGGCAGAAGCGGCGGCGCTGCTGAGCGCACGGGCAGCGGTCATGGGTGAACGCCTGGGGCGCGCACCGGGGGCCAGGGCCGGAACTTCTCAGGCGGGCGGCGCGTAGCGTGGGGCATGAACCTGAGATTGCCGTTCCTGAAGAGTGACGACGCGCTGCCGGGCGGCGTGACCCGCCCCACCTGGGTGATCCTGGACCTGAGCGGCCCGTACCCGGAGCGGCAGCCGGGCAGCCCGCTGGCGGCCCTCCTGAACCGCACCGAGTCGGTCGAGGCGCTCGCGGCGCGTGTGCAGAAGCTGCGCGGGGCCGGATGGCTGCACGGCGTGCTGGTGCGCTTCGGGGAGTTCACGGCGTCCCCGGCGTCCGCGCACGCGGTCCGGGGCATCCTGGCGGACCTCGCCGCCGAGAAGCGCGTGGTGGCGTACCTGCCGCAGCTGAACATGACCACCCTGATCGCCGCGAGCGGGGCGACCGAACTGGTCGCGCCGGAATCCGCCGAGGTGAACCTGGGGGGCTTCGGGGTGGAAAGCACCTTCCTGGGCGAGTTCCTCAAGAAACGCGGCATCGAGTTCGAGAACCTGCGCGTCCGGGAGTACAAGGCGGCCCTGACGCGCTTCTCGCAGGATCACATGGACGACCACAACCGCGAGCAGCTTCAGGCGTACCTGGACGGCCTGGAAGCCGCCTGGGCCAACGATCTGGCCGCCGCGCACGGCGTGAGCACCGGGGTGGCGGCCGCGTGGATCAGCGCGGACCTCACGAGCGCGCAGGCGGCGCTTGCTGCCGGCGTGATCACCAAGGTCGCCTACGAGGACGAACTGGTCGGGCCCGCCTCCCGGCCCTTCGAGGCGGTCCTGGACCTGCTGACGCCCCACCGGCCCGCGAACGCGAAGGCTGGGCGCGTGGCGGTCGTGCCACTGATCGGCACGATCATCACCGGCAAGAGCCGCAACAACCCCATTCCGCTGCCGCTGCTGGGCGGCCCGATGGCCGGGTCCGACACGGTCGTGGCCGCGCTACGCCGCGCCAGGGAAGACAAATCCACGAAGGCGATCGTGCTGTACGTGAACAGCGGGGGCGGCAGCGCCCTGGCCAGCGACCTGATCTGGCGCGAGGTCGCCACCAGCGAGAAACCCGTCGTGGTCGTCATGGGCGAGTACGCCGCCTCGGGCGGGTACTACGTCGCCACGCACGCGAAGACCATCGTGGCCTCGCCGTACACCCTGACCGGCAGCATCGGCGTGGTCAGCGGCAAGCCCGTCCTGACCGAATTCAACCGCCGTCACGGCCTGAACCCCGAACGGGTGGGCCGCGACCGCGCGCTGATGTACTCCCCGTCCCGCCCGTACACCGACGAGGAACGCGACCACGTCGAGAAAGGCATTCTGGAGGTGTACGACCGCTTCACCACCCGCGTCGCCGAGGGCCGCAACCTGACGAAGGAACGCGTGAACGAACTGGGCCGGGGCCGCATCTGGAGCGGTCACGACGCCCTGGAACGCGGCCTGATCGACGAACTCGGGGACCTGAGCACCGGCCTGCGCCGCGCCCGTGAACTGGCGGGCCTGCCGCACGACGCGCCTGCCTGGAACGTCACCCCCAGGGGAAACGGCCCCCTGCCGCAGTTCGCGCAGGAAGCCGCGCAGGCCGCCAGCGTCAGCGTCAGCGTCAATGTGTGGCCCTTCGGCAATGAGCGTGTACTGACGTGGTTCGATCAGGACGTGCGCGTACGCTGACGCCGGGTGATAGTGCGTGGGGAGTGGACCAGGGTATTCGCCCGGCCACTTCCTACTGCCCGTTTACGCCTGCGTGGTGGCCTCGTACGCGTCGATCTGGCGGCGGATGACGTTCAGACTGCCTTCCCAGAAGTCCGGGGCGTGCAGGTCGATGCCGAAGCGCGCGGCGAGGGCCAGCGGGGTGGCCTGTCCGGTGGCGGCCAGCAGGGCGTCGTAGCGGGCCTGGAAGTCGGTTTCCTGGCCCTGGGCGCGGGCCTGTTCGTACTGGGCGTAGAGGCCCAGGCCGAACAGCAGGCCGAAGGTGTACGGGTAGTTGTAGAAGGAGCGGCCGTAGTAGTGGGGTTTGACGGCCCACATGTACGGGTGGGGGGTGTTCAGGGCGTCGCCGTAGGTGTCACGCTGGGCCTGGACCATCAGGGTGTTCAGGTCGCTGGGGTTCAGGTCGCCCCCCGCACGGCGTTCAAAGACGGCTTTCTCGAACAGGAAGCGGCTGTGGATGTCCACGACGACCTGCGCGTGACCCATCAGTTGCGTTTCGAGGACGTACAGGCGCTCGTCGCCCTGCGCGGTCTGTAGCGCGGCGTTCTGGATGATCGTCTCGCAGAAGATGCTGGCGGTCTCGGCGAGGGTCATGGGGGTTTCCTGCTGGAGGGGGCGCAGGCTGCCGAGTTGCAGGTTGTGGTACGCGTGGCCCAGTTCGTGCGCCAGGGTGCTGACCGAGTCGAGGCTGGGGTCGTGGTTCATCAGGATGCGGCTGTCGGGGCCCTGCCATTTCATGCAGAAGGCGCCGCTGCGTTTGCCGTCGCGGGGTCCGGCGTCGATCCAGCGTTCACTGAAGGCGCGGGCGGCGAAGTCGCCTAGGGCGGGGCTGTACGCGCGGAACTGCCGTTCTACGAACTCCTCCCCGGCTTCGTAGTCCCAGTGGGTGTCGCTGTTGCCGACCGGGGCGAACAGGTCCCACCAGTCCAGTTGCGCCTGGCCCAGGTGGCGGGCCTTGGCGCGGAAGTACCGGCGGAAGTCCGGCAGGGAGCGCACGACGGCGGCCTGCATGGCGTCCAGCGTCTGGCGGTCGATGCCGTTGCTGATCAGGCTGGGGGCGACGGGGTCGGTGAAGCCGCGCCGGGCGGACAGGGTGCCCTCCTCGCCCTTGACACCGTTCAGGCAGGCGGCAAACACGGTTTCCTGCGTCTTCCAGGCAGCCACCTCGGCGTGGTAGGCGTCCTGGCGCACCTGCGGGTCGGGGTCGCTGGCCAGGGCGCGCAGGGCGGTCACGGGCAGGCGGTGGCCCCGGTACTCGCCCGCGAGGGTGCTGGAGACGTTGCCGTGCAGTTTGTTCCAGCCGCCGCCGCTGGCGGGGTGCAGCCGCGCGGCGAGGTCCTCCTCGGGCGGGGTCATCTGATGGCGGGCCAGTTCGGCGGCGCGGCGCACGCGGTGCTCGTGCGCGCGGGCCTCGGCGCTCTGCTCCAGCAGGTCGCTGACGGCCGCGTCGTCCAGGCCGCCCAGCCACGCGGTCAGGCGGGCGCTCAGCGGGCCGAGCGGCAGGGCCAGGGTGGTCAGGGCGGCCATGCGGGTCTGCGCCGCCTCGTCGCGGCTGTCGGTGGTCACGAAGGCGTACACGAAGGCGCGCACGCGGCCCAGGCGGGTCAGAATAGCGTTCAGTTCGCCCAGCGTGGCGTCGGCGGCGGCGGGCGTGACGGGCGACCCGGCGCGGACGGCGTGGGTGTCGAACAGCGTTTCCAGGGCCTGCACGTCCCCGGTCAGGTCGGTCAGGTCGCGGTCCAGTTGCGGGTCGTTCAGGCTGGCGTACAGGTCGTCGGTGCGCCAGCGGGGCATCTCGGTTGTGGTCACGCCGGTCAGTGTACGGCGCGTGCTGGTGGGAGCGGCCCACGATTCCGGCCGGGTGCGGAGGTGTGTAGGGGGCCGGGTAGAGAACGGGAGCGCTTCCATGTGCGGCGGCCCCGGAGCGGCGGCCAGGACACACTGGCGGGTGGTTGGCTGTATCGGTTCAGACGTGGCATGCTGGGGGGGTCAGTTTATTCATCTGTCCACTGCATGTCGGCCACGGCGCGGCGGTGACCGTCTGTCGGCTCCTGCGGGCCGGTTGTGGCGTGCCCGGGCAGTCCGTGGGCAGGGCGGTGTGCCCGGCGGGTATCCGGGCCGCCTGTGTAGTGGAGTCGCCCCCGGGTGACTGGACCTGCAGGGCCTTTGTTGATAAAACAAGTCCACTATTCCGTTTCCGTCTCTCACCCCACCTCCGGAGGTCCCACCATGCGCACCCGAATCACCCTGTCGCTCGCCCTGGCCGCCGCTACCCTCCTGAGCGGAGCCAGCGCCGCCACCACCACCCTGAACGTCTTCATGGGCAGCCAGCAGCGCCCGGACATCTTCCAGCCGCTGTTCGACCGCTTCCAGAAACAGAACCCGAACATCCGCATCAAGATCGAAACCGGCGGCGCCACCAGCGAAGCCCAGAACCAGTACCTGACCACCGTCCTGGCCGCCAAGGACAGCACCCTGGACATCTTCCTGATCGACGTGGTCCGCACCGCCACCTTCGCCGCCGCCGGCTGGGCCGAACCGCTCGACGCCTACCTGCCCAGCAAGGACACCTACCTCAAGGCGTTCCTGGCCGGCCCCATCGGCGCGGCCACCGTCAGCGGCAAACTGTACGCCATGCCCGCCTTCACCGACGCGCAGTTCCTGTACTACCGCAAGGACCTCCTCGAGAAGCACAAGGCCAAGGTCCCCAAGACCTGGGATGAACTGGCCAGCACCGCCGCCCGCATCCAGAAAGCCGAGGGTGGCAACCTCCAGGGCTTCAATTTCCAGGGCGCGCCCATCGAAGGCACCGTCTGCAACTTCCTGGAAATGACCTGGACCGGCGGCGGCAGCGTGGACGACGTGACCAGCCCCGCTGCGAAACAGGGCCTGAATTTCCTGGTGAACGCCGTGAAAACCAAACTGGCCCCCGCCGCCAGCGCCGAGATGAAAACCGACGACTCCCGCCAGCAGTTCCAGGCCGGGAACGTCCTGTTCGGCCTGAACTGGAGTTACGCCTGGGCGCACTTCCAGGGCAACAGCCCCCAGCCCACCAAGGTCAAGGGCGACGTGGGCGTCGTCGCGCTGCCGGCCTTCGGCAAGAACGCCACTGCCACCTGCACCGGCGGCTGGGAATGGGGCGTGAACGCCTTCGGCAAGAACAAGGCCGCCAGCATGAAACTCCTGCAGTTCATGGCCAGCAGCGACGTGCAGAAAGAAATGGCCGTCAAGGGCGCGTACCTGCCGGTCCGCAAGAGCCTGTACAACGACAAGGCCGTCCTGGCTGCCAACCCGCACTTCAAGGCCCTGTATCCCATCGTCACCAAGGCCCGCCCGCGCCCCGTGACGCCCAACTACCCGCGCGTCAGCGAGGTCATCCGCAACAACGTCTCGGCCGCCGTTGCCGGCAGCAAGACCGTGGACGCCGCCCTCAGCGAGATGAAACGCGACCTGACCCCGCTGCTCAAGTAAGCGCCGCCGGGACACCGGCAGGGGGGCGGCGCGCAGGCTGACAGCGCGCCGCTCCCTCTCTTCCGGGCCGCCCCACCCAGACATTCTCGCCCCCCGCCCAAAAGACGTGACCCTCATGACCACACCCAACCCCACCCCGGCCCGCCGACCCCGCCGGGAGCCCAGCGAGGCGCAACTGGCCGCGCTGCTGCTGCTCCCGGCCGCCGCCCTGCTGCTGGGCGTCCTGCTGTTTCCCATGCTGACCACCTTCCGCGACAGCCTGTACCTGAACAAACTGACCGAACCGTGGCTCCAGGGCTTCGTGGGCCTGAAGCAGTACGCGCAGATGCTGGAGGACCCCCGCTTCGGTCAGGCGCTGCGCAACACGCTGCTGTTCGGCGTGCTGACCGTCGGCGGCTCGTTCCTGGTCGGCATTCCCATGGCGCTCGCCGCGCACCTGCCGGGCCGGACACGCGGACTGGCGCGCGTGGCCCTGCTGCTGCCGTGGGCCATGCCGCCCGTCATCACGGGCCTGATCTTCGCGTGGCTGTTCAACGCCCAGTACGGCGTGTTCAACGACCTGCTCGTGCGCATGGGCGTCATCGACGAACCGCTGCGGTGGCTCAGCACGCCGGGCCTCAGCGTCCTGGCGATGGTCGTCACGATCATCTGGAAGACCAGTTCCTTCGTGGCGTTGATCGTGCTGGGCGGCCTTCAGGGCATCCCGAAAGAGATGATCGAGGCGGCGCAGGTGGACGGCGCGACCCCCACGCAGACCTTCTTCCGGGTGATCCTGCCGCTGCTGGCCCCCAGTCTCGCCGTGGCGTTCATCTTCCGGACCATCAGCGCCGTGCAGGTGTTCGACATCCCGTACACCTTCATTCAGCAGGCGCCCGCGCAGGGCCTGCTGGAAACGCTGGGCGTGTACATCTACCGCACAGGCATCGAATTCCTGGACTTCGGGTACGCCGCGACCCTCAGCGTCGCGCTGTTCGCCCTGAGTCTGGCCGTAACCGCCGTGTACGTCCGCTTCGTGCGGGACGGAGCGAACAGCTGATGGAAGAACACACCCCAGAGAAACTGAGCCCCGCCCAGCGCCTGGGCCGCGCCGCCGCGCTGGCCGCGCTGATCGTGGGCGGCTTCTTCCCGTTCATCTGGATGCTGCTGACCAGCCTGAAAACCGAAGGCGAGCTCCAGAAGTTCCCGGTGCAGTACCTGCCCTCGAAACTGGATTTCAGCAACTACGCCCGCGTGTTCAGCGAGCAGCCGTTCGCGCAGTTCTTCTTCAACTCGCTGACCGTCAGCCTCCTGAGCACCCTGCTGTGCATCGCGGCCGCCGTGCCCGCCGCGTACGCCCTGGCCCGCCTGAACCTGCGCGGGCGCGGGCTACTCATGACGGCCGTCGTGGCGTTCAGCATGTTCCCGGTCGTGAGCCTCCTGATTCCGCTGTTCCGCCTGATGCGCGGCGCGAACCTGCTGAACACCTACCCCGCCCTGATCCTCCCGTACGCCGCGCTGAGCCTGCCCATCGGCATCCTGACGCTGGTGGCGTTCTTCAGCGCCATCCCGCGCGACCTCGAATCGGCCGCCATGGTAGACGGCACCACCCGCGTCGGCGCGCTGACCCGCGTGGTCCTGCCGCTGTCCGCGCCGGGCGTCGTGACAGCCGCGCTGCTGGTGTTCGTGAACTCCTGGAACGAATTCCTGCTGGCCCTGAGCTTCAACACCAAACTGTCCATGCGTACCGTGTCGGTCGGCGTGACCCTCTACCAGGGCGAATTCGCGTTCCCCTGGCCGCTGATCGCCGCCGCTGTCGTGGTCGCCACCGTGCCCCTCGTGCTGCTGATCGCCATCTTCCAGAAACGCTTCGTGTCCGGCCTGACCGCCGGGGGCGTCAAGGCATGAGTCAGCCTGAGCTTCCCAATCCAGCTGCTCTCCTCACGGCGCTGGGAGCATGGACAACAAGAGCAACGGATCTCCTCTACAACGAGGGGAATCTCCTCCACGCCGTCGCGCTGAGTGCCATCCTCTGGCCGCGCTTCATTGAATTCGAGGAGCATGTCATCCGGGAAGACCGCTTTGATCCCGAGAATTTCCACCACTGGCAGGAGAGCACTGGCCAGAACCGGCAAGCCGTCGAGAGCGTCCTGAATCACGTCCACATCTATGACCTCCTGCCCTCAAACGCCGAAGCACCTCTGGAAGCCTACGAGTACCTCGCTCAGGTGCTCCTGCGCACCTGGAAAGCCGCGCTGGGCGAGCAGCATCCCACACGTCAATTCGAGTTCCACTACGCCACTGAGCCTGACGATTACGGCCCCACCGTCTACGTCTGGCAGACCCTGTCAGGAGTCCCCTCATGACCAATCCTTCCCAGTCCGAATTCCTGTGGTTTCTGCAACTGTCCCGTGACGGCGAGTTTATCGGCACGAAAACCAAGCCGCCGCGTAAGCCCACGCTGGCGTACCTTCAGTCGCTGATCAGCGCGGCGGGCGAGGCGGGCTTCACGGGCCTGCTGACCGCCACGAACTACCACAGTGAACACGAGAACTACACGGCGGCCGTGGCAGCCCTGGCGCGCAGCGCGCCGACCGATCCGGCGCTGCTGATCGCGGTGCGGCCCGGCATGTTCCACCCGGCCATGTACGCGAAGATGCTGGCCACGTTGCAGAACCTCTTTCCGGGGCGGGTGCGGCTGAACATCGTGACGGGCAGCAGCCCCGCCGAGAACGCCATGTACGGCGACAATGAGGATCACGGCAAGCGTTACGAGCGCACGCGGGAGTTCATGCAGATTCTGCGGCAGTTGTGGACGGCCCCGCCGCCGCAGTCGTTCCGCAGTGACCTGTACGCCTTCGAGAACGCGGTGCTGGATCCGGCGCCCGTGCAGCCGATTCCGCTGTACTTCGGGGGGGCGTCGCCGGTGGCGCAGGAGATCGCGGCGGACCTCGCGGACGTGTACCTGATGTGGGGCGAGCGCGAGGACATGCTTCAGGGCCGGCTGGATCAGATGCGGGCGCTGGAGGAGAAGACCGGCCGCCGGCTGCGCTACGGGCTGCGGACGCACGTGATCGTCCGTGAGACCGAGGCCGAGGCCCGCGCGGCCGCCGAGCGCCTGATCAGCCGCGTGGACCCGGAGGTGCGCGCAGCGTTCGTGGCGAGTCACGCGCACGTGGACGGCGTGGGCCAGAAACGCCAGATCGACATGATGAAGGACCTGGACGCGGACCTGATGGTCGAACCTAACCTGTGGGCGGGCGTGGGCATGGCCCGCAGTGGCGTGGGCGTGGCCCTGATCGGCAGCCCAGAGCAGGTGGCCGCCAAGATCCGCCGCTACGAGGACATGGGCTTCAGTTCGTTCATCTTCAGTGGGTACCCGCACGAGGAGGAAGCGCGGCGCTTCGGGGAACTGGTCATGCCGCTGCTGAAGGGCGCGCAGAGCGAGGAGCGAGCCATTCACACGGACCGAGTCGCGCCCGTCGCCTGATCGCCGGGGGCAGAACAGCGCGGGGTGCACCCGATCAGGAGCACCCCGCGTTTCGGTTCAAGTGGTGGCCCTGTTCAGGCCGGAGCGCGGTTCAGGTAGGAGCGCTGTTCAGGCGGGTCACGACGTGTTCCAGGCGTTCGGCAACGTTCACGAGGTGATCCCCGAGGCGTTCGAGGTTGCGGGCCATGCGTCCGGCAGTCAGGGCGACGCTGGTGTCTTCCGGGCGTTCGAGCAGGCGGGTCAGGCTGGCGCGCTGCATCTGCTCGTACAGGGCGTCCACCTGTTCGTAGTCGAGGCGCATGACGTCCCGGGCGGCGGCGGCGTCCCGCTCAGCGAAGGCGAAGGCGAGGCGTTCTAGCATCTCCGAGAGCAGCCGAACGAGGGGCAGTACGTCCTGAAGGGTGGCGCTGCGGGCGCGGGGCGCGAAGGTTTCGAGGTCGCGGGCGACGTTGAAGGCGTAATCACCGACCCGCTCGAGGTTGGTGAGGCTGCGGAACACCATCAGGTGGAAGGCGAGTTCCTGTTCGGTCAGGCCGGCGGCGAAGGCGTGCAGGCACAGGTCCTCGATCTCGCGTTCCAGGGCGTCCGTTTCAGCTTCCAGCGTCTCGGCGCGGGCGGTCAGGCCGGCGAATTCGGCGCGGTCATTGGCGTCCCGCACGGCGTCGAGTTGTTCGAGGGTGATGCTCAGCATCCGCAGGAAGCGCACGGTGACCAGCGAGACGCTCAACTGGCCGGCGCTGGCCGGTCCCGGGTGGACTGGTTCGGCGCTGGCCTGCTGAGGGGGGTGGTCGCTGTTCATGCGGCCAGTATCCTGCCGCGTTGTGATGACCCGGTCAAGGGACGCTTCGGCAGACCTTCACGCAGGTGCCGGGGGCGGGGTGTCATGCGGTCTCCGGTCGAATGGTCTGCATCACCGTTCAATCCGGGCAGAGCAAGTAGAAGAGGCAGGGGTTGCCAGTTCCACGACCGGAATCCGTATCAGCAGTGGGTGCGGATGGGGCCGAGGGGCGTGAATCCGGCGCGGGTCAGGGCGGCACGCAGGTCGTCCGGGGTGGCGGCCTCGCCGTGCGGGCGGGCCTGGAGGGTCAGGTCGCCCAGGCTGGCGACCGGCCAGGTCTGCACGGTCCAGCCGGTCAGGTGCGGGGCGCGTCCGCTGGGGCTGATGATCTCCAGGCTGTACAGGGGCTGGCTGTGCAGGGGCAGGTTGCCCAGGGGCGCGGCGGGTTCGGGGGTGGGGAGGTGGGTGAGGGTCGGGCGGTACTGGGTGGCAGTCATGGGGGTTACCTCTGGGGGCGCGGCCAGGTGCGGCCGGTGATGCCTTCAGGGTGCGCCTGCCCGGGCCGGCCTGGCTATCGGGGGGAACGCGGCGGAGCGCGTCTCGCATCGGTTTTCCCGATACCCCAGGGTGGGGGCGCGGCCTACACTGAGTCGTGACTCACGGACGCCCCACCACAACCACCGGCCTGCCGTCCCTGGCGCAGTTGCGCGCCCTGCTGGCGGTGGCGGACGCCGGCGGGTTCAGTGAGGCGGCGGCCGAGACGGGCGTGTCTCAATCCACCCTGAGCGAGGCGGTCGGCAAGCTGGAGGCGCTGGCCGGGCGGCCGCTACTGCGCCGGGGGCGGGGCGGCACCCAGCCCACCCCGGCGGGCGAGCGGATGCTCGTGCACGCGCGCGCGGCGGTGCAGGCGGCGGGCGACGCGCTGCTGGCCGCGCAGGAGGACACGCAGCTGCGCGGCACGGTGCGCGTGGCGTCGTTCCGTTCGACAGCCACGCACCTGCTACCGCCGGCGCTGGCGGCGTTCCGGGCGCGGCATCCGGGCGTGACCGTGCAGCTGCTCGACGGGGAGGGCGAGGGCGGCGGCGAGGGGCTGGTACGGCGCGGGCAGGCGGACGCCGCGATCGTCATCGAGGAGAACTGGACGGACCTGCGCCTGACCCCGCTGCTGCTGGACGAGTACCTGTTCGTCGCGCCCGCGCGGCGCGGCGTGCACCCGGTCACGCCGGAGGACCTGACGGGGCCGCTGCTGCTGGCACCGGGGCCGAACACCTGCAACCTGCGCGTGATGGGGTACCTGCGGCGCTGCGGCGTGCAGCCGGAGCAGGTGACGGAGATCACGGAGGACAGCGTGATTCTGGGAATGGTCGCGCACGGGCTGGGCGTCAGCGTGATGCCCCGGCTGGCGCTGACGCCGCTGCCGGCCGGGCTGGTGGCACTCCCATTGCCTGAGCGGCTGATGCGGCCGCTGGCGCTGGCCACGCTACCGCACCGCGCGAACCTGCCGGTCCTGCGGGCGTTCACGGACGCGCTGCTTGACGCGCTGCGCCGCCCGCAGGGACCGGGGGCGCCGGAACCGGTGTCGGCCCTGTCGGGCGGGTCTTCTCTGCTACATTGAAGCGCATGACGACCCTGTGTTGCCTTCCCTAGCGGCCCACGCGCAGCCCAGCGTCCGTGACCGCGCCCCTCTCCCGAGTGTGGCGTGGTCTTTTTTTGCTTTCCGCCCCTGCCCCGCAGTTTCACAGGAGACCTGATGACCGAGCCCCGCCTTCCCGATCCGAACATCGTGCTGTACGACACCCTGACCCGCCAGAAGGTGACTTTCGAGCCGACCACGCCCGGCCGGGTGGGCATGTACCTGTGCGGTCCGACCGTGTACAGCGACGCGCACCTGGGCCACGCGAAGAAGGAAGTGGCGTTCGACGTGATCCGCCGGGCCTTCACGCACTTCGGGTATCAGGTGCGGTACGTGGCGAACATCACGGACGTGGGGCACCTTCAGAACGACTCCGACGACGGCGAGGACAAGATGCTGGCCCGCGCCCGCCTGGAGCAACTGGAGCCCATGGAGGTCGCCGACAAGTACTTCTGGTCGTTCATGCATGACATGGAGGCCCTGAACGTCCTGAAGCCCAGCATCAACCCGCGCGCGACCGGGCACATCACAGAGCAGATCGCGCTGATCGCAGAACTGATCGAGAAGGGTCACGCGTACGCCTCGGCGGGCAGCGTGTACTTCGACGTGCGGTCCTGGCCGGAGTACGGCAAGCTGTCGGGCCGCCGACTGGACGATCAGGAGGAAGGCACGCGCGAGGCGGTGCGCGACGAGAAACGCGACCCGCGTGACTTCGCGCTGTGGAAACGGGCGGAAGCGGGGCACATCATGCGCTGGGAGTCCCCGTGGGGCGTGGGCTTCCCCGGGTGGCACATCGAGTGCTCGGCCATGAGCCTCAAGTACCTGGGCGAGGGCTTCGACATTCATGGGGGCGGCCTGGACCTGCAATTCCCGCACCATGAGGCCGAGATCGCGCAGGCCGAAGCCGCCGGGCACGCCTTTGCGCGTTACTGGATGCACAACAACATGCTGACCATCGGCGGCGAGAAGATGAGCAAGAGTAAAGGGAACTTCCTGACCATTCAGGACGTGCTCTCTCAGCACGACCCGATGGTGGTGCGGTTCCTGCTGGTCGGCAGTCACTACCGCTCGATTACCGAGTTCAGTGACGCGGCCTTCGAATCCGCCCGCAGCGGGTACCGCCGCCTGGAAGCGGCCCTGCACGAGATCGAGCGCTGCCTGCCCGCCGCGCCCGAGGGGCAGCACGCCGCGCTGGACGCGAAGATCGCCGCGCACGTGCAGGTCTTCGAGGACGCCCTGCGCGACGATTTCAACACGCCCAGGGCCGTCGCGGCGCTGTTCGGCCTGACCACCGACCTCAACGCCGCCCTGGCTGCCGGCCCGGTGCCGCAGGGCACGCTGGAACGCGCCCGCGCCGCATACCGCGACCTGGGCGGCGAGGTGCTGGGCCTGTTCGCGGGCGGCGCGGCCCCCACCCAGAGCGACGACTCGCAGGTAGTCGGCGCGCTGATGGACCTGGTCCTGAAGGCCCGGCAGAACTACCGCCTGAACAAGCAGTACGCCGAGGCCGACGAACTGCGCGACACCCTGACCCGCGTGGGTGTGACCGTCGAGGACACCAAGGACGGCGTGCGCTGGAAACGCTGAGGGCAACCTGCGGCCCCGCCGCACCCTGACCTGAAGCCGTTCCCTGACTGGAGGTCTCAATACAGGGAACTTCCGGTGCCTCCATTTTTCATGCTGCCCGGCCACATTCACTCGCTTCGCCCGGCCATGAGGAGCGGACCTTTATGGCCGGTGCTCTGAATACAGAGCAGGTGACTGTCAGTCAGGTGTAAGGGTCGGTGCGTACCATGAAAGGCGAGTGGTGCAACGCCCCTCATCCTTTCCTCCGATTGGGCACGCGACCTCCCCCCCCTGCGCGTGCCCTTTCCTGTGCCGTCACCCCGTCTGTGCGGGCGCTGGCTCCGGCCCCGGCGGGGGCGTGCAGGGAAGGTGAAGGCAGGCTTCACGCGCTCACAGGTGCCGGCGTTACACTCGGGGCTATGCTGCCGCCGCTCGTGAAACAGGTGCTGGACAATTTCAATTTCGATGTGGACCCGGCCCTGAGCCGCGAGGAGAACGTCGAGGAAGTCATCAAGAGTGCCGCGCTGCTGTCCGGCGCGATTGCCGTGGAACCCATTCCCTTCGCGGACATGCTGCTGATCTCGCCCGTGCAGGCCAAGATGGTGCTGCACATCGGCAAGATCTACGGCTTCGATGTCAGCAGCGAACGCGCCCGTGAGATCGCGCAGGAACTCGGCGTGACCTTCGCGTACGGGTTCGCGGCGCGGCAGGTCATGCGCGGACTGGCGAAACTGGCGCTGCCCGTGATCGGCGGCCTGATCACCGCGCCTGCCGTGTACGGCTGGACGTTCGCGCTGGGCCGCCTAGCACAGAATTACTTCGAGCGGCGCACGCTGGGCCTGCCGGCCTCGCGGGACCAGCAGGTGAAGGTCGTGCAGGAAGCCAAGCAGGACTCCCGCCGCGTGCTCCCGGGCGCGCAGGACTTCACGGACCTGGCCGCCGAACTGCGCCGCCGCGCCGAGCAGAAAGCAGCGGACCAGAGCGGCGCGGACCGGAACAAGCCGCAGTAACGGCAACAGTGTCGCTCAGCCCTGAGTCCCGGGCCAGTGCGTGAAGGCATCATTACTTTGGCGGATGTGCCTGTCAGACTCCCTGGCTATGCTGGGGGTATGAATGTTCCCCGTCATTTCAGCGATACGCGGCTGGACGCTGGCCGCGTGAGAATCCTCACCGCAGCGGGCCGCGTTCGCCTGGAAGTCGAGGGGCCGGGCTGGCAGCACCGCAGCCTGCACGACACGCTGGAGGAAGCGGCGCTGGAACTGGCGCTTCTGCCCCGCGTGACCGGGGACCTGTACGCCGCCACCCTGAACGACATAGAGCGTCAGGTGCGCGTGGACGCCGCCTACCGCTACCCCGGCGCCGCCTGACGGACCCGCGCGGCCCCCGCGCCCCCAGTAGAGACAGCAAACACCGCGAAGAGCCACAGTAAAGACAGACGCACGCACCCCGATCCTGCAGGTGCGTGCGTCTGCTCGGGGTTCAGCGGGCGGCGGAGGCGCCGACGGCGCGGTCCCCTTCCGGGTTGGTCTCGCCGCGCGCCAGGATGGCGTTCACGTCCGGGCGCTCGATGATCTCGAAGCGACTGTTGCGGATGGCGGGGTCGAATCCGGCGTCCACGGCAATGCGGATCAGTTCGCGGACGGTCGCGTTGTGCCGCCCGTGCCCACCGGCCGCCGAGACGACGTTCTCCTCGAGCATGGTGGACCCCAGGTCGTTCGCACCGTAGTACAGCGCGGACTGAGCGACCTTGAAGCCCTGCGCGGGCCACGACGCCTGGATGTTCGGCACGTTGTCGAGCGCGATGCGGGCAATGGCCAGCTGTTGCAGGTACTCGTGCGCGGTCGCGCCCGGCGCCTTGCCGTGCAGGCGGGTGTGCTCGGTCTGAAGGGTCCACATGGCGAAGCCGGAAAAGCCGTTCCCGCCGTACTCGCGGGTTGCCCTGTCCTGCTGGTCACGGATTTTCAGGAGGTGATTGGCGCGCTGCGCGTACGTCTCACCGAAACCGATGACCATGGTGGCGATGGTGTACAGGCCCTTGCGCTGCGCGGCGTCGATGATGCGGAACCAGTCCTCGCTGCGGATGCGGGCGGGCGCGGCCTTCGCGCGCACCTCGTCTTCCAGGATCTCGCCGCCCGCGCCGGGCAGGCCGTCCAGTCCGGCCTCGATCAGGATGTCCAGCAGGGCGTCCAGGGTGTGCCCGAAGGTTTTCTCCATGAACAGCACCTCCTCGGGCGAGAAGGCGTCGATGCGGATGGTGGGGTGGTTGGCCTTCACGTGGCGCAGCAGGCCGGTGTAGTAGTCCAGGCCCAGCGCGGGGTTCACGCCGCCCTGCAGCAGGATGCGGGTGCCGCCCACCGCCTCAAGTTCGCGGATCTTGTGGCTGATCTGCTCGTAATCCAGGGTGTAACTGTCTTTCTGGCGGGGGGTGCGGTAGAAGGCGCAGAAGTTGCAGCCGACGTTGCAGATGTTCGTGTAGTTGATGTTCCGGTCGATCAGGAACGACACGGTGCGCGGGTCGCGGCGCGCGAGGCGCAGGTGGTGCGCGGCGGCGGCCACGTCGGGCAGCGGCAGGGAGTACAGCGCCTCGATCTCGGCGTGGTGCAGGCGCTCGCCCTGCGCGGCCCGGTCGAGCAGGGCGGTTCCGGTGGGGACGGTGGCGGTCATGAGGGTACGGTAGCACCGGGGGCGGCGGGCATTGGTCTCTCCGGGCACAGGGTCCGGGCGGCCGTCCGGATCAGTCGTAGGAGTACCCGGTGAAGTACAGGTGCGCTGGCTGCCCGGCCGCGTAGGCCACCACGTAGAGACTCTCTCCCCGGCCCAGGGGTTCCGTCAGTGCGTCACTGGCCTGTACCTGCGTCAGGGCTGGCTGCGTGGTGCCGAACAGGTTCAGCAGCGCCTCGTCGCTCAGTTGCCTCATGCCCCATTCGTCCTCGCTGGCGGCGAGTCCCGGCACGTCCAGGATCGTGCGCGTGCCGTCGGCGTCTGCGGCTTCCAGGGCGTCGTCGATGCTGTCGTGCGGCGTTCCCGGTACAGGCGAGTTCACCGTCACCGGGAACGCCGGATACGGGATGACCGGCGAGTACCGGCCGGCCTGGAATTCACGCTGCTGAACCCGGTGCAGGACGGCAGCGACATCCGGTTCATAGGGTTCGACGTACCACCACAGGTGACTGCCCATGAAACTCAGCCTACCCGGTCGTAACGGGGAACCGAATGCAGGTCGGGCCGCGCGCGGCCGGGGGTGGTTCCCGGTGCGTGCGGCCCGACTGGCAGGGCATCCTGGGTTCAGGCCCTGCTGGTTCAGGCGGGGCCGACGGGCACGCGGTAGCGGCCGGGTCCGGCAATGGCCAGCGCGGCGGAGGCCGCCAGCAGGACCAGCGGGAATTCCACGCCGTTCGGGTTGAAGAATCCGGCTTTCAGGTGCACCAGCAGCAGGGCGACCAGGATGTTCACGGCCAGGGCGGCGCCGGCCCAGCGGGTCAGGACGCCTGCGATCAGCAGCACGCCGCCGATCAGTTCGACGCCCGCGACGAGGGGGGCGCTGATACCGGGGACGGGCACGCCCATCTGCGTGAAGGCCTGGGTGGTGCCGGGCAGCGTGTACGTGAAGAATTTCTGAATGCCGTGCATCAGGAACACCAGTCCGGTGGCGAGGCGGATCAGCAGCAGGGCGAGGTCGGTGCGGTCGGCGGGTACGGCGGGGTTCAGGGTGGTCATGTGGGCTCCGGGGGGGTCAGAAGCGTCAGCAGGTGCTGAAGCTGGGCGTCGCTCAGGTGCGCGAATTGCTGGGCGTGCAGGTGCATCAGGGGCCGGTCAATGCGGGTCAGCAGGTCGTGTCCGGCGGGGGTCAGGCGGGTGGCGACGATGCGGCGGTCCGGGCGGTCGCGGTCGCGGTTGACCAGTCCGGCCTTCTGGAGGCGGTCGAGCAGGCGGGTCACGTCCGGGTCGTGGACGAGCAGGCGGTCGCTGATCTCGCTGCAGGTCAGGCCGGTGTCCTCTGCGCCGCGCAGGATGCGCAGCACGTTGAACTGCGGGGCGCTCAGGCCGTACTCGCGGAACAGTTCCGCGCCCTCATGCTGCTGGCGCAGGGCGAGGCGTTGCAGGGCCAGGTAGGCCTGATGCTGAAGACTGCCGGGCGCGCCGGGCTGGGCGGGCGGCGTGAGGGGGGCGGGCGCGGAGGTCAGGGTATCTGGCATGAGTACGGTCATTGTCTCTCTGGAGGAGCGGGAAAGGGTGGCGAAGTCGGTGTTCCGGGCGGGCAGAGGGCTGGGGTGTCCGGCCCAGACATCCTGGCCCGGGGTGTCTGGGCCGGAGCACCGCTGCATGACCGGCGGATCACCTTGCGTCCAAATTAATCGTTTCAACAGATATCTGTCAATGCCTGAATTCTCATGCGGCCACCATCTTCGCCCGGCCCCGTTCCAGACGGGTCTTCCGGGCCGGCCACCGGACCACGCGGGCGGATCGCCACGCCCGCGACCGGGTGAAACGTGAGCTGAAGACCGGCGGACGGCGCGGGCCCGAGTCGTATAGTGGCGGGCGGTAAAGCCGCCGAACTGGAATCGGTTCCGGGCGGCAGGAGGTCACGCAATGAAGATCGGCATGATTGGACTCGGCAAGATGGGCGGCAACATGGTCCTGCGACTCACCCGCGGCGGCATCGAGGTCACGGGATTCGACCGTAGCGAGGACAGCGTCGCGCACATCGAGGCGCAGGGTGCCCGCGGCGCGCGCTCCATGGACGAACTGATCGCCTCGCTGGGCGAGCCCGGCACGCGCGCCGTGTGGCTGATGGTCCCCGCCGGGAAGATCACCCAGAGCGTGATCGACGACCTCGCGCAGCGCCTGGCACCCGGTGACATCATCATCGACGGCGGCAACAGCAACTACAAAGACAGCGTCAGCCGCGCCGAGACACTCGCCGCGCAAGGTCTGCACTTCGTGGATGTCGGCACGTCCGGCGGCGTGTGGGGCCTTCAGGAAGGCTACGCCATGATGATCGGCGGGACCGAGGAAGCCGTCGAACGCCTGCGGCCCGTGTTCGAGGTGCTCGCGCCCGGCGCGGACCGCGGCTGGGGTCGCATGGGACCCGCCGGCAGCGGCCACTACGTGAAAATGGTGCACAACGGCATCGAGTACGGCATGATGCAGGCCTACGCCGAGGGTTTCGAGCTGATGAAAGCCCACCAGGGCTTCAACCTGGACATGGCGCAGATCGCCGAACTGTGGCGTCACGGCAGCGTCGTGCGCTCCTGGCTGCTGGACCTGACCGCCGAGGCGTTGCAGAACAAGGCCGAGTTTGAGGCGCTGTCGGATTACGTGGCCGACAGCGGCGAGGGCCGCTGGACCATCATCGACTCCATCGAACTGGGCGTGCCCACGCCGGTCATCACGCTGGCCACGCAGATGCGTTTCCGCAGCCAGCAGGAAGTCAGTTACGCCGGGCAGATGCTCTCGGCCATGCGCCGCGCCTTTGGCGGTCACGCGGTCAAGACCATCGAAACGCCCCGCCAGGAAGGACTGGTGCCGGAAGTGCAGGCCGGTCAGGACCCCAGTGCCGCCGCGCCCGCCAACATCGGCCAGGGCGGCGGCGGCAGCGGCAGCAGCGCCGAACAGCTCGGTGAAACCGGGCAGCAGCGCGTGAAAGGTGACGAATGAGCGCCCCCAAGAAACCCGCGAGCAGCAAGGCCGCCACGACGAAATCCGCCTCGACGAAGCCCGCTGCCAAGGCCCCGGCCAGCAAGGCCACCGGCAAGACCACAGCCAGGAAGGCGGCGGGCAGCAAGGTCGCGGCCAACGTGCAGGCGAACGTGGAAACGGACCTCGCGGCCCGCACGGTGGGCGTAGCGCAGGCCGCTCCCGCCAAGCGCCGCGCCAGCGTGAAGACCGCGCAGACCTCCGCGCCCCGCAAGGGCAAGAGCAGCGCCGCGCCCGGTCACGACGGTCAGAATCCCTTCCGGGCTCTGATGCGCCGCAACCGCGCGCCGGAACCGGCCACGCTGGTGATTTTCGGCGCGACCGGCGACCTGTCGCGCCGCAAGCTGCTGCCCGCCGTGTTCGGCCTGTGGCAGGACGGCCTGCTTGGGAGTGCTTTCAACATCGTGGGCGTGGGCCGTCAGGAGATGACGGACGAGGCCTTCAAGGACTACGCGATCGCGGCCCTGAAGGAAAGTAAGGAGACCGACGCCATTCAGCCCGGCAGCCTGGAGAAATTCCGGGACCTGCTGTACTACGAGTACGGCGATTTCGCCGGGGACGAGGTGTACGACCTGGTCGGCAAGGAACTCGACCGGGCCGAGGAAGCGCACGGCGGCCGCAAGAACGCGCTGTTCTACCTCTCAACCCCGCCCAGCCTGTTCGAGCCGATCAGTAACGGCCTGGGCCGCCTGGGACTGGCGGATCAGAGCGAGGGCTGGCGCCGGCTGGTGATCGAGAAACCCTTCGGGCGGGACCTGGCCAGCGCCCGCGACCTGAACGACGCCATCCACAAGGTCTGGGACGAGTCGCAGGTGTACCGCATCGACCATTACCTGGGCAAGGAGACCGTGCAGAACCTGATGGCGATCCGCTTCGGGAACGCCATCTTCGAGCCGCTGTGGAACCGTGGGTACGTGGATCACGTGCAGATCACCGCCAGCGAGGACCTGGGCCTGGAAGGACGCGCCGGGTACTACGAGGAGGCGGGCGTGGTGCGCGACATGCTTCAGAACCACCTGATGCAGCTGTTCGCGTTGACCGCCATGGAACCCCCGGCGGCCTTCGACGCGGACGCCATCCGTGACGAGAAGGTCAAGGTGCTGCGCGCCGTCAAGGAGATCCCCTCGGGCCGCGTGAAGTCGGTCGCGGTGCGCGGGCAGTACGGGCCGGGCACCATGTACGGCGAGAAGGTCACGGGCTACCGCGAGGAACCGAACGTGAAAGAAGGCAGCGTCACGCCCACCTACGTGGCCCTGAAGCTGGAAGTGGATAACTGGCGCTGGCAGGGCGTGCCGTTCTTCCTGCGCACCGGGAAGCGGCTGCCGAAGAAGGTCACGGAGATCGCCGTGGTGTTCAAGCGCCCGCCGCTGGGCATCTTCCCCGGCGGTCTGGAACGCAACGTGCTGGCCTTCCGCATCCAGCCGGACGAGGGCGTGAGCCTGAAGTTCAGCTCCAAAACGCCGGGGCAGGAGATGGTGCTGCGCGAGGTGGTCATGGACTTCCGCTACGACGCGTTCGGCGCGCAGCTGGAAAGCCCGTACTCGCGCCTGCTGCTGGACGCCATGCTGGGCGACGCGACCCTGTTCCCCCGCGAGGACGAGGTGGACCTGGCGTGGCAGATCGTGAGCGGCATCCTGAACGTGTGGGAGGCCGAACCGGGCCGCCGCGAGAAGGGGCCGGACTTCCCGAACTACACGTCCGGCACCTGGGGTCCCGACGAGGCCGACGAACTGATGGGCGAGGACCGCCGCTGGCGGCGCCTGTGAAGAGGACAGAGCATGGAGGACGCGTGATGGCATTCCTGAGCCCTTCCATGACCCGCCGCCCATCACCCATCCACCCGGCCGGAGGCCGACCATGACGTACGCGACCGACCTGAAACCGCTGGGCCCGGTGGATACCACCGTCCGCAAGGCCCAGGTCACGCTGGACGAACTGTGGGTGCAGACGACCGTCGAGACCCGCGCGTACACCGGCAACATCATCGCCCTGACCATGAAAAAGCACCTGGGGCGCGTGCAGGAAGCCCTGGCGGGCCTTGAGGGCCGCTACGCGGGACGGCAGATCATCGGCGTGATGGACGGCACGGACGACCTGACCGTGCACGCCAGCCTCGTTCCGCAGCGCGGCGGGCTGTACGTGGAACGCCTGACGCTGGAAGCCAGCGCCGAGCAGCTTCAGGGCGCGATCCTGCCGCTGATCCGCCCGGCCACCGTGAACCACGTGTGGTGGGGCGCGGACAGCCGACCCGGCGGGACGCTGCTGGCCGAACTGACGGACCTGGCCGATCAGGTGATCGTGGACAGCCTGACGCTGGACATGCCGCCCTCGCGGCACTACGCGCTGGCGGACCTGGGCTGGAGCCGCTCGGCCCCGTGGCGTGAGGCGCTGGCGCAGGTGTTCGACAGCCCCGATGCGGCCCGGCAACTGCCGAACATCGACCGGCTGGTCGTGCGGCACGCCGGCAAGAAGGACCTGCCGGCGCGGCTGTACGCGGGGTTCATTGCCGACACGCTGGGCTGGACGGACCTGAAGAACGTGGAGTTCCGTTCGGGCCGCTGCGGGCGCGAGAACGGCGACCTGTGCGGCGTGGAACTGCTGGGCGACGGCGTGCGCTTCGCCCTGAGTGCCGACGGCAGCGCCCACAGTGACGTGGTCAGCCTGGAGTGCCGCTGGGACGGCGTGAAACGCGAGTCCGAGGTACCGGTGCCCGCCATGACGCTGGCCGACGGACTGGCGCGCGTGATGGCCCGCCCGGAACGCGGCGAGGTCTTCGAGCACGCCTGGGCACTTGCCAAGGAAACCCTGTGAGCGGGCCGCTGACGGAGCGCCGGGTCTCCCCCACCCCGCAGGCGACGGCGCAGGCGGCCGCGCACGCGCTGGTGCAGGCGGCGCGCGAGGCGGTCACGGCGCGCGGCGCGTTTCACGTGGCGCTGTCTGGCGGCAGCACCCCGAAGCTGATGTACGCGGAACTGCGCGGCCTGCCCGGCGTGCCTTGGGAAGCCACGCACGTGTACTTCAGCGACGAGCGCCCGGTCGGGCCGGACAGCCCGGACAGCAACTACCGCCTCGCGCACGAGGAACTGCTGCGGCACGTGCCGGTGCCCCAGGAGCAGGTGCACCGCATGCAGGGCGAGGTCCGGCCGCTTGAGCAGGCCGCCCAGGCCTACGCGCAGGCGCTGCCCGCGCAACTGGACGTGGTCCTGCTGGGCATGGGCGACGACGGGCACACCGCCAGCCTGTTCCCCGGCACGGACGCCCTGAACGCCGGCGGCCGGGTCGCAGCGAACCGGGTGCCGAAACTCGACACGGAGCGCCTGACCTTCACGTTCCCCGAGATCAACGCGGCGCGTCAGCGCTGGCTGCTGGTCACGGGCGCCGGCAAGGCGGGCGTGCTGGCCGAGGTGCAGCGCGGCGAGGGACACCACCCGGTCGCCGGCGTGACCGGCCCGGTCTGGTTCCTGGACGAGGCGGCCGCCGCTCAACTCGGGTAACCCCCTTCAGTCACCTGCCACGGTTGGCCGGGCTGCTTTCGGGGCATACTGCGCCCCGTGATACGGATTCCGTCTGTTTCGGTCGCACCCCGGAACCCGCCTCTGCTCCTGCTCGCATCTGCTCGGATTGAACGGTTCTTGCAGACCGTTCAATCGGAGTCCGCATGAGTAGCGCGGCCGATCTGCTGTCCGAACTGGCCCTGTCGCTGGGCGCCGACGCGGTCGGCTGGGCTCCGGCGCCAGTGCCGGCCGCCGCCGTGCAGGAGTACCAGTCGTGGCTGGACGCCGGGCGGCACGCGGGCATGACCTACCTGGAACGGCAGTTGCCGGTGCGGGCCGATCCCGCCCAGCGGCTGCCGGGTGTGGGAAGCGTGCTGGTGCTGGGTGTATCGCACGCCTTCGAGCCGCCGCTCGTGCCGGACGGGGGCGTGCGGGTGGGCCGCGTGGCGCGCTACGCCTGGACGCCGGACTACCACGATCAGTTGCAGCCGGTCCTGACCCGGCTGGAGCAGGAGGCGGCGGCGCTGGGCGTGCGGGCGCGCGGGTACGTGGATCACGGGCCGGTCATGGAACGGCTGTTCGCGTCCGGCGCGGGGCTGGGCTGGCGCGGGAAGTCCGGCATGACCATCAACACGGGCCTGGGCGCGTTCGTGACGCTGGCGGTCGTCCTGACCGACCTGCCCGCCGGGGGGAGCGGCGCGGCGCACCCGGACCGCTGCGGCCGCTGCCTGCGCTGCGTGAGCGCCTGCCCGACCGGCGCGATCGGCCCGGACCGCGCCATCGACGCGCGCCGCTGCGTGTCGTACCTGACCATCGAGCACCGCGGGCCGGTCCCACACGACCTGCGGGCCGGGGTGGGCGACTGGCTGTTCGGCTGTGACGTGTGCAGCGAAGTCTGCCCCTGGACCGTGAAAGCCGGGCCGCTGGCGAGGCTGCTGCGCCCGGACCCGCAGCTGGCACATCCGGACCTGAGCCGGTTCTTCGGGATCAGCGAGCGTGAATTCGAGCGGCAGTGGGCAGGCACGGCGTTCCTGCGCCCCCGCCGCAAGGGCATGGCCCGCAACGCACTGACGGTCCTGGGCAACACCCGCGCGCCGCAGGGCTGGCCGCTGCTGCTGGCCGGCGCGCAGGACCCCGCCTGGGAGGTGCGCGAGGCAGCCGCCTGGGCGCTGGGCCAGTGGGGCGAGGCGGGCCGAGTGCGCGCGCTGCTGGACGACCCGCACGAGGCCGTGCGGGAGGGCGCGGCGGCGATCCTGGGCGAAGCCTGATCCGGACTCCGATTGAATGGCCTACAAAGCCACTGGGTCCGGGCGGACGCGACTCGTAGAGCTGCCCCGCAGAGCAGGAGCAGAACGGACTGTGGCGTGTCATTCTGGACAGCCTTCAGAAAGCATGAAGTTCTGCGGGCCGCCGCGGTCTACCATGAAGGCGTGCGCGCCCGTTCCCTTCTTCTGTGTTCCTTCCTGCTCCTGGCTGCGGGAGGCCTGGCCGCAGCCCAGACCACGCCGGCCCCGGCGGCCCAGACGGTGACGCCGGTCATCGTGCCGGTCGTCACAGCCCGCTACCCGCACGACCGCGCGGCCTTCACCGAGGGTCTGCAGTACCTGGGCAGCGGACGCTACGTGGAAAGCACCGGCGAAACCGGGCGTTCCGGCGTGCGGCGCACCGACCTGAAAACCGGGAAGCCGGAGATGCAGGTCGCCACCCCGCTCGCCAGCGCGTTCGGCGAGGGTGTGACCGTGCTGGGCTCGACCGCGTACCACCTGACCTGGCAGGACGGCCTGGCCTTCACGTTCGACGCGGCTACCCTGAAGGAAACGGGCCGTTTCCGGTACAGCGGGGAGGGCTGGGGCCTCACGCACGACGGGAAGAACCTGATCATGAGTAACGGCACGTCCGCGCTGGTCTGGCGCGACCCGAAAACCTTCCGGAGCGTCCGGACCGTGCGCGTCACGGATCAGGGGCAGGCCGTGAAGAACCTGAACGAACTGGAGTACGTGCAGGGCAGCGTGTACGCGAACGTGTGGCTGACCGACCGGATCGCGCGGATCGACGCGCAGACCGGAAAGGTCACCGCCTGGATCGACGTGTCCGCCCTGACCCGCGAGGTCAGCCGGGAGGCCGCGCAGGCCGGGCGTCCCCTGACCTTCGACGACGTACCCAACGGCATTGCGTTCGTACCGGAACGCGGCACGCTGCTGCTGACCGGCAAACGCTGGGGCACGCTGTTCGAGGTGAAGGTGCCGGGCGTGAAAGTCGACCCCGGCGTCGGTGGCCGCGCCGCCCCCCGCCGCTGAACAGGACTCAACAGCGTCACGGCCGATCGACACACGCGCCGCCACCGGACTCCGGGGCGGCGCGTGCCTTGCAGCTGTCCGGTCAGGGCAGGCGGGCCTGGGCGGCCTGCCAGATCAGGTCCGCCAGGGTGTCCTCGTCCTGCGTGGCGTCCAGGATCAGGAAGCGGGCCGGTTCGGCGGCCGCCAGGGTCAGGAAGGCCTGCCGGACCCGGCGGTGAAAGTCCAGGTCCGCCTGTTCCAGCCGGTCGGGTTGCCCGCGCCGGGCGGCGCGTTCCAGGCCCACGGCCGGGTCGAGGTCAAGCAGGACCGTCAGTTGTGGCGTGAGCCCGCCGGTCGCCTCGCGCGTGATCTGCCCGAGCAGGTCGGCGTTCAGGCCGCGTCCGCCGCCCTGGTACGCGAGGCTGGAGTCGGCGTAGCGGTCGCAGATGACGACCCCGCCGCGCTCCAGGGCCGGACGGATGACGTTGCGGACCAGCTGGGCGCGGCTGGCCGAGTACAGCAGGAATTCCGGCAGGGGATCGATGGTCAGGGCCGGGTCCAGCAGCACCTCGCGCACCCGCAGGCCCAGGGGGGTGCCGCCGGGTTCGCGGGTGACGGTGTGCGCCCGCCCGTGAGCCTGTAACTGCGTGGCTAGGCGGGCCAGTTGCGTGCTCTTGCCCGCGCCCTCGGGGCCCTCGAAGGAGATGAACAGACCGCCGGACGGGTGGGTCGCAGTCCCGGTCACAGGCCAGTGGGGTGGTGCAGGAACTGCCACGCCAGCCCGAACTCGTCTTCCAGCCGGGCGGCCAGGGCGCGCACGCCGAACACCTCGGTCTCGTAGTGTCCGGCGTACACGACGTTCACGCCGTACTCGAAGGCGTCATGGAAGTGCTTGTGTTCGGGTTCGCCGGTCAGCAGGGTGTCCAGGCCCATCGCGGCGGCCTCGGCGACACTGCCGGCCCCGCCGCCACTCAGGACACCCAGACGATTGACGGTGGGTGACAGGCCGCCGCCGTGCACAAGGCAGATCTCGCCCGTGAGTTTCTGCACGCGGTCCGCGAAGTCCTGCAGGGTCTGCTCGATGGGCAGTTCGCCGGCCAGTCCGATCTTGTGGCCCTGCCAGTCCCCGAAGGGCCGCAGGTTCTGCAGGGTCAGGGCGCGGGCGATCATGGCGTTGTTCCCGACTTCCGGGTGGGCGTCGAGTGGGATGTGCGATACGTACAGGTTCAGGTCGGCCATGATCGCCGTGCGCAGGCGGTCGCGGTGCGGGCCGGTCACGGGCAGCGGCTGGCCCCAGAACAGGCCGTGATGGGCGATCAGCAGGTCCGCGCCGCTGTCGGCGGCGTGCTGCAGCGTTTTCAGGCTGGTGTCCACACTGACCGCCACGCGGCGGATCACGTCGGTCCCGCTGATCTGCAGGCCGTTCAGGCTGGGGTCCGGGTACGCGCCGATGTTCAGGTACTCGTTGAGCCACGCCACGAGCACGTCACGCGGAACCTCGCCGCGCGTCAGGGGGGTGGGGGGGGTGCTGGGGGAAACGTCCGTCATGAGCGTCATTCTAGGCCCGACCCGCTTTCCCGGATGCCGGCCAGGGTTGCAGTTCCGCCGGGTGGGCCGGCAGCTTCCCTGACCCCCACCTCTCCCCTGACGGGGGCACTGGGCGCGCTGGCCCCGGCTGGCGGCGCTTCCCATCCCCTACACTCGTGGGAATGCTGCCCTGCGCTGTTCCGTTTCCTCATCCACCCCGCCGGTCCGCCGTATTCAGCCCTGGGCGGCCCGCGTGAGTCTGCCCGGCGAACGCGTGTTCAGCGGTCCCGGCCCACTGCACCCTGCCCTGACGGAGGCGTGGGCGGCGCAGATCGGGCGGGTGCTGCGCTGGTCCCCGCAGACCGTGGCGCTGCTGGACTTCACGCTGCCGGGCCCAGGCGCCCGGGCGGTTCAGGCGGCGCTGGTCGGACCCGGCGGCATCGACCTGCTGGCCGACGATGTTCAGGAGGCCGCCCTGGCCGCCTCGGCCCTGCGTGCGTGGCTGGCCGGGCACGGGTACGCGGCGGTTCCTGTGAACGCCCTGACCGGCCTGCCCGACGACACGCTGCCTGCCGCGCTGCACGCCAGCCTTCAGGAGCAGGGGGGCGCGTGGCCCCGCGCGGACTGGCAGCCCGCTGACGCCGCGCGCCTGCCGGACCTGCTGAACCTGCACGCGGCGACGCTGTCGTTCGTGCAGGGCCGCGTCCTGAACGCCCTGGAAGGCCAGCCGGTGGCGGGCGTGCAGGTGTGGGCCGAAGCCGACGGGCAACAGGTGTGGGCCGTGACGGACGCGCAGGGGCACTACGTATTCACGCTGCAGACGGGTCAGACGGTGCAGGTGGGGTTCGTGCCGCCCGAACGGTACCGCGAGCCGGACGTGCTGCGCCTGACTCCGGCCCACGCGCACCTGAGTGTGGAGGCCCTGCGCCTGCCTGAACGGGTTTCGCGGCTGGGCGAGGACGACATCCGGGGCGTGATGATGCAGGCCATGCAGGCCCGGCTGGAAGCGCGCCTCGCGCAGTTCCCGGACGCCTGGACGGACCCGGCGCAGCAACTGGCGGCCGTGGTGACCGACCTGCAAGACCAGCTGCGCACCGCGCAGGAGCACGTGCAGGAGCGGCAGACGGCCCTGGCACAGACCACCGGCACGCCGGCCCTGGCTGCACCCCTGAGCGTGCGCGTGCGTCAGGCGGCCGACCGGCAGGTCCTCGCCACCCAGCAGGCTGATCTGGACCGCACCCTGCATGACCTGATCGCCATGCACGCCCAGACGCCCACCAGTGAGACGCAAGCGGCGGCGCAGCAGGAGGCCGTGCAGCGCGCCATCGACACCCTGACCCGCGTGACTGCCAGCCGCAGCAGCGAGCAGCGCCGCACCCACGCCAGCCTGCTGCCCCTGCGGGACGCGCAGGTGACGCCCCGCACCCCCGCCGCCGCGCCGGACATCACCCTGCCACTCCCGGCCGCCGCGCCCGCCGCGCCGCCCGCGTCCACCGGGCCAGTACCGACTGCACCAGTCACGCCTCCCGCGCCGATCCAGTCACCCGCGCCGGTCGTTCCTCCCGCAGCTCCCCTCCCGGTCGCCGCACCCGCACTCATCGCCGCCCCGATTCAGGAGGGGCCGCTGATCATTCCCCGCAACGCCGACGCACCCACCCGCCCGGCCGCCCGCCCGCGCCCCGTCGTGTGGATGGTCGCCGGGGCCCTCCTGGTTGCCGCGCTGGCCGCCACCACCCTGACCCGCCGCGCCGCCGCCCCGGACCTCACCAGCAGCCAGCAGACCAGCACGGAAGACGGCGTGAGCACGCCCAGCATGGTTGACCCGATCACCGAACCCGTGGAACCCGCCCCGGCCACGACTCCCACGAAACCGCAGGTGGTCCCGCAGCCCGCACCGGGGAAAGTCACGCCCACCGTCACGGTCACGCCCACGCCGGACGCGGCGCCCACCCCGCCAGTCCCGCAGGTCACGGGTGACGCGCCCGCCGCTCAGGACGCCCCGGTCACGCCAGCCGTCCGGCAGCCCGCGCCCCGACCTGCGCCCCGACCCGCACCAGCCTCTGCGCGGACGGCACCGGCCGCGACCAGCGCTCCCCTGCCCGCCACGGGCAGCGCAAACGAAAGCAGCACCGATACCGGCAGCCCGGACGCAGACACCGCCAGCACCCCCGCCCCCGCAGATACCACGCCCGCCGACGCGGTCGCGGACACCGCGGCCACCAGTGAAACCATCCCCGTCAGCACCAGCCCCGGCAACGCAGGCCCCAGCAGCACCAGTCCTGGCAATCCCATCCCTGGTAACGCCGGCCCTGGTAACACGGACGCCGCCGGGCCCGCACCGACCGAACCGCCCGCCGAGACTCCACCCCCGGCCATTTCACTGCAGGCCATTCCCGCCCTGCCACCCGCTAACACCGGGCCCGGCAACTGAACAGACGTAACAGAACAGCAAGGCCCGCCGCCCCGAGCAGTCCGGCGGGCCTTGCTGTTTGCACCCCGCTGGAGCAAACGATCCCTGCCAGTGAATCGATCCCGTGAACCGGGTATAAAAAAAATCCCCGTCCAGGACGAGGATTCTTACCTTTGGTGGCGATGCCCGGACTTGAACCGGGGACCTAACGATTATGAGTCGTTCGCTCTAACCAGCTGAGCTACATCGCCTTGAAAAAACCCCGCCTTGGGGCGGGGGCGTTCTCTGGTGGAGCTGAGGGGATTCGAACCCCTGACCTTCTGAATGCCATTCAGACGCGCTCCCAACTGCGCCACAGCCCCGCTTTTTCCCACTGACCCCTTTCGAGGCTCAGATAGATTAACAGCGGTCTCCCGACCTGTCAACAGGCGTGGGGGTGCGCGGGGCGTCAGGGGGTGCTGGTGGGGTCTGGAGCATTCGGGGTGGAGTGCTGGCCGGGGTGCTGCGCGGCGAGCTGCACGTACCCTTCGATCAGGTGAATGATGACGGGGTTGTGCGTGTGCACGCCGTGCGCCTCGCCCGCGCCGTCTTCTTCTATGAAATGGGCGATCAGGGCGGCCTCGCCGTCGCGGGCGAGCAGGAAGGCCCGCTGCCCGTGCGCGGCGATGCCGGGCACGTGGTCCAGGGCGGTGCGGTGCAGTTCAACGCCGCGTGGGGTGAGTCGTTCGAGGCGCTCGGCGAAGCTGGCCTCGCCGGCCATGTACAGGCTGCGGCGGGCGTTGAGGGTCAGGTCCTCGCAGAGGCTGCGGATGGCGGCCTCACCGTGCAGGTGGTACACGGCTTCCGGGGCGGGGTCCGGGGCGAGGCGGGACAGGTCGCGGTCGAGCGCGCCGAGGCGGTCGTCGAAGGAGCGGCGGGCGCGCGCCAGGTACTCGCGGGCACTGAGCGGTGCGTACTCCAGTGGGTTCTGACCGACCTTGGCGGCCAAGCCGCGCCCTTCGAGGCGTTCGAGCGTCTCGTAGATCTTGGGCCGGGGAATGCCGGCCTGCCGGGCCACGCGTGCGGGCACGGCGCGCCCGAGGGCCAGGAGGGCGGTGTAGGCCCGGGCTTCGTACTCGGTCAGCCCGAGCGCTTGCAGGTGGATCACGGCGCTCATCGCTGCTCAGCATACGGGATGCGGGCCGCGGGGCAGGCGCGCCTGAGAGCAGTCAGCTGAGCGGGCCAGATGAAGGTCACGCGGGGCCGGGCTTCACCTGCGGGGTGGCGGCGCGGCGGTACGGTGGAGTCATGATGATCAGCCGCTCGATGAGTCTGGACCCGATTCTGGAGAAGCTGGGCCGTGAGGGAGCCAGTCTGCTGGAGGCCGAGGCCATGCGTGACGTGCTGGCCGGGCGTTTTGACGGGCAGCTGCTGGACAGCGTGAACGAGGCCGACTGGCTGGAGGCGCTGGGCCGCATGGAAGCCGTCAAGCAGACCGGGAACGCCGGCATGAAGTGAAGCGGACCCCGTTCAGGCCGCGCAACTGAACGCATGCAAACGAACTCACAAGAAAAAGCCCCGCCTAAGCGGGGTATTTTTCTGTTCTGGTGGGCGGTATAGGATTTGAACCTACGACCCTTCGCGTGTGAAGCGAATGCTCTACCACTGAGCTAACCGCCCGGATTGTTGGTGGGCCCTGCCGGATTTGAACCGGCAACCAATCGGTTATGAGCCGACTGCTCTGACCGTTGAGCTAAGAGCCCTCAGGCGCCTGCGCCGTGCCCGTCGTTCAGGCGAGGGGAAGTGTAGCAACGGGGGCCTGCATTGTCAAACTGTGGGGTGTGGGTGGGTCTGGCGGGTACAGTGCGGGGTATGCAAGTCGTGCACGTGGCGTCCGAGGTGTTCCCGTTCTCGCGGTCCGGTGGGCTGGGTGATGTGCTGGGGGTGCTGCCCCTGGTGCAGGCCCGCCTGGGGGCGGAGGTGACGGTCGTGTCGCCCTGGTACGCGGACGTGCCGGACGAGGTGACCGAGGTTTGGAGTGGCACGTTGCCGGATATGTCGGGGCCGGGCCTGCCGGTGCTGCCGCCGGTGCGGGTGGGCGAGGTGCGGCGCGGCGGGGTGCGCTTCGTGTTCGTGGGCCTGCCGTGCTTTGACCGGCCGGGCCTGTACCACCCGGACGACGTGTGGCGCTTCAGTCAGTTCGGGCGGGCGGTCCTGCCGGTCCTGGCGGGGCTGGGGGTCGTGCCGGACGTGCTGCACGGGCATGACTGGCAGGCAGGTCTGGTCGTGGCGCGCGCGCGGTTGTCGGGCGTGCGGGGGGTGTTCAGCGTGCATAACCTTCAGTACCAGGGCCGCTGGAACCTGCCGGACGGCGCGCCCTGGACGGGCCTGCCCGACTGGACGCTGACGCCCGAGGGGCTGGAATTTCACGGGGACGTGAACCTGATGAAGGCGGGGCTGGTGTTCGCGTCGCAGGTGACGACGGTCAGTCCCACGTACGCCCGCGAGATCACCACCCCGGCGTTCGGGGAGGGACTGGAGGGCCTGATGACCCGCCTGGAGGCCGAGGGTCGCCTGAGCGGGATTCTGAACGGACTGGATCAGGAACGCTGGGACCCGCGCACCGATCAGGACGTGCCGTCGTTCTCGGACCCGGCTGGCAAGGGTGCGGCGGTGGCGGCGCTGCGCGCGGAGTTCGGGCTGGACGGCGCGCCGATCCTGGCGAGTGTCAGCCGGCTGGCCGAGCAGAAGGGCATGGACCTGCTGATCCTGGCGCTGCCGCAACTGGTGCAGGACTGGAACGTGGTTGTGCTGGGCGGCGGTGACCCGGCGCTGGAGGCGGGCCTGCGGGAGTGGGCGGCGCACCCGCGCGTGGTGTTCGCGCAGGGCATGAACGAGCCGCTGGCGCACCGCATCTACGCTGGGGCGGACGCCTTTGCCATGCCCAGCCGCTTCGAGCCGTGCGGGCTGTCTCAGATGATCGCCATGCGCTACGGGACGCTGCCGGTGGTGCGCCTGACCGGGGGACTGGTGGATACCGTGCCGGGCGACGTGGGCTTCACGTTCGAGCAGGCGACGGCGGCGGACCTGACGGCCGCGTGCCAGGAGGCGTTCGCGGCGTTCGGCGACCGGGCGGACTGGGCGGCGCGCGTGGAGCGGGCCATGGCCCTGAGCTTCAGCTGGGACGCCCCGGCCCGGTCGTACCTGGGCCTGTACGCGCGGGTACTGAGCAGCCCCCTGTCCCCCCTGACCGGCCTGGACGCGCCGCAGGAGCAGGCCGGAGCACCGGCATGAGCGGCGATGTCCTGGACCCCTCCGGCAGTCCCGTGCAGGTGGAACCCATGGCCAGCGAGCAGCTGGAACTGGTCCTGGCGGCGCTGTACGAGGCCCCGCGCGAGGCGGTCGCGTGGATGGCGCAGGCCTGCACGCACGCCTGGGTGGCCTTCGAGGTGCAGGTCGCGCCGGACGACACCCTGACTGCCGGGCTGGACCCGGAGCCGGCAGAGGCCGGGGTGCGTGAGGTGGTGCTGGGCGCGGTCGGTACCCGCCCCAGCCCGGCGCACGGGTCCGAACTGGTGGGCGGTGTGTTCGCCGGGCCGCGCCGCGCGGAGGTGGCGGCCGCCCTGGCCCGCGCCGCTTGGCAGGAGGTGGGCCGCGTGTACGCCTTCGCCGAGGGGCACCTGTTCCCCCCCGAGGCGCTGGTGCAGGCGGGGTTCCGTGAGGTGGGCGCGTACCGCCGCCTGGAAGGCCGGGTGCCGTACCGGCACGTGGACGCCCCGGACGGCGTGACCCTGCGCCCCCTGGCCGAGGTGAGCGAGGCCGCGCGGCTGGAGGCGCTGAAAACCGTCGAGGACCGCGTGGGGCATCACGCGGCCCTGCCGGAAGCGGCGCAGGACGGCGCCGGTGGCTTCGATTCGCACCTGAGTCACGTGGCGCTGGACGCCCAGGGGCGCGGGATCGGCATCTGCCGGGCCGCCATCGAGGAGGGCCTGGGCCGCCTGGACTCGCCGGGCGTGGCGGTCGCGTGGCGGCACACCAACGTGCGCGCCGCGCTGCTGAACAGCGTGAACGCGCGCCTGCGGGCCGCCGGGATCACGCGCGTCAGCGTGGACTCCTGGGGGGACACGGCCGGGGAACTCGCGCACGACCTGCGCCTGGGCCTGCACGTGGCCGACGAGACGCCCATCCTCGCCTCGCCCTAAGAGGAGTTGGGGGCGGGCACGGTGACCCTGCGGCGGATGCGCTAACATCCCCGCTGTGAATCTGGCCGTCGTTCTTGTCTCCCCCAAAACTCCTGGCAACATCGGTTCGGCGGCGCGCGCCATGCTGAACATGGGGGCGCAGGACCTGCGGCTGGTCGCGCCGCGCTGCGATCACCTGGATTCGCAGGCGGTCGCGATGGCCGTGCACGCCGCCGACCTGCTGCGCGGCGCGCGCATCTACCCCACGCTGCGCGAGGCGCTGGCCGACCGCGACCTGAGCGTGGGCACCAGCGCCCGCATCCGCGCGGACCTGCCGGCCCCGCAGCACCCGGCGCAGGCGCGGTCCCTGGTGCGCGCCGCCGCCGCGCCCGCCCTGGTGTTCGGGCCGGAGGAGACCGGGCTGATCAACAGCGACCTGGAGCAGTGTCAGGTGACAGTGCGCGTGCCGACCGGGGATTACGCCAGCCTGAATCTCGCGCAGGCGGTGCTGCTGGTCTGCTACGAGTTCCTTCAGGGGGTCGAGGAGCAGCCGGAACGCACCCGCAAGACCGCCACGCGCGAGGAGATGGAATCCATGTACGGGCACCTGCACGAGGCCATGCAGCTGATCGGGTACACGGACGCGGTGCGGGCCCGGCACACTCTGCGCCTGTGGCGCGCCCTGCTGGACCGCGCGCTGATGAGCAGCGCCGAGAGCCGCCTGTTCCGGGGCCTGCTGCGGCAGGTGCAGTGGAAGGTCGAGGACGCCGCCACGCGCGGCACGACCGCACCCCGCCGCGCCGACCCATCCGCGCCGCAGGTGGGTGGACCGGCCGCAGACGATCTGGCGCAGGCCGATCTGGAACAGGTCGAGGCCGACCAGCAGCCCACCGGTCAGCAGTAATCCCAGCACCTTCTGCTGCACCCTGGCAGAGTCGGCGCTTCCGGTCCGGCCCTGCGGCTTCCGTTGCGGTGAGGGGCGGGGCGGCTGCTCTAGACTGCCGGGTATGTCGGACGTTCCCCATCCGTCCAGACCGGACGCTCCCCTGACCTCTCCCCTGCCTGCCGGGGTGCCTGTCGCCCCGTCCGCTGCCACGCGACCGCTGCCCGATGACCGGCCCGTGAACGAGTTGCTGGAAGACCCGGAAGCGCTGCATTCAGAGGAACTGGACGTGGGGGTGGACGGCCCTCTGCCGCGCACGTTCCAGCTGTCGGACCGCGTGAAACTGGTGCGGAACGTGCTGCCGCCGCTGATCGTGCTGGTGGTGGGCGCCGTGGAGTTCCTGATCTCGCTGCTGCCGACCGCGCAGGAGTTGTGGGCGCACCTGCTGTTCTACGGGCTGGTAGGGCCGGCCGTCACGTACTTCAGCGTCGAGTGGATCGCGGAAGGCACCCGCGCGCGCGAACGGGCCGAGCGGGAACTGCGCGGCCTGTACGGTCAGCTACGGGCCTCTCACGCGCAGCTGGGCGCGGTACAGGCGCTCATGCGGGACCTGACGGACGCCGCCGACATGGGCGCGGTGCTGGACATCGCGGCGCGCGGCGCGGTCCGCGTGACCGGCGCGACCCACGCGACCCTGACCGTCCCCGGCGGCCTGAGCGGCTCGGCGCGGGGCAGCACGCTGCTCTCGTCGCCCAGCGCGGCTTTGTTCCCGCTGCGGGTGTCCATTCCGGGCGGTGGGGCGCTGGCGCTGCACTTCGATTCGCCGCCCACCCCGGATACCGAGTCGCTGGCGCAGGCGCTGGCGGCCGAGGTGGCGCGCGGCGTGGAGGCCGTGCGGCAGCGGACGCTGGACCTGATGACGCTGTACTCGGTGGATCAGAGCATCCGCGCCGAGCGCAACATGCGCCGCCTGCTGTCCCGCGTGACCCGCACCATGGCCGACCGCGTGGGGGCCGAGGCGCGCGCGGTGTTCCTGACCGATCAGGACAGCGTGCTGCGCCTGGAGTACGCGCAGGACCGGCAGGGCGAGGCGCGCGGCGGTGGGGTCGCGCCGCCCTTCGCGCTGCGGGTCGCGCTGGCGGACGGGCCGCTGATCACGACCGCCGCCGACGCCGGCGAGGTCTTCCCGGACGCTCGCAGCGTGCTGGGCATCCCCATGCGGGACGACGAGGGACTGGTGGGCGTGCTGATGCTGGGCGACGCCCGCCCGAACGCCTTCGACGACGCGCGGGTGTCGCTGCTGGCGCTGATGGCCGGGCAGGCGACGCTGGCGGTGCGCAACGCGCGGGCGTACCTGTACTCGGAGGAACTGGCGATCAGTGACGAGCGCGCCCGCATCGCCCGCGAGATTCACGACGGCGTAGCGCAGTCCCTGGCGTTCGCAGCCCTGAAGCTGGACGTGGTGGCCCGGCAGGTGCACAGCGACCCGGCCCGCGCCGAGAGCGAGGTGCGCGCCGCGACCACCCTGCTGCGCGAGCAGATCCGCGAGGTGCGCCGCTCGATCTTCGCGCTGCGGCCCATCGACCTGGAACGCTACGGGCTGCTGGAGACCGTGCGGCGCTACGTGCTGGATTTCGGCGAGCAGAACAGCCTGCGGGCGACGCTGGACATCAGCGGCGACGTGCACCTCTCGCCCGGCGACGAGGCGGTGGTGTTCCGCATCCTGCAAGAAAGCCTGAACAACGTCGCCAAGCACGCCCGCGCGCAGGAGGTCCGCGTGACCCTGCACGGCGGCGAGCGCGTGACGCTGCGCGTGCAGGACAACGGCGCGGGCTTCGACCCGGAGCAGGCCACGGGCCGGGTCAGCAGCGCCGGGGGGCTGGGCCTGCTTCAGATGCGTGAGCGGGTCGAGGCGCGCGGCGGCCTGTACCGCGTGCTGTCCAGCCCCGGTCACGGCACGCTGGTCGAGGCCGAGATGCCGCAGGCCTGATACGGATTCCGTCCGTTTCGTTAACAACCCGCAAGGACACCGGGTTGCCAACTCCACTCCCGAAGTCCGTTCTGCTCCTCCTCGTATCCGCTCGGATTGAAAGGCTTTGCAAACCTTTCAACCAGAGTCCGTATGACCTGCCTGACGTCGTGAATCTCACACTGGCCGCCTCCCCTGTGACGCGCCGGACAGACGCCCGGTGAGAACATGCGGTCATGAACAATCACAGGCACCCGGAAACGCGGTTCGAGGCGGACACCTGGGCCGTCATGGGTCTGGTCTCCCGCGAGGACGGCACGCCCGTGACCCTGGCGGACTACGAGGTGTTGTGGGAGGGGCTGATGCAGAGCTGCGAGGCGCACGGGCTGCGCTTTTCCGGGCGGGCCGTGCCGGTGGACTTCAACGCCCTGACGCCGGAAGCCGTGGCGGAACTGCTCGACCCGCGCCATAACGGGGTGGAAGACCTGCTGCGTTAAGTACCCTGCGTTTATCTTTTAGATAAACCGCGCGGAGCGCGCAGCAGACAAAGTACGTCAAAGCGGGAATGGAGAGGTTGCGGCGCTTTCCCGGAACCTCGCAATGGTAGCTTCAACGTACTTAGCGGCCCCGGCGTCCGGATCAATTCAGGGTGCGGCCCGGGAGGATCAGCGCGAAGGTCGGGATGGGCACGTGCACCTGCACACCCCAGGCGTCCTGCATCAGGTAGTGGCCGCCCATGTGGCCGGGCGCGGCTTCCAGCGTCACGAACGAGTCGTACAGGAACGTGCCGCCCGGAGCCATGACGGGTTGCTCGCCCACCACGCCCTCGCCGTCCACGTGGGTCACGCGGCCCGTGGCGTCCATGATGTCCCAGTGGCGGGCCAGCAACTGCCAGGTGTCGTCGCTGCGGTTCTCGATGTAAATCACGTACATGAACAGGTGCCGTTCCGGGGTGCTGTGATCCGCCACGTACTGCACGTTCACCTGAACGCGGATGTCCGGGCCGGCGCTGTCCGGCCCGTCCGAGCGGATGGGGGAATTCATGCGGCCCAGCATAACGGGCGCGGCGTAGACTCGCAGCCATGAGTGTCATCAACCGTGAATTTCTGTTCAGCCTGCTGGAAGTCGCCGCGCCCAGCGGCCTGGAACGCCGCGCCGCCGACGTGTGGCTGAAAGAGGCCGCGACCTTCGCCCGCACCAGCGAGGACCACTACGGCAACGCCTACGCCGAGATCGGCCCCGAGGACGCGCCCGTCATCGCGCTGATGGGTCACCTCGACGAGATCGGCCTGATCGTGTCGCACGTGGACAGCGAGGGCTTCCTGGCGGTGCTGCCGGTCGGTGGCTGGGACCCGCAGGTACTCGTCGGGCAGCGCATCCGCCTGCTCGCGCCCGGTGGGGACGTGATCGGTGTGATCGGCAAGAAAGCCATTCACGTCATGGACGCCGACGAGCGGACCAAGGCCAGCAAGCTCGAAGACCTCTGGATCGACGTGGGCCTCCCCAAGGAGGAGGTGCAGAGCCTGATTCCGGTCGGCACGTACGGCGTGATCGAGCAGGGCCCCATCATGGTCGGCACGCGCGTCGTGAGCCGCGCCCTGGACAACCGCGTGGGCGCGTTCATCGTCCTGGAAGCCCTGCGCGCCCTGAAGGACCACGACCTGAAGTACCGCGTGGTCGCCGTCGGCACCAGCCAGGAGGAGATCGGGTGCTTCGGCGCGCAGCTCGGCGGGTACCGTCTCGACCCCATCGCCGGGGTGGCCGTGGACGTCACGCACGAGACCAAGCAGCCGGGCGTGAGCGAGAAGAAGTACGGCGTGGCGCCGTTCGGGTCCGGCGCGAACCTGACGGTCGGGCCGATGGTCAGCCCCGTCATCACGCGCCAGATGACCGACGCGGCGCGCGAAGCCGGGATTCCCTTCACGCTGGGCGCGACCGGCCGCTACTCCGGCACGGACGCCGACGCGCTGACCCTCGTGCGCGCCGGGGTGCCCAGCGCCGTCGTCAGCATCCCCAACCGGTACATGCACTCGCCGAGCGAGATGGTCGACGAGCACGACGTGAAAGCCTGCACGGACATCATCGCCGCGTGGATCAGGGCGCTGCCGGAAACGCCGGACTTCACGCGCCGGGGGTGAGGGAGGAGTAGGCCTGACGGCCCACTGAACAGGGCGACACGCGGAATTCCGGTGTCGCCCTGCTGTCTGCCAGTCGCGGTCAGGCGGGCTGGGGCGCAGTTATGCCGGGGCGGGCGTCGAGCACCTCGGCGGGCACGCCTTCCAGGGCGGCGCGCACCACTTCCAGTCCGGCGCCGGGTTTGTAGCCCTGCTCGCTGAGAGTGCGTTTCCAGTGGCGGGCGCCGGGCTGACCGGCGAACAGGCCCAGGGTGTGCTTCATCATGCGCGGCAGCGGCTGGCCCGCCTCCAGCTGGGCGGCCACGTACGGCACGAAGGCCTCGATGGCCTCGCGGCGCGTGACGGGCGGCGCGCTCTCGCCGAACACGTCCTGGTCGGCGCGGGCCAGGATGAACGGGTCGTGGTACGCGGCGCGGCCGATCATCACGCCGTCCGCCCAGGCCAGCGCGTCCTGCGCGGCGTCCAGGGTCAGCACGCCGCCGTTCAGCACGACCGTCAGGTGCGGGAAGTCGGCCTTCAACTGCCGCACCACGTCGTACCGCAGCGGCGGAATCTCGCGGTTCTCCTTCGGGGACAGGCCCGAGAGCCACGCCTTGCGGGCGTGCACGATGAACGTGTCGCACCCGGCGGCCTCCACGGTCTGCACGAAGCCCGTCAGGTGCTCGTAACTGTCGAGGTCGTCGATGCCGATGCGGTGCTTGACCGTCACGGGCAGGCGCGTCGCGGCGCGCATGGCCTCGACGGCGCGGGCCACGGTGTCTGGCGTGCCCATCAGGGACGCGCCGAACGACCCGCTGCTCACGCGGTCGCTGGGGCAGCCGCAGTTCAGGTTGATCTCGTCGTACCCGAAGTCCTCGCCCATGCGGGCGCACTCGGCCAGGGCAGCGGCGTCACTGCCGCCCAGCTGCAACGCCACCGGATGCTCGGCCGCGTCGAAGCCCAGGTGCCGGTCGCGGTCCCCGTGGATGATCGCGCCGGTCGTGACCATCTCGGTGTACAGCAGCGTCCGGCGGGTCAGGGCGCGGTGAAAGACCCGGCAGTGCCGGTCCGTCCAGTCCATCATAGGCGCGACGGACAGCGTCAGGGGCGGGCGGGCAGGGGCGCTCATCAGCCGACCAGTGTACGGGAAAGGCCCCCGCCCCAAAGGTGGCGGAGGCCCGGAAGGCGGGTGGGAACTGGGGTCAGGAACGCTGGTCGTCGTTCGGGTCCGCGCCGAAGGTCGTGCCGGTCCCGGACGCCTGATCTTCCGGCACCGCGCCGGGCGTGGCGGGCGCACTGCTGCCCAGAGCCGTGTCCTGCGTGCCCGTACCCGACTCGTCGTAGTGGCCGCTGCGTTCGCTCATGCCGTTCCCGGCGTCGTCCGGCAGGCCGCCCTGGCCAGTGGTCTTCTGATCGTCGCTCATGACCCCACTCTCCCCCACCCCGCCCAGGGCGGGATGAGGAGTGCGGCGCGCAAACCTTGACGTTCAGGCGATCAGCGGGTGCAGGTCCCCGGCGCTGACCAGTCCCAGCCAGTGCAGGGCGCGGCTGGCCGAGACGTACAGCAGGCGGCGTTCGTACTCGGTGCTCTCGTCGTACGTCTGCGCGTTGGCGCTGGCGACGATGGCGGCGCTGAATTCCAGGCCCTTGGCGAGGTTGACGGGCAGGATGACCAGTCCGCCCCGGAAGCGGTGCTCCTGGGTGGTGATGGGCTGGGCGTCCGTATCGAATTCCCGCAGGGCCTCGGCGAGGCGGTCGGCGTCCACGCCGCGCCGCGTGACGATGGCGATGTTCTTGTGCCCGGCGGCCTGCGCGTCCTTGACGGCCTGCGCGATCAGGGGCAGTTCTCCGTGCGGGGAGTTGGCCGGGGCAGTGTAGCGCTGCACGTCGGCCCCGTCGCGGTCCACGCCCTGCACGGCGGCGGCGCGGTTGTACGTCGCGGCGATCCGCGCCCCGAGTTCCGTGATCTGCCGCGTCGAGCGGTACGTGCGGCCCAGCGTGAGCACCTGCGCGCCCGGCAGTTGTGCCTGCACGGCCTCCCAGGAACTGGGGCCCTTGTAGCCATGCATGCCCTGGTTCAGGTCGCCCAGCGCGGTGATGTGGCCGGGGCGGGTGGCGCGGCCCAGCAGCGCGTACAGCAGCGGCGAGTAATCCTGCGCTTCGTCCAGCACCACGTGATCGAAGGGTTCGAGCGTGCGGCCGTCCAGTCGCCCGATGCCGCCCGTGAAGGCCTGCACGGCCAGCATGACGGGAATTTCGGTCACGTCCGCGTTCGCGCGGCGCGGCGTGGGAATGCCGCTGAGAGGGTCGGTCAGCAGCAGTTGAATCTCGCGGTCGGTCAGCAGGCCACTGGCAGCCAGGGCGTCGGCGCTGCCCAGCAGGCGGCGGGCCTCGGTGATGGGCGTGGTCGAGGCGAACACGCGGCCCAGGAAGGTCGTGAGCGGCGCGGACAGTTGCCGCAGCACGCCCACCTCCTCGCCTTCCGGGACGTTCAGGCGCGACAGGGCCTCGGATTCGATGGCGCGGCGCATCCCGGCGCGGTACCCGGCGAGTGGGTCGGCGGCGAACACGTCGCGCAGCATGGCGGCCAGTTCGGTTTCCGGGAAGTGCAGCACGACCGGCTCACGCCCGCGCACCTCGATACTCTCGCGGATGCTCTGCCCGGCGAGACCCGCGTTGAACTTGCCCCACAGGTGCGTGCGGACCACGTCCAGCATGCGGGCGTCGCCCAGCAGTTTCGCCTTACGCCACGCCAGCGCCCGGCGGGTGTTGTCCCGGTCGGTCAGCAGCAGGCTCAGGGTGCGGTCCGTGACCTCCAGTTTCTCCAGGCCCAGCAGGCCCGTCGCCCAGGTTTCCGGGGTGGTCACCACGACCCGCTCGATGCCCAGTTCCGGCAGGATGCGCGCGGCGTACGCGGCCAGCACCCGGTTGGGCATCAGAACCATGCACGCTTCCGGGCGGGCGCGGTGCACGCCCCGGTCGGGGTTGGTCATCCAGGTCAGGCGGTGAAAGCCGATGGTGGTCTTCCCGGAGCCCGCCGCGCCCTGAATGATCACGGGCGTCCCGGCGGGGGCGCGCATGGCGGCGTTCTGCTCGGGTTGCAGGGTCTCGACCACGTCGCGCATTCCGGCGGTGCTGTCCTCCTGAAGGCGGCGCAGCAGCACCTCCTCGCGGCCTCCGGTGTCGCCGCCGTGCTCGTCGTCGTACAGGTCGGTCACGCGCAGCAGTTTCTTGCTGTGCACGTCCAGCTGACGGCGGCGTTTGATGACCCCGGCGCTGCCCTTGCGGGGCGTCCAGCCCAGCGCGTCCGAGTAGAACAGGCTGCCCACCTCGCTGTCCCAGCTGACCACCGAGTACGGCCCCTTCACGTCCCGGAAGCCGTGCTTCCCGACGTACAGCGTCTGCTCACGGCCCGCCACGCGCACCTTCAGGCTCCCGAAGAACGGCTGGTGCACGTGCGGCGAGAGCATCGCCGCGAACTCCTCGGCCTGATCACCCAGGATGATGCTGGTTTCCAGGTCCGCGCCCATCTGCCGGTCCCGGTCCTCCCAGAACTCGATCTGGCGGATCATGGCCGAGACCGTCTGGGACAGGTGCTCACGTTCAAGTTCAAAATCCGGGTGTGTTTCCGGACGGGATTCCGCAACAGGCATAACGCACAGGATACGGCCTGCGGGGCCACTCTGACCCGACAGACCTGACAGTCGGCGCGGGCCGCTCAGACAGGGACGGGTGTACGCCATACGGCAAGGTGCCCTCACCGGATTGGGAGGGCACCTGCTCTGGCGGGCCGCCGGGCCCAGGTACAGATTCCGGTTTCGTTCAAAACCCACCACTGCGCCGGGTTGCCAACTTCACGCCCGACAGTCCGCTCTGCTCCCCCTCGCTCTGCGGCGCAGCTCTACGAGTCCGCTCCGGTTGAACGCTGCTGCAAACCTTTCAACCGGAGTCCGTATTACTTGTTGATGTTCAGGTTCAGGTTCACGTCGGGGCTGTTCTTGCCATCCGTGAAGGTGACGGTGGCGGCGTCCACGCCAGTCGCCGCGTCGGCAGTGGCCGTGATCTTGTACGTCACGCGGAACTGGTCGTTGTACTGCACATTGACGCTGCCGCCCGTCTCGGTGGTGCGGCGCACGGCGCGGGCCACGTTGACCTTCTGAACCGAGATGGTCACGCCTTTGGGTGCGTCGGCGCTCTTGAATTTCAGCCAGTCGGCGGCGCGGACCGGGTCGGGGACGTTGCCGTTCACGCGGGCGCCCGGAGCGTAGTCGAACGTCAGGGCGTTGAAGTAGGTGTCGAATTCCTCGTTCTCTTCCAGGAGCGAGCGGGGGTAGCGGTACTCCACGAAGACGGTCTGGCCTGGGGCGAGGCGCGTGAAGGCCAGGATGCTGTCCTGCACGAGCGGCACGTAATCGGTGGTGCCGGGCTGTACGGGGGTGCAGGCGCTCAGGGCCAGCAGGCCGGTGATGGAGGTGGTCAGGATAGGGTGCAGTTTCATTGCACCAACGACAGTGGCAAAGTTCATGCGTCTCTCACGCCTCACTTACGTGGATGCCGGCACGGGGCGCGGGCACGGGGGACCTTCAGGCCGTGCACAGACGCCGCACACCCGCATTAACTGACCGCCGGTACACTCTGGGCATGACTCCCTTCCCGGTCCGGCCTCACACGGATTCCTTTCCTGCGCAGCGCGGGTGGACGCGGGACCGGTCCCCCGTGACTGCGCGGTCGTGCGGCGCGGCGGCGCTGCTGCTGGCCGCCCTGAGTGGCTGCACGCCGCCGCGTTCGGTGCCCGCGCAGGACGACGTGCCGCCCGTGGTGACGCTGGGGCTGGGCACGCCGCTCTCGCAGAGTGCGCCGGGCGTGGTGCATCTGCTGGCCGGGGCCAGTGACGAATCCGGCGTGGCGGGGGTGACCTTCAGGCGCGACGGGCAGTTGCTGGGCACGGACAGGGCCGCGCCGTTCGAGTGGACGGACCCACTGGGAAGCGGCGGTACGTACCGCTACGGGGCCGAGGCGACCGACGGGGCCGGGAATACCGCCGAACAGTTCCTGGATGTGACCATCACGCTCCCGCCGGGGCTGACCGGGGTGCGCGGCGCGGCTGTGCAGTACGCGGGCGAGGGCAGCAGCGGCCCGCTCACGCAGCCGTGGACGGGCAGCGCGGCCCCACTGGTACTAAGCGAGGCGGCTACGGGCACCGAACTGGAGCGGTCCACGCTGACGGGGGCGGGAGCCGTCACGCTGCCCCTTCCGACCCTGGCGGCCGGGGTGGGGTCGGTGCTGTCGGCGGACGTGCTGGGCCTACGGTGCGACGCGCCGCCCACGTTCAGCGTGCCGGACGCCCGCGCGGTGCGGGCCAGCGTGACGGTCGGCGCCCAGAAGGCCGCACCCCTGAGCGGGTCCGTGACCAGTGTGAACGGCGTGCCGAAAGAAACCCTGCGCGGGAGTGGCGGCCTGCTGTTCAGCGACCGGCCCGTGCAGGTGTCAGGAACGGTGGCGTGCGTGCTGCCGGGCCTGCGGGACGCGGGCCGGTCGGAGGTCCGTGGGAACGTGACCTTCGGACTGAACCTGCTGCGCGGCTGGAACGCCGTGTCGTTCACGCGCACCGTGAATTCCAGCCTGCCGCCGGTCGGTGTGCTGCAAAGTGTGCAGCCGCCGGCGCAGTGGGTAGTGGGGGGTACAGACCTCCCATGGCCCGACCGGCCCTGACCTGCTGGCCCTGACTTGACCCTCCGGGGCGGACTGGCGCACACTGGACGGGCGTTGATCCGCAGGAGTAACGCGAGTGCCCCCACGGAGCGAGTCTGAGACGGTGAGAGTCAGGCAGGGCGAGGCGCGCGTGAAGGGCGGCGGGGAGCTTCAACAGACACAAAAGTGCCGGTCGGGCCGCAGACAGTGGTGACCGGAACTGGGGTGGAACCGCGCGTGACTTCATGCGTCCCCAGACGAGCGAGTGCCGGAAAGAGGCCGCCGTCTGGGGCGTTTTCCTGTACCTGCCCGAAAAGGAGTACGTATGCCCGCAACTTCGATGGAAGAACTCGTCAGCCTGTGTAAACGCCGTGGATTCATCTTCCAGGGCAGCGAGATCTACGGGGGCCTTCAGGGCTTCTACGATTACGGTCCCCTGGGCGTGGAACTGAAGAACAACATCAAGGCCGCGTGGTGGCGCGCCAACGTGTACGAGCGTGACGACATGGAAGGCCTGGACGCCAGCATCATCATGCACCGGCAGGTGCTGCGGCACAGCGGTCACGAGGCGACCTTCAGCGACCCGATGATCGACAACAGGAAGAACAACAAACGCTACCGCCTCGATCACCTCGTGAAGGACCAGAAAGCCGACGTGATTGCGAAGGTCGCCGAGGCCATGGGTCAGAGTGCCGAGAACTTCCCGGCGGTCGTGGCGGCCCTGAACGCCAGCCCCGCGCAGGCGTCGCAGGCCCTGAAAGACGCGGGCGTGCGCGACCCGTTCAGCGGTGAAGTGGGCGACTGGACCGAACCCAAACCCTTTAACATGATGTTCAAGACGACCATCGGCCCGGTCGCTGACGACGAGAGTTACGGCTACCTGCGGCCCGAGACGGCGCAGGGCATCTTCACGAACTTCAAGAACGTCGTGGACTCCACCAGCCGCCGCCTGCCGTTCGGCATCGCGCAGATCGGGAAGGCCTTCCGGAACGAGATCACGCCCCGCAACTTCATCTTCCGCGTGCGGGAACTCGAGCAGATGGAAATCGAGTTCTTCGTGGTGCCCGGCACGGACGAGGAGTGGCACGAGCACTGGCTGGAGCGGCGCCTGAGCTGGTGGGAGGCGCAGGGCGTCCCGCGCAGCAAGATCGAGATTCTGGACGTGCCGAAAGAGGACCTGGCGCACTACTCCAAGCGCACGTACGACCTGATGTACGACTACCCCACTCTGGGCCACGAGGAGATCGAGGGCATCGCCAACCGCAGCGACTACGACCTGGGCAGCCACACCAAGAACCAGAGCGAACTGGGCCTGGTGGCGAACGTCGAGGAGAACCTGGACTCCATCGCCAAGCTGACCATCCCGCACCCGGAGACGAACAAGCCGGTCGTGCCGTTCGTGATCGAACCGTCGGCCGGCGTGGACCGTGCCCTGCTGGCCGTGCTGAGCGAGGCGTTCACCAAAGAAACCCTGGAGAACGGCAACGAGCGCATCGTGCTGAAGCTGAAGCCGCACCTTGCGCCGATCAAGGTGGCCGTGATTCCGCTGGCGCGCAACAAGGCGGAACTGGTCGAACTGGCCCGGAGCATCAAGAACGACCTGCAGAAGCTCGGCCTGGGCCGCATCCTGCTGGAAGACAGCGGGAACATCGGCAAGGCGTACCGCCGGCACGACGAGGTCGGCACGCCGTACTGCGTGACCGTGGACTTCGACACCATCGGCCAGAGCGGGGCGGACAGGGGCGAGGACGCCAGCCTGACCGGCACGGTGACCGTCCGTGACCGCGACACGCTGGCGCAGGAACGCGTGAAGATCAGCGAACTGACCGCGTACCTGCAGGCGAAACTGAAATGAGCGTCCCAGACGACCGCCTGCTGCCGTACCTGATGACCGTGGAACTCGCGGTTCTCGGCGTGTACGGCGAGCACCCGGACCTGACGGACGCCATGGCCGACAGCGCCTTCGAGGAACTCGCGCGCCGCTACCGGGCCGAGGCGACGAACTTCCCGTTCAAGCCCGGCAAACTGGACGGCCTGCGCGCCGCAGTGCACGACGCCGCGCTGCGGAACCTGACCACGCTGCTTGAACAGCCGGGCGAGCACCCCAGCGCCGAGGAACTCCGGCTGGGCATGAACCGCCTGCGCAGCAGCGTGAAAACCTGGACGCGCGAGGCCGGACGGCAGGGGTACCTGAAGTACATCGAGCAGTACGTGAACTCCGGGGATGGGGAGTTCATAGACCTCGACTGATACCGACTCCGGTTGAAAGGTTTGCAAAAGCTTTCAACCCGAACAGAGCGAGCAGGAGAGAACCGGGTTCCGGATGACACAGGCCCCCGCTGTCACGCGGGGGCCTGTGCTATTTCCATGTGGGCGTGGGCATTCAGCGGGTGTCCGTTCAGCGCATCAGGGGCTGCATCCAGTCGGTGATCCAGCGGGCCACCTGATCGCCACGCGTGACGGTGATGTCCAGGTGCGCGGCGTCCGGCAGGGTGTGGGTAGTCAGGGCGGCCTGGGTGGTCGCGGCGTACTGCTGGTACTGCGCCTCGGTGGTCACGCCCTGCGCGGCGGCGATGCCGAGGATGGGCACGCTGAGCTGCGCCGTGTACCAGACGGGCAGGGTCTTCTCGAAGGGTGTGCCGCGCGTGTCGGTGCGGGCGGCGGCGAGGTCCAGGGTCAGGCGGTTCGGGAAGTACCACTCGCTGTAGTCGCTCAGGGGTGTGATGAAGCGCCGCGTGAAGTCCTGCGGGTCGGTGGGCGAGGTGACGTCTGTCTCCCAGCCGACGGGTTTCGTGGGGTCTTTCGGGCCGGTGATCCAGCGTGCGCCGCGCCCGCCCAGCAGTTGCGCGCCCAGGTTCGGGGCGTCTGCGGCGTTGGTGGGGCGGCCGCTGCGCAGCGCCAGGAACGGCAGCAGCGCGTACTGCTGTTCCAGTTGCCCCATCGCGGCGGCGAGGTTCGTGGCGGGGTAGCGGGTCAGGCCGCCGCCCGGGGCCAGGGCACCGGGGTTCAGGGCGGCCAGCCGGGCCTGCGCGGCGGCGCGGCTGGCAAACACGGGGCTGAACACCACGGAGTCCACGAAGGGGCTGCGTTCCAGACCGTTCAGGCCCGGCAGGGGCCCCAGTGGGTTGCGGGCCGCCTGCGCGTACTCGTCGGGGGTCAGGGGGGTGCCGCTCATCAGGCCGGGCAGGCCATCGAGCATGATCAGGCCGCGCACGTCGCGCTCTCCGGCCACGCCGCCGAAATCGTACGCGGCGTACAGGCCGGTCAGGGTGCCGCCCATGGAGTGCCCGCCGATGAACACGTTCGGCGTGAGTTTGCGTGCCTCCAGCACCGCCTCGTGCCAGTCGCGCAGGGTGGTGTCCAGGCCCCAGTCCTTCATGAACGGCAGGCTGGACGCCGGGCGGGCCGGCAGTCCGCTGCGCACGATGCGTTGCAGGGTGGGAATGTCGCGGCCCAGCAGCGCCGAGTGGTCCTCCAGCAGGTTGCTGCGGCGGTCCAAGGCCCACACGGCCCAGGTGGGGTGCAGCGTCACGATCTGCCGCGCCAGCCGGTCGAAACTGCCCGCGCCGCCCAGGTAACCGGGCATCAGCAGCAGCACGGCGGCCGGGGTGCCTGGGCCGTAACGGACGGTGATGCTGGCGTTCAGGTCGGCGGGCGTGCCGGGAACGGACGCGCCGGGCTGCACGACGCGCCGGGCGGGCACGGCGTCCAGGGTCGGCTGGGCAGGGTCGGTCAGGGCCACCACACCAGGGTCGAAGACCAGAGCGGCGTCTTCTGCCGGGAGGGCGGGACCGGCGGCCAGGACTCCCGTGGCGTCCAGCCGTTCCGGCACGGTGAGAGCCGGAGCGAGGGGAGGAACGGGCGGCAGGCGGCCCTGTCCGGCGGCGCTGGAAAGCACGCCGAGGCACAGGGCGGTCAGCGCGGCGGTAGGCAGGGTACGGCGACTCATGCCCCCATCCTCTCCCCGGCCCGGCCGGACAAACGTACCGGAGGGAACGCAGTGACTTGCGGTGTCATACAGCGTTTCTTGCGCTGACGCAGAGGGGGATCTCATACGGATTCCGTCTGTTTCGTTGGCAACCCACCAACGCGCCGGGTTGTCAACTCCACGCCCGGAAGGGCGTTTCTCTCCTGTTCGCTCTGCGGCGCAGCTCTACGAGTCCGCTCGGGTGGAAAGCTTCTGAAAACCTTTCAACCGGAGTCCGTATCATCTGCTGCGAGCCGCCCGGAGTGCAGAGGCGGCGGTCAGTCGTCGCTGGAATCGCCTGGGGCGTACTTGTCGCGCAGGTAGCGGGCGCGGGCCTGCGTTTCCCGGTCCTGCCCGGCCGCCTGCGCCCGCGCGACCTGCCGCATGCGGGTTTCGATGACTTCCAGTTCGCGGGTCAGGTCCTCGGGGCGGCGCGGGCCGCTCTGCCACGCCATCAGCAGCTCGGGCAGGTCCTCGCGGGCGGCCTGCCGGGCGTCGAAGGCGTCGCGGGTCAGGGTGCCGCCGGCCGTGACGCGCAGGGCCTCGCGGGTGGCCTGCACGGCGGATTGCAGGGCGGGCCGGGCGGGGGTGGGCAGGCGGCGCTCGTGCTGCCGGAACGTTTCCAGCAGCGTCCACTCCTCGGGGGGCGCGGCGGCGTCCAGCGTGATGGGCGCGGGGCGGGTCAGGGTGCGGGCGCGTCCGAAGGCCCACATGCCGAAGGCCAAGAGCAGCAGCAGCACCAGCCCCAGCAGCCAGCCGGCCACGTCGCTGCCGCTGGCCACGCCGATGCCCAGCAGGATCGCCAGGGGCACCAGCACGCCCAGGACCAGAAAGCCGATCACGGTCAGGGCCAGCAGGCTCCCGGCGCGGCGCACGGTGGGCTGTAGGGCCGCGCCGGGCGACCAGGGGTCGGCTGGGCTGTCCGGGTCACGGCGGGCCGCGTGGACCAGGGTGCGGGCCGCCCGCGCCGCGCCGGTCGCCACGATCCGGGAACGGTCAAGCGGTGTTCTGGTGGGACGGGACGCCATACGCTTCACGGTACGGCGTGCGGGTGAGATTCGTTCCCGCTCAGCCCGGCTCGGGCCATTGCCCGCAGGTCAGTCACGCGCGCCGCAAGCGCCTGCCAGGGTTCCAGCACAAAGTGAGAGTGCGCCAGCGGGCTGGTACTGGGCAGCACCCAGACTTCCGCGCCTTCCAGAGGGTCCGGTTGCGGGCCGTACCCGAGGCGGGCGGTCGGTACACCCAGCGTTTCGGCCGCGCCGCGCTTGCTGGTGAATGCCACGAGGCTCGGCTGGTAGCGGCACAGCTTGCCGCGCAGTTCGTCTGGCGCGAAGGCGTGGGCGGGCAGCGCGGCGTCCACGCCACTGTGCCGCTTTGCGACATCGGTCAGGCCGATCCCGAAGTCCGGCAGCCGGGCGTACTCCTGCGGGTCCAGCAGGGTGGGCGTCAGGCGCACGGCGTGCAGGGTGCGCCAGAACTTGTTACCGGGATTGGCGTAGTACGCGCGGGCGGCGGCACTGATCCGGCTGGGCGCCGTGCCGACCAGCACCAGCGTCAGGCCGGGGCACAGCACGTCCGGCACAAGGTACTCGCCCGCACCGGTCAGGTCGGCCGTGGATTCTGCCGTCGGCCGCTCAGTCGTCGTCGTAGCGTTCCTCGATGAAGGGATCGCCGCGCATGTGGTAGCCGTTCTTCTCCCAGAAGCCGGGCTGGTCGGCCGCCATGAATTCCAGGCCGGTCAGCCACTTGGCACTCTTCCAGAAGTACAGGTGCGGCACGACCAGCCGCAGCGGGCCGCCGTGCTCGGCGTCCAGGGGTTGCCCGTCGAAGGTGTGGGCCAGCAGGTTCTCGGGCCGCGTGAAGTCCTCCAGGCTCAGATTGGTGGTGTAGCCGCCCACCGAGTGCTGCATGACGTGGGTGGCGCCGGGCTCCAGTTGCAGGTGTTCCATCAGGTCCACGACGCGCACGCCGGTCCAGGTGGTGTCCAGTTTGCTCCAGTGCGTCACGCAGTGGATGTCGTACGTCAGGGTGGTCTGCGGCAGGGCCATCAGATCCGCCCAGGTCAGGGTTTTCTCCCCGGCCAGTCCGGTCACGCGGATCACCACGTCCTGCGGCGCGTAGTGCTGCGTGGGACCGTACGTCAGCACCGGAAAGCGGGTCGTGAGCGTCTGGCCGGGCGGCACGCGGCCCCCCATGTCGTCGGCCGGTTTCTTGAAGAATTTCCCGAGCATGCCTGCATTCAACACGCCCGGCCCCCGCGCCGCACAGGGCGCAGCACACCATCGGAGGCGCACATGAAGGCTTCCGATAGACGCGCCGCGCGCCGGGCCTGCCCCCCCTGACGGGCGGGTGACGCGCGGGCCCATAGTAGGGACAGGGGTACCGCCGGCCCGGCCGGGCGCGGTGTAAACTGCGAAGCATACCGGGGCCTTACTCTGTTCCCCTGGATGATGGCAGGCTCCCGGCCCACACGCGCCCCGCACGGGCGCAAGGAGAGTTGAGCCTCATGTCCGCATTCGATCAGGCCAAGCACGAAGTAGAGCGCGCCCGTTTCCTGGGTGACGTCCGCGACCTGCTGGCCATCCTGCGCCGCCAGCCGAACGAACTGCTGCCCTTCGAATGGGTCCGCCACCTCGCCCCGGACGGCGAGTTCCAGCGCGGCCTCCAGACCATCGAGGTGGACCACATCATCGGGTCCGTGGACCGCTACCGCGAATTCGACCGGCATTACCTGCCCAAGGAACGCCACCTGGACGAACGCTGGATCGGCGTGCGCTCGGCGCAGTTGCAGGGCAAGGAACTGCCGCCCATCCAGGTGTACAAGGTCGGGGACCTGTACTTCGTGAAGGACGGCAACCACCGCGTGTCCGTCGCGCGCCGCCAGGGCCAGAAGTACATCGACGCGTACGTCATCGAACTGCACGTCACCGTGCCGCCCGAGGAGGACGACACCCTCAAGACCCTGATCATCAAGGGCGAGTACGCGCAGTTCCTGAAAGCCACCAACCTCGACCGTGTCGTGCCCGGCCACTGTGACATCCGCTTCACCACGCCCGGCCGGTACGAACGCCTGCTGGAACACATCCGCACCCGCCAGTACTTCCTGGACCGCAAACCCGAACGGGCCGGGCTGCCCCCCGTGACCTTCGAGGAAGCGGCCGAAAGCTGGTACCGGCGCATGTACAGCCGCATCGTGGAGAACATCGAGAAGCACGACGTCATGACCCGCTTCCCCGGCCGTACCGAGGCGGACCTGTACCTGTGGATCATGGACCACCGGTACTTCCTGACCCAGAAGTACGGGCATGACGTGGGCAGCGAGGAAGCCACCGTCGACTTCGGCGCGCACCACGCCCCGCCCGCCTACAAACGCCTGGGCCAGCGCATGCGCCTGATGCTGCGCGGCCGCCTGAGCCCCACCATGTAGACAGCCCCAGCCGGTCGGCAGGTGGCGGTCAGGAAGTGGTAAGTGGGAAGTTGGCCACGACTCACTCACCACTTCCTCCTTCAGCGGCCCAGCACGTACTCGACGAGGGTGCCCACGCCCCAGCCGGTGGCGTTCTCGTCGCGGGCAGCGTTCCCGGCGATGTCCAGGTGCGCCCAGGGGCGCGTGACGAACTGCTGAAGGAACAGCGCGGCCTTGATGCTGCCTCCGGCGGGGGCCATGTCGCTGTTTTTCAGGTCGGCCAGCGTACCTTTCTGGAAAGCTTTCAGGTACGGCTGGTGCAGTGGCAGTTCCCACACGAGTTCCCCGGCGGCCAGCGCGGCCGTCTTCAGGCGGTCGGTCAGAGCGGGGTCGCTGCTGAACAGCGCGGCGATGTCGTTGCCCAGGGCGCTGATCTTCACGCCGGTCAGCGTGGCGAGGTCCACGAGTTCGGTCGCGCCTTCCTGGCAGGCGACGGTCAGGGTGTCGGCCAGCACGAGGCGGCCCTCGGCGTCGGTGTTCGTGACCTCGACCTGCAGGCCGTTGGCGGCGCGGTAGATGTCGCCGGGGCGCATGGCGTCGGGGCCGACCATGTTCTCGGCGGCGGCCACGTACGCGCGGACCTCGGTGCCTTCGGGAATGTGGGCGCGCAGGTCGGCCAGGGCGCGCATGGCGCCCAGCACGGCGGCCGCGCCGCCCATGTCGTTCTTCATGCCGTACATCCCGGCCGGGGGTTTCATGGAGTACCCGCCCGTGTCGAAGGTGATGCCCTTGCCGACCAGCGCCAGCACCCGCGTGGCCTCGCCGCGCGCAGGGATGGTCACGCGGATCAGGCGCGGGCCGTGCGTGCTGCCTGCAGCGACGGCGGCCAGCAGGCCCATGCCGCGCGCCATGATGTCCGGGCCGTCCCAGATGTCCACATCCAGGCCCAGGGCTTCCAGGGTGCGGGCCTCGCGGGCCAGCGTGGCCGGGTTCAGGACGTTGGCAGGCGCGCTGGTCAGGTGGCGGGCGAAGGTCACCCCAGCGTGCAGGCCGGTCACGCGGGCGGCCTCCTGGCTGCCCAGGCCGTCGGCGGCCAGGGTCAGCTCCGGGCGGTCGGTGGGCGCGCGGTAACGGGCGTCCTGCCACGCGGCGCTCAGGGCGGCCCCGGCCAGCGCGGCGGCGTGGTCGGTCGCGGCGACCTGCACGCTGGCGGCGCGCACCTCGCGGGCCAGTCGCGCCAGGGCCTCGCCCACCTCGCGGGCCTCGCCTGGACTCTGGGGGATCAGGGCGGCGGCCTCGTCGTGCGATTCGCTGCGGGCGCGCAGACGCACCTCGCCGGGCTTCAGGTCGCGGGTCACGCGGTCGGTGTCGCCCGTCCCGACGAACGTGAGGGTCAGGTCGGCGCGCTCCAGCTTCTGAACAAGGGGCATGCCCGCAGTACAGCACGGCCAACCCCCGGCGGGTTCCGGCACGCGGGACGGCCCGCGAGGCCAGTCCCTGCGGCGGGCGCAGGCCAGCCGGGCGGTATACTGCCCTTTACTGTGACTGGCTCTATTCAAATTACCGAGGCGGCCCTCGCCTCGCTTATCGGGCTGACCGCCCACGAGATTCCGGGCGTGGTGGGCATGGCCCCCGCGAACCTGAAGGAAGGCATCAGCCGCGTGCTGGGGCGCGCGAACGTCAGTGACGGCGTCGTGATCGGCCGGGACGGCGGGCGTTACAGCGCCGACCTGTACGTGGTCGTCGCGTACGGTGTCAGCATTCCCACGGTCGCGCGCAATATCGTGGAGCGCGTGGAACACACCCTGAAAACCCAGGCGGGCACCGAACTGACCGCCATTCGCGTGCACGCCGTGGGAGTCCAGCGTGTCTGACCAGACCCCCCAGCCCGCCGGGCACGTCACCCTGACCCCCGCGACCCTGGCACACATGCTGCGCTACGCCACCGACTGGCTCGGCGTGTACCGCGAACAGGTGAACGCCCTGAACGTCTACCCTGTCCCGGACGGCGACACCGGCACGAATATGCACCTGACCATGCAGTCCGTGCGGCGCGAACTCGACACCTGCGACGAGAACTCCATGCCGGGCGTGGCGCGCGCCATCAGTTACGGCGCGCTGCTGGGCGCACGTGGCAACAGCGGCGTGATCCTCTCGCAGCTGCTCAAGGGCTTCGCGGACACCATCAAGGACACGCGGGAAGTCGATACCGCCACCCTGATCCGCGCGTTCCAGGCGGCGCAGAAGACCGGGTACGGCGCGGTCATGAAACCCGTCGAGGGCACCATCCTGACCGTTGCGCGCGGCGTGGCCGAGGGCGCCGCGCTGCCCCGCGAGACCGACAGCGCCGAGGGCGTCCTGGAACAGGCCCTGTTCCGCGGGCAGGAACTGCTGGACCAGACGCCCGACATGCTGCCCGCGCTGAAGCAGGCGGGCGTGATCGACAGCGGCGGCCAGGGGTACCTGTACCTCGTGCAGGGAATGCTGGCCGCGCTGCGCGGCGAGGCGCTGCCCCCCGCCCCCGAGATCACCAGTTACGCGCAGGAGCAGTTCGAGAACGAGGAATTCGGGTTCTGCACCGAGTTCCTGATGAGCCACGCCACTGCGCCCATCGAGGAAATCCGTGAACTGGTCAGCCCGTTCGGGGACAGCCTGCTGGTCGTGGGCGCCGAAGGGTACGTCAAGGGCCACATTCACACCAACCAGCCCGACGAACTGCTCGCCACGGTCGGCCGTCACGGCAAGATGCTCAAAACCAAGGTCGAGGACATGAGCGAGCAGCACACGGAAATCCTCGGTATGGCCGGAGCGTCCGCCCGCGCCGAGGAGGAAATCCAGCCCAGCGGACTGGTCGCCGTGGCGAACGGGTACGGCCTCGTGAAACTGTTCCGGTCGTTCGGGGCGCGCATCGTGTCCGGCGGGCAGACCGCCAACCCCAGCGTGCAGGACATCGTGGACGCCGTCCGGTCCGTCAGCGCCGAGCAGGTCATCATCCTCCCGAACAACAAGAACGTCCTGATGGCCGCCGAGAAAGCCATGGAACTCATGGAAGGCCGCGCCGTCGTGATTCCCACCCGCACGCTCGGGCAGGGCATCGGAGCCGCCCTGAACTTCAGCGCGGACGTCCCCGCCGCCGACCTCGTGGACGCCATGACCGAGGCCGCGCGCGCCGTCACGACCTTCGAAGTCACGCGTGCCAGCCGCACCACCAACATCACCGTGAAAGACGGCCGCACCCTGGATATCGCCGAGGGCGATGTGATCGGCCTGATCGACGACGAACTCACCCAGAGCGGCGGCACGCCCGAAGAGAGCGTCATGGAAATGCTCAACCGCCACTTCAGCGGACAGGAGATCGTCACGGTCTTCAGCGGCCCACAGAAAACCCAGGAGGACCTCGACGCCCTGAGCACCAGGATCCGCGCCGCATTCCCCATGGTCGAAGTCGAAGCGCACGCCGGCGGCCCCGACCTGTACGACTACCTCGTCACGCTGGAGTGAGAGCCGTGGGGTGAGTGGATCACATCGCCGCAGAGAAAGGCCGGAGGATCCTCCCTCCGGCCTTTCCGCTGTTCCTCCTGCCTACTGCCCTGTTCAGCGGCAGTCCCCGGCGGGCACAGTCACGGTCTGGGTGGTCATGAAGCGGTTGTTGGCGGTGCTGGCTTCCGGGAAGTACATGCCGAAGTTCACGCGGGCGGCGTAGGTATGCGGGCCGGGTGCGCTGGTGGGCTGCGTGGCGGGGTAGTACACGGGAACGGTCACGGTGGCGCTCTCGCCAGGGGCCAGGGCGGGGAGGCCCACGCCGTTGCCACGGTACCCGGCGCTCAGGGTCTCGTCGCGGGTGTCCACGACCTGCGCGAGACCCACGTCGCTGCGGGCGGGGCTGGCGGCCGCGCCGACGTTCCGGACGGTCACGCGGGCGGTCACGAGGGGCGCGCCGCTGGCGCAGGTGCCGCTGTACACGGCGCTGAACGCGGTGACGGTCAGGTCCGGCAGGGCGAGGCGCACCTGATCGCGGGCGGGTTGCGTCTCGGCGCTGCTCGCCGCGAAGCGCGGATTGTCCGTCAGGGCCACGTCGGTCACGCAGCGGTCCAGCAGGAGGGGGTCGGTGACGCCCGCCGCGCGGCAGGTCGCCTCGGCGCCGGCGGCTGCGCCGGCCGGGACGACCGCCGGCGCGGACGGAAAGGCCGGGTCATCGAAACCTCCGAAGCGTTCACCGGTGTCGTACACGAACAGGGACTCGGCGGGGTTCGGCACCCGCCAGGACTGCCCGAACACGCCGTACAGGTCGGCGGTCGTCACGGGACTGCTCAGGGCCGCGCCGCCCCGCGCGGTCAGGTCGTTCGTGGTCACACCGTCGAAGTTCCCCCACACGCCCCGCACCCACCCGCGCCGGACGTCCGGGAGGGTCAGGCGGGCGTCCAGATACCCGCCGTTGTTCGTGATGGCCAGCCGCTCCCCGCCGGGGAAGTCCAGGGTGTACACGTTGCCGCTCTGCGTGACGCGGTGCCCGCCGCCCAGGTCCAGGCCCCCGGCGGGCACGTCCGTGCGCACGCCCGCCTCGCCGATGCGCAGCGCGGGGATCATTCCGGCGTACACGCCGACCTTCTGCCCGTTCATGCGGGTGGCGACCGCCGTGTTCACGCTCACGACGCGGCTGCCACCCCAGGGGCGCTGGCGGGCCTGCACGCGGAAGTCGTCGGTGGTGGCCTGCGTCAGGTCGAACTCCCCGACCGCCTGGAATTCCAGGGCCGTCTGGTCCAGCGTGATCAGGTGCGGGTCGCCCCAGCTGACCGCCGGAGGGTTCGGCGCGGCGGCCTGCACCGTCACGTCCCGACCGGCCTCGTTCCCGCCCCGGATCGCCATGCGCGAGTCCGGCGTGAAGCTGCCCACGAACGTCCCGTCGTTGTACGCGTACACGCGGACCTTCACGGTCTGCCCCGCCGGGAGTGTCCCCGCCGGGATGCTGAAGCTACGCGTCGCGCCGGGCAGGTCCCCGGAGCGCCAGCCGGTTCCCGCGCCCCCCGTCACCCAGGTCGCGGACACCACGAACCGCTGCGGGCTGCTCGCGGACGTCCACGCGACCGGCAGCGCCGCCGATGCCGCGAGGCTACTGCCCGCCGCCGGGGCCGTCAGGGCGGGCACTTCCGGCACGACGTCTGACGCGAACACCAGGCACTCGCCCACCCGCGTCAACAGGTTCAGCGGCGCACCCACCGCCACGGGAGCCGGGAGGGTGCCCTGGTACAGCCCCCCACCCGAGAGGCCGAGATTCACGCCGTTCACGGTCACAGTCGCTGCGCCGCCCACCCGGACGTTCTGCGACTGCGCGCCCATGTCCGTGCCCTGCACCGGGTAGCGCGCGCACACCAGCGGCCCGCCGGACGCCGGAGCCGGGGACATCGCTGCCGCCAGTTTCGGGTCGCCCAGCGCCACCACCCGGAAGTCGTACCGCTGCCCGTTCTTCAGGCCCTTCACCCGGAACGACATCGGCCCGCCCGCCTTGCCGGACCGCAGGGGCTGCGCGGTCAGCTTCTGGCTCCCCTGGTACACGTCGTACCCGGCGGCCCGCGCGTCGCCGGGCCACACCAGCGTCACCGCGCCGTCGTCCGGCAGCACCAGCAGTGGCGGTCCCGTCACGGCCCGCAGGACATTCGGGTTCAGCACCGGCTGAAGCGGACTGAGCGTCCCCGACCCGAAGGTGCCCTGCCCCAAGGTACCCTGTGCCGATGCCGCGCCCAGCAGCGTCCAGGTGACCAGCCCGCCCATCAGCATTCCCAGACCCTTCGCATTCATCATGAGTCCTGCCTCCTTCCCGGCTTCCTGGCCGGGTTGAACGCAGCTTAGAAAGGCCCCCGTGAGCGGCCCATGATCACCCGAGCTGTGGGCATGATCAGGCACACCCGCCCCAACCCAGCGTGATGGCGGGCTTCGCGCAGGGCGATCTGTCACACATACACAAGGCGGATGGCAGATGGCGAAGGTCAGCACGCCTTCTGCCTTCCGCCTCTAGCCTTCTGCCCCACCAAAGATGTCGAGTGGCAGGAAGGCACTGACGGTGTAGTTGGGGGCGTCGACGATCTGGCTGATTTTCAGGTCCACGCAGGCACTGGCCAGCACGTATGCCTGCTCCAGTGTGAGGCCACGCGCTTGCAGGCGGCGCAGCAGGGCGCGCAGGGCGGTGCGGGCGGCGGTCATCAGGTCCGGGTGGTGGCCGGTCGTGGCGTGCCACTGCCGGCTGGTGCCGCCGCTGGTGGGGGTGGTGAATTCGGGGGTGGTGACGCCCGCGCTGCGTTCCACATGCACGCGCAGCGTGAGCTGCCCGGCGGTTTCGATGCCGGTGCCCGAGAGTTCCCCGTCGCCCTGCGCGCCGTGCAGGTCCCCGCACGACAGGAGCGCGCCGGGCACCTCAACCGGCAGCCAGAGGGTGCTGCCAGTCACGAGTTGCCGGATGTCCATGTTGCCGCCCACATGGCGTGGCGGCGCGGTGGGGTGCGGGCCGGTCGCGGCGGGGGCGACGCCGATCACACCGGGGAACGGCGCAAGGGGCAGGCGGATGCCGGGCAGGAAGTCGGTGTGGGTGCGGGCGCGCAGGTCCCAGAAGTGCGTGTAGGGGGTCAGGCCCTCGGCGGCCAGCGCGGCGTCGAGCAGGCCGATGCCGTCGGGTCGGCAGCCGGTCCAGCCCCAGGTGGCGGTCTGCACGTCCAGGATTTCGATGCGCAGAGCGTCGCCGGGTTGCGCGCCGCGCACGTGAATGGGGCCGGTCAGGGGGTGCCCGCGCGGGCCGGGGCGTTCCGGGTGGGCGTCCGCGACGATCAGGGCGCGCAGTTCCGGCGGGGCGTTCAGGTCGCCTGCCGCGACCCGGCGGGCCACGCCGCCGTCCGAGGCGTCCAGGGTGGCCAGCGTGACCGTATCGCCACTGTCGAGGGTCAGGGCAGGAGGCAGGGCCTGATCCCAGACCGTGTGAATGGCGCCGGTGCCGAGGTGATGGTGGGTCATGCCGTTCAGGGTACGGCAGCGCCCGCCCTCCACGTTGGAAGGGCGGGCGCCAGTTGGGCAGGCCGGGCAGTCAGCTCATACGGATTCCGTCTGTTTCGTTAACAACCCGGAACCACACCGGGTTGCCAACTCCACGCCCGGATCCTCGTTGCTCCTGCTCGCTCCGCTCGGATTGAACGGTTTTTACAAACCATTCCATCGGAGTCAGCTCAGAGCTTGGTGATGCGGCCCTTGACCACGTTCTTCAGGCTGGGTCCGAAGGCCTTGAGGTACTGGCTGAGGACGTCGGTGTCGCTCAGGCCGGGGAGCTGCACGACGTTGGTGGCGGCCTTGAACACCGTGAAGTTGTCGCCGCCGGCCGCGAGGAAGTTGTTGGTGGCGACGCGGTAGGTGGCGGTGGCGCTGATGGGCGTGCCGTTCAGGGTGATGTCGGCGATGTTCACGCGCTGCCCGTCGGCGTTGCCCAGGGTGTACTTGTACTTGAAGCCCTCGGAAACCTGCAGGAGTTTCACGGCGGCGGCGTTCGCGCCGCTCCACTGCTGTTCCAGCAGGTCCTTGATCTGCTGTCCAGTCAGGCTGACGACAGTGGTGGTGTTGCCGAAGGGGTGCACGGCGAACACGTCACCGAAGTTCACGACGTTGCCGGGTTTGATCTGGGTGGTGTCGGGCAGGTCGGCGCGGATGCCGCCGGGGTTCATCAGGCCGATCTGGGTGCCCTGGTTCTTGGTGGTGTAGACCAGCGCGTCGGCGATCACGTCGCCCAGCGGGGACTCGGTGTTGCGGGCGTTGCTGACGCCGCGCTGGATCTGCGCGTCACCCAGCGTGGCGACCTGCACGTTCTTGATCGCGGCGACCTTGGCGTCAGCCTTGGTGATGATGGCAGTCATGGCCGCGTCGCGCGTGCCGTTCGCCTTGCGCTCGTCGTAGTTCACGACCAGGTTGGCGGCCGCCACGGTCATGACCTTGTGGTTGGCCTTGTCGACGGTCAGGTCGAGGCGCTGCAGCAGGTGACCGTAGAAGTCGCCCTGGATGACGATGCGGTCCTTGCCGGTCGGGTCGGGCACGAGGCAGTTGTAGCCCTGGTGGCTGTGGCCGCTGATGATGGCGCTCACGGCAGGATCGACGCGTTTGGCGATATCCACGATGGGGCTCTTCTCATCCAGTACCTTGCAGCCCACGGTGCTGTAGTTCACGTCCTGGTTGATAGGCTTGCCGTCCTTGTCAAGACGGACGATCTCGCCGCCCTCGTGGATCAGCATGATGATCGCGTCGGGTTTCTGCTTCTTGATTTCCGGGATGTACTTGTTGACGGCGGCGGCCTCGTCGGTGAAGGTCAGGGCCTTGATGCCGTCGGGGGACACGATGCCGGGCGTGGACTTGGTCACGGCGCCCACGAAGGCGATCCGGATGCCGTTGATGTCCTGGATGATGTACGGCGCGAACGGTTTGCCGGTCTTGCCGGAGGTGGCGTTGTACTCGACGTTTGCGCCGATCCACTTGAAGGTCGCGCCGGTGTAGGTGGTGTCGTACTGGCAGGCCTTGGTGGTGTCGTTGCTGGCGCAGCCGCCGTTTTGCATGCGGAACAGTTCGTCCAGACCCTGGTCGAACTCGTGGTTGCCCAGGGCGCTGACCTTCATGCCCATGCCGTTCAGGGCGTACACGGCGGGTTCGTCGCGCAGCAGGCCGCTGCTGATGGGGCTGGCGCCGATCAGGTCGCCGCCGCCCACGAAGATGGTGTTGGGGTTGGCCTTGCGGGCGTCGCTGACTTCGGCGGCGATGGCCTCGATGCCGCCGGCGCTGATCTTGGTGCCGTCGGCCTTGGTGAAGCTGGTGGGCGCGAGGTTCCCGTGGAAGTCGTTCAGGCCGAGGATGGTGACGTTGACCGGTTCGGGGGTGCGGGGCGTTTCGGTGCAGGCGGTCAGGCCGAGGGCCGAGGTCAGCAGAAGCACAGCGGTCGATTTGTTCATGTAGAGCACATTGTACGCACAGAAACGTCAGCTTTTGGAAAGGTCAGGCCGTCCCGCAGCTGACCCGGTACACATCGCGGCAGCGCTGGCCAGAGGTTCTGGACGGCCGCTGCTCATGGGGGCGTGGTCAGGGCCGGTATGCTGGTGCGTCATGGTTGATCCCCTGCTGCCCCTGCCGTTTGCCGCTGCTGTTCATCCGGAGGCCCGTCCGGCGCGGCGGCTGACCTGGGATTCGCGTCAGGTGTCGCCCGAGGTGGCGTTCGTGGCCCTGCCCGGCGAGTCGATGCACGGGAACCGGTTCGTGGAGGCGGCGCTGGCGGCGGGCGCCCCGTTCGTACTGACGGACCTGGATGTGCCGCGCGCGGTGCGGGTGCCGGACGCGCACTCGGCGCTGCTGGCGTGGGCGCGGGAGCAGCGGGCGCTCAGTCCGCTGGTGGTGGGCGTGACGGGCAGCGCGGGCAAGACCACTGCGAAGAGTTTCGTGGCGGCGGCGCTGGACGCGCACTTTATGCCGGTGTTCAACACCATGCCCGCGATTGCCTGCTTTCTGATCGAACTGGGCGCTTCCGGGCGGCCGCTGGTGGTCGAGATGGGCATCGACCGGTTGGGCGAGATGGCCGAGCTGGTGGACCTGGTGCGCCCGGATGTGGGCGTGATCACCAGTATCGGCCCGGCGCACCTGGAGCAGCTGGGCAGTATCGAGGGCATCGTGCGGGAGAAGGGCGTGATCCTGCGCAGCGTGGACGGACAGCCGGTGCGGGCGCTGGTGGGCGCGCAGGCGGCGGCCTACTACGCGGGCGTGGACAGTTACGGGTTCGGGGACGTCACGCATGCGGGCGAGGACCTGACGGTGACGCCGCAGGGCGCGTCGTTCCGGTTTGCGGGCGTGCCCGTCACGTTGCCGCTGGCGGCGCGGGTGCAGGCCGAGGCGGCGGTACTGGCCCTGACGCTGGCGCAGCAGGCGGGCGTGCCACTGCCAGAGGCGGCGGCGCGGCTGGCGGCGGTCAGTGTGCCCGGCGGCCGGTACCGGGTGCATCCGGGGCGGTTCACGGTTATCGACGATGCGTACAACGCCTCGCCCGTGGCGGTGCGGGCGGCGCTGGACGCCCTGAGCGGCTGGCAGGGACGGCGGATCAGTGTGCTGGGGCGCATGCTGGAACTCGGGCCGACCGAGCAGGAACTGCACGCCGGGGTGGGCGCGTACGCACGCACGCACGCGGACCTGACCTTCGGGGTGGGGGCCTTCGCGGCCGAGCTGGGCGAGCGGGCCTTCGCGAGCGTGCCGGAACTGCTGGACGCGCTGCTGGCCGAGGTGCGGGACGGGGACGTGCTGCTGGTCAAGGCCAGCCGGGGCATCAGCTGGACGCCCGAAAAACGCGCGCGGGAGGGCGTGGGACTGGACGTGGTCGTGAACGCCCTGCTGGCCGCGCGGGATGGGCTGGAATAACCGGCCCGGGGGTGCAGCACCGGCCAGGGGTGGTGGGCGGGAGCCGCTGGCCGGTGTGGCCCTCACGGGACGCTGGGCTGGGCGCGGCAGAATGCGGACATGGTTTCCCGCGCCTCCCGCTTTGGCCGCCTGCGTTCCCTGGTTGTCCTGCTGTCCCTGCCGGGCTGGGTGGCCGGCTGCGCGCCTGCCGCGCTGGAGGAGCTTCCGGCAGCGGCGGCGTTCCGGGCGGCGTTCAGTGAGCAGGGCGTGGCGTGGGTATCCGCTGGCCGGGCCTGCGTGGCGCGCGCCCCGTCGTTCCGCGCAGAGTGCCCGCGCCTGCCGGCCGTGGTGGATGTCGGCTGGAACGGCGGGGACGCCTGGGCAGCCGTTCCTGACCTGGGGGTGATCGTCACGCTGGACCGCGCGGCGCGGACGGTGCCGGTTGGTCAGGCCGCAGCCCTGAGCGGCGCGCAGGTGTACCGGCAGGACGGCAGCGCCGTGAGTTACGCGGGAACGCCCACGGCCGTCCGTTCCCTGACCGGCTTCCCGTCGTCCGCTGTGACCGGAGGGGACGGCCGCGAGTACGCCCTGGTGGACGGCGCGGTGAGGCGCGTCTCTGACGGGGCCACGTTGTCGCGGGGGGCGGCGTTCCTGAGCGTCACGCTGGACGGCGCGGTGGGCAGCGCGGCCCCGCAGGTGGGGACGCCGTGGGGCACGTACCGCCTGACCGGGCAGCAACTGGAACGCGTCGACGCGGCGGGGCGGGTGGTGACGGGCGTTGCGCACGGGCCGGGCCGGGTCGGGCGGGTGGGGGCGCAGATCGTCACGGTGTCCGGGTCGGGGGCCGTGCGGACCTTCAGCGCCGACCTGGGTGGTCCCTGATCGCCAGCGCCAACCGCGCGCCGCAGGGATGGCGTTCCGGGGTCCACGCCCCCGGAAGGGGTGTGTCGGCGCTCTGGACCTGCGCGCGCCGGCCGGGGCAGCAGGCCGCGTGAGCAAGATGAAGGGTACTGTGTGGTGTACTGCAACTGCCTCAGCCCGGGACGCCTTCATGTTCGGGGTGGATTCAGGGGCAGGTCCACCCTGCGTACCCCCTCGCCTCACGGGGTACGCCGGCGCAGGAGAAACGCCTTGCTGCACGCACCTCCCAGCTTCTTCCGGGGGTGTCAGAGTTCCGTAAGCGTGAAGGTGATTGCATGGTGCTTACATGCCTGTCCAGCCGCCTCACTTCCGTCTTCCCACCTCTGCTCCCTCTGGGCCCGCACGACGCCAGATGAGTGAATGCTAAAATCCGCGTGATCCTGGAGGGAGAATGTCGAGTTTCCTGAACCGTCTCTTAAACCCACGCCCGAATGCCCTCGGCGTGGAAATCGGCACGAGTGCCATCAAGGTCGTGGCCCTGCGCCCCGGCTCACCGCCTTCCCTCCAGCACGCCGTGATGGTGCCCACCCCCATCGGCAGCATGCGCGACGGGCTGGTGGTCGAACCGCAGGCCGTCGCGACCGAACTGAAAAACCTGCTGGCCCAGCACCGCATCACCACCAAGTACGCCGTGACCGCCGTCCCGAACCAGGTGGCGGTCACGCGTAACATCATGGTGCCGCGCATGGAACGCAAGGACCTGCAAGAAGCCATCAAGTGGGAAGCCGAGCGCTACATTCCCTACCCCATCGACGACGTCAGCCTGGACTTCGACCTGCTTGACGACCTGAGCACCATCCCCGAGGACGGTCAGATGGAAGTCGTGATCGCCGCCGCACCCACCGAGGCGATCGCGCGGCAGATCGAGGTGCTGCGCCTGGCGGGCCTGGAACCGACCGTGGTGGACCTCAAGAGCTTCGCGTCGCTGCGCGCCCTGCGCGGCAACCTGCTGGGCGAGCACCTGACCAAGAGCACCCTGACCGGCACGAACTACACCGAGGCCGGCGAGGTGGCGCTGGTCATGGAGATCGGCGCGAGCAGCAGCGTGATCAACCTCGTGCGCGGCGACCGGGTGCTGATGGCCCGTAACATCAACGTGTCCGCCGACGATTTCACGACCGCGCTGCAGAAGGCCTTCGACCTGGACTTCAGCGCCGCCGAGGACGTGAAGCTCGGGTACGCGACCGCCACCACGCCCACCGAGGACGAGGAAGACCTGCTGAACTTCGACATGGCCCGCGAGCAGTACAGCCCGGCGCGCGTGTTCGAAGTGATCCGCCCGGTACTGGGCGACCTGATCACCGAGATCCGCCGCAGCCTGGAGTTCTACCGTGTGCAGAGCGGCGACGTGGTCATCGACCGGACCTTCCTGGCGGGCGGCGGCGCAAAACTACGCGGACTGGCCGCCGCGATCAGCGACGCACTGGGCTTCCGGGTAGAGGTCGCCAGCCCCTGGCTGACCGTGCAGACCGATCAGGCGAACGTGGACACCGGGTACCTGCAGGCCAACGCGCCCGAATTCACCGTGCCGCTGGGGCTGGCGCTGCGGGGGGTGACCAACCGTGGTTGAAATCAACCTGCTGCCGCAGCAATACCGCAAGCAGTCGGAACCCAGCGCCTGGCGCTTTGCCACGTACGCCCTGATTCCGGTCACGGTCGCCGCCCTCCTCATTCCGGAAGTCATGACCGCCACGCGCGCCGGGGACCTGCGCAAACAGATCGACAGCCTGAACGGCGAGGCCACCGCGCTGGCCCCCGTCAACCGGGAGTACGGTCAGCTGACCACCGAGAAGACCCAGCTGGAGCAGATCACCGCGATCGCCAACCAGCTGCGCGAAGGCAAAACCTACTGGACGAACGACCTGGCGGCCTTCACGGCGCAGCTGCCGACCGGCAGTGGCGTGGCCGTCAAGAGCATGACCATCAAGGCGCTGGACGCCAACGCCCTGAGCAGCCTGCAGCAGACCGGCGTGTACAGCGGCAAGAACGTCGGCCGGGAAATTGACCTGACCGGCTCGGCATCCAGTCAGCAGGCAGTCGTGACGTTCCTGCGGACGTTCGAGACCAACCCGAATTTCGGCGTGAACTTCCGGTCCATGCAGACGGACAGTGCTACCGGACAGTACTCCTTCAGCGCCAGCGTGGGCATCGTGCAGGAGGCCACGGCTACGGCGTCCGCGACCGATCCGGCCACGCCGGGCAGCGCGCCGGCCGCTCCAGCCGCGCCGGCCGGAACCACGCAGGGGGGCGGCAGTGTTAACTAAACTCTCTCCCAGAAATCTGTTCTTCGTAGCGCTGGGCGTGTGCCTGATCATTCTGGCGCTGTACTTCACCATGCGCTTCACGCCCCGGCAGACCGAGATCAGTAACCTGCAGGGCGAACTGGATACCATCACGACCCGTGTGACCACGCTGCGCTCGAACGCCCAGCGGGTCCCGGCCCTGCGTGAAGAGGTCGCGAAACTCAAGGTGCAGCAGGACGAGTTCCTGGCCGCGCTGCCGCAGACCGCGAACTTCGGCGGGGTACTCGACGAGCTGCGCCTGACGACCAGCGCCGCCGGAGCGACCATGAACAGCTTCACCGTGCAGGGCGGTAATACGGCGGGCCTGCCGGCCGGCGTGCGGCCCATCGGGCTGAACGTGGCGGTCAGCGGGCGTTTCGCTCAGCTATTCCAGATGCTGCGCTCAGTGGAAACCATGAGCCGTTTCACGACCGTGAACAACGTGGCCCTGCAACTTCCGACCGCAACGACGTTTGATCCCACGCTGGAAGGCACGCTGGCCCTGACCGTGTACACTTTCGACCCGGCCCAGGCGACCCCGGCTGCCGGTGAGACGCCGCAGGCTCCAGACGCCCCGAACGCCGCTCCCGCAGGAGGCACCCAGTGACGCGAGCGCCCGTGAAACTCTCCCGTGAGATGAAGCTGCTGCTGCTGCTGCTGCTCATGGTCGCCCTGATCGGCCTGTGGTACCTGCTGACCAACCGCAGCGCCAGCGATGAACTGGCCAACCAGCCGCAACCGCCCGCCGTGACAGGCGGCCCGGGTGACGACACCATTCCCGTCACGCCCGCCCCCACCCCGGAAACCGGTACGGAAACGCCCAGCACCGCGCCCGGCGTGGCCGTGCAGCCCGACGCGCCCGTGCAGGTCGAGGTGATCCCGCCCTTCCCCACCGACGGCAGCGCCACCGACCCCACGACCTCCACCGACGTGCCGCCCAGCCCGTCCGGCATTAACCCCGAGGCGGCGCTGGCTTCCGTGCCCGGCAACAACCCCTTCCGGCCCCTGCAACTCGACGCCTCCGCGTCGGCGGGCGGCGACTCTGGCACTCCGGCCACCACGCCGGTCTCCACGCCCAGCGCGGCGCTGCCCGAGCCGGTCACGGTTCCCACGAACCCCGACTCGTTCGGTTCGGCGGACGGTCCCCTGGCCATCACGCCCCTGCCCGGCACGAGCAGCGGCTCCGTGTCGGGCGCCGGGCCGCTGCCAGTGTCTCCCATTCCTGGCGGGGACGGCAGCACCGGCAGCGCCGCTTCCCCCGTGGTCGTGACGCCCATCCCCGGCGGGACCGAGCCAGTCGTGATCACGCCGGGAACCGGGAACGGCACCACTGGAAGTAGCGGTACGGGCAGTAATGGCAGTAACGGCGCAGGCAGCAACGGGACCGGCACCGAGCCGACCCCCGCGCCCATCAAGCCCCCGGTGGCGGGCGTCAGCGTGCCCAGCGTGACCCGCGTGCCCACCCTGACCCCCCAGACCAGCACTCCGGTCTCCGGCACCGGCACCTCTTCCGGCGCTGCGGGCGCAGGCGGCGGCACCTCCGCGCCCGTGACGGGCACGCCCCGCCCCGGCACGCCGCAGGTCATCACGGACCTGGGCAGCGGGAACGCCAGCGTCCCGACCCTGAATGAACTCGACTCCTTCGTGCAGGCGCAGGACCTGGCGTTCAACGCCGTGGTGCTGGGCCCCGTGAACACCGCCATCTTCCGCAGCAAGGACGGCTTCGTGGTCGTGTCGGTCGGTCAGACGCTGCCCGACACCAAGGTCACCGTCAAGGAAGTCACGGCGACCAGCGCCACACTGAGCCTGGGCAACAACTCGAAGACACTCGAACTGGATAAAAGGTGAGCCATGACTAAACGCTTCGCATTCCTCCTGCTGACCGCCGCGCTGGGCATGGCCACCGCGCAGACCTCTCCCGCCACCCCGGCCGCACAGACCAGCACCGTGGCCGACGGCGCGCTGTCCGGCGCGAACGTGACCATCGAGATCGGCCGGTACGGCGGGCCGCTGTCGAGCCTGCTGGCCGCGCTGGCCAAGGCAGCCGGGTACGGCCTGATCCTGGATACCAACGTGGACGCGCTGCCCTCGGCGGCCGGTACGGCGGCCCCCACCACCGAGGCAGGCACCGGCACCGCCGGTACGGCCGCCGCGACGGGCACGGCCCGCCCGGTCGTGTACTCCTTCCAGAACAAACCCTTCAATGAGGTCTGGCCGCTGCTGATGGACGTGTACGGCCTGAGCTACGACGTGGTGCGCCTGAGCGGCGAACCGGTCCTGCGCGTCAGCAACACGCCCATCCAGCGCAACGTGACCCTGAAGAACGCGGACGCCACGCAGGCCTCACAACAGGTGAAACTGTTCTTCGGGACGCCCACCTACAGCGAAACGCCGCAGAAGGACGCGCAGGGCAACACGACCGGCGTCCTGCGCACCCTGGCGGACGTGAAACTGGATTCCGCGACCCTGCGGATCATTCCGGACGTGCGCAGCAACAGCGTGATCATTCGCGGCACGAACAAGGAAGTGGCCGAGGTCACGCGCCTGCTGGGGCAACTGGACAGCACCCCTGGGGCCGGGACCAGCGCGACCACCACCGAAACGCAGACCGTGCAGCGCGTGTACGCCGTGAAGGGCGCGCAGGCCGACATCGTGGCCGTGCTGGCTGCGCAGTACCCGGGCCTGAAGGTCACGCCAGTCGGGCAGACCGGGCAACTGGTGATCACGGGACCGCAGAACCAGCTGGACGCCGCCGTGACCCTGCTGGGTCAGGTGGACCGCACCTCGCCCGTGGTGGCTGGTGCGCAGATCACGCAGCGGGTCTTCCAGCTGGTGAACGCCAGCGCCGAGGAAGTCAAGGCGACCCTGGAAGGTGCGCTGGCCCGTGAACTGAGCAGCACTTCCATCGTGCCGAACGCCACGCTGATCGACCCGACGACCGGGCAGCCGTACACGACGGGGGCGCTGGCGAACGCGCCGCTGAACCCTGTGTCCAGCACGACCGGCACCGGCACGGCGGCGACCGACACCAAGGCCGCCACCGCGTCGATCATTGCGGACAAGCGGACGAACACCCTGATCGTGCGCGGCACGGCGGATCAGGTGGCGCAGGTGGCCGAACTGATCCCGAACTTGGATCAGCGGGTACCGCAGATCAACGTGCAGGTGCGCATTCAGGAGGTCACGGAGACCGCCAGCCGCAGTCTGGGCATGGACTGGAAAGCGGGCTTCGGGGGCTTCACGGTCAGCGCGGGCAGCGGCGGGCTGGGCGCGGCCTTCGATCCGACGCGCAGTCTGGTGGGCTTCAACCTGGGCGCGACCCTGAACACCCTGCAGGGCCAGGGCCTGAGCAAGAGCGTGTACGACGGCGCAATCACCATGCAGAGCGGTCAGCGGTCCCTGGGCAGCGGCACCAGCACCCAGAATGCCTCGGGTTCGGCGGCTGCCACCATCAAGAGCGGCGGGCGACTGGAGCTGAACATTCCCTCGACGGCGGCGAACGTGGCACCCATTCAGAAGCAGATCGATTACGGCGTGAACCTGGACTTCTTCGATCCGCAGGTCGCGCCGGACGGCACGATCACCATGCGGGTGCGCGGCCAGATCAACGATCTGCGCACGGCCATCACGGCGGATACCGTGCCGAACCTGCTGCAGTTCGTGAACAGCGAGGCTCAGACGACCCTGACCTTCAAGAGCGGCGAGACACTGCTGCTCAGCGGGCTGCTGAAGAATACCGAGTCGACCAACCGCGACGGCGTGCCGTTCCTGTCGACCATCCCGGTGATCGGCGGACTGTTCGGCAAGGAAGCCACCAAGAAGGAGACGACGCAGCTGCTGGTGGTCATCACGGGGAACGTCGTCAAGTAACCCCTCGCGTCCACTCTGCCCCCCTCGCCGCGCGCTGCGGCCCGGGGGGCGTGTTTGTTTGGTCATGCCTGCCGTGCGGGGCGCGGAGGGGCGCTACAGTCCGGTGGTATGAGGTACTTGACCGCCGGGGAGTCGCACGGGCCGCAATTGACGGCCATCATCGAGGGGCTGCCTGCGCAGTTGAATCTGGGCAAGGGTGATATCGACCCGTGGCTGCGAAAGCGGCAGGGTGGGTACGGCCGGGGCCGGCGCATGGTCATCGAGACGGACGAGGCCGAGATCCTGAGTGGCGTGCGGGCGGGCCGCACGACGGGCGCGCCGGTCACGCTGGCCATTGCGAACAAGGATCACCGGAACTGGACGGAGATCATGTCGCCCGAGCCGGGCGGCGAGCCTCGCAAGAAGTCACTGACGGACGCGCGGCCCGGTCACGCGGACCTGACGGGCGGTATCAAGTACCGGCACAAGGACCTGCGGGACGTGCTGGAGCGCGCCAGTGCGCGTGAAACGGCGGCGCGCGTGGCGGTGGGCAGCGTGGCCCTGAAACTACTGGGCGAGCTGGGTGTGCAGGGCGCGAACTACGTGGCGAACCTGGCGGGCATCGAGACGCGGCAGCCGTTCTCTTGGGACGCGCTGGACGTGATCGAGGACAGCGACCTGCGCACGCCGGACGCGGACGCCGCCGGGCAGATGCGCGAACGGATCGATCAGGCCAAGAAGGACGGCGATACGCTGGGCGGCATTCTGGAGGTCCGGTTCCGGGGCCTGCCGGTGGGGCTGGGGTCGTTCGTGCATTACGACCGCAAGCTGGACGGGCGGATCGCGCAGGCGTGCCTGAGCGTGCAGGCCATGAAGGGCGTGGAGATCGGCCGGGCCTTCGAGAACGCCACTCGCCCCGGCAGTGGCGTGCATGACGCGGTGTACTACCGGGACGGGACGTACGCGCGTGACACGAACGGCGCGGGTGGGCTGGAGGCCGGCATGACGAACGGCGAGGAGCTGATCGTGCGGGTCGCCATGAAACCCATCGCCACGCTGATGAAGCCGCTGCCGACCGTGAACGTGGTGTCGCACGAGCCGTCCGACGCGGCCCGTGAGCGCAGTGATACGACGGCCGTTCCGGCGGCGGGCGTGGTGTTGCAGTGCGCGGTGGGCTGGGTGCTGGCCGAGGCGATGCTGGAGAAGTTCGGCGGCGATACCCTGCCCGAATTGCAGGAGCGCGTGGCGGCGGCCCGCGCCTTCGCCCAGGCGTACTGAGGCGGGCGCGTGCTGAGCGACACGCAGCAGGCAGGCGCGGGGGCACTGGCGGCCTTCCTGGCGGGCCTGGAGGACGGCCTGAACGGGCACCTGCGGGAACTTCCGCCGGAGGTGGCGCTCACGGAGGGTGCATCCGTCACGCCGCTCGCCGGGGATTCCCTTACACTGTCCCCCATGTTCAGTTCCGGCCTCATTGAGCGCCCCGTGTCGTGGGTGGCTCTGGCCGGTTTCATGGGGACCGGGAAAAGCCGCATCGGCTGGGAGCTGTCGCGGGCGCTGGCGCTGCACTTCGTGGATACCGACAAGCTGATCACGCGGGTGGTGGGCAAGACCATCCCCGAGGTGTTCGAGCAGGAGGGCGAGGGGTACTTCCGGGCCTGCGAGCACGAGGTCGTGCACCGCGTCACGCGCCTGGAGCACGCGGTGATCAGCCTGGGCGGCGGGACCTTCATTCAGGAGGAGAACCGCCGTCAGCTGCTGGAGCGCGGCCCGGTCGTGGTGTTGTGGGCCACGCCGGAAACGGTGTACCAGCGCACCAAGCACAGCGACCGGCCGCTGCTGCGCGTCGAGGATCCCCTCTCGACCATCCGCTCGATGATGGATGAACGCGAACCGGTGTACCGGCAGGGCACCATTCACGTGCACAGCGACGGGCGGCCCAGCGAGGAAATCGTCGAGGAGATCATCGAGCGGCTGTGGGACTGGGCGGACGTGCAGCACGCCTGGGCCGCCGCCGCGCCCGAGGGTGGCGCCGGGGGGGATCACCGTGCGGCGGATTGAGGTCGGCCACGCCGGAGAGCCCGGTGCCTACACGGTCACGGTCGGCGCGGACCTGCTGGCTGGCCTGAGCGTCCCGGAGCGGCACGTGGCACTCATTCATCCGGTGGACCTGCCACGCGAGTTCGTGGCGCAGGTGCAGGCCGCCCTGAACCCGGCCCTGACCATCGAGGTGCCCGCCCGTGACGACTGCAAGACCCTGGACGTGCTCGGCGGCGTGCTGTCGAGGCTGGCCGGGGCGAACATTCCCCGTGACGGCGCGGTCGTGGGCCTGGGCGGTGGGGCCGCGACCGACCTGGCGGGCTTCGCGGCCGCGAGTTACCTGCGGGGCGTGGCGTTCTACACCCTGCCGACCACGCTGCTGGGCATGGTGGACGCCGCGGTGGGCGGCAAGACCGGCGTGAACCTGCCGGAAGGCAAGAATCTGGTGGGGGCGTTCTGGCCACCGCGAGCCGTGTGGTGCGATACCCGCACTCTGTCCACCCTGCCCGGCGCGGTGTTCCGCGAGGGCGCCGCCGAGGCGTTCAAGCACGGCCTGATCAGTGACCCCAGCCTGCTGGCGCGCGTGCTGGACCCCGAGTTCCGGCCTGGCGGCGCACTGCTGGAAGACACCCTGGCCGACGCGATCGCCGTGAAGGCCGGCGTGGTGACCCGCGACCTGACCGAACGGGGCGAGCGGGCCTACCTGAACTTCGGGCACACGCTGGCGCACGCGCTGGAAGCCGTCACGCATCACGGCGCGGCGCACGGCGACGCGGTCGGGTACGGCCTCCATTACGCCGCGCGGCTCTCGCTGGCGCTGGGCGGCGAGGACCTGACCGCTCACACGCGGGCGTTCCTGCGCTGGCAGCGGCCGTCTCCCCTGCCTGCCCTGACCTACGAGGACGTGGCCCCGTTCATGGCACGCGACAAGAAAGCCGACGCGGACGGCGTGCGCTTCGTGCTGCTGCGCGCCCTGGCCGACCCGTACCTGACCCGCGTGCCCGAGAGCGTCCTGAGAAACGAATTCACGGGCTGGCAGGCGGACCTCGCGGACCTGGGACTGACCCCCGTGACCACACATGCCGCCCCGCTGCACAACCCCGCGCCCACCTGACCCACCGGGGCGGTAGGCTGAGGCCATGCTGCTCGTGCTGAACGGCCCCAACCTCAACCGCCTCGGCCTGCGTGAACCCGGCGTGTACGGCTCCCAGACCCTCGAAGACCTCGAACGGCAGTGCGAAAGCTGGGGCGCGGAACTCGGCACGTCTGTCACCTGCCGCCAGAGCAACTACGAAGGTCAACTGATCGAATGGATTCACGAGGCGCAGGAACAGGGCTTCAGCGGCGTGGTCATCAACCCCGGCGCGCTCACCCACTACAGTTACGCGCTGCGCGACGCCATCGCCGGGCAACCCCTGCCGGTCATCGAGGTGCATATCAGTAACGTGGACGCCCGCGAGGAATTCCGGCATAAAAGCGTCACGGCCGCCGTGTGCCGCGGCAAGATCAGCGGCCTGGGCTTCCTGGGCTACCGCCTGGGCATGGAAGCCCTGACAGAGGCGTGACCAGAGAGATCGCCTGCGCCTGCTGACCCCCACCCCTGCCAGAGAGTGCAAGAAGTGTGTCCAGTCTGTACCTGGGAAGACGAGACAGGCGCGCCCCTGCATTCCGGAGAGATCAGTGACGCCAGTGGCGGCAAGAGAAAACTGGGCTACCCACGGCTGTATTTATCCGGCGTCAACCTGACTGCAGCGCCGCGCATTCCGGCCCGGCACTTGCCCCCGGACCCCGTTTTCTGATAGCCTTGCCTTTAGTGTCTCGTGCTTGGTAGGGCCGAGGCGACCGGGAGGCACCCGGACACACACGTTTTCGTCTCCCCGTCGGAGCGGGGTGTGTCGCAGCCAAATCCCATCTTCATGGAGTTTCACGGTGAAAACCTACATCCCCAAAAATGACGAGCAGAACTGGGTCGTTGTCGACGCAGCGAACGTGCCCCTGGGCCGCCTGGCGACGCTGATTGCGAGCCGCATTCGTGGTAAGCACCGCCCCGACTTCACGCCGAACATGATTCAGGGCGACTTCGTGGTCGTGCTGAACGCCGAGAAGGTCGCCCTGACCGGCAACAAACTCGACGGCAAGGTCTACACCCGTTACAGCGGCTACCAGGGCGGCCTGAAGACGGAAACCGCCCGTGAGGCGCTGAAGAAGCACCCCGAGCGCGTCATTGAGCACGCCGTGTTCGGCATGCTGCCCAAGGGCCGTCAGGGCCGCGCCATGCACCCCCGCCTGAAGGTGTACGCCGGCGAGACGCACCCCCACGCCGCCCAGAAACCCCAGACGCTCGAGGTCAAATAATCATGGCGATTCAGCAACCTGAACAGTTCTACGGTACCGGCCGCCGCAAGACCGCCGTGGCCCGCGTGTTCCTCCGCCCTGGCGAAGGCAAGATCATCGTGAACGGCAAAGAGTTCCAGACCTACTTCCGTGGTCTGCTGCGCGCCGTGCACGCCCTCCAGGCGTTCCGTGAGACCGGCACTGCCGGCCGTTACGACGCCGTGATCACCGTTGTCGGCGGCGGCCCTACCGGTCAGGCCGACGCTATCAAACTGGGCATTGCCCGCGCGCTGCTGAAGGTCAACCCTGACTTCCGCACCCAGCTGAAGCCCAAGGGCCTGCTGACCCGCGATCCCCGTGAAGTCGAGCGTAAGAAGTACGGCCTGAAGAAGGCCCGCCGCGCTCCTCAGTTCAGCAAGCGCTGAATCACGGACTGCTGCGACCCCCGCCCCCTGTTCGGGCGGGGGTTTCTTGTATCCCCGGATGGGGCGTGGAGGCCGGATACGGTAGACTGCGGGGCTGATGTCTGCCCACCTTGACCCCGCCACTCCCGATCCTTCACCCACCAGCGCTCCCCCGACCGGGACGGGCATCACCCTGGTCGTCACCGAGCGGGTGCGCCGCTCGCAGCTGGAGGCGTACGAGGCCTGGGCACGCCGCCTGCACGTCCTTCAGGGGGCGCGGCCGGGTTTCGTGGGGCTGCATGTCCTGCGGGACCTGAGCGGGCCGGTCGCGGAGTACGTGACGCTGGTGCGCTTCCGGGACCGGGCGTCGCTGGAGGCGTGGCGGTCATCGCCCGCCTACCGCGAGGCGCTGACGGAACTGGACCGCTTCACAGCGGGCGAGGTCGAGTACCGCGAGGCGCAGGGGCTGGAGGCGTGGTTCGACCGGCCCTCGCGGCTGCCGGCGCCGCCGCTGTGGAAGAACGTGCTGGTGGGCGTGGTGGGCGTGTACCCGCTGATCATGCTGTTCGCGTGGCTGCTGGCTCCCGTGACGGGCGACTGGCCCGCCTGGGCGGCCACGCTGGCGACCGCCACGCTGTCCACCATCTTCCTGAACTGGCCGGTGCTGCCACTGCTGTCACGGACGCTGCGGCCCTGGCTGTACCCGGTGCGGCGCGGCACGTAGACCGGGAGAACAGCAGGCGCGGCCAGAGCAGATGCCCTGGCCGCGTGCCGCATTCTCTGAATCAGCTCAGGTCCAGGTGCCGTTGACCTCACGGACGTGCAGGGTCGCGCCGTCGGCCGCGACGATCAGCACGCGGGACCCGGCGGGCGTGTCGGGGCCGGTGGCGCGCCACTCGCCGTCCGCGACGCGCACGCGGCCCACGCCGTTCTCGATGGCCTGCGTGACGGTCACGGTCTGCCCGACCAGCCGGCCGCTGCCCAGGTTCAGGCCGTTCGACTCGGGCGAGTCGGGCAGCAGGCGGCTCAGGTAGCGTCGGCCCAGCAGGACGCTGGCAACGCTCAGGGCCGCGAACAGCAGCAGTTGCACGGCGACCGGGACCGGCAGGACGAACACGACCAGTCCCAGCGCGAAGGAGGCCAGGGCCAGCCACACGAAGAACACGCCGGGCGCGGCGACTTCCAGGATCAGCAGCAGCGCGCCCAGCACCCACCAGTGCCAGGGTTGCACGCGCTCCAGGGTGGGCAGCCAGTCCACGCGCCTAGTCCTTGCGGCCGCCGAAGGCCTCACGCGCGACTTCCGCGATGCCTTGCAAGCTGCCGAGCACACTGACGGCCTCGACCGGCAGGATCAGCGTCTTCTGGTTGGGGGCCGTGGCGATCTCTTTCAGGGCGTCCACGTACCGCTGCGCGACGAAGTAGTTGATGGCCTGCACGTTCCCGGCGGCGATGGCCTCGCTGACCATGCGGGTCGCTTCGGCCTCGGCCTGCGCCTGCCGTTCGCGGGCCTCGGCTTCCAGGAAGGCGGCCTGCCGGCGGCCCTCGGCGTTCAGGATCTCGGCCTGTTTCTCGCCTTCGGCTTTCAGGATGGCGGCCTGCCGGAAGCCCTCGGCGTCGAGGATGTTGGCGCGTTTCTCGCGTTCAGCTTTCATCTGGCGGGCCATGCTGGCGACCAGATCGGCGGGCGGCTTGATGTCCTTGACTTCTATTCGCGTGACCTTAATGCCCCAGGGGGCGGTGGCCTCGTCCACCACGCCGAGCAGGCGGGCATTGATCTGGTCGCGGTTGCTGAGGAGTTCGTCAAGGTCCATGCTGCCCATCACGGTGCGGATGTTGGTCATGGTGAGGTTCAGGCTGGCCTGCTGAAGATTCCCGACCTCGTAACTGGCCTTGGCGGCGTCGAGCACCTGGTAGAACACGACGGCGTCCACGGTGACAAGCGCGTTGTCGCGGGTGATGATTTCCTGGCTGGGCACGTCGAGGACCTGTTCCATCATGTTGACCTTGCGGCCGATCCGGTCGATGTACGGAATGATCAGGTTCAGGCCGGGGTGGAGGGACCGCTGGAACTTGCCGAAGCGTTCCTGGGTCCACTGGTACCCCTGGGGCACACTCTTGACCCCGGCAAGCAGCGTAATGATGACCAGCAGCAGCAGAACGCTGACGAAAACAGTGAATCCCATGATGCCTCCTGTGTACCGCTCCTTACGCGCCGGGCCGCGCGAAGGTTCCCTGCGCAGGCTGGTACGGCCAGGGCACGGTCATGCTGCCCAGCAGTGGCAGCGCCCGCCAGACCGTCCAGGGGTCACGGCCGGTCAGGTGGGCGGCGAGCAGGCTGATGACCGTGCCGTGCGACACGACGGCCACGCACGGCTGCGGGTGGGCCGCCATGACGGCCGTGACGGCATTGGTGAACCGTGTCAGGGCGTCGCGGGCGCTTTCCTCACCGCTGACCACCTGCTCCGGAAACTGAAAGACCCGGCGGATGTCCGCTTCGAACCCGGCCGGGTCGGGTCGCCAGGGGGCCGTGTAGCGCAGTTGCTCGTGCAAGCCCTGCATGGGCCGCAGCGGCACACCCAACGCGGCGGCCAGTCCCTGCGCGGTGGCGTGCGCCTTGGGTTCCACACTGCACGCCACGAGGTCCGGGCGGGGGTGCAGGGCCGCCAGCAGGGTGGGCAGTCCGGTCAGGGCATCGTCGGCCAGCGGCCAGTCGTGCGCGGGCACCTGCGGGTCGGTCACTGGGCGGCCGTGCTTGATCAGGTGCAGCGTGCGGGTCATGCCCCCAGCAAAGCACGCACCTGCCCGGCGCCGTGCGCGGTTTGCCGTCTGCGCTGCGCCGGGGCCGCTAGACTCGCGGGCATGACGGCGCTGGTGACCTTGAAGGACGTGACGGTGGTGGCCGGGGGCCGCACGCTGCTGAGCGGCGTGACGCTGGAGGTCGCGCGGGGTGAGGCGCTGCTGCTGCGCGGCCCGAACGGGGGCGGCAAGACTTCGCTACTGAGGCTGCTGTCGGGCGAGGTCGCCCCGCTGCGCGGCGAGCGGGTGTACCGGCTGGGCGGGCAGGAGCAGCAGTCGGCGGTGCGGGCGCGGCGGTCCCTGGCGGTGGTGGGCCCGGACGCGGAAGCGTTCTACCTGACGCGCGACTGGGCGGTGACGGTGCGGGACCTGCTGCTGGGCGCGGCGCGCGGCGAGCGCCTGAACCTGTGGGAGGCCACTCCTGCCGAGGAGCGGCGCGTGGCCGACGTGGCGGCCCTGACCGGGCTGGGGGCGTTGCTGGGGCGGGACGTGCGGACCCTCAGTCACGGGCAGCGGCGGCGGGCAGTGCTGGGCGCGGCATTGATGCCCGCGCCGGAACTGCTGCTGCTCGACGAGTTCACGGACGGCCTGAGCGGCGAGGCCCGCGCGGAGCTGGGCGGCGTGATTGCCGCCGTGCACGCCTCGGGCGTATCGGTCGTGCTGGCCTCTCACCGACCGGAGGAAGCGCCGGACCTGCCGTGGCGGACCCTGAGCGTGCAGGACGGGCGCGTAGAGACGACGCTCCCCACCCGCCTTGACGCGCCGGACTGGCCGGCCCTGCCCTCCCCCCCCACTGCCGGACTGCCGCGTGAGCTGGTCTGCCTGGAGAACGCGGCGGTCTACCGCAACGGGCACCGCGCCCTGGGACCCCTCACGTGGTCGTGGCAGGCCGGGCAGCACTGGCTGGTGACCGGCGAGAACGGCAGCGGCAAGAGCACCCTGGCCCGCCTGATCGCCGGGGAACTGCACCCCGCCCTGGGCGGGCAGGTCACGCGGCCCTTCCTGACGCGCGACCTGCTGAGCGACCGGCGGCGCGGTGTGGGACTGGTCAGCGCGGAACTGGGCATCCGGCAGCGGCGCGAGTGGACCGGCCGGGACGTGATCGGCAGCGCCTGGGACGGCACGGAAGGGTTCACGCACACCCTGAACGCCGCGCAGCACGCCGAGGTGACCCGGCTGGCCGCCGTCCTGAACGTCACGGACCTGCTGGACCGCCCGGCCGACACGCTCTCGCAGGGGCAGTTGCGGCGGCTGCTGCTGGCCCGCGCCGCCGCGCACCGCCCGCGCCTGCTGATCCTCGACGAGGGCCTGGACTTTCTGGATGCCGGGTCACGCGCCGCGTTCCTGGGCTTGCTGCCGGACCTCGTGCGCGGCGGCACGCACCTGCTGATCGTCGCGCACCGCGCCTCCGACGCGCCGGCCGGCCTGACCCACCACCTGCACCTGTCGGGAGGCCAGGCCGCCTTCCATGGACCGCGCACACCCGGCGCGGCGTCAGATTCGGCTCACCTTCAGGCACTACCCTGAGCCGCATGAAGCGCGCCCTCCTGACCCTCGCCCTGCTCGCCACGCCCGCCCTGACCGGTACGGCGTCTGCTCAGACCGCTCCCGCCGCCGCGCCCACCACGGCGGAACAGAAGACCATTGAGGCCATCACGGCCCGGAGCGACCGGGGCTTCAGTCTCCGCGTGCCGGCTGGCTGGACTCCCCTGAAGAACGTTCCGGATACCGACGTGGCCTTCGCGTTCAAGACGGTCGGAGCGCTCCGGCCCACCGTGACTGTCCGCACGCAGGACGTCGAACCGTCCATCAAGGCGACTCTGGCCGACTTCCGGGACCTGTTCGCCGGGCAGCTCATTAAGGAAGTGCCGAAACTGAAGATGCTGGGTGAGAAAACCATCCGCGTCAACGGCACGCCCGCCATTCTCTGGACGTACACCGGGGACGGCGAAGGCGGTGGCGTCCGCTGGTCACAGGTATTCACGGTTAAGAACAACCGCCTGTACACCGTCACTCTGATGATTCCCAACGGCGCACCGGCCGACCTGATCGAATCGGGCCGTGAGATCCTCAATTCCTTCGCGCTGACCGGTAAGTAACCAGAGCCGTTCTCTGCTTCGCAGCCGTTCCAGTCTGTCGTGTCCGGCAACGTTTCCCCGCCCGGCCCGCTTATGACACAGACTTCATGACCAATGCTCCGGAAGCGGACCTTCACAGGAAAGGGCAGGGCGATGAGTGCCCTGCCCTTTCCTGTGGCCCGCTGCGCCGCTCAGCGGGCGGCAGCCAGCCGGTCGGCCCAGGCGTGCAGGAACGCGCCCAGGTGCTCCTGTTCGGGTACGCGGGCGTTGGCGTGGGGGGTCAGGAGGGGCAGTGATCCGACCTGCACGGCGTACGCGGCGACGTCCAGCATGGCTTCGTCGTTGTCGCTGTCTCCGAAGGCGACGGTCTGCGTGTGCGGCACGTTCAGGGCGTCCGCGATCAGGGTCAGGGCCGCTCCCTTGTGCGCGCCCTGCGGCGTGACGGTCAGGAAGTGCGGGTACGGGTCCTGCGCGCCGGTCAGGACGAGGTGCGGGTGCGTGGTCCGCAGCCGCCCGGCGAACGCCGCGACCTGCGGGTGGTAGTACCCGACTTTCAGGATGCCTTCGCGCGGCGCGTCGGCCAGGGGTCGGTACTGGCGCAGCACCATCCACGGTTCGGGTTCCACGCCGGGCGGCAGGTCCACGTACAGGCCGTCGGCGGTGAACAGGACCACGCGGGCGCCGTTCAGTTCGTGGGCCAGCGCGGCTTCCAGGTCCGCGTCACTGAAGCGGGCCTCGGTGTGCAGGTCCTCTCCGATCAGGACGCGGCCTCCGTTGTTCGTGGCAACGGCGTCGGGCTGCATGACCCGCAGCACCTGCGACGGCGGCGTGTCCCGTCCTGTGATGATGGCCAGTTTCACGCCCAGCGCCCGCAGTCGCGCCAGGGCCTGCGCCGCGTCGGGCTGCACCTCGCGGCCCGCGTCGGGGATCAGGGTGCCGTCCAGGTCGAAGGCCATCAGGAGCGGCAGGGTCACGGGCAGGTCGGCGGGCAGGGTCACGGTCACGCGCGGCAGCCTAGCGCGTCCGCCCGGCAGCGCGCGAGGACGCAGGGCACATCCGCCGGGCCGGGCGCACTCAGGCCGGGTGACATAAGAGCGCGCCGCCCCCGTGACTGGGGGCGGCGCGGTGAAACCGGTGGGCCTGAGCCCGGTGGGGCTTACTCGCCCTGGGTTTCGGGGGCGGCGGTTTCGGTGGGGGCGGGCGCGGCGGCCTTGGCGGCTTTCTCGGCCTGGGCGCGCGCGGCGTCCTTCATCACGCGGCTGCGGTCGTTCTTGATGCGGGCTGCCTTGCCGCGCAGGTCGCGCAGGTAGTACAGCTTGGCGCGGCGGACCTTGCCGCGTTCCAGCACGGTGATCTTGGCCAGCAGGGGACTGCTGAACGGGAACACGCGCTCGACGCCTTCACCGAAGGAGATCTTGCGGACGGTGAAGCTCTTGCGGCTGCCCGAGCCGTTGATGGCGATGACGACGCCTTCGAAGGCCTGGTTGCGGGTGCGGGTGCCTTCCACGACCTTGGTTTCCACGCGGATGGTGTCGCCGGGGCGGAAATCGGGGGCGTCGGTCTTGATGTGGGGCTGCTCGACGGCGCGCAGAATGGCGCCACGGTTCGCTTTGATTGCGTGCTGCATGGGTTGCTCCTTCGGGCAGCGGACCGTCCCACCGTCCCGCTGTCTGCGGGCAGAGACGTTCGTACTCCTGGGTGAACAGGTCGCCGCCAGGGGCAGTCGACCGGACCGTAACAGTATACGCGGCGCAGGCCCGGGCAGGCAAGTGAAGGTGACGTCACCTTATGAGTGTGGCGAAACCGGCAGTCTGAGGATCATGAATTCCGTGCCTGAAATGGCGGCCGGCTCCCTGGCCGAGGTCCGCGAAGTGTCCCTGCAGCAGCGCCGCCGCGTGTCAGAGGTCCGCGCGCGTGAACACGTGGGCGCGGCCGGCTGGGAGCAGACCAGTGTCCTTGAAACCATCATCCGGGCGGGTCGTGAGGGTCTGGCGGCCACGGACGCCCTGCGGCAGGTCGTGACCCTGACGACCGAGCAGCTGCGGGCGCTGCCGCTGAACGCCACGAGCGAGGCGCGGGACGAGCAGGTCGAGGCGTTGCAGCACATTCAGGAGAGCGGCGAGGTGCAGGTCATGGCGGCGCAGGCGCTGGATACGCTGGTGTGCGAGGCGCTGGAGAGTGTCGCGCGGACACCCATGAACGAGGTCAGCCTGGGCCGCCTTCAGGCGATTCACCGGCACGTGCGTGAGCAGGTGCAGACGCTGGAGACGATCATGCAGGCCGCGCAGGTGCAGGCAGATACGCTGGCGCAGGTGCAGCGGCTGGAGCAGGTGAGCGCCGAGTACCAGGGGCGCGTGTCGTCGCTGCGGCAGTTGAGCGCGCAGGATGAAGCGCAGGCCCTAGGGACGGCGGGCGAGCAGCTCGTGGAGCGTATCGCGGAACTTGATGAGGCCGCGCCGGAACAGGTGAGCGCCCTGACCCGCATCGGGGAGGCCGTGGCGGACAAACTGACGGAAACGGGCGTCTCGAACACCGAGCAGGCGCAGGCGCTGGAAGACCTGGCGCAGCTGATGGAAGAGAAGGCCGGGGAAGTGCGTCAGAGCTGAAACTCGCAGGAGGGAGGCGGGGGTCAGGGGGAGCGCAGCAGTCCCTCCCGGCCCCCGCCTCGTCCGTCCGGGTGGGCCGAACGCTCCCGACCAGCGCGGGGCGCAGGATTCACCAGCATCACTGGTCAATACAGCCCGAACACCCGCCTGCGACACGATAAAAGGCCCGCAGCGCGGCGTACAATCGCCGCATGACGCACCCCCCCTTCGACGTTCTGGACCTCGGCGTCACGCCGTACCGGGACGCCTGGGACCTTCAGAAACAACACCACGAGCGGGTCGTGGCCGGGGGCCGCCCGGTCCTGCTGCTCGTGGAACACCCCCCCGTCCTCACGCTGGGCCGCAAGGCGCGTGAAGGAACCAACATCATCGTCACGCGCGACTACCTGACCCAACAGGGCATAGAAGTGCTGGAAGTCGAACGCGGCGGCGACGTCACCTACCACGGCCCCGGCCAGCTCGTCGCGTACGCCATCTTCCCCGTCGGCCGCCGGGTCGCGGACTTCCTGCGCCTGCTGGAACAGGCCACCATCGCCGCGCTGAGCGACCTGGGCCTCCCGGACGCCCGCCCGAACCCCGGGTACGCCGGCGTGTACGTGGACCCCAGAGAAGTCAACGGCCGCACGTACGACCAGAAGATCGCCTCGTTCGGCGTGGCCGTGAAGCGCCACGTGGCCCTGCACGGCCTGGGACTGAACGTCACCACGAACCTCCAGCACTTCGAGCTGATCGTCCCGTGCGGCCTGGACGACACGCACATGACCAGCGTGCAACGCGAGCACGACCTGCGTGGCACCGGGCGCCGCGTGACCATCCCGGAAGCCACGGCCGCCCTGAGCCGCGCCTTCACCACCACCTTCGCCACCTACGACTGGACGCTGCCGGCCACCGCCGCAGCGGGGAGCTGACCGACCATGACCCAAGAGAACACCCCCAAGGAACCCAAGTTCATCAAGAACGGCATCTACCGCAAAGACAGCGTGCCGGTCCGCGAGAAGAAACCCGAGTGGCTGAAAGTCACCATCCCCACCGGGCAGGTGTTCACGGAAGTCCGCAAGATCGTCAAGGAACACCGCCTGCACACCGTGTGCGAGGAAGCCATGTGCCCCAACATCGGCGAATGCTGGAGCCGCGGCACGGCCACCTTCATGCTGATGGGCCACATCTGCACCCGCGCCTGCCGCTTCTGCGCCGTGGACACCGGCAACCCCATGGGCAAACTCGACCTCGACGAACCCCAGGGCGTCGCCGAGAGCGTCAAACTCATGGGCCTGAAGTACGTCGTGCTGACCAGCGTCGACCGTGACGACCTGCCCGACGGCGGCGCGTACCACTTCGCCAAGACCGTGCAGGCCATCAAGAAACTCAACCCCGAAACGCGCGTCGAGGCCCTCACGCCCGACTTCGGCGGCAACCCCCACTGCGTGGACCTCGTGCTCGACAGCGGCGTGGACACCTACGCACAGAACCTCGAAACGGTCCGCCGCCTCACGCACCCCGTCCGCGACATCCGCGCCGACTACGACCAGACCCTCAAGGTCCTGGCGCACGCCAAGCAGGCCCGCCCGGACGTCATCACCAAGACCAGCATCATGCTCGGCCTGGGCGAAACCCGCGAGGAACTCACGCAGACCATGCGCGACTGCCGCGCCGCCGGCGTGGACGTCCTGACCTTCGGGCAGTACCTGCGCCCCACCATGCACCACCTGCCCGTCGAGCGCTACGTCTCCCCCGCTGAATTCGACGAACTGCGCGACGAGGCCATGGCCATGGGCTTCCTGGAAGTCGTCAGCGGCCCCCTGGTCCGCAGCTCCTACAAGGCCGAGCAGATCGTCATGGACCGCCCCGGCAACCTGCCCGAACACCTCGCGCACCTCGGCGAAGGCAGCGAACTCAGCCTGATCTGAGGGCAGAACACACGACACATGGGGACCGGCACTGGACGCCCGGTCCCTATGCTGTATGCATGCCCTCCACAACCATGAGTGTGAACCGCCTGGAACTGCTGAAGTTCATGAACTCGGGCGATCTGGACGCCAATGGGCACCACACCGGCATGACCGGGCTGATTGGCGAACCGCTGGCGGTCGGGCTGATCCTGCATTACCTGCGTCAGAAACACCCGGACGCAGCGTGCGTGAGCATGAAGGTCACGACGGGGGCGAAGAAAGGCCCCAGACTGGACGCCTGGATTTACGACGGTCAGGGAAAGCTGTACCAGACCGAGATCAAGATGTGGGGCGGAAACGCCATCGGTGGAGTCTATCTCGCGCCAGACACCTCGAAAGAGAAACTCCGCGAGATCGGCCAACGCCAGTGGCACAGGTGGATCTGGGATCAGGAGAACACGAAGTTTCAGGAAGCACTCGTTCAGAAAGTCCTGACTCGCATGAAGCTACCCGACGGATATGAAAGAGAAAAATACCGGGTCGAGCCACTGCTGTGCCTGTGGTGGCTCGTTCATCCCGACGATACGGACACCAGTTGGACTACCGTGCCGCTGCCACAGGATTCGCCGTTGCCGCAGGAATCACCGTTCAAGCAGGTACATGTCTTCTCGCTGACCCGCTACCTGATGAGCCTGACCGATGACGTGCTGCATCTCGAACTCCCCCTGCTTGGACAGCGGTTCGCGTGGCTGGACCGCATCTTCCCCGACCCTTCCACTACGTAATGCCTCTGTAATCTGGCCGGCGCACGCTGCGGGCAGGAGGTTTCACCCCATGCCGGAACCCAGACTCGTGCAGGACGCCATGCACCACCGCGCCGTGACCATCGGCGCGCACGAACTACTCAGCGCCGCTGTGGTCGCCATGCAGGAACTCGGCGTGAAACGCCTGCCCGTGGTGCAGGCCGGCCGGGTGGTGGGCATCGTCACGGACGGCGAGGTGCGCCGCGCCCTGCCCGCCCTGAGCGAGGGCCTGAGCGCCTGGGCGTTCACGGACCGCGTGGGTCGCGTGCGCGTCAGCCAGATCATGCGGCGGCCCGCGCTGACCACCACGCCCGGCACGCCCCTGGCCGCCGCGATCCGCGTGATGCTGGACCGCCGGGTGGGCGGTCTGCCGGTCGTGCAACCCGACACAGATGAACTGCTGGGCATGCTGACCCTGACGGACGTGCTGCGCGCCGAGGAGCATCAGCCCCGGTTGCAGTGGGGGTCGGCCGATCAGCACATGACGCGGGGCGTGATCACCGTGGGCGCCGACGACCCCCTCAGTGACGGCGCGGCCCGGCTGCACGTGGCGCGCCTGCGGGTCCTGCCGGTCATGGACGGCCCCACACTGGTCGGCGTGCTGCACGAAACCGATGTGGCGGCCGCCCTGGACCGCGCCGGGGGAACGCACGGCCCCACCGTACTGGGCGCGCAGTTCCTGCTGCCGGAATTGAAAGTCCGTGACCTGATGCGCCCACCCAGCGGGTACCTGCGCGAGGGAACGCCCATGCGTGACGCCCTGACCCGCATGCTGGAAGCCGATGTGCACGGCCTGCCGATCATTGACGGCGGCGGTGAACTGCTGGGCGTGATCACCATTAGCGACGTTCTGAGAACCCTGCTGGGCGAGAGTACACCCGCCTGACCTCACGCTTTCGCCAATATGCAGCTGGATGCATACCAGCACGCCCCGCAGGTAAAACGAAAGAACCCCGTCATTGACGGGGTTTCTATTCTTGGTGCGGATGCCCAGACTTGAACTGGGGACCTCACGCTTATCAGGCGTGCGCTCTAACCAGCTGAGCTACACCCGCGCACCTTTGTTTACTTCGCGCTGTCCTCTCGGGCAGGCGGGCATAAATGTATCAGGGGGGCGGGAAGCTGTCAACTGCCGGGGTGGGGTGGGGTCAGCGGGGCCAGGTGGTGGGGGTGCCGGTGGCGGTGAGGGCAGCGTGCATTTCGAGGGCGTAGCGGTCGGTCATGCCGGCCAGGTAGTCGCAGGTGGCGCGGGGCAGGCCGCTGGTGTGGGCGAGGTCGCGGTAGCTGGGGGGCAGCATGCTGGGGCGCTGCTGAAGGGCGGTGAACAGGGTGGTGAGGACGCCGGTGGCCTGCTCGACCTGCATTTCAACTCGCCAGTGGCGGTACAGGTTGTCGCGCAGGAAGGTGCGGGCGCCGCCCAGGAGGGCCTGCGTGGCGGGGCTGTAGGTGATCAGGCCGCCGGTGTGGGCGCGGACCTGGGTGGGGGTGTTCAGGCCGCTGGTGGTGATGGCGTGGTCGCTGGCGTGGGTCAGGTCGCGGATGAGCCAGCCGAGCAGGTGGCGGTGCAGGGTGCGGCGGCCCTGTTCGGTCAGCGGGTGGGGGTTGACGCCGGTGGTGGTCAGGAGTTCCTGCCAGAGGGGCAGGCCGGCGAGGTGGTCGGGGGTGATCAGGCCGCTGCGTAGGCCGTCGTCGAGGTCGTGGGCGGTGTAGGCCAGGGCGTCGGCGGCGTCCACGAGTTGCGCTTCTAGGCTGGGCTGGCCCAGGCCGTCCCGGTGGTGTTTGTTCAGGCCGTCGAGGGTGTCGAGGGTCAGATTCAGGCCCGTGTAATCGCTTTTGGGGTGTTCGAGCAGCGTGACGATGCGCCGCGCCTGCAGGTTGTGGTTGAAGCCCCCGTCGCCTTGCATCAGGGTGTTCAGCACGCGTTCCCCGGCGTGCCCGAAGGGGGGGTGGCCGAGGTCGTGGGCCAGGGCGATGGTTTCGGCCAGGGGTTCGTTCAGGCCGAGGCTCAGGGCGACGCTGCGGGCGACCTGCTGCACTTCCAGGGTGTGGGTCAGGCGGGTGCGGTAGTGGTCCCCGGCGGCCGAGAGGAACACCTGCGTCTTGGCTTCCAGGCGGCGGAAGGCGGTGGTGTGCAGCACGCGGTCCCGGTCGCGCTGGAAGGCGGTGCGGGTGTCGCTCTCGGCTTCCGGGTGCTCGCGGCCCCGGTGGTCGCGGCTCAGGGTGGCGTGGGGGGCCAGGGTGCTGGCCTCGCGGGCTTCCAGGTCGCGGCGCGTGATCATGTGGCCAGTGTGGCAGACGGTGGGCGGGCGCAGGGGTGATACGGACTCCGATTGAATGGGTTGCAAAACCCGTTCAATCCGAGCGGATGCGAGTGGGAGTCAAGCGGGTTCCGGACGTGGAGCTGGCAATCCGGTGAAGTTCCGGATTGTTAGCGAAACAAACGGAATCCGTATGAGGGGTGGGGGCGGGTGCTTTACAGTCTGGGCATGAGCGGAAGTCAGGACGGGCCGGGCGCGGCGGGCACGCGGGTGGTGTTCGACGGGCACATCGTGCGCCTGGAGATCATGGACGGGAAGTGGGAGATCGTGCGGCACGCGAGCGCCGTGGCGGTCCTGGCCCTGAACGGGCGCGGCGAGATGCTGCTGGTGCGTCAGGCGCGGCGGGCGGTGGGCGCGGTGACGGTGGAGGCCCCGGCGGGCCTGATCGACGCGGGCGAGGAACCGGTGGGCGCGGCGCGGCGGGAGCTTCAGGAGGAGGCCGGACTGGACGGGGACATGGAACTCCTGACGCGCTTCTACTCCAGTCCCGGTTTCTGTGACGAGGAGCTGTTCGTGTTCCACGCGACGAACCTGCGCGAGAGCAAGTTGCCGCACGACGAGGACGAGGAAGGCATCGAGGTGCTGTGGCTGCCGCCGGCGCAGGTGCTGTCGGGCCTGCGGGACGGCTCGCTGGTCGGGAGTGCCTCGACGGTCACGGCGGCCCTATACGGCCTTCAGCTGCTGGCCGGGAGCGCTGCCGGGAGCGCCGGGCAGGAACCGTCGTGAAGACGTACGTCTCCCCTGGCCAGCGCCCCGACACGGCGACGGTCGTGGCGGTCGGGTCGTTCGACGGCGTGCACCTGGGCCATCAGGCGCTGATCGCGCAGTTGAAAGCCAAGGCGCGTGAGCACCGGGTTCCCAGCGTGGTGTACACCTTCGACCCGCCCACGCGGGTGCTGACGCAGGGCGTGGAGTTCCTGTCCACCCTGCCCGAGAAACTGGACCTGCTGGGCCGCTACGGGATCGACGAGACGATCGCGGCGTCGTTCACGCCGGAGTTCGCGTCGCGGCCCAAGGAGGCGTTCCTGGACGACCTGCGGCAGCTGCGGCCCCGCACGGTCGTGGTCGGCGAGGACTTTCACTTCGGGCGGGGCCGGGCGGGCGGCGTGGAGGACCTGCGCCGGGTCGCACCGGAAGTGGTGACGCTCCCGATGCATCAGCTGGGCGGCGAGGACATCAAGAGCACCCGCATCCGCGAGTACCTGAAGGCCGGGGACGTGGTGGGCGCGGGCCGCCTGCTGGGCCGCCACTACGACGCGCAGGGCGTGGTCGTGCAGGGCGACCGCTTAGGCCGCACGATCGGCTGGCCCACCGCGAACATCCGCGTACCGGACGGCAAGGCCCTGCCGCTGGGCGTGTTCGCGGTCGTGGCGGTCGGGGACCCGGCACTGGAGGGCGGGGGACGCTGGCACGGCATGGCGAACGTGGGCTTCCGCCCGACCGTCAGCGGCGTGGACCGGCGCTTCGAGGTGAACCTGTTCGATTTCAGCGGTGACCTGTACGGGCAGGAGTTGCAGGTGAAGTTCTTCGCGCACCTGCGCGGCGAGCAGAAATTCAGCGGCCTGGACGAACTGAAAGCGCAGATCGCCCGCGACGCCGACGCCGCCCGCGAGGCCCTGAAAGACGTCCGCTGACAGAAGCGTTGACCCTCTCCCCAGGGGAGAGGGCGCCGCGCCAGCGGCGGGTGAGGGGTGTGGCGGGTGAGGGGTTACGCGCTTACTTCAGGGGCGTGAAGTTGCGGATGCTCCACTCGCCGAAGCCGTCGGCGATGCCATTGTCGCCCATGCCGGAGTACACGCGGGTGGGGTAACCGAGCGCCGGGTCGAAGCTGAGCTGCACGTCCGGGCAGGCGGCCCGGGACTGGAGTTGCAGCGTCTGGAACAGGTCGTCGAAGCGCGCCTCGATGGTCTGCGGGGCCAGGTGGTTGGGTTCCCCCTCCTGGCCGGGCAGCAGGTCGGTGCGGGTCACGCGGCCGCCCACGACGGTCACGCGGGTTTCGGGGAACAGGACGGGCGCGGCAATCTGGCGCAGGTCGTAGGTGTAACTGGCGGGCCGCTGCACGTTCCACTGGGTGCGGGCGCGGGACAGTTGCGCTTTCAGGGCCGTGAAGTCCGGGCGCACGTACCCGTCGCGGCAGGTGGCGACCGGGGCGGGGCGGGGACCGCCGCCGCCCGCCTGCGCGGTGTTCAGGGCGCTCAGGGCGACGAGAGCGGCGGGAATCAGCAGGGCGGCGCGCAGGGGTGACATGCCACGCAGCGTACCCGCCCAGGCTGACGCGAGGCTGAGTCTGGCGCTGGCCGTTCGTTACGGCAGGGGGCGGGACGGCAGCGGGCAGGACGGTGGCTGGCCTCGCGTTCCGCGTGGGCGGGCGGGCGTACCCTGGGCGGCATGAGCCCGGATGCCCTTTCCCCCGTTTCAAGTGACCTGCCGGCGGTGCTGGACCTGGGGTACTCGCTGTGCCCGAACGACACGTTCATCTTTCACGCGCTGCACGCGGGGCTGGTGCAGGGGCCGCTGCCGGTGCGCGAGGTGCTGGAGGACGTGCAGACCCTGAACGACTGGGCCACGCAGGGCCGCCTCCCCATGACGAAAATCAGTTACCGCGCGTACTTCAGCGTGATGGACCGGTACGTGGCGCTGCGCGCTGGCGGGGCGCTGGGCCGGGGCGTGGGGCCGCTGATCGTGACGCGCGGGGACGTGCAGGACCTGAATGGCCGCACGGTCGCCTCGCCGGGCGCGCTGACCACGGCAGAACTGCTGCTGAGGCTGGTCTTCCCGCAGGTGAACGTGATCCGCATGCGCTACGACGAGGTCATGCCCGCCGTGCAGCGCGGCGAGTTCGCGGGGCAGCCCATCGACGCGGGCCTGATCATCCACGAGTCGCGCTTCACCTTCCACGAGTACGGGTTGACCCGCCTGCTGGACCTGGGCGCGTGGTGGGAGCAGGACACCGGCCTGCCCCTGCCGCTGGGCGCGATCCTGGTGCGCCGGGACCTGCCGCTGGCCGTGCAGCGCGACCTGAACGCGGCGGTGCGTGGCAGCCTGGAGTACGCGTACGCGCACCCGGAAGCGTCACGCGGGTACATCCGGCAGCACGCGCTGGAGATGTCGGACGAGGTCATGCAGGCGCACATCGACCTGTACGTGAATCCCTTCAGCTTGGACGTGGGCGAGGAGGGCGAGCGGGCCGTGCGGGAACTGCACCGCCGGGCGGTGGAGGTCGGGGCCGCGCCCGCCACGAGCCGGACGTTGTTCGTCGAGTGACCGTGGCCGCCGGTGGCTCTGGCCGGGACGGCGGGACTGTCGGGGTGGCGGTCCGGCCCGGTTCATGAACGTCCTGCTGAGCTGACGTTGTGGGGGCGCTGAACGAAGCTTCACAAGGTGGGGAGGCCCCCGTTGCGGCAGGAGGGCCTCTGGGATGGTGGGTCCGTTCCAAGCCAATCTGCCGGGTTCCGGCCGGCACCTGAAGTGGGGTGCCTGCGGTGAATATTCCGACGGCGGGTTCATTCCCCAGCGAGGCCCACCCCATGAAACGATCCCTGACTACCTTGACTACCCTGACCGCCCTGCTGTGTGCTTCTGCCCTGGCGGGCGGCGCGCAGGGCCAGACCATTCCTGACCGCGGGACCGTGACCGTCAACGGCGCGACCGTCTTCTACAAGGCCACCGGTTCCGGCGAGCCCCTGCTGCTGATTCACGGGTATCCCCTGAGTGGGGAACTGTTCAAGAACAACCGTACCCTGCCCGGTTACCGCGTGATCACGGTGGACCTGCCGGGCTTCGGCCAGAGCCGCGCGCCGGGCCGTGAGGCCAGCATCGAGAACTACGCGACCACCATGCTGGGCTTCATGGACGCCGTGGGCCTGGACCGCGCCGTGGTGGGCGGCATGAGCATGGGCGGCATGACGCTGCTCCAGATGTACAAGACTGCCCCCGACCGCTTCAAGGGCCTGATCCTGATCGACACGACCGCCGAGCCGTCCGGCGTGGCCGAGAAGGCCAACTGGCTGGGCACCGCGCAGCAGGCCGAGCAGAAGGGTGTGGCCAGCCTGGTCGACATCCTGATGCCGCGCATGCTGACCTCGGTCAGCCGCAGCACCATGCCCAATCAGGTGCAGCACCTGGGCGGTCTGGTCAAGGCCGCCAGCCTGAACGGCGCGGTGGGCGGGGCCGTGGCGCTCGCCAACCGCCCGGACGCCAACCCGGTCCTGCCGACCATCCGCGTCCCCACCCTGATCATAGCGGGCATGGAAGACAACCTGACCCCCACCGAACTGCAGGTGAAGATGAACAAGGCCATTCCCGGCAGCCGACTGGTGAACATTCCTGGCGCGGGCCACGCGGCCACCTTCGAGAAGGCCCTGGCCGTCAACGCCGCCCTGCGTGCCTGGCTGCCCACCACTCGCTGAGCGGACAGGGTCGGGCGGGCTCTGCTATGCCCGCCCGACCCTCTGTTCTGCCTCCCCTCTGTTCTGTCTCCCCTCTGGCCTGCCATTTCTCCCGCCTGATTTCCGTGTTCACACAAGGAGTGTCCATGACCCGAATCCTCACCCACCTGCTGGGGGCGGCGCTGCTGAGCGGCGCGTCCCTGGCCCAGACGGCTCCCCCCACACCCCGCCCGATCGCGCCGGGCGAGCCGCCCGTGACGGTCACCGCGACCCGCAACGAGCCCATGCCGCTGGAATTCACGGCGGATAAACTCTCGCGCCTGAAGGTGCCGGCCGGGTTCACGCTGAAGGTCATGGCGACCGGGCTGGGGAACGCCCGCATGCTGCACGTCATGCCGGACGGTGGGATCTACCTGTCGCGCCGCGCGCAGGGCGACGTGTGGTACCTCAGGGACACCAACCGTGACGGGCAGATCAGCGCCACCGAGCGGCGTCAGGTGGCGCAGAACATGAAGCTCGCGCACGGCATGGACGTCAAGGACGGCCGGATGTACGTGGTGGGCGAGAAGACCATCTGGGTGATGGACATTGCCCGCGACGGGTCCCTGAGCGTGCCGCGCGTGTTCGCGGACGGCTTCCCGGACGCCGGGCAGCACCCCGCCCGCACCCTGAAGTGGGGCCCGGACGGGTACCTGTACGCCAGCTTCGGCTCCACGAACAACGACGCTCCCACCCCCAACCCGGAAGAGGCGACCATGCTGCGCCTCAGCCCGGACGGCAAGACCCGTGAGATCTTCGCGCGTGGCCTGCGCCACACCATCGGCTTCGGGTGGCACCCGGTCAGCGGCGTGCTGTACGGCGCGGATCAGGGCAGCGACTGGCACGGCGACAACATCCCGCCCGAGGAGCTGAACGTGATCGAACGCGGGAAGAACTACGGCTGGCCCTTCTGCTACGGCGACAAGCAACTCGACCCGTACGTGAACGTGGGCAACATTCCCGGCAGGATCACCAAGGCCGAGTACTGCGCGGGCACGCAGGGCAGCGTCCTGAACTACACGGCGCACGCGGCGGCCATCGCCATGAACTACTACACCGGCACGCAGTTCCCGGCCGAGTACCGCAACGACGCGTTCGTCGCGTTCCGCGGCTCCTGGAACCGCAGCGAACCCAGCGGGTACGAGATCGCGCGGGTCGTGTTCGACGCGCAGAACAAACCCGAGCGGATCGAGCCGTTCATCACGGGCTTCGTGTACCAGGACGGGGACGTCTGGAAGCAGTTCGGGCGGGTGGCGGGCGTCGCCACGTACACGGACGGCAGCCTGCTGTTCACGGACGACCAGAGCGGCGTCATCTACCGCGTGCTGTACACCGGGGGGAACTGACATGGCGCGCACCTCAACACAGATCACTTCAAGAAAGCGCACCCTGATCACGGCGGCCCTGCTGGGCGGCGCGGCCCTGGCAGGCGCAGGTCTGGCGGGCGGCGCGGGCGTGCCCATGCCTGCGCCCGCCACCACGCCCCTGAAGGCCACGGCGGCCCTGCGCGACCCGGCCGGTCAGGTGCTGGGCACGGCCACCTTCGAGCAGCAGGGTGCGGGCGTGCGGGTCACGGTGGACGTGACCGGCCTAGCGCCCGGCCAGCACGGCCTGCACGTTCATGAGTTCGGGCGCTGCACGCCGGGCGTGGACGCCGCCACGAACACCGTCGTGGCCTTCGGCGGGGCCGGCGGTCACTTTGATCCCGGCATGAGCCGCAACCACGATGACCCCCAGGCGGACAACCACGCGGGTCACGGCGGCGACCTGCCCATGCTGAACGTCGCCGCCGACGGCCGTGGCCGCGCGACCTTCACCACCATGAAACTCAGCCTGACCGGCATGACCGGCAGCCTGAACCGGTCGCTGGTCGTGCACGCCCAGCCTGACGATTACAAGAGCGACCCGGCCGGCATGAGCGGCGCGCGGGAACGCTGCGGGATCGTCACGCGTGACAACTTCAGCGTGCGTGACTACCCGCTGCCCGGCCCGCAGACCTTCCCGGAAGGCGTGGCGGTCGATGCCGCCCGTGGCGTGGCGTACACCGGCAGCGCCGCGACCGGCACCATCTACGCCGTGAACCTGAACAGCGGGGCCGTGTCCACCTTCGCCGAGGGCGGCGGGCAGGGACGCGGGTCCGCGCTGGGCCTGAAGGTGGATGCGCAGGGCCGCGTGTGGGCGGCAGGCGGCGCGAGCGGTACCGTCAGCGTCCTGCGGCCCGACGGGTTCCCGGTCGCGATCCTGAACACCCCCAAATCCCCGAACGCGTACGTGAACGACCTGACGCCCGCCCCGGACGGCAACGTGTACGTCACGGATTCCAGCCGCCCCGTGATCTTCCGGGTCACGCCAGACCTGAAACTGAGTGCGTGGCTGGACCTGAGCGGCACGCCCATCCGGTACGCGCCGGGCGTCAACCTGAACGGCATCGTCGCCACGCCGGACGGCCGGGCGCTGCTGGCCGTGCAGCTGAACACCGGTGACCTGTGGCGCATCGATCTGCGCACGAAGGCCGTGCGGCGCGTCATGACTGGCCTGACGCGCGGTGACGGGCTGCTGCTCGACGGCCGCACCCTGTACGTGGCCCGCAACGCCGAGCAGGTCATCACGAAGGTCAGCCTGAACGCGGACTTCACGGCCGGGCAGATCGTGGCCCAGGAGCCCCTGGCGGGCCTGCGCTTCCCGACGACCCTGGCGGCCGTGGGCGGCGACCTGATCGTCCCGCAGGGCCAGCTGGACAAGTTGCAGGGCGGCACGCCCGAAACGCCGTTCCGCCTGACCCGCTTCAAGAAATTCTGATCTGATCCGCGCCCACCCTGATTCAGGCCGGTCCTGTCAATCTCCCCCCACGGGAAACCCCCTCGTGGGGGGGCTATGAGTGACATGTAAGACGCAGGTGTAGACGCTTGGGTTAGGCTGTGCGGGTGACGAAGCAAGGTGCGCCAGCTATTCCGGCCATTGAGGTCCGGGGGCTGTACAAGAAATACGGCCAGAACAGTGTCCTGGAGGACGTGTACCTGACCGTGAAGCCCGGTGAGGTGTACGCCCTGACCGGGCCGAACGGTGCAGGTAAAACCACCCTGATCCGGACCATGACCGGCCTTGCCTTCCCCACGGACGGCGAGGTACGGCTACTGGGCCGGGACGTGCATACCGACGGGCAGCGCGCCCGCGCCTACCTGGGCGCGGTCGTGGAGGCCCCCGCGAAGTTCTACCCGCAGTTCACGGGCACGCAGAACCTGCAGGTGCACGCGAACCTGTCGGCCATGGCTCCGGGCGGCCGCAAGATCAGCCGCGACCGTATCCGCGAGGTGCTGGCTCTGCTGGAACTGACCCGCATGGCCGACCGGCGCGTGCAGGAGTACTCGCTGGGGCAGCGGCAACGGCTGGGCGTGGCGAGCGCCATGCTGGCCGAACCCAAGGTCCTGATCCTGGACGAACCCACCAGCGGCCTTGATCCGCTGGGCATCGGCCTGATCCACCGGATCGTGACCAGTCTGGCCACCAGCGGCTGCGCGGTCGTCCTGAGCACCCACCACCTGCGCGAGATCGCCACGTACGCGCATACAGTCGGCATCCTGACCGGCGGGCGACTGGTGGACACCGTGGACCTGCGCGCCCGGCAGGCCGCGTACCGCTTCCGGGTGGACGACCCGGTCGGCGCGGCCGCCGTGCTCGAGCGCCTGCCGTTCGTGCGCAGGGTCAGTACACGCACGCCGTACGCCATCGCGCACCTGGGCGGCGAATCCCGCGTGCCCGACGCCCTGTCGCACCTGAGCGCCGAGGGTATCCGGGTGTTCGAGGCCAGCCCGGACCACTTCGACCTGTACGAGTACTACCGCGAACGCGTGGAGCAAGCCTGATGACCCCTGACCTGACCCAAGACCGTACCGGCCGGGTGAGCGCATGCTGACCCTGCTGTCCCTGGAGTTCCGCAAGCTGTTCGGGGCGCGCAGCGTCCACCTGGCTCTGCTGGTCACGTTCCTGATGCCGCTGCTGTGGGCGTTTGCGCCGCGCCTGAGCGCCCTGATTCAGGTCAATCTGGTCAGCGGGTGGCAACTGCCGGCCGTGAGTATCGGCGTGACCATCGGGTACCTGCTGCCGCTGTTCATTGCAGTGACGGTCGCCGAGATGATCGGTTCGGAAGTCGCGCAGGGCACCCTGGCCCCGCTGCTGCTGCGCCCCGTGGACCGCACCAAGGTCATTGCCAGCAAACTGATCACGGCCCTGTCGTACCCCTTCCTGCTGATCCTGACCACGGTGCTGGGCTCGCTGCTGGCCGGCATTCCCCTGGGCTTCGGGACGTTCACGGGCGGCACCGGGCTGGGGCCGGGCCTGTTCGTGGGTGTGGGTCAACTCACCAGCGACGCCGCCTTCGCCGAGGTGCTGCGCGGCTCGCTGCTGGCCGGCGTGGTCCTGATGCCCATCGCGGCGCTGTCACTGCTGTTCGGGGTGCTGTACCTGAACACCGCCGCCGCCGCCCTGGCGACCTTCGCGGCGCTGATCGTCATGCGCCTGCTGGTCGTACTGCCCGAAACCATTCAGCGCATCCTGCTGACCAGCCACCTGGGCCTGTACGTGCAGCAGGGCGACATCACGCAGTCGCTGGTGCTGCTGCTGATCTACACCGCCGGCTTCGGCCTGATGAGCATCTTCGCCTTCGACCGCCGCGACGTGTAATCCACGGAATACCCACGTGCATCCGCGCGCGCCGCTTCCAGCCCGGCACTCCTGTTCAGGAGTGCCGGGTTTGCGTTCCGGCAACCGGCGGGGCTGCGCTATGGTGCGCTCCGCCGCGCACGCCCGGACGACGAACAGGCCCCCGGCGTCACGGCCCACCGATGTCATGGCTCATGGCCTTCGGCCCTTCCCTCTTCCGTTCTCTTATTCATGAGGTTCCCCATGCTGCGAGTCACCCACCTGCTTCCCTTCCTGGCGCTGCTCAGCGCCCCCGCTCTGGCCGCTCAACCCAGGGCGCAGCAGATCGCCGTGTTCAAGGTCTCTGCCCTGGGCCGCGCGAACGTCACGCCGACCGCGCTGATGGCCGCTCAGGTCACGCCGGAAACACTGACCATTCCCGCCGATTACCTGTACAAACGCGACCTGCGCGTGCAGGCCTACGACCTGGACGCCTTCCTGAAGGCCCGCATTCCGGACGTCGAGCAACTGGCGGCCAGCGGCGCGCAGATCATGTTCTGGTGCCGGGATGGGTACGCGCCCACCGCGAAACTCTCGGACGTGCTGGGGCAGGGCGGCCTGATCGCCGTTGCCGACGCAGACGCCCCCGCCGGAGTGCAGTGGCCCGACGCACCGTACAAGAACACGGTCCTGAAAGCCCCGGAAATCGGGAACTACGTGGTGTGGCGCCGCGCGCAGTTCCCCGCCAGGCCGCAGCCGTGGGGCCTGGACACTATCTACATCCTGCCCGCCAGCGCCGTCCTGAAAAAGTAAGAGGGACTCCGGTTGAATGGTTTTGCAACCATTCAACACGAGCGGATGCGAGTGGGAGCTGAGGAGGATTCCGGGAGTGGAGTTGGCAACCCGGTGCATTGGCGGGTTGTCAACGAAACGGACGGAGTCCGTAGAAGAGGGAGGACCACCCTGCGCCGGTCGCGTTCAGGCGCTAATGTGCAGGCATGACGGCTCCCCTCTCGCTGACCACGGGCGGCAGCCTGTACGACCGGATCGGGCCAGAGGCCCTGGCCGAACTGGTGTCCCGCTTCTACGATTTCGTGGCCCGGGAGCCGCTGCTGACGCCGATCTTCCCGGCGGACCTGACCCTGACGGCCGAGAAGCAACTGGCGTTCCTGAGCGGCTTTCTGGGCGGCCCGCCGCTGTACCACGAGCGGTTCGGACATCCGCGCCTGCGGGCGCGGCACCTGCCGTTCCCGATCACTCCGGCGCGCGCGCAGGCGTGGCTGGCATGCATGCGGGCCGCGCTGGACGCCACACCTGCGATCAGTGCGGCCGACGGGCAGGAGCTGTTCACGGCGCTGTCGCGGGTGGCGGCGCACATGGTGAACACGCCAGCGCAGGCGGGTGCAGCGGACGCCTGACCGGCGGCTTCCGGAACAGTGCCGGGGGCCGTAACTTGGACAACTCTTTGCATTTGACTAGTAGGGTTCGTGCGCGTTCATGGACCCGTTTTCTACACTGCGCAGCATGACCCAGTCGCAACCCAACATCGAAACCCTCCGCGCCGAGGTCGATTCGATCAACCGTGAACTCCTGACCCTGCTGTCCCGCCGGGGCGAAGTCGTCGCGCAGATCGGTCACGCCAAGACGCAGGAAGGGCGCCCCAACCACTACGACCCGGCCCGCGAAGAAAAACAGCTCAAGGAAGTCGAGGCCCTGAACCCCGGCCCGTTCACCGGGGCGGCCGTGAAGGCGATCTTCAAGGAGATCTTCAAGGCCAGCCTCGCGCTGGAAGAAAGCAACGACAAGAAGCAGCTGCTGGTCTCCCGCAAGGTCAAGAGCGACGACACCGTACTGGACATCGACGGTGTGCGCATCGGCGGGGATTCCGCGCCCATCATCATCGCCGGGCCGTGCAGCATCGAGAGTGAAGAGCAGATGGAGCAGACGGCCACGTACCTGGCCGGCAAGGGCATCAAGATCCTGCGCGGCGGCGCGTACAAGCCCCGCACCAGCCCCTACGGCTTCCAGGGCATGGGCGTGGACGGCCTGATCATCGGGAACCGCGTGGCCAAGGAGCACGGCATGCTGTTCATCACGGAAGTCATGGACACCCGCGACGTGGAGATCGTCGCCGAGTACGCCGACATCCTTCAGGTCGGGGCGCGCAACATGCATAACTTCGCGCTGCTGCGCGAGGTGGGCCGCGCCCGCCGCCCGGTGCTGCTCAAGCGTGGCCTGAGCGCCACCATCGAGGAGTGGCTGTACGCCGCCGAGTACATCCTCTCGGAAGGCAACAACGAGGTCATCCTGTGCGAGCGCGGCATCCGCACGTACGAGAAGTGGACCCGCAACACCCTGGACCTAAGCGCCGTGGCCATCGCCAAGCAGGAAACGCACCTCCCGGTGATCGTGGACGTCACGCACGCTGCCGGCCGCCGCGACCTGCTGATCCCCCTGGCGAAAGCCGCGCTGGCCGTGGGCGCCGACGGCATTCACGTGGAAGTGCACCCCAGCCCCGCCACCGCCCTGAGCGACAACGAGCAGCAGCTGGACTTCGCCGGGTACGACAAGTTCAGCGACGCGCTGGCCAGCATGCTGAAACTGCCCGCCACCGTCTGATACGGACTCCGATGGAATGGTTTGCAAAAACCGTTCCATCCGAGCGGACGCGAGCAGGAGAGAAACGGGTTCCGGGCGTGGAGTTAGCAACCCGGTGCTGTCCCGGGTTGTTAACGAAACAGACGGAATCCGTATGATACGGACCCTGACTACGCCACTCTGAAAGCGCCCGCCCGGTCAAGATGCCGGGCGGGCGTTTTGCGTGGCGCGAGCTCAGCTGGGCGCGGCTTCACGGGTGTGGCGGGTGTCGGTGGGAGGGCCGGTCAGCGGGAAGGTGTGGAGTTCCTGCACCTCGCCGCGTTCCTCGCGGGTCAGGCTCAGGGCCTGCACGCTGAAACTGGTCACGGGCGGCTCGCACTGCTGCACCTCGTTCCAGAGGTACCCGGCCGCCCAGGGCAGCACGCCCAGCGCGAGGGTCAGGTGCGGGCGGTACAGGTCGCCGTCGTACTGGGCGCGGCTGGACGGCCCGACCTGCAGGCAGCGTTCGTGCAGGTCCCGCAGGTCGCTGCTCAGGTGGCACTCCAGGAAGATCACTCCCTGAAGTTGTTTCCAGCCCTTGACCTGCACGGTCAGTTCGCTCTGGCCGCGCAGCGCCTCCCGGCACGCCCGGACGAGTTCCGGGCCGCTCAGGGGCGTCTGGAAGGGCGCGCGGAGGTTCAGGTGCGGCAGGCCGAACCCGCTGACGTTCAGGCGTTTCTGGGTGCGGCGCATCCAGGTGTCCAGCGCTTCGGGGGGCCACGCGACGATGGAGTGCAGCGCGCCGGGTGCGGGGTCGGCCCTGGGCGTGGTCATGAAGTGGGCGGACCGACCCGGTAGCGGCAGTTGCCCTGCCCGCAGGCCATGCGGGTTTCGCGTTCCACCGGGACGCCCAGCAGCGCGGCGTACAGGGTTTTCTCGGCCGTGCACAGCTGCGCGTACTGCCGCGCGACGGTCAGGTTCGGGCAGTTGCGCTGCGTGAAGTACCACTGCTCGCCTTCCTGGTGGACCACGGCGTCGAAGCCGTGCCGGTTCAGGCGGTTGACGAGGCCCTGCACGCGCTCTCCCAGCGGCAGGTTGGCCGGGACGTCCTGCTCGAAGTGCGAGATGATCTCGTTGTTACGGGCGTCCAGTACTTTCAGGACGGCGCCCTCGCCGAACAGACCCTCGATGTGCCGCAGGACGTCCACGCACAGGCTGGAGTACGTTTTCGGGAAGGCGGCCTCGCCGCGCTCGGTCAGCACGAATACGTGCTGGGGTCGGCCCCGCCCGCCGGGACGCTCGGTGCGCGCCTCGATCAGCCCCTGCTCCTGCAGGTCGCACAGGTGCCGGCGGGCCGCCGGGACGCTGACCTCCAGTCCCTGCGCGAGGTCCTGCGCGGTCTGCGGGCCGTGACGTTTCACGAGTTCCAGCAGGCGGGTCTTGGTGCGTTCCGGCGGGGCGGGTGGGGGGGCGGCCAGGGCGGTCATACGATGGTGAGTTGATCGGGCAGGTCGGCCAGGGACTGCGACAGGGCGCGGACGCTGACCTGCCCGGCGAGATTGCGGGCCACCTGGATCAGAGCCTGGGCGGCCGCCGAGTCCGGGTGGGCCAGGACGGCCGGGGTGCCCCGGTCGCTGTCCTGGCGCACGTCGATGTCGATGGGCACCTCGCCCAGCAGCAGGTACTCCTCGCCCAGTTTGCGGCTGCCGCCCCGGCCGAACAGGTCGTAGGTGTGCCCGGTGTCGGGCGCCACGAAGTAACTCATGTTCTCCACGATGCCCAGCACGGGCACGCTGGCCTTGCGGAACATGTCGATGGCGCGGGCCGCGTCGATCAGCGCGACGTCCTGCGGGGTGGTGACGATCACGGCGCCCGTGACCTGAATGGTCTGCGTAAGCGAGAGCTGCACGTCCCCGGTGCCCGGGGGCAGGTCCACGATCAGGTAGTCGAGTTCACCCCAGGCGGCGTCTTTCAGGAACTGCTGCACGGCCGAGTGCAGCATCGGGCCGCGCCACACCAGCGCCTGACCGGCCGGCGAGAGGTTGGCCATGGACACGAATTTCACGCCGTGCGCCTCGATGGGCTGCATCTTGCGTTCCGCGTTCGCGGTAACTTTCGCGCCGCCCTGCCCCATCATGTGCGCCACGCTGGGGCCGTACACGTCGGCGTCCAGCAGGCCCACGCGCGCGCCGTCCCGGGCGAGGCTGGCGGCGACGTTCACAGAGACGCTGCTTTTGCCCACGCCGCCCTTGCCACTGCCGATCAGCAGGACGTGTTTCACGCCGGGCAGGGCCGGCTGGGCAGGGGGGCGCACCATGGCCCCAAAGGTCACGTTGACGCTGGTCACGCCGGGGACGGCCATGACCGCCTCGCGGACGTCGCCCTCGATCTTGCCTTTCAGGGGGCAGGCGGGCGTGGTGAGGTTGACCTTCACGCTGGCCACACCCGCCTCGACACTGGCCTGCTCGATCATGCCGAGGGAAACGAGGTCACGGTGGAGTTCCGGATCATTCACGGTGCTCAGGGCGGCCATCACGGCTTCACGCATACCCCGCAATTAGTAGCGCATACGCGGGGGCGCGGCAAGCCACGCCGTCACAGTACGCTCATGCGGCCCGTGCCTGCGCACTCACGGCGCGGCCGGTGAAGCGCGCGTGTAGGCGGGCGCAGAGGCCCGTATACTGACCGGCGTGAAGCCCATAGGCCCTTACGTGGCCGCCCGCGAACTGCCGGGCCGGACAGGCAGTCCGGTCCGCACGCTGCGCGCCACGGACCGACTGACGGGCATGCCGGTGCTGCTGCACGTGCTGCCCTACCCGCTGACCCTGCCGGACCTGCCGGACCACCCGGCCCTGCTGCCCGTCGTGGACAGCGGCATGGACGGCGATCAGGCGTACGTGGTGACCGAGTTACCCCTGCAGGCCCGCCCCGCCGACGACGCCCTGCTGACCGCGCGCGGCGCGCTGGCGGCCCTGAGCGCCCTGCACGAGCGCGGCCTGACGCACGGCGGCCTGAACGCCGCACAACTCTGGAGCGTGGACGGCCGCGTGCTGCTGGCCGGGGCTGGCCTGCCCTGGGGCGGCGACCCGCTGCCCAGCGACGACCTGTACGCGCTGGGCGTGCTGCTGGCCGGCATGGGCACCCTGCCGGCCGCGCTGCGCCCCCTGACCGAGCAGCCCGGTCACCTGAGCGCCGCCGCCGCCCTGGCCCGCCTGAACAGTGAGCAGGCCGCCCGCCCGGCCCTGCAACAGGCCGTGCAACCCCAGGCCCAGGTGGTGCAGGCCCAGGCAGTGCAGGCCCAGGCAGTGCAGGAAGCCAGACCCGCACAGGCGTGGCCGCAAGCTCCGACCACCACCGCGACCACCCCCGCCGACGCGGCCCCTCCTGAACCGCAGCCGCCGTTGCGGCGTGGTCGGGGTAACTCCAGACGCGGGCGGCCGGAACAGACGGACGCGGACGCCTCTCCCCCCCCTGCCCCGGTCAATCCTGCCCCGGTCAGTCCTGCCGCGCCCATGCCCACGCCGGCCGCGCCGGAACTGCCCGTGATGGACTGGTCGGCAGCACCGGCCCTGCACGACGGGTCTCTCATCGTGCTGGGCGAGGGCGGCGACGAAACGGCCGACGACGCGCCCGTTGAGCCGGCTCCCGTGACACCCGACCCGGTCACCCCTGATCCAGTCGCGCCTGACCCGGTGACCCCTGATCCTGGAACCGCTGATCCCGGAAACGCTGCTCCCAGCGCACCTGACCCTGCCGTGCGTGACCCTGTCGCACCCACCCCGGTCACGGCCAGCCCAGTGGCAGCCGGGGCGGCCGTGACGGATCCGGGCGCGCCGGAAACCCCGCAGGAGCGGCGGCGACGGCAGAACGAGGAGCGGCGCGCGCAGGCGATTCTGGACGCGCAGGCGGCGGCGGCGCGTAAGGCCGAGCGCCTGCGGGCCGAGCGGGCGCAGCGACTGGCCGACGGTGGCGGTCAGGACGCCCCCATTCAGATCGGGGGTGGGCCGGTGGGGGCCGGGCAGGGTCCGGTCCTGGGCGGGGATGACCTGCCCGCCTGGGACGGCCCGCCCGTGGACGTGGACGGTGAGGCCCCGCCGCGCCCGACGCTGCGGATGCGGGACGTGGACCGCCTGCCGCCGGGCCTGCGCCGCGAGCCGCTGCTGGAACCCGACCCGGAACCGGCCCCCACGCGCCTCCCGGCCCGCCGCGCGCCGGGCGACCCGATCCGGATCGGCTGGGACGAGGATGAGTCCTGGCGGGTGGTGCGCGAGGCTCCCGCCGCGCCGGAACGGACGCGGCCCCGCCTGCCCCGCTGGACGCTGCTGGTGGTCGCGGCCGCGCTGCTGCTGGGCGGGGTGTGGTGGGCGCTGGGGGCCCTGCCCGACCGTGTGCCCGCCCAGCAGGGCAGCCCGCAGCTGGTCACGCCCGCCGTGGAAAGCGCCGCGCAGACCGGCAGTGGGACTGGCAATGCGGCGGGTAACGTGGCGGGCAGCGACTCCAGCAGCGCCGGCGGCTCCGCGTGCTGCCCGGTCGAGTTCCGGCTGGTGGGCGCGCAGGGGCGCACGGTGGGCCTGACGGTGGAGGCCGCGCCGCCCGGAGCGAACCTCACGCCGGGCGAGTCGCTGGGCCGCGCGCCGGGTACCGTGCAGTTTCCGCTGGCGGGCACGTACCGCCTGCGCACCAGCGTCAGCGGGTACGCGCCGGCCAGTCTGAGCGTCACGGTGCCACGCGCTGCGCCGCTGACCATCGACCTGAGCAACTGATACGGACTCCGCTGGGTATGGGAGTCCCGTATTCCCGTAAGTCCGTGTGACACAATCAGGGTGATGAGCGTTGTCATTCTGGATTTCGGCAGTCAATTCACGCGTCTGATCGCGCGGCGGTTCCGTGAACTCGGGGCGTACAGCGTGATCCTTCCCGGCAGCGCGCCGCTGGAACGCATCCTGCGGGAGAACCCGCAGGGGATCGTCCTGTCGGGCGGCCCGAGCAGCGTGTATGACGAGAACGCCCCGAAGCCCGCGCCGGGCGTGCTGGAACTGGACATCCCGGTGCTGGGCGTGTGCTACGGCATGCAGTTCTTGGCGCAGCAGGCAGGCGGCGACGTGAAACGCGCCGGGAAACGCGAGTACGGCAAGGCCGACCTGACGGAGTACGGCGGGCAGCTGTTCGCCGGGATTCAGGGGGAGTTCGTCGCCTGGATGAGTCACAGTGACTCGGTCACGAAACTCCCGGACGGGTACGAGGTCGTCGCGCGGACCGCCGACACGCCCGTCACGGCCATCGAGAATGCGGTCACGCGCCGTTACGGCGTGCAGTTCCACCCGGAAGTGGTGCACACCCCCAAGGGCGGGCAACTGCTGGGCAACTTCCTGGAGATCTGCGGCGTCACGCGCGACTGGAACGCCGAGCACATCATCGACGAACTGATCGACGGCGTGCGCACGCAGGTCGGGGACGGCCGGGTGCTGCTGGCCATCAGCGGCGGCGTGGATTCCAGCACGCTGGGTCTGCTGCTCGCGAAAGCGGTAGGCGAGCGGCTGACCGCCGTGTTCATCGATCACGGGCTGCTGCGCCTGGGTGAGCGCGAACAGGTCGAGGCGGCCCTGCGGCCCCTGGGCGTGAACCTGATCACCGTGGACGCCCGCGCCGAATTTATGGCCGCGCTGGACGGCGTATCGGACCCCGAGCAGAAGCGCAAGATCATCGGCCGGGAATTCATCCGCGCCTTCGAACGTGAGGCCCGCACGCACGGTCCGTTCGACTTCCTGGCGCAGGGCACCCTGTACCCGGACGTGATCGAGTCCGCCGGGGGCGAGGGCGCCGCGAACATCAAGAGCCACCACAACGTGGGCGGCCTGCCGGACGACCTGGCGTTCAAGCTGGTCGAGCCGTTCCGCACGCTGTTCAAGGACGAGGTCCGCGAGATCGCGCGCCTGCTGGGCCTGCCGGACGCCGTGCGCATGCGTCACCCCTTCCCCGGCCCGGCCCTGGCGATCCGCTGCCTGGGCGCGATCAGCGAGGAGAAACTGGACATCCTGCGCCGCGTGGACGACATCTTCATCAGTGGCCTGCGTGAGTTCGGGCTGTACGACGGGTGCTCGCAGGCGCTGGCGATCCTCACGCCGATCCAGTCGGTAGGCGTGATGGGTGACGAGCGCACGTACTCGTTCACGGCGGCGCTGAGGGCCGTCACCACCGACGACTTCATGACCGCCGAGTGGGCGAGATTGCCCTACGACTTCCTGGCGACCATGAGTAACCGCATCGTGAATCAGGTGCACGAGATCAACCGCGTGGTGTACGACATCACGGGCAAACCCCCGGCGACCATCGAGTGGGAATGACGCCCCGCACCTGATCCTTCCTGCCTCCCCCGGCCCCCGCGCCGGGGGTCGTGCTTTCTGATGCCGGGCATACCTCTACTGTGCATACCTCTACTGGGCATACGTATGCTGGGGGGGAATGGTGCGCGGCAGGTCAGTCGCGCTAGCGTGAGGTATGGCACACCTGCGTCGCCGGCAACCACCCCGGCGATCCCAGCACGGGCGGGCCGCGTGACCCGCGACCCACTGCTCTCCGGCCTGCCGGAGACACTCCGGCCCGCGCTGGAAGCGCAGGCGCTGGTGCTGCTCACGCAGTCCAGCAGCGACATGTTCGAACGCTGCGCGCAGCTGGCGCTGGACATCACCGGAGCGGGCACGGCGCTGGTCCTGCTGTACCGCCCCGAGCACGACGAACTGGAAGTCGTGGCCGCTGCCGGAGAGAACCGGCAGGGCGCGCCGGGATTCCGCCTGCCGCGCGGGCAGGGGCTGGCGTGGCGGGTGGTGCAGTCGGGTCAGGCGACCCTGATTCCCCGCACGGACCAGGACCCACAGACGGTGTACGTGTCGGGAAGGCCACTCCCGCACACGTACCTGGGCGTGCCGCTGCTGGACCCCGAAGGGCAACTGCTGGGCGTGCTGTCCGTGAACCGGCTGGCGCAGGGCACGCAGTTCGGGAGCGGTGAGGCGCAGGCCCTGACCCTGCTGGGACAGGCGGCCAGCGTGGCGTACTCACGCACGCGGGCGCTGGAGGACGCGCAGCGCGCCGCACGGCAGTTCGAGCAGCTGGCAGAGCTGTCGGCGGAACTCGCGGACCTCAGCAGCCCCGAGGAGATCGGACAGCGGGCCCTGCGGACGCTGGTGGACCTCTCGGGCTTCACGGTGGGCGCGGTCGTCATGCTGAGCGACGCGCGCGAGGTGCAGCTGTCCGTGCTGGAAGGCCACCCGCTGGGTCAGGCGGCCATGCGGGCTGTCCTGACCGCCAGCCGCCCTGCACCGAGCGGCCTGATCGGGGAGGTGCTGCGCACGGGCCGCTCGCAGGCCGCAGAGGATTACCAGTCGTGGCCAGCGCGGCGCACGGACCTCCCGAACGTGTTCACGGGTCTCGCCGCGCCGCTGCGGGTGGGCAGCCGGGTGGTGGGCGTGGTCATGCTCGTGCATCTGGTGCAGCGCGTGCCGGTGCCGGGGGCGCTGGTCACGCTGCTGGACACGGTCGCGCAGCGGATCAGTCAGGCACTCGACCGGGCCGCAAGCGTCGAGCACCTGCACGCCACGCGCGAGGCGGCGCTGCGCACCCTGGGCCGCATGCTCGAAAGCCGCGACGGGGACACCTTCGGGCACACTGACCGCGTGACCACGCTGGCCCTGCGGCTGGGCGAGCGACTGGAACTGAACGAGGCACAGTGCCAGCACCTGCGCTGGGGCGCGTACCTGCACGACATCGGGAAGGTCGCGGTGGACGACCGCCTGCTGCGCAAGACGGGTCCCCTCACGCCGGCGGAACGCGAGGCGATGCAGTGGCATGTCGAAATCGGGGACCAGCTGCTGCGCGAGGAGGTGTTCGTGCCGCGCGAGGTGCGCGAGGTCGTCCGGCACCACCACGAGCGCTGGGACGGCGGCGGGCACCCGGACCGGCTGGCAGGACCGGACATTCCGCTGCTCGCGCGGATCTTCAGCGTCGCGGACGTATTCGACGCGCTGATCAGCCCCCGCCCCTACAAACCGGCCTGGACAGCGCAGGCGGCCGCCGACACGCTCCTGGAACAGTCCGGACGGCAGTTCGATCCGGCCGTGGTCCAGATGTTCCTGAACGTGCTGCGAGAAGACGGCCTGCTGGACGGGTAATCCGGACAGGTGTCTGTCGCGTTGCCATGTCAGGCAGGAGGCCCCCACCCGCCGAACGGTGAGGGCCTCCTGCCTGGACAGCGGCTTGTTAATTGACCGCCCGGAATCCGTCTTACTTCTTCTTCAGGAGGGCCACGTAGGCCTTCAGCTGGTCGGCCAGGCGGTCCTGCTTGAAGGGGTTGAACTGGCCGGGCTGACCCTGCGCGCCCTGGCCGCCGCTGCGGTTGCCGCCCAGCGCTCCCAGGCCGCCGGGCAGGCCGGGAATGCGGGCTCCGGCGGTCTGGCCGCCACCCTGGGCGCTCTGACGCTGGGCGCGCTGGGCTTCGCGTTCCTTCTCGGCTTTCAGGAACAGGCCGTCCAGGGCCGTGAGTTGCTTGCTGGTCAGGATCTTATCCTCGATCTGCGTGAGGTACTTCCCGGCGTCGTTGGGCTGCACGGCCGCCGCCTTCTGAAGGGTAGTCAGGATGGGCAGCAGTTGCGCGGCCTGCGCCTTGCTCAGGGCCGTGGCCCTGTTCTTCTCGAGGTCCGGGAGCAAGCGCACGGTCTGCGCGAGGTCCGTGATGGGCTGCATGGCCTTCAGGCGGGCCTGCATTTCCGGGGTCATCTGACGCTGTCCGGTCTGCTGCGCCGAGGCGGCGCCGACGGTCAGGGCGGTCAGGGTGAGGGCGGCGGGAACAAGGGCGGTGCGGGTGAATGTGTTCATGGTGGATCTCCTTGAGGGTTACTCGTAACGCAGTGAATCGACGGGGTCGAGGCGGGCGGCGCGGGCGGCCGGGTAGTACCCGAAGAACACGCCGACCAGGGCGCTGAACAGGAACGCGACGATCATGGGAGTGGCGCTGAACACCGGGGCGATTCCGGCGAGGTTCCCCAGGTACGCCACGCCCACGCCGAGCAGCATGCCGATCACGCCGCCGCCGATGGACAGCAGGCTGGCCTCGACCAGGAACTGCGTGAGGATGTCGCGCGGCTTGGCGCCCAGGGCCTTGCGGACGCCGATCTCGCGGGTGCGTTCCGTGACGGACACCAGCATGATGTTCATGATGCCGATGCCGCCGACCAGCAGGCTGATCCCGGCGATCGCGCCGACGAGCAGGGTCAGGGTGCCCGTCACGCTGCTGAGGCTGGCGAGGCTGTCCGCCTGGTTCTGCACCTGGAAGTCCAGGTTGTCCGGGTCGGTCTGATCGTGGCGGGTGCTGAGCAGGTCGGTCACGTCCGCCTGCAGCGCGGTCAGGTCGTCGGCGCTGACCGCCTGGAGGTAGACGCTGCTGACGGTGGGTTCGCCGCCCGCGCTGTTGGTGCGCGAGAAGCGTTGCAGGTACGTGCCCAGCGGGATGAGCACCTGACTGTTGGCATTCCCGAAGCCAGTGGCACCCTTGTCGGGCAGCACGCCGGTCACGGTGAAGGACACGCTGCCCAGCCTGACCTTCTGCCCGATGGCCTGATCGGGCGCAGCGTCCTCGCCCCACAGATCGGTCAGGACCTGATGGCCGATCACGGCGACGCGTTTGCGGCTCTTGTTGTCGGCGTCCGTGAAGTACGCGCCGGTCTCGACGGGGCTGTTGCGCACCGTTTCGTAGGCGGGCCAGGTGCCGAGCACGCTGGCCTGGGTGTTCGCGCTGCCCAGTTTGGCCTGCACGGAGCTGTTCACGGTGGGGGCCACGCCCCCCACGCGGTCCGGGAAGGCGGTGGCCAGGGCCTCGGCGTCCTCGACGGTGATGGTCTGGCGGGGGCCGCTGCGGACCAGGCTGCCGCCGCCGCCCCCACGGGCGCTCTGCACGGTCAGCAGGTTGGTGCCCAGGCTCTCGAGGTTCTTCGTGACGCCGGCGGTACTGCCCTGCCCGATGGCGGTCAGGGCGACAACGGCGGCCACGCCGATAATCACGCCCAGCGCCGTCAGGACCGAGCGTAGCGGGGTGCCCACGATGGCGCGCCACGCGATGGTGAACGCGCCGCCCAGGCCGATGCCGCCCCCCCGCCGGGGAGCCGGAGTGGCGGCCGGTACGGCGGTCTGAGCAGCGGGCTTCCCGGCGGGCTGATCGGCGGCCGTCACGGCTGACCCCCGCTGGGCGCCGCGCCGGACTGGTGGCCGGACTGCTGGGCGGGCGAGTGGTGGGTCATGGACGTGCGGGGCGTCTGGCGGCGGTCGGATTCGATCACTCCGTCACGCACGCGGATCACGCGCTGCGCGTACGCGCCGATGTCGTCCTCGTGCGTGACGATCACGACGGTGGTGCCCTCGGCGTGCAGGGCGCTGAACAGACCCATGACCTCCTCGCTGGTGCGGGTGTCGAGGTTCCCGGTGGGTTCGTCGGCCAGCAGCAGGCGCGGGCTGCCGGCCAGGGCGCGGGCGACCGCCACGCGCTGTTTCTGCCCGCCGCTGATCTGGCTGGGCAGGTTGCGGGCCTTGTCGGCCAGTCCCACGCGCGCCAGGACCTGCATGGCCCGCTCGCGGCGTTCGCGGGGCGGCACGCCGGCGTACGTGAGGGGCACCTCGACGTTCTCGACGAGGCTCAGGCGCGGCAGCAGGTGAAAGGCCTGAAAGACGAAGCCGATGTCGGTGTTGCGGGCCTCGGCGCGTTCGTTCTCGCTGAGGGTGGTCACGTCCCGCCCGGCCAGCCGGTACGAGCCGCTGCTAGGCCGGTCGAGCAGGCCGATGACCTGCATCAGGGTGGTCTTGCCGCTGCCGGACGGTCCCATCAGGGCGACCATCTCGCCCTGCGCGATCTGCACGCTGACGCCCTTCAGGGCCTCGAAGATCACGTCGCCCTGCTCGTACACCTTGCGCACGTCGCGGATGTCCACGACCGGCCCGGCGGTCTGCGCGGCACTCACGGAGCGCCCCCGCCGAAGCCGCCGGCGGGCGGACCGCCGGTCCCGAAACCGCCCTGGCTGTTCTGGCGGTTCCCACTGCCGCTGCCCGTGCCACTGCCCGTACCGGTGGCGCTGCGGGCCGCGCCGGGCACGACGACCTGCTGCCCGGCTTCCAGGCCGCTGGTGACGACCGTGTTCGTGCCGTCGGTCGCGCCGGTCTCGACCCGCACCGGCTCGTCTGCGGCGTCCCCGGCGGCGCCCTCGGCGGTGGGCAGCTGCACGTAACTGCGGCCCCGCACGGTCTGAATGGCCTTGCTGGGCACCAGCAGGCCGGATTCCTCGCTCTGGATGATCTCGGCCTCGGCGGTCATGCCCGAGCGCAGCTGACCGTCGGGGTTGGGCAACTGCACGGTGGCGGTGAACACGCTGATGCCGCTGCTGGCGGTCGCGCCGGGCGAGACGCGCACGACCTTGCCGGTGAAGGTCTGCCCGTCGAAGGCGTCCAGGGTCACCTCGGCGCTCTGGCCGGCCTTCACGCCGGCGATCTCGGTCTCGTCGATCTGCACGGGCAGGTTCAGGGTGCTGTCATCCAGGACGGTCAGGATGGTCGCGCCGCTGTTCACGACGGTGCCCTCGGTGGCGGTGACGGTGCTGATCACCCCGGTGATGGGGGCGTACACCTTCAGGTCCGCGCGGTCCTGCTGAGCGGCTTCCAGGCTGTCCTGCGCCTGCTGCACGGCGATCTGCTGGCTGCGCAGGTTCTGCGTGTCGCTGGCGCCGCCCGTGCTGGCCTGCGTCTGCGCGGCGCTGAGGCTGGCGCGGGCGCTGTCCACGGTCTGCTGCGCTTTCAGGACGGCCGACTGCGCGTCCGCCAGGGCCGAGGCGCTGAGCGCCCCGATGGCCGCCAGTTGCCGCTGGCCGTCCAGGGTGCGCTGGGCGTCCGTGAGGGCCTGCTGCGCCTGCGTCAGGGTGTTCTGCGCGCCGGTGGCGCTGCTCTGGCGCTGCGCGGCGCTGCTGGCCTGCGAGGCGCGCGTGGCGTCCAGTCCGGCGCGGGCCTTGTCGAGGTTCAGCTGCGCCGCCGCCACGTTCTGCTCGACCGTGTCGCTGATGAGGGTGGTGATCAGCTGCCCCCTCGTGACGCGCTCGCCGACCGCCGGGACCGCGCCGACCGTGGCGGTCAGGTCCGCGCCGACCGTGCGGGTCTGCGCGGCTTCCAGCGTGCCGGGACCACTGACGGATACGCGGATCACGCCCTGCTGCGCGCGGGCGGTGCTGGTCGTGGCGACGGCCTGGGTGGAGTCGGCGCTGCGGGCGCGGTACGCGACGGTCCCGCCGACCGCGCCGATCAGCAGTAGACCGCCCACGATCCACGGCCAGCGGGCGCGGCGGGCCGGGCGGTCCGTGCGCATGGACGCGGCGCTCACAGGGTGCCCCCCAGGCCGGTCAGGTTCTGCCCGGCGGCGACGGACAGCGCGGCCAGCGCCTCGGTCACGTTGTTCTGCGCCTGCAGGCGACTGAACTGCGCTTTTTTCAGGGTCAGCTGCGTGCTCTGCAACTCGACGGCGCTGATGGTGCCGCTTTTCAGGCGGGCGGCGTCCTGCGTGTATGTTTTCTGCGCGGCGGCCTCGCGGCTGTGCGCGACGCTCAGCAGTTCGGCGGCGTTCTGCGCGTTCTGGTAGGCGCTGGCCAGGGCCTGCTGCGCGTTCCTGCCAGCGGTGTCGGCGCTGCGCTGCGCGTTCGCCAGGGCGGTCCGGGCGTCCTGCAGGGTCCGGGCGGGCGTGAAGTCGTTGTCGGCGAGTTTCACGGTCAGTTGCGCGCTGCTCAGGTCACCGGCGGCGCTCACGAGGCTGCTCAGGGCACTCAGGTTGCCCTGCAGGCCGCTCAGGGTGGCGCCGAGTTTGGGGGCCGTGATGACGCTGCCCGCGCGGACGCTGCTGCCCAGGCCGCTCAGCGTGCCGAGTTTCGCGGCGGCGAGGTTCACCTGCGCGCGGGCGTCGGCCAGGGTCTGCTGGCTGCCGCTCAGGGTGTTCTGCGCGTTCTGCACGTCCAGGGCGGTGGCGTTCCCGATGCCCAGTTTCACCTGCGCGACCTGCACGGCCTTCTGGTCCACCTGGGTCTGCAGGGTCTGGAGTTCCACGTTCTCCTGCGCTTCAAGCAGGGCGTTGTACGCGCCGATGGCGTTCTGGATCGCGCCGAGTTTCGCGCCGCGCAACGTGGCCTGGGCCAGCGTCTCGGCGTTCTTCGCGTTCAGTTTCCCGGCGACCAGGGTGGCCGGGTCGGCCTGCGCGGCGCGGCTGGCGGCCTGCGCCTTGATCAGATTGGCCTGCGCGGTGTTCACGTCGGCCCCAGTCTTCAGGGCGGCGGTCACGGCCGTGCCGCCACTGATGGTCTGCGCGGCACTCTGCGCGCTGGCGGCCGGGGCGACGGCCAGCAGCAGCGCGGCGCTCAGCAGGTGCAGGCGGCGGGGGTGGAAGGCGCGGGGGTGGGCGAGCGTGGGGGTGGGGTGCGTCATTGGGGGCCTCCGGCGGCGTTGTCGAGTTGAATCAGGGTGGTCTGGGCGCTCAGGCGGGCGGACAGCAGGTCACGCTGCGCCTGCGCGAGGGTCAGTTCGGCGCTCTGCACGTCGTCGGGGGTGGCGGTGCCGGCCTGCACGCGGGCCTGCGCGGTCGCAAGTTGCTGCTGCGCGACCTGCACCTGCGTCTGGCGGGTCTGCACGGCGGTCAGGGCCTGCTGCGCGGCGATGAAGCGGCTGCGGACATCGAGTTCCACGTTCTGCTGCGCGACGGTCAGGGACAGCGCGGCCTGCGTCACGGACGCCTGATCGGCGCTGAGGCTGGCCTTCTGGGCCGGGGAGTACACGACGTACGAGCCGCTGAGGCTGGCGGTCAGGCGGCCCCCACTGCTGCCAGAGGTGCTGCTGCTGCTGCTGCCGACCGGCACGCTGTAGGCGCTGCTCAGGGTGCCCTGCTTCAGGTTCAGGCTGGTGCTGAGCGTCCCGGCGCTGCCGCCGCCGTAGCCGACGCTGGCGGTCAGGTCCGGCAGGGTCGCGTCCCGCTGGGCCGTGTCCAGGGTGTCCTGCGCGGCGGCCAGGGTGTTCTGCGCGGTGATCACGTCGGCGTGGCCGGTACGGGCGCGGGCGACCAGGGCACTCACGTCCGGCAGGGTCAGGGTCGCCTGGGCAGGGGGGCTGAAGGTCACGCGGCCCAGGCTGACGCCCAGCGCGGATTCCAGGGTGCGCTGCGCGGTGTCCAGGGTGCCCTGCGCCTGCGCGGCGGCCGACTGCGCCGCCTGCAGGGCGGCCTGCGCGCTCAGGACGGCCTCGGGCGCGGCGTTCCCGGCGGCGTCCTGCGCCTGCGCCACCTGCAACTGCCGGGCGCGCAGCGCGGCCGTCTGCGCGCTGATCTGCAGGTCCTGCGTGGCCAGCACGGCGTCGAAGTACGCCTGCGTGACGTTCAGGCGGGCGCTGCGCTGCGTTTCCTGTAGCGTCGCGCGGGCCAGCGCGAGGCTGCGTTCCGAGGCGCGCAGGCTGCTCTGGTTGTTCGACCAGGGCAGCAGGCCCAGGCTGACGCTGACCCCGGCGTTCCCGCTCAGGCTGGAGGCGGTCGTGGTGGCCGTGCCGTCACTGGCGGTACCCGCGCCGCTGCCCACGTAACTGGCGTTGCCGTTCACGCTGACGGTCAGGCCCAGGGCGCTGCGGGCCGCCTCAAGGTTCTGCTGCGCGACCTGCACGCTCAGGGCGGCGCGGGTCACGCTGGGTGCGCCGGCCAGTTGCGCATACGCCTGTTCCAGCGTGTAGGTCTGGGTAGCGGTGGGCTGGGGCGCCGGCGCCTGGGTCGTAGCAGGGGTCGTGGCAGGCGGCGCGGCCGGCGTGGCCTGCGCCAGTGCAGGGCCGGATGCCAGTGCCAGCGCGGCACTCAGGGCCAGGGCCAGCGGCAGGCCCCGGCGGAACGGATGGGCAGGAGGCAGGTTCATGCCCCGAGTGTGCTGGCCGCCCACGAAGACTCCGCGCAGCCTTTATGAAGATTCGTCGAAGAAGGCTCTGGCGCGTGCAGCACGTCACTGGCGCCGGAAAGTGGCGGTCAGGGCCGCGCGGGCACTTCGTCTGACCTTCACGCGCCTCACCTACCATACGGCCATGAATGCCCTGATCCTGATTGTCGAGGACGAACCGCAACTGGCCGAGGTGCTCGAAGCCTACGCCCGGCAGGAAGGCTACCGCACCGAACGGGCTGCCGACGGCAACGCCGCCCTGCACGCCTTCCGCGCCCTGAACCCGGACCTGATCCTGCTGGACATCATGCTGCCCGGCCGCAGCGGACTGGACGTGCTGCGTACCGTGCGCGGCGACGGCGCGACCCCCGTGATCCTGGTCACGGCCCGCGCCGAGGAGACCGATCAGATCGTGGGCCTGGAACTCGGCGCGGACGATTACGTCGTCAAGCCGTTCCGGCCGCGCGAGGTGATGGCGCGCGTGCGGGCCGTACTGCGCCGCGCCGGAGCCACGCCGGACGACACGGAACGACCCGTGCGGGTCGGGCCGCTGGAAGTGGACCGCCGGGGCTTCGTGGCCCGCGTGGACGGCGAGGTCCTGAACCTCACGCCCGCCGAATTCCGGCTGCTGTCGCAACTGGCCGAATCGCCGGGCCGGGCCTTCTCGCGCGAGGAACTGCTCGCGGCGGCCCTGCCCGACAGTGACGCCCTGGAACGCGTGGTAGACGCCCACCTGGCCAGCGTGCGCCGCAAACTGGAAGCTGCGAACGCCAGCGGCCTGCTGCACACCGTGCGCGGCGTGGGCTACCGCCTGGAAGCCGGCGCGTGACCCCCTCCCCCACGGGCGTGCCCCCCACCTCCGGGCGCCGCTGGGCGTGGCAGCGCACCCGCCGCCCGCTGGCCGTCACGCTGCTGCTGGCGATGCTGCTGGTGGTGGGCGTGTCGGTGGGCAGCGTGCTGGTGTTCTCGAACCTGGTCGTGCAGCGACAGGTGGACCGCCTGCCCGAGGACATCAAGCTCGCCATGCGCGAGCGGCAGGAGGCCCTGCAACGCGGCGAGGTGATCGTCCCGACGCCGCCCGTGCCGGAAATCCGTACCGGGATGATCGTGGACCCCTTCCTGGAACCCGGTCAGAGCAGCCCGGACGTGAACGGCACCGTGAAACTCCCGACCGGCGAGAACGCCCGGGTCGAGCAGGGCCGCCGGCCGCGCGGACTGCGGGACCAGCCGCGCGATCAGTCGAACCGCTCGCAGGATTTCGTGCGGGACATACAGCGCAGCCTCGTGCAGGTGGGAGTGCTCGCCGTGACGGCCGCAGCGCTGCTGGCGTGGCTGCTGGCGCGGCGGATCGCGCAGCCGGTATCGGCGGTGTCGCGCGCGGCGTCCCGGCTGGCCGGCGGTGACCTGAGCGCCCGCGCGCCCATGCAGACCAGCGAGCGTGAAATGGCGGCCCTGGCGCAGAGTTTCAACGAGATGGCCGAGAACCTGCAACTGCTGGAGCAGGAGCGGCAGCAGGCAGTCGCGGATATCGCCCATGAGCTGCGCACCCCCATCGCGGTCATGCAGGCCCGCCTGGACGCCCTGGAAGACGGCGTGTACCCGCTGAACACCGAGCAGATCACGCTGCTGAGCACGCAAACGCAACTGCTGACCCGGCTGGTCGGGGACCTGCGCACCATCACGCTCGCCGAGGGCGGCAAACTGGCCCTGGACCCCTGCCCGCTGGACCTGGGCACCCTGGGCCGGGATGTGGTGGGCGACCTCCAGGACCGCGCAGCGGCGCGCGGCGTGCTGCTCAGCGTGCAAGCGGCCGAAACCCTGATTCACGGGGACCCGGTGCGGGTGCGGCAGATCACGACCAACCTCGTGGACAACGCCCTGCGGCACGCGCGCAGCCGCGTCAGCGTGCAGATCGAGGCGGTGCAGGGGCAGGCGCTGCTGCACGTCGAGGACGACGGCCCCGGCGTTCCCGAGGACAGCCGCGAGGCGGTGTTCACGCGCTTCACGCGCCTGGACGGCAGCCGCACCCGCGACACCGGCGGCAGCGGGCTGGGACTGGCGATCGTGCGGGCCCTGGCCGCCGCGCACGGCGGAGCGGCGCACCTGTCCGGCAGCGCCAGCCTGGGCGGCGCGCGCTTCACCGTGACCATCCCCGTCCTGAACAGCGCCGCCCAGAATGCCGTGCCGACCCCCTCCACACTGACCGGCACGCCCTCCCGCCCAGCCTGATACGGACTCGGATTGAATGGTTTACAAAGCCGCCGGGTCCGAGCGGACGCGACTCGTAGAGCTGCCCCGCAGAGGAGGAGCAGAATGGACGTCGGGAGTGGTTGCCCGCCGCTGTGCGGCCCTCCCCGATCGGGGGTGCCGGGGCCGCGCAGGACTGGCCGGCCCGCCCGCCCGTGCATTACAGTCTGAGAGCATGAACTTTCCGCCGGGCCGTGGCACCGGCCGCCGCACCCTGCTGGCGGCCCTGCTGGCGGTCACCGCCGGTCACCTGACGGTCCGCGCCCTGGGCACGACGCCTCCCACGGCGCCCGCCGCGTTACCGGCCACCCTGAACCTGGCGGCGAAACCCGCGCCGGTGGCCGGCTGGGTCACGGTCAGCGTGTCGCAGTTCCTCAAGCCCGACCCGCGCTCGGCCACGCTGCGTATCCTGCCGGCGCACACGCCCGTCACGGTGCACCGCTGCTTCGAACGCTGGTGCGAGGTCGGCGTGCCCGGTGATACCCGCACCGGCTGGGTCATGCGCTCCTCGGTGGACCTGCGCGGCGACTGCGCCGCACTGGTACCGCTGGGCCTCAAGGACCTGCGCCGCACCGAGGGCGCATACAACGCCGCGCGTGACAGCAACAGCAACGGCCGCGCCTGCGACCGCGAAGACCTGATCGCCACGCGCCCCTGACCCGCGCACGCCACGCCGGTCGCCGGTGCCCGTGCGGGGAACTGCGGTAAACTCTCAGGGTTGCCCCGCGCACGACCGGCGGGTGAAGGAGTCGAAATCATGGGTCTTGCTATTGGAATTGTGGGTCTGCCGAACGTCGGGAAAAGCACGCTGTTTAACGCCATCACGCGCGCCGGGGCGCTCGCCGCGAACTACCCGTTCGCGACCATCGAACCGAACGTCGGCCGGGTCACGGTGCCCGACGAACGCCTCGCCGCGCTGAGCCGCGTGTTCACCAAGGGTGAGCGCGTGCCGCCCATCGTCCCGACCTTCGTGGAATTCGTGGATATCGCCGGTCTGGTCAAGGGCGCCAGTCAGGGCGAAGGCCTGGGCAACCAGTTCCTGGCGAACATCCGCGAGGCGGACGCCATCGCACACGTCGTCCGCTGCTTCGAGGACGGGAACGTCATTCACGTGGCGGGCCGCGTGGACCCCATCGACGACATCGAGACCATCAACACCGAGCTGATCCTCGCGGATCTCGGCGGCCTGGAAAAACGCCTCCAGAACCTCCAGAAGAAAGCCAAGAGCAACGACAAGGACGCCAAGGAGCAGGCGGCGCTGGCCGAGCAGATCCTGGCCGTGCTGGGCGAGGGCAAACCCGCCCGCGCCGGCACGTACGACGCGCCCATCCCCAAGGAATTCGGGCTGATCACCACCAAACCCGTCATCTACGTGGCAAACGTCGGCGAGGACGACCTGACCCAGGACAACGAGCACGTCCTGAAGGTCCGCCAGTACGCCGCCGCCGAGGGCGCGCAGGTCGTGAAGATCAGCGCGCAGATCGAGGGTGAACTCTCCGAGATGCCCGAAGAGGACGCCCGCATGTTCCTCGACGAACTGGGCGTGCAGGAAAGCGGCCTGGATCAACTCGTGAAGGTCGGGTACGAGACGCTGGGCCTGATGACCTTCATCACCAGCGGCGAGAAGGAGGTCCGCGCCTGGACCATCCGACGCGGCGAGACCGCCCCCGAAGCGGCCGGCGAGATCCACAGTGACCTGCAGCGTGGCTTTATCCGCGCTGAAGTTATCGAGTGGGAAAAGATGGTCGAGGCCGGAGGCTGGGCCGCCGCCAAGAGCAAAGGCTGGGTCCGCACCGAAGGCAAGGACTACGTCATGAAAGACGGCGACATCATGAACGTCCTGCACAACATGTGAGACAAACTCCGATTGGATGGCTTGCAAAGCCGTTCAATCCGAGCGGACGCGAGTAGGAGCGGGTAACAGCTGAAGGTGGGGCGTTCCAACTGAACTGGAACGCCCCACCTTCAGCTTTCCATCTACTTGCCGACGCAGAAGTTGCGGAACACGGCGTCCACGATGTCTTCCTGCACGTCGCGGCCGGTCAGTTCGGCCAGGGCGCGCAGAGCTTCTTCCAGTTCGTAGCTGGCGAGGTCGTCTGGTGCGTGTGCGGCGGCGCGGATGTGGTTCAGGGCACGGCGGGCGGCGTCGGCCTGCCGTTCGGTGGTCAGCCACGCCTCGCCGCGTGCGGCGTCGCCGAGCAGGGCGTCCCGGATGGCTTCGCGCAGGTCGCTCAGGCCGGCGCCCTCGACGGCGCTGACGTTCAGGGCGCCGGGGTCGGTCCAGGCGGGGTTCAGGTCGGCCTTGGTGCGCACGCGGATGACGCGGGGGCCGTTGCCGAGGTCCAGGGTGGTGGGCAGGGGTTCGCGGGGGGCGCTGCCGTCTTCGAGGGCGAGAATCAGGTCGGCAGCCCCGGCGAGGTTCAGGGCTTGCCGGACACCGGCCGCCTCGATGGCGTCAGCAGTGTCGCGGATGCCAGCGGTATCGACCAGCGTGACGGGTACGCCCGCCAGTTCCAGGCCTTCCTCAAGGTAGTCGCGGGTGGTGCCGGCGACGGGCGTGACGATGCTGCGCTCGAAGCCGACCAGGGCGTTCAGGAGGCTGCTCTTGCCGGCGTTGGGGCGGCCGATCAGGGCGAGGCGGGCGCCGCGCGTGGCGACCTGTCCGGCGCGGGCGGTGCGCAGCAGTTCGGTCAGGTCGTGGTCGGCAGCCGCCAGCGGCTGGGCGCGGTCCTCGTCGGGCACACCTTCCTCGGGGTAGTCGAGCATGGCCTGCAGGGCAGCCAGGGTGCGGGTGACGTTCTCGGCGACCCGCTCGACCCGCTCGCCGAGCGCGCCGGTCAGGCCCAGGGTGGCCTGGCGGCGGGCGGCGTCAGTCTGCGCCTCGATCAGGTTCAGGACGGCCTCAGCCTGCGCGAGGTCCAGGCGGCCGCTCAGGTAGGCGCGCAACGTGAACTCGCCGGGGCGGGCGGGGCGCGCGCCGAGTTCCAGTGTGCGGGCCAGCACGCGGGCCAGTACGGCGGGGCTGCCGTGCGTCTGGAGTTCCGCGACGTCCTCGCCGGTGTAACTGCGCGGGCCCTTGAAGATCAGGCACAGGCCCTCGTCGAGAATCTCGCCGTTGTCGCCGGTCAGGTGCCCGAACAGGAAGCGGCCGCCGGGTGTGCGGGACGGGGCGCGCCGTCCCCGGAACAGACCGTCCGCGACGCGCAGGGCGTCCGGGCCGCTGATGCGCACGATGCCCACGCCGGCGCTGCCGGGCGCGGTGGCAATGGCGGCGATGGTGTCGGACAGTCCGGAACGCGTCACCCGCGCAGGCTAGCACCGCGCTGGCAGGGGTCACCAGGGCCGCGTGCGGGTCACGCGGCCGCCGCGTGCATGGGAATGTGCGGGGTTCACCGGGGGTCGCGGGCTTCTCTGGGGTTCATAGTCGCTGCTCATGCTGTGGCCCTAGCATGCGGTCATGCGTTCAACCCTGCCTTCTGCCCTGCGTTCGGGGCTGCCTTCCAAGCTGTCCCCGCTTCGTGTGTCCCCGCGCGCCGCCCTGCTGCTGGGCGCGCTGCTGTCCGCTCCGGCCCTGGCTCAGACCGCTCCGGCGGCGGCCCCGGCCACCACTCCGGCCGCTCCGGTCAAGGGGGCGTCGTCGTCGGCCACCAGCCGCCCGGTCAGCGCCCTGGCGGTCGAGGTCAGCACGGTCGTGGGCGGCCGCATCGTGTCCTGCCCGGCAGCGCTGAAGCTCAGCGTGAACGCCGTGTGCCTGTACTCGCAGTCCGGCGCGGCCACGCTGCGCCCCCTGCTGAAAGGCAAACTGGCGGCGCGGGCCGGCGAGTGGAAAACCACCGGGAAATCCAGCCTGCTGACGGCCGCCCCGGCCGCCGGGAGCGCCGCGAACGCCTTCGTGCTGCTCAGCCCCCTCAGTGACAAGGAAACGCTGGTCGTCGTGGACAGCCTGAAAGTCGCCGCCGCGAGCGCCGCGAAGGTCACGGTGCCGGCCGGCGTCACGAAGGGCCAGCCGTACGTGCTGGGCAGCGACTTGGTAGGCGTGGTGAAGGTCACGTCGCTGGGCGGCGGGAAGTACCGCCTGAGCACCGAGGACGACGGCCTGCTGACCGTCACGGTCGGGCAGAAGTCCGCGCAGGCCGCCGCCGGCACGGTGGAACTGCCGGTCGCGCCCGCCACGGACGGCAGGAACCTGATCTTCCCGCTGGCCGGGCTGCGCGCCCTGGGGTGCACCGTGACGCCGGAAGGCAACAACCTGACGGTCGCCTGCGGGGCCGACAGCGTGGGCCTGCGGCCCATCGTGTTCTGACCTAAAAAGCGCGTGCGGGCAAACCGGCACCGTTTACGACCCCTTCATGTCCAGCGGCGTGAGGGGGTCGTCCGCAACCGCCGGAGGCGTAAAAGCGTAATGATAGGCGGCGAGCCCACACCAACCGGCCCGCGACCCGGACCGCCCTGCGGCGGGCGCCGGGCCGAACTCCCAGGAGGAACCACCATGAGCATCCTTGACCGACTGTCCCGACTGCTGCGCGCCAACGTGAACGACCTGATCAGCCGCGCCGAGGACCCCGGCCTGATCATCGAACAGGCCCTGCGTGACATGCGCGCCGCGTACGCCGAGGCCCGCAGCGAAGTGGCCGACGCCATGAGCCAGAACGCCAAACTGGACCGCGAGGCCGGCAGCAACCGCCGCATGGCCGCCGAGTACGAGAAGAAGGCCGAGGAAGCCCTGCGCGGCGGCAGCGAGGACCTGGCCCGCGAGGCGCTGAGGCGCGCGCAGAACGCCAAGGACCTCGCGGCGGGCTTCGAGGAGCAACTCTCTCTCCAGAGCAGCACGGTCGAGCAGCTGAAAACGCAGTTGCGCGCGCTGGAAGCCAAGATCGACGAACTGGAAAGCAAGAAGAGCCTGCTGGCCGCCCGTCAGAAGACCGCGCAGGCCGGCGCGACCCTGGACCGCGTGTCGGGCTTCGACAAGGCGGGCGGCGCGATGGACGCCTTCGAGGAGATGGAAGCGAAGGTGTCGGGCATGGAAGACCGCAACCGCGCCATGGGTGAGCTGCGCAAGGAGAACGACTTCGACGCGCAACTCAAGGACCTGGGCCGCACCCAGGCGCTGGATGATGCCATGGCCGCCCTGAAAGCCAAGGTGTCAGACAACAAGAGCTGAGCACTGGCGCGCAGGGGCAGGCGGGGCTGCGGCCCTGGCCTGCCCCTGATTGCTCTGGGGCCAGCGGGGGGTCACTGCAAGCCGCTCCACACCCCTGTCCCCCCGCCGGGAACGCCGGGCGCGGGCTGGGGACCAACCGCCCCATGAAGGAGATGTCATGTTTCCTGACAGAATAGGCCGGATGAAGCGGTTTACCCTGAAGGCCATGCGTGGCCTCCCCCGTTCCCAACCGAACCCTGCCCCGCGGCGGTCCTCTAGACCGGGCGCGTGGTTGCCGGCCCTTCTGCCGGGGCTGCTGCTGCCGGTCATGCTGGGAGCCTGTGCTCCGGCCGCCACGCAGGCGGGCACGGTGCAGGCCAGTACGCCCGTGACTGGCGTGTCGTTCTACCCGCTGGAAAGCGGTCTGGCGTGGTCTTACCTGCTGGAGGGCGAGGCGGCGGGCACTGCGCCGTACGTGCTGCGCTCGCTGGGGCCCACCGTGTTCGCCGGTCAGAAGGTCCTGTCGTTTCAGTTGACGGGGCGCGGCGCGGATCAGACGTGGTTCCGCACGGTCAGCGCGGGCGGCGTGCAACTGCTGGGTCTGCGTAAGCCCGGTGTGAACATCCGGCTGGACCCGCCCTGGCAGGAATCCCCGGCCGAGGGCGCGTGGCGGCCCGGTCTGACCTGGCAGGGCCAGAGTGAGATCACCATCAGCGGCGATGACAGCGCGGTGCAGAAAAAGGGCGTACTGACCTACAGTTACGTGGTGCAGGAACGCCGGGCCGTGCAGACGCCGGGCGGGAAGTTCGACGTGTGGGTCGTGACCCGACAGATCAGTGACACGGTGGGCGGCCTGTTTCCCGCCACGCAGCAGTTGTGGTTCGCGCCGTTCGTGGGTGAGGTCCGCACGCCCGAGGGGCTGTTGCTGACCGCCCGGAATTTCGCCACCCGCCCAGGAGGTCAGTAATGAGTCCCGAATCCATCCTTCCGTCCGGTACCGGCACGCCCCTGCTGGACCGCGTGAACAGCCCGGCCGACCTCAAGCGCCTGTCGCGTGAGCAGTTGCCCGCGCTGTCGCAGGAACTGCGGGACGAGATCGTGCGGGTCTGCTCGGTGGGCGGCCTGCACCTTGCCTCCTCACTGGGCGCCACGGATCTGATCGTGGCGCTGCATTACGTGCTGAACTCGCCGCGTGACCGAATTCTGTTCGACGTGGGGCATCAGGCGTACGCGCACAAGATCATCACGGGCCGCCGTGACCAGATGGCGACCATCAAGAAAGAGGGAGGCCTGAGCGGCTTTACCAAGGTCAGCGAGAACCCGCACGACGCGATCACGGTCGGGCACGCCAGCACCAGCCTCGCGAACGCGCTGGGCATGGCCATGGCGCGCGACGCGCTGGGCCAGGACTACAAGGTCGCGGCCGTCATCGGGGACGGCAGCCTGACCGGCGGCATGGCCCTGGCCGCGCTGAACACCATCGGGGACATGAACCGCCGGATGCTGATCGTCCTGAACGACAACGAGATGAGCATCAGCGAGAACGTCGGCGCGATGAACAAGTTCATGCGGGGCCTGCAGGTGCAGAAGTGGTTCCAGGAGGGCGAGGGCGCCGGCAAGAAGGCCATGGAGGCCGTCAGCAAACCGCTGGCCAGTTTCATGAGTCGCGCCAAGAGCTCCACGCGGCACTTCTTCGACCCGGCCAGCGTGAACCCCTTCGCGGCGATGGGCGTGCGGTACGTCGGCCCGGTCGACGGGCATAACGTGCAGGAACTCGTGTGGCTGATGGAACGCCTCGTGGACCTCGACGGGCCGACCATCCTGCACGTCGTGACCACCAAGGGCAAGGGCCTGAGTTACGCCGAGGCCGACCCGATCTACTGGCACGGCCCCGGCAAGTTCGACCCGGATACCGGCGAGTTCAGCACCAGCAAAGCGTACTCGTGGAGCGCCGCGTTCGGGGACGCCGTGACGGAACTGGCCGCGCAGGACCCCCGCACCTTCGTGATCACGCCCGCCATGCGCGAGGGCAGCGGTCTCGTGAACTACTCCAAGGTCCACCCCAACCGCTACCTGGACGTCGGCATTGCCGAGGAGGTCGCCGTGACCGCCGCCGCCGGGATGGCCCTGCAGGGCCTGAAACCCATCGTGGCGATCTACTCGACGTTCCTGCAACGCGCGTACGATCAGGTGCTGCACGACGTGGCCATCGAGAACCTGAACGTGACGTTCGCCATTGACCGGGCCGGGATCGTCGGCGCGGACGGCGCGACGCACAACGGCGTGTTCGACCTGAGCTTCCTGCGTTCCATTCCCGGCGTGCGCGTGGGCCTGCCGAGGGACGCGGCGGAACTGCGCGGCATGCTGAAGTACGCGCAGACGCACGACGGTCCCTTCGCGATCCGCTATCCGCGCGGCAACACGGAACCCGTCCCGGAAGGCCACTGGCCTGATCTGGAGTGGGGCACCTGGGAACGCGTGCAGGCCGGCACGGACGTGGTCATCCTGGCGGGCGGCAAGGGCCTGGAGTACGCGCAGAAGGCCGCCGCCGGCCTGGACTGTGTGGGGGTCGTGAACGCCCGTTTCGTCAAGCCTCTCGACGAGGCCATGCTGCGCGAGGTGGCCCGCAGCGCCCGCGCGATCATCACGGTCGAGGACAACACCGTCGTGGGCGGCTTCGGCAGCGCCGTCCTGGAATTCCTGAACGCCGAGGGCCTGCACACGCCCGTGCGCGTGCTGGGCATTCCCGACGAATTCCAGGAACACGCCACCGTCGAGAGCGTCCACGCCCGCAGTGGCATCGACGCGCAGGCCATCCGCACCGTGCTCGCTGAGCTTGGGGTGGACGTCCCGCTTGGAGTGTGAATCGTTGAAAGTTGATGGTTGATAGAGAAAGTCGATCCTCTATCAACCATCAACCTTTGACCATCTACCCGCGCACCTCTCCGTTGCCTTCCACGACCCATTTGGTGGTCGTCAGTTCGCGCAGGCCCATGGGGCCACGGGCGTGGAGTTTCTGGGTGCTGATGGCAACCTCGGCGCCCAGGCCGAGCTGGCCGCCGTCGTTGAAGCGGGGGCTGGCGTTCACGATCACGGCGGCCGAGTCCACGTCCTGCACGAAGCGGCGGGCCTGCGCATCGTCGCGGGTGAGGATCACGTCGGTGTGGTTGCCGTGCGTGGCGATGAAGTCCAGCGCCTCGTCGAGGCTGGCCACCGTGCGGACGCTGGCGGTCAGGGCCAGGAATTCCGTGCCGAAGTCGGCGGCGGTGGCGGGCTCGGCAGCAATGCCGGCGGCGCTGAGCACGGCGTGGGCGGGCGGGTCGGCGCGCAGGGTCACGCCGCTGGCGTGCAGGTCGCGGGCGATGTCGGGCAGGGTACCCAGGGCCTGCTCGTGGATCAGCAGGGTGTCCAGGGCGTTGCAGGCACTGGGTTTCTGCACCTTGGCGTTGTGGATGATCGCGGCCGCGCGCGTCACGTCGGCGGGGTCGTGGGTGAAGCTGGGGTCCAGGTAGATATGCACCACGCCGATGCCGCCCACGATGACGGGCACCGTGGCGTTCTCCACGCAGTAGCGGTGCAGGCCCGCCCCGCCGCGCGGGATGATCGCGTCGACCAGATCGTCGAGTTTCAGGAGTTCCAGCATGCGTTCGCGGGCCGGGTCGCGGATGACCTGCGCGGCGTGCGCCGGGAGGTTCTGCTCGCGCAGCGCCGCGTGGATCACGTCTTCCAGCGCGGCGTTGCTGCGCACGGTTTCCCGCCCGCCGCGCAGGATCACGGCGTTCCCGCTCATGATGGCCAGCGCGGCCACGTCCACCGTCACGTTCGGTCGGCTCTCGTAGATGACGCCCAGCACGCCCAGCGGCACGCGCCGGGTGCTGACGCGGATGCCGCTGGGCTGCGTGCTGGGCGGGGTGGTCTCGCCCACCGGGTCGGGCAGGCGCGACACGGCCTCCACGTCGGCGGCAATGCCGTCCAGGGCGCGGGCGTCCAGGCGCAGTCGGGCCACCATCGCCTCCGGCAGTCCGCTGGCCTCGGCGGCCTGCACGTCCTGCGCGTTCGCCGCCAAAATCGCGCTGGCATTCGCGCGCAGTCCGGCCGCGATGGCGTGCAGGGCCGCGACCTTGCGGTCGGTGGGCAGGGACCGCAGCACGCGCGCGGCGGCGCGGGCCTGCACGCCCATCAGCCGGACACTGGTGGGCTGCGCTCCGGTGGACTGGGGATCGTGCGGGAGGCTGGACGGCTGCGCGGCGCTCATGCTCCCGAGCGTAGCAGCGCGGCCCGGCCCGCGTGACGGCGCGGAGTAGGCAGCGCCGGGCCGGTTCAGCCGACCGTGCGCCGGGGCGCGACTTGCAGCAGAGCCTGCGCCAGCGCGTGCGGGTCGTGCCGGGCCTGACCGGGTTGCAGCAGCGGGTGCAGCACGCAGCGGCCCCGCAGGTCCCGGCTGGCACCTTGCAGGGTCAGCAGGTGCGCGCCCTCGGCGGCGTACCGTTCAGTCACGTCGGCGGGTGGCATGGCGTTGTTCACGAGCACGCAGTCCGGCGTGCGGCCCAGGTGCTGGGTGATGGCCTGCACGTGCCCTTCAAGGGTCAGGTCGTCGGTCTCGCCGGGTTCGGTCATCAGGCTCGCCACGTACACCAGCGGAGCGCCCGACTCGCGCACGGCGCGGGCGATGCCGGGCACCAGCAGCGCCGGAATGATGCTGGTGTACAGGCTGCCGGGTCCCAGGATGATCTGCTCGGCGCTGTGGATGGCGGCCAGTACCTCGGGCAGGGTCGGCAGGTCCGGGGGGTCCAGGGTGACCCGTGTGATGGTGGCCTCCCCCACCTGCGGCGCGAACTGACTTTCACCGCGAATCACGCGCCCGTCACTGAGGTGCGCGACCAGCGTGGCGGGGCGCGTGGTGGCCGGGTAGACCTTCCCGCGGATGCGCAGCACCTCGTGAATGTCCTTCATGGCGGCGCTCAGGCCGCCCTGCTCCTCGCTGAGCGTGGCCAGCAGCAGGTTCCCGAAGGTGTGTCCTTCCAGGCCCTCGCCGCGCTGGAAGCGGTGCAGCAGCAGGCGGGCCATGACGGGGCTGTCGCTCAGGGCGGCGTAGCAGTCGGTCAGGTCGCCGGGCGCGACCATGTCCAGCGCCTCGCGCAGGCGGCCGCTGCTGCCCCCGTCGTCCGAGACGGTCACGATGGCCGTGGTGTTCCCGGTGTGCGCGCGCAGGCCCGAGAGCAGGTTAGACATGCCGGTCCCGCCGCCCAGCGTGACGAGGTGCGGGCCGCGCGCCAGGTTCCGGCGTTCGTACAGCACGTCCACCGTGGTTTCCGGGGCGGTGCCCATGCCCCGCAGGACCGAGCGGTTGAGCATCATGATGCTCCACAGCGCCCCGGTCAGCGCGAGCAGCATGATGGCCGCGCCGCCCGTGTACAGCGGCATCAGTTCCGGGGTGACCAGGGCGTTCACCCACAGGATCCAGCGGGTCGCCGCGAAGTGCAGCGGGCCGGTCCAGGTGAAGTGCAGCACGCCCACCCCGCCCAGCAGGGTGCAGATCACGAACAGGGTCAGCCAGCGTTTCACGCCGATGCCGGGGGCCATCCACATGCGGGCGCGGCGGCTGCGGCGGTGCAGTCCCGGTTTCAGGCGCTCACGGCGCGAGAGGGGCGGCTCGGCCGGGGCGGGTTCTCGCGGCCGGGCGTCCAGTTGCGAGAGGGGCGGGTCACTCACCCGTGCTCGCCGACCTTCATGTCGCGGTGGTCCATGACGTCCACGTTCAGGTCTTTCAGGTCCCCGGCGAGGCGGGCGGTGACGGCCACGCTGCGGTGCTGCCCGCCGGTGCAGCCGATCCCGACCGTGTACCCGTGGCGGCCCGTGGCGCGGGCGCGCTCGGCAGCGACCCGTACGAAGTCACGCAGCTCCGCGTAGAACGTCTCGGAGTCCTGCCCGGCGAAGGCGTAGGCGGCCACCTCGGCGTCCAGGCCGGTCTTGGGGCGCAGGGCGGGGTCGTAGTACGGGTTGGGCAGCGAGCGCACGTCGAGGATCATGTCCACGTCACGGGGGGGCGCGTGCTTGAACCCGAAGGACATCAGGCGCAGGTGGAAGTCCTGTTCCAGCCGGAACAGTTGCAGCACGCGGTTGCCCAGGTCCTTGGCGCTCAGGTCGGTGGTGTCGATGACGGTGTCAGCGATGGCTCGCAGCGGGGCGAGCAGTTCGCGTTCCCGCGCGAAGTCCAGCATCAGGTTCTCACCCAGCGGGTGTTCGCGGCGCGTGAAGTTATAGCGCTTGAGCAGCACGTCCGCGTTCGCCTCGAGGAACAGGACGCGCAGGTCCTCGCGGCGGCGGGACAGGCGCATGTAACTGGCTTCCAGGGCGTCCAGGAAGTGGCGGGTGCGGGCATCGGTACTGATCGCCACGCGGTCCAGGCCACGCGCCTCCACGAGGTCGTGCATGGCCCCCCACAGTTCCGGGGGCAGGTTGTCCGTGATGAAGAACCCGGCGTCCTCCAGGGTGCGCAGGACGGTGCTTTTTCCACTTCCGGACAGGCCAGAGACCACGACAAACGGCATGCGGTCAGTCTAGCCTGCCCCGCGCCGGCGCAAGTGACGGGCCGGTCAGCCTGCTGGCCCGGGGAACAGTCAACCCCGCCGGGCACGGGGCCGGGCGGGGTTGGAGGAGTCTTACAGATGGGGGCTGCGGGTCAGCGGACGCGGGTGCCGCTGGGCAGGTCCAGGCCGGTGCCGATCAGGTCCAGGTTGCCCTGGTCGTCCTCGGCGGCGAGGATCATGCCCTGCGACTCGATACCGCGTAGCTTGGCGGGTTTCAGGTTGGCGACCAGGATGACCTTGCGGCCCACGAGCGCCTCGGGTTCGAACCACTGGCGGATGCCGCTGACGACCGTGCGGGTCTCGTCACCGAGTTTCACCGTGAGTTTCAGGAGCTTGTCGGCCTTGGCGACGGCCTCGGCAGCCAGCACTTCCGCGACGCGCAGGTCGATGCGGGCGAAGTCGTCGATGCTGATCAGGTTCTCGGCGGGGGCCGGAGTTACGGGGGCAGCAACGTTGGCCGGAGCAGTGGGGGTGGCCGTTTCGGGGGCAGTCTGGGTCATGGGTTTCTCTTTCTTGCCGGGTTTCGGGGCGCCCGGGGCAGGGGTGGGGACTTCTTTCGGTTCGGGTTTCGGGAACAGGATCGGGCCGCCCACCACGCGCGTTCCGGCGGGCGTCAGGCCCCAGGCGGGCGCCAGGGCGTAGGTCTGCCCGGCCAGTCCCAGCTGGGCGCGCAGTTCGCGGGCCTTGGTGGGAATCACGGCTTCCAGGGCGACGCTGGCGACGCGCAGGCCCTCGGCGGCGGTGTACAGCACGGTATCCAGGCGGCGCTGGGTGTCGTCGCTCTTGGCGAGGTTCCACGGCGCACTCTCGGCGATGTAGCGGTTGAGGTCCCGCACGAAGTTCATGGCGGCCTCGATGGCCATGTTGATCTTCAGGTCATCGACCAGCGCCAGGATCTGGGTGGGCAGGGCCAGCGCGGCCGCCTCGATGCTCCGGTCGCGGTCCGCGAGGTCCTGCGCGGCGGGGACAACGCCGCCCCGGTACTTCTGGATCATGCTGATGGTACGTGAGAGCAGGTTGCCCAGGTCGTTGGCGAGGTCGCTGTTCAGGCGCGAGATCAGGATACCCTCGCCGTAGGGGCTGTCGGCGCTGAGGGTCGCCTCGCGCAGCAGGGTGTAGCGGATCGCGTCGATGGAGTACTCCGAGACGAGCGCTTCGGGGTCGATGGCGTTCCCGAGGCTCTTGCCCATCTTGCGGCCGTCCTCGGCGAGGATGTGGCTGTGCACGACCAGCCGGCGGTACATGGGCAGCCCGGCGGCGCGCAGCATGGTGGGCCAGAACACGGCGTGCGGCTTGAGGATGTCCTTGCCGATCACGTGCCAGGCGGTGCCGCTGACACTGGCGTCCTGGCCGTTACTGACGAGCGGCGTAAGGTAGCTGAGCAGCGCGTCGAACCACACGTACGTGACGTGGTCGGCGTCCCAGGGCAGTTCGACGCCCCAGGGCACGCGGTTTTTGGGGCGGCTGATGCTGAGCGGCCCGATGGGTTCTTTCAGCATTTCCAGAACTTCGTTGCGGTACCCGGCGGGCTGGATCAGGTCGGGGTGCGTCTGGAGGTATTCCAGCAGCCACGGCTGGTACTTTTCCATGTTAAAGAAGTAGTTCGCCTCGCGCCGCAGTTCGGGGGGGTCCTTGTCGCCAGGGAACCGGCGGACGCCGTCGGGGTTCTCGACGAGTTCCTTCTCGGTGACGTAGCGTTCAGCGCCCACCGAATACAGGCCCTCGTACTCGGCGAAGTAGATGTCGCCGGCGTCGTACACGCGCTGGAGGATTTCCTGCACGAAGCGCTTGTGGCGCGCGGAGGTGGTGCGCACGAACTCGTCGTAGCTGATGCCCAGGTTCTTCCACAGGCCCTGGAAGGCGCGCTCGGAGAGATCGTCGACCAGTTCCTGGGGGGTCACGCCGGCCTTGGCGGCGGCCTTGCTGATCTTCTCGCCGTGCTCGTCGGTACCCATGACGAACGTCACGGGGCGGCCCGCGAGGCGCTGGTAGCGGGCGATGGCGTCGGTCAGGATCTTCTCGTACACGTGCCCGATATGTGGGGCGCCGTTGGCGTAATCGATGGCGGCCGTGATGAAAAACGGGGTGGATGCTGCTTGACTCATGATTTCCCTTCCTTCCCGACCGGCACCCTGATGAGAGGAGGGTCGGGCAACCCTGTCAGAATACGGAATTTTGCGGGTCGGTCATGCGGTCCAGTCCACCAACCCTGCGGCTGCGCGCCGGTCCCCCTCCCGGTCCCCCAGAGCTTCCTGGCAGGTTCCCAGCAGCCCTGCGAGGCGCTGCGGAAGGGCGGAGCACCGGAAAAAGGTGTCGCAGTGGGGGTTGAGGGTGGCCCGGCGGCGCGCACTCGGTCAGCCCGGCGTGGGCGCTGCGTTCAGGCGGCGCGGCCCGGCATTCGCCGTCCGGGGGCCGGCGGGGAGCTGGGGGCGGCGCAGCGGGGTCGGTGCGGCATGCATTCACTGTACCGGGCGGGCAAGGTGGAACGGATAGGCCATCTGGCCTGCCTCAACTGAAGGTTTAATCCTCATGGCACTTGATAAAATAAAGTTACTATGCGGGCATGTCCGTGCCTGCCACCCGACCCACCGTGCTCGCCTCCGCCCACCCACCCGCGCCGACCTCGGGCGCCGCACCCGACCGCCTGACCCAGCTGACCCTGCTGCTGCTCTCGACCCTGACCATCATGTCCGGCGCGACCATCGCTCCGGCCCTGCCCGCCATGCAGGCGCACTTCGCGGACGTCCCGAACGCCGCGTTCCTGGTCAAGCTGTCCCTGACCATCGTGGGACTGGTCATCGCGCTGACCGCTCCGCTCAGCGGCGTGCTGGCCGACCGCTACGGCCGCCGCCCGGTCCTGCTGGCCTCACTGGCCCTGTACGCCCTGGGTGGCGGCGCGGGCCTGATCGCGGACTCCATCGGTTCCCTGCTGGCCGGGCGGATCGTGCTGGGACTGGCCGTGGCCGGCACCATGACGGCCGCCGGTGCGCTCGTGAACGACCTGTTCAGCGGCCCGGCACGCGGGAAGTTCCTGAGTCAGCAGGCGGCGTTCGGCAACTTCGGCGGCGCGGTCCTGATGCCGCTGGGAGGCCTGCTGGCCGCCGCGTCGTGGCGCGCCCCGTTCGCGCTGTACCTGATCGCGCTGCTGCTGATCCCCCTGACCCTGCGTCTGGCCGGGGGCCTGCCAGCCCCGCTGCCGACCGACAGCGCGCAGGACTCCAGGCCCCGCTGGGCCAGCATCGGCGTGATCTACGCCCTGTCGGTCGGGTACATGATCGTGTTCTACCTGATGCCCACCCAGGGACCGTTCCTGCTGCGCACCCTGGGCGCCGCGCCCGCCGTGACCGGGTTGCTGCTGGGCGCGTTCACGCTGGTCGCCGCGATCACCTCGCTGGTGTACTCGCGGTTCACCGGGCGGTTCCACGCGCAGCGCACGGCGGCGCTGGGCCTGATCCTGCTGGCCGCCGGATGGCTGACCGTTTCCGGTGCGGACACCGTCACGGGCGCGCTGCTGGGCCTGATCCTGGGCGGCACGGGCGGCGGGCTGGTCTTCCCGAACCTGTACACCTGGCTGGCCGACCTGACGCCTCCCGCGTGGCGCGGCCGGGTCACGGCCGGCATGAGCAGCGCCATCTTCCTGGGGCAGTTCCTGAGCCCGGTCCTGCTGACCAGCGCCCCCGGCCACGAGGGCCTGATCTTCCGGGTGGGAGCGCTGCTGGCCGCCGTGATGAGCGCCGCGCTGGTGGCCTTCAGCCTGCGCCGCACACCAACAGCCAGGGCTGGCTGACCTGCCCCCAGCCGACCTGCCCCCGGCTGACCCGACCCCCGCTCTGCCCCCCGCCAATCCGGGGGGCCAGGGCGGGGGCCTCTTCTGATAGAGGCATCTGGCAGCATGCATGAGCATTCTAAAGAGCGCCGGAAGTGGGCTGCCCACGCCGGGGGTCCCTTCCGGGGCGGGTATCCAGCCGCCGCGCCCCTGCCTAAGCTGGGTCATGGCGGGGTGATCCTCCGCCCACCGTTCCCCGCTGGCGGCCACGCGCGTTCCGGCCGCCGAACCCCGTGACATCCGGGGCCGTTCCCGGCCAGTCACCCCCCCCAGTGCCGGAGGTTCACCCATGCGCCGTTCCCTGCCCATTGCCGCTTCCCTGCTGACCCTCAGCGCCCTGCTCGCCTCCTGCGGCACCACCCAGACCAGCCTCCAGAGCGGCCTTCAGGCCAGCGTGGCGCCCGGCACCGTCAACGTGGCGGACCTGCCCGTGGACCCCTACGCCAGAATCACACTGGGCGAGCAGGCCACCGAACCGTACAACGTCACCCTGAACTTCGCGACCGGCAGCGACGCGGCCGTCATGAACGCCATGCAGGCCGCCGCGACCCGCTGGCAGGGCGTCATCACGCGGGGGCAGGCGAGCGCCACCGTGAACATTCCCGCCGGTGCCTGTGGCAGCAACGCCGCCTACCGGGGCACCATCGACGACATTCTGGTCTTCACGGGCAACAGGACCATCGACGGTCCCGGCGGCATCCTCGCACAGAGCGGGCCGTGCAGCGTGCGCAGCAGCACCGGCCTGACCACCTACTCCACGCTGGTGTTCGACACGGCCGACCTCGCGCAGTTCAGCAGTCAACTGGCCGACATTGCCGTGCACGAACTGGGGCACTCGCTGGGCATCGGGTCGCTGTGGTCACGGTTCGGTCTGGTCAGCGGTCTGGGCACGACCAACCCCACCTACAGCGGCTCCAACGCCCTGCGCGAGTACCGCGCGGCGGGCGGCACGCTGAGTGCCGTGCCGGTTGAGAACCAGGGTGGGGGCGGCACCGCCGGGGCCCACTGGCGTGAAACGACCTTCGGGACCGAGCTGATGACCGGCTACCTGAACAGCGGTGTCGTCAACCCCCTGAGCCGCGTCAGCGTGGGCACCCTGCAGGACATGGGGTACGCCGTGAACTACGCCGCCGCCAACGCGTACACCATCCCGGCCACCACGGCGCTGACGCTCAGGCAAGTGGACCTGGGTGGGCGCGAGGAGATCGTCACGCCCCGCTACCGCACCGAGTAAGGCAGACTCCGGTTGAAAGGTTTGCAAGAACTTTCAACCCGAGCGGAGTGAGCAGGAGAGAAACGGGTTCCGGGCGTGGAGTTGGCAACCCGGTGTAGTCCCGGGTTGTTAATGAAACAGACGGAATCCGTATAAGGGACTCCGGTCAAGTTCCACGCAGTCGTAAACCGAACGTGACGGCGCCCGGCGTGCGGGTCAGTTCCGTGAAGCCCAGGTGCCGGTAGAAGCCCTGGGCGTTCACGTTGCGCGCCCCGACGCCCAGGTGCACGCCGGGCGAACCGGCGGCCCGCAGCGCACCCAGCAGCGTGTGCATCAGGGCGCGGCCCCGTCCGCCTCCCTGCACGCGGGGCAGCAGGTCGATGTGCAGGTGCGAGGGGTACGCGGCCAGCAGCTCACGCGGCGCGCGGGGCGGGTGGTGGATCAGGTGCGTGATCCGCTGGTCCGGGGTGCGCTCTGGCGCCGGCGTGGCGGCCGGGTCGGGATGCGCCCGGCGCAGCGCAGGCCACCACGCGCGTTCCAGAGTGTCCTCGAAGGCGGCGGTGTCCGGCGCGCCCAGCACGTACCCGCCCACGCCCAGGGCGTCCTCCAGCACGAAGGCGAAGTCCGGCGCGAAGCTCAGGTACGGCGCGGCGTACACCTGCCCCAGCAGCAGCGGGTCGCGGTACAGGTGGGCGGCGTCCTGGCCGCTGTCGCCGGTGTGCAGGCAGATGCCGAGCAGAGCGGCGCGGTCGGATTCGCGGGCGGGGCGCAGGGTGACCATGCCCCGCAGTGCAGCACACCGGAGGGCCGCGCGGGGCGGGGGGTGGTGCGAACCTGCCGCTCACCGCTGTTTCTGTTCAGAGCGGAATGTACACTGGTGGGGATGATTGCTTACCTGTCCGGCGTGGTCCGGGAAGTGCGGGATGCCAGCGCCGTGGTCGTGACGGGCGGCGTGGGCTACGAGGTGCAGTGCCCGGCAGGCACGCTCGCGAAGATGACGGTCGGGCAGCCCACCGAACTGAACACCCGCTTCGTCGTGCGTGAGGACGCGCAACTGCTGTTCGGGTTCGCGGACGCCGACAGCGTGCGCCTGTTCGACCTGCTGACCGGCGTGAGCGGCGTGGGACCGCGCATGGGACTGGCGATGCTGTCGGCCATGCCGGTTAGTGCGCTGGCGGCCGGACTGCTGGGCGGAGACGTGAAACTCCTGAGCAGCGTGAGCGGCGTGGGTAAGAAGACCGCCGAGCGGCTGGTCCTGGAATTGCAGAACAAGGTGCCCGAGCATCTGGCGGCCCCGGCGGCGGGCGGCGCGGGAGCGAAACCGGCGCGCGTGGCCACCACGGCTGGGCGTGACGCGGTGGACGCGCTGCTGGCGCTGGGCTTCCGGGAAGCGCAGGTGCGGGCGGTCGTGGCCGAACTGGTGGCGGCCGACGCGGACCTGAGTGCCGACGGCCTGATCCGCCGGGCGCTCGGTCGCCTTCGGTGACCTCCGGGGATCACGAAGCACCTCTGCCCGGTGGCCCGGACGCCGCCGGGGCCGCAGACGGCACCAGCCCGATCAGCGGGGACGGCGGGGAGGACGCTCAGGGCGAGCCGACGCAGCGGGTCACGTGGCTGGAACTGTTCTACGACCTGATTTTCGTGGTGGCGTTCGATCAGCTGGCGCTGCGGCTGGGGGACGCGCACAGTCCTGAGAACCTGCTGGTGTTCGGCCTGACGTTCACGGCGGTGTGGTGGGCCTGGGCGAACAACACCCTGTTCGCGGCGCGTTACGGCAACGAGCGGCGCACCTACCGGCTGGTGACGCTGGCGCAACTGCTGACCATGACGCTGCTGGCCATGACGCTGCGCGGCGACCTGAGCGACACCGGCGCGTGGTTCGCCCTGGCGTACGCCGTGAATCACCTGTTGCAGGCGGGCCTGTACCTGCGGGCGTCCCGGACGGTCACGGCCGATCAGGTGCCGTCGGGGGCCGGGGGCACCGGGGACGGCAGCGTGGAGGGCCGGGCGCTGTTCGCGCGGCACATGGCGGGGCTGTTCGCGCTGGCGGCCGCCCTGTGGATCGCCTCGGCGTTCCTGCCGGGTGGCGGGGCCGCCCAGCTGAGCGTGTGGGTGGTCGCCCTGCTGGTCGACGTGCTGCGCGCCCCGCTGATCCGCAGTGGCCACCAGCACGCCCCGCCGCACGCGGGTCACCTGCCTGAACGCGTCGGGCTGCTGCAGATCATCGCGCTGGGCGCCATCGTGACCGAGATCGTCGGCGGGGGCCGCCAGCAGGCCCTGACGCCCGCCACGCTGCTGCCCGCCATGGGGGGCGTCCTGACCGTCGTGGCGCTGTGGCAGCTGTACTTCTCGCAGGCGCGCACGCTGCCGCTCCTTGAGACCCGCCGCGCCGGGCAGATCCGGCACCTGCTGGCGTGGCTGTACGCGCACCTGCCGTTCACGCTGAGCGTGGTCACGCTGGGCGTGGGCCTGGGCCACACCCTCGGCAGCGCCGACCCGGCCGAGGACGCCGCGTACCAGAAACTGCTGACGTTCCCGCTGGCCGGGGCGTTCCTGTCCCTGGCCTTCCTGCGCCTGAACGCCCTGCGCATCACGCGGCGCACCCGGCGGGACCGCAGCCTGCTGGCCCTGCTGCTGGGCGGGGTGCTGGCGGCGGCCCTGGCAGTCCCGGACCTGGACACGCCCCGGCTGCTGCTGCTGGTCACGGCCCTGAGCGTCACCGTGGCCGGCGTGGTGTCCACCGACCCCGCCACGCGCCGCCTGAACGTCATTGAGGAACAGAGCGTGGACACCGACCCCGAGGACGGCCCGCCCGACCCGACCAGCTGAGCGCGGGGGAGCGACTGGCCCTCAGCCGGCAGAGGGTGGCCGGGCGTGCAGGTCGTCCAGGCCCGAGTACCCACCAACGAACAGCGCCACCCGCAGCTCGTGAATGAATTGCCGCAACCAGTCCTCGGCGGCGTCCGCGCTGTCCAGGGCGGGTTCCAGTAGCGGGCGGGCCACGGCGACCACCTGCGCGCCGAGGCTGAGGGCGCGGGCGGCGTCCAGGCCCGTGCGGATGCCGCCCGAGGCGATCAGTGGCGTGCCCGGCGCGGCCTGCCGGGCGTCACGGATGGCCTGCGCGGTCGGGATGCCCAGGTCGCACAGGTCCGGCGTGCGCACCCGCCCGTGGTGCACCAGCTGCTCGACCCGCGCCCAGCTGGTGCCGCCCGCACCGGCCACGTCCAGCGCCGCGAAACCTGCGCTCGCCACGGCCTGCACGGTGCGGCGGTCCAGTCCGTGCCCGACCTCCTTCAGGATCACCGGGAACGGCAGCGTGGGGACCAGGGCCGCCAGCCGGTCCGTCAGGCCAGCCCAGTTGGTATCGCCGCCCGCCTGCAACGCCTCCTGAAGCGGGTTGACGTGAATGGCCAGCGCGTCCGCCCCGACCTCCTGCACGGCCCGCGCGGCGTGCGTGCCGTCGTAGCCGAGCAGGAACTGCGCGCCGCCCAGGTTCCCGACGAGCAGGATATCCGGCGCCCACTCGCGCACCAGGAAGCTGGCGCGGGCCGCCGGGCGTTCCAGCATCACGCGCTGCGAGCCGAGCATCATGCCGATGCCCAGGCGCTGCGCGGCCGTGGCGAGGTTCCGGTTGATCCGCGCGGCCGCGTCGGCCCCGCCGGTCATCGCGCCGATCAGGACCGGGGCGCTCAGGGGGCGGCCCAGGAAGCCAGTGCGCAGGTCCACGCGGTCCAGGTCGAGTTCCGGCAGAGCGTGGTACGGCCAGGGCACCCCGTGCAGGCCGGTGGTGCGCGCGGCGTACTGGCTGTCCAGGCGCAGGCAGGCCTCGATATGCCGCAGTTTGCGCTGCTCGATGCCGCTGCCGGCACTGGTGTCCGGGGCGGCTGGCGGGATGGAAGGGGCGTCGGTCACGCGGTTCAGGGTAACGGGCGCGGCGGGCGCGGGGGGTGGGATTCCCCCCGAACAGGACCGGCCGGCGGGTGCGCGACCGGACCCGCGTGCAGCACGGCAATAACGTGCAGCGTGACACAATGTTGACAGTTCCGGAAACCCGAGGTACTATTCCTGAGCGCTGAGAACGGCAACGAAAGAAACCGCGACGCAGACGCAGAAAGTTTAACCAGAGTAACGCAGGGTAGAGCAGTCTGGTAGCTCGTCGGGCTCATAACCCGGAGGTCGCAGGTTCAAATCCTGTCCCTGCAACCAAACGCCCCCACTTCGGTGGGGGTCTTTCATTGTTGCTGGCCCGACAACCCCGAAAGAAGGAACGGCACTGGGCCGCGCGGCGTACTGTACGGCGTGAGTCTTGCCTTCCTGATCTTCCTGGCTGCCTGGGTGATCGGCATGATCGGTACGTTCGTGCCGGCCGTGCCCGCCACCATCATCATCTTCCTGGGGTCCGTCGCCGCGACCCTGGTCGACGGATTCCAGCCGTGGCCGGACCTGCCGTTTCTGCTGACGTTCCTGCTGATCACGGTCGCCATCAGCATGGTCGACAACCTCGCCTCGGCGTGGGGGGCCCGCAAGTACGGCGGGAGCCGTCAGGCCGTGTGGGGCGCGCTGATCGGCGGTCTGGTCGGTATCTTCATTCCCTTCGGTCTGATCGTCGGCCCGCTGGCTGGCGCGCTGATCGCGGAACTGCTGGTCGTGCGTAAGCCCCCACTGGACGCCGCGCGGGCCGCGTGGGGCACCCTGATCGGCCTGCTGGCCGGACTGGCCGCCAAGGTCATCCTGCACCTGCTGATCGGTCTGTACGAACTGTGGCGGCTGTGGGACCCCGCCCGGTCCGTCTTCGGCTGACGGACTGGCCGCACGGCAGAAGGGGGGGGGGCTGCCCAGTTGCCGGGCGGCCCCCTCTGTCCTGTCTGCCCTGCCCGCTTCTGTCCTGGCTGCCGCGCTCAGCGCTGGAACAGCAGCGGGGCCAGCGCGATGAACCCCACCGCCAGCGCCGGAAGGAGCGGCAGCAGCGCCCCCAGCAGCGCCCGGCCGGGCCGCCCGGTCAACTCACGGAACGCCGGGAAGCTCAGGGCGCACTGCGCGGCTGTGCCCAGCATCGTCACGGCCAGCAGCAGGAACGCGGCGGGCGTGCGTGCCAGTCCGGCCAGTGCCAGCCGCTGCACCGCCTGACTGTCGGTCCCCGCCTGCGCCAGTGCGCCCGCATCCGGCAGCCACGCCTGCTGGGACGTAGAGAGCGCCACGACCGTCACGAGCAGGTACAGCGGCGGCAGCAGCGCGAAACTCGCGCCGTACACCTCGGCCGCCCGGCCCGGCCGTCCGGCTCCCAGCCAGCCCAGCAGCCACATCAGCAGGAACGTGAACATCGCCAGGAACGCCCCACCAATGGCGTTCGTCACGTGCACCAGCAGCGGGGACGCGCCGCCCGCCACCTCGGCCGCCAGGGTCACGGAGGGGCGCACCAGCGCCGCGTACGCCACGCCGGACAGGACCGCGCTGAGCACCACCACGCCCAGGTACCGCCACACGACCGGGTCGGTCGGGGCCAGCCGCTGCGCGAACACGCGCGGGCCGGTCAGGAACTCGGTAGGAAGCGGCGCGGACGGGCCGGGCGGCGCAGCGGGCAGGCGGACCGTCCCCTTCGGGCGGCGGGAGGGGCGGGAATCAGGACGGGCCATAAGCACCGCCATGGTAGCCCCCACCACCGCAAACACCCCCGCGCGGGCCTCCTCAGCGGGCCTGAAGGGCGGCGCGGACCGTACCCAGCCACTCGGCGACGGGCGGGAACGTCAGCAGCAGCGCGGTCAGGCCGAACAGCAGCACCGCCACGTACGCCCCGCTGAGCCACGGGCCCGGCGCGGACCCGGCCTGCGGGTCGGGTTTCGGCGTCAACCACAGGTGCAGCACGACCAGCACCACCGTCCCGAACAGGGCCGCGCCGATCGCCAGCGGGAACTTCAGGGCCGGGTTCGACAGCATCTCGGTCGCCTGCGCCGGGTCGGTCGGGAGTCGCCCGGCGAGGAACGCACCCAGGCTCAGCGCGATGGTGTTGTTCAGCACGTGAATGATCACGGCGTTCCACACGCTGCCCGTGTGCTGCGTCACCCGCGCCAGCACGTACGCCAGCGGCAGGATGCCGACCACACTGACCGGCGCGCCGTGCGCCAGCGAGAACGCCAGCGACGACGTGACCGCCGCCACCCCGAACCCCACCGCGCGCTCGTGCCCGCGCATCATCAGGCCCCGGAACGCGACCTCCTCGGCCACCGGGACCAGCACGCCCGCCGCCAGCAGCAGCACCCACAGGTCCACGCCGGTACTCAGGAACTGCGGGGTGCTGTCCGCCGTCTCCGGGAACAGCGTCACGAACGCCAGCACGAACGCCCGTGACGCCAGGAACGCCAGCACGAACGCCGCCACCGCCACCCCCCACGCGGGCGGCGTACGCCAGCGCACATCCCGGAACAGCGCGTCCATCGGCCCCCGGAAGACGGTCAGGCCCACCAGCACCACCACCACGAACGCCCCCAGCAACGACGCACCCAGCGGCACCTTCAGCGACAGCAGCACCGCCGACACTACGTTCTGAATGATCAGCAGCGCCAGCGCCGCCCGGTTACCATCCACGGCCCGCACCCCACGCGGCGCGGGTACATCAGGCGGGTGGGTGGTCGCAGGCACGGAATCCGGAACGGTCATGCCCCCGAGCCTACCGCGCCCACCCCGCACGGCGCGTCAACGGAAAGTTGAGGAGCGGGAAGCGGGAACAGCGTGTCCGCGCCCCCGCGTCAGGCCTTCACTGCGCCCCGCCTCCCGCGCACCGCCTCCCCTACGCCGTCAGGACGCGGATCGCTCCGGCCAGCGCCTCATCGTCAATCTGGTGGTGCAGCACGAACCGCACACTGTCCGGCCCCAGAGCGTTACACAGCACGCCCTGCTGCGCCCAGCGGTCGGCGTGCGCGGCGGCGTCCGGCACGGTGGCATAGATGATGTTCGTCTGCACGGCGGCCATGTTCACGTCGAAGCCCGCGTTCACGAGCGCCTCGGCCAGCAGGCGGGTGCGGCGGTGATCCTCCGCCAGCCGGGCCGGACCTTCCCGCAGGGCCACCAGCGCCGCCGCCGCCAGCACCCCCGCCTGCCGCATGCCGCCGCCCATCATCTTCCGGTACCGGTGCGCCTGCCGCATGTGGGCGGCGCTGCCGACCAGCACGCTGCCCACCGGGGCACCCAGGCCCTTGCTGAGGCACACGCTGACCGTGTCGAAGCGGGCCGTGATGTCACTCAGAGGCACGCCCAGCGCCACCGCCGCGTTCAGCACGCGCGCGCCGTCCAGGTGCAGCGGCAGGCCTTCCCCCGTCGCCACCTCCCGGATGCCGTCCAGCACCGCCAGCGGAATCACGGTCCCGCCTGCCTTGTTGTGCGTGTTCTCCAGACTGATCAGCCCGCTCGGGGACTGGTGAACGCTGCGCCGCACCGCCGAGCGCACGTCCTCCGGGGCCGGCACGCCCAGCGGCGCCGGCACGAAACGCGGCACCACACCACTGAACGCCGCCATCATGCCCAGCTCCCACTCGTAGATGTGCGACCCCTCCGCGCAGATGACCTCCTCACCCCGCCTCGTGTGCAGCGCAATCGCCACCTGATTCGTCATCGTGCCCGACGGCATGAACAACCCCGCCTCATGGCCGGTCAGGCGGGCCACCTCGACCTGCAACTCGTTCACGGTGGGGTCCTCGCCGTACACGTCGTCCCCCACCCGCGCCTGCGCCATCGCCTCGCGCATGGCGGGCGTGGGGGTCGTGACGGTATCAGAACGCAGATCGGCAATCACAGGCGCAGGCAATGTCATGACCCGGATGCTACGCCCTGGGCTGTGCTGGCGGCACCAGCAGCGGCGCGGAGCTGACCGTCCCGCCTACGCCTGCGTCAGTTCTTCCTGCCGGGCGTCGATGATCTTTCTGGTCAGGTGGTCCGGGACGGGCTGGTAGGGGCCGGCGGTCACGCTGAAGGCGGCGCGGTCGCCGGTCAGGGAGCGCAGGGCGGCGCTGTAGTCGTGCAGTTCGGCCTGTGGGACGAGGGCGGTGATGGTGGTGACGGTGCCGGTGGTGTCGATGCCCTGCACGCGGGCGCGGCGGGTCTGGAGGTCGCCGAGGAGGTCGCCGGTGAAGCGGGCGGGCGCGCGGACTTTCAGGTGGCGGGTGGGTTCGAGCAGGCCTGGGCGGGCGTGTTCCAGGGCGCCGCGCAGGGCGAGGGCTCCGGCGGCGCGGAAGGCGAGGTCGCTGCTGTCCACGTCGTGGTAACTGCCGTCGAGGACGGTGACGTGCAGGTCCTGGAGGGGGTACCCGGCGAGCGGGCCGCGTTGCATGGCGTCCTGCACGCCTTTTTCGATGCTGGGCAGGTACTTGCCGGGGATGGCGCCGCCCACCACGGCCGAGCGGAAGCTGAAGCCGTCGCCGGGTTCGATGCGGAGGTGGCAGTCGCCGTACTGGCCGTGCCCGCCGCTCTGTTTTTTATGTTTGCCCTGCGCCTGGGCGGGCGCGTGGATGGTTTCGCGGTACGGGACGCGGGGGGTGGTGGCGGTGACGTTCACGCCCAGCGCGGCGAGGCGTTCGGTGGCGATGCCCAGGTGCAGGTCGCCCATGCCGGACAGCAGGCCCTCGCCGGTCTGGGGGTCGCGGGCGTAGTGCAGGGTGGGGTCCTCGTCGGTCAGGCGGGTCAGGGCGGGGCCCAGGCGGTCCTCGTCGGCGCGGCCTGCGGGGTGGATGGCGACAGTGTGCGCGGGGTCGGGCAGCCACAGCGGGTCGTACAGGATGGGGTCGGTGGGGTCGGCGAGGGTGTCTCCGGCGTGCAGGTCCGGGAGTTTGGTCAGGACGCCGATGCTCCCGGCGGGCAGTTCGCCCACCTCAGTCAGGTCGCGGCCGTTGGGGAGGTACAGGTGCGCGGCGCGCAGGTCGCCGCCCTGGGTGGTGTTGCGGATGGTGTCGCCGGGGCGCAGCGTGCCGCTCCAGACGCGGATGAACGCCTGTTTGCCCACGAAGGGGTCGAGGCTGACGCGCCACACGCGGGCGCTGAAGGGGGCGTCCGGGGTGGGGTCTCGGGTCTGGCCGTCCACGCCACTGACCGGGCCGCGTTCGCGGGCGCTGCGCAGGCCCGTGACCATCAGGTCCAGCAGGGCGTCCACGCCCACGCCGCTGTGCGCACTGACCGGAATGACGGGGTACAGGGTGCCGGCGTGCACGGCGCGCGTGAAGGCGGCGTGCAGTTCGTCGGTGCTGATGGGACTGCCGTCCAGGAAGCGGTTCATGAGGTCGTCGTCGGTTTCGACGATGGCGTCGGTCAGGGCGGCCTGCGCGCTCCCCAGGGCGGCGCGGTCGCTGGGCGGCAGGTCCTGGGGGGGGCTGACCTCGCCGGTCAGGACGTCGATTACACCCCGGAAGTCGGCGCCCTCGCCGAGCGGCAGGAACGCCGGGGCGACCGGGCCGCTCAGGCTGGCGCGCAGGTCGGCGAGGACGGCGTGGTAGTCGGCGCGCTCGCGGTCCATCTGGTTCACGGCGATCAGGCGCGGCATGCCGAAGCGGTCGGCGGTCGCCCAGACGCGTTCGGTGCCGACCTCAACGCCGCTGACGGCACTCACGAGGATCACGGCGGTGTCGGCGGCGCGGATGCCGCCCCGGATCTCGCGCACGAAGTCCGCGTAACCGGGCGTGTCGAGCAGCGTGATGTCCGTGCCGCAGTGGGTGAGGCGCAGCACGCCGGTCGTGACGCTGAACCCGTGGGCTTTCTCGATGTCGGTGTGGTCGCTGCGGGCGGTGCCGTCCTCGACGCGTCCGGCACGTGAAATGGCCCCGCTGCGCAGCAACAGGGCCTCTGAGAGCGTGGTTTTACCGGCGCCGCTGTGGGCGGCGAGACTGACGATCCGAACGGGCACACGAACCACCGATCCTTTGTGGGGGACTGGGAGGCGGGCGAACGCACACCGGCAACCGTGAACGTGAAAGCTGGGTACTGCCGAGTGTACACCCCGCGCCCCCACCCTCATGGACCGGCCGCCTGTCCCTGTGCCGCAGCGCTGGCCCTCCCGTATCGTGGGGGGTGATGCCGGACGACGCCTCTCCCCTGCCCACCCTGCCTGACGCCGCGCCCGGCGGGATTCTGCTCACGCCGGACGGGTCGCGCACGGCACACAACGCCCGTTTTGGTGAGGCGTACGGGTCGCGGCACGGCGCGGCGGCGCAGGCGCGGCATGTGTTCGTGGAGGGCACGGGCACGCACGCCCACCCGGCCCCGCGCGTGCTGGAGGTGGGGTTCGGGCTGGGCGTGAACTTCCGCGCGACCGTGGCGGACGCGGCGGCGCGCGGCGCAGCGCTGGCTTACCACGCCTTCGAGTTCGACCCGGCCCCCCGCGCCCTGCTGCGCGAGGTGGGAAACGACGGGCAGGGCGCGGCGCACCCGGTCTGGGAGGCGCTGCTCTCGGCGTGGCCGGAGGCGGGACTGAGCCCGCAGGACCTACCGCAGGAACTACAGGTGCAGGCGGGTGGCGTGAGTGTGACCGTCAGCTTCGCGGACGTGCTGACCGCCCCGCTGCCGGATGCCTGGGCCAGCGCGCTGTACCTGGACGGGTTCTCGCCGTCCCGCAACCCGGAGGTCTGGACGCCGGAGTTCGTGGCGCGGGTGGCGCGCACGCTCGCGCCGGGCGGGGTGCTGGGCACCTACAGCGCCGCCGGGCACGTGCGCCGCGCGCTGGAGGCGGCCGGGCTGCGCGTGGAACGCCGCCCCGGTGCGCCCGGCAAACGCGAGTGCCTGCGCGCCGTGCGGGAGGGCTGATGCACGTCATCGTGATCGGGGCGGGAATCGCGGGGGCGTCGGTGGCGTACTTCCTGGCCCGCGCGGGCGCACGCGTGACGGTCGTGGACGCCGCGCAGCACGCGGCCAGCCGGGTGCCGAGTGCGCTGGTGAACCCGGTGCGCGGGCAGTCGGGCGGCGTGGACGCGCGGGCGCTGGAGGGCATGGCCTTCACCTGGGCGCTGCTGCGCGACCTGGGCGCGGCGGGCTGGACCGTGCCGCACGGGCAGACGGGCGTGCTGCGGCCCATCCCGGACGACCGGGCGCGGGCGCGCTTCGAGCGGAACCTGCCGGCCGCGCTGCGCCACGAGTGGCTGACCCTGGCCGACGCGCCCGCACCCCTGGCACCCGGCTGGGCGCACGCGCTGCACCTGCCGCAGGGCGGCTGGCTGGACGGCGGGGCGCTGGCGGACGCGCTGCTGGGCGCGTCGGGCGCGCGGGTCGTGCGGGGGCGGGCGCAGGACTGGACGGCGCGCACCGTCACGCTGGCGGGCGGCGATACCCTGCCAGCCGAGACCCTGCATGCCGACGCCGTGGTCTTCTGCGGCGGTTCGGTGGGCAGCACGTGGCGGGGCGAGGCGGGCACGCACCGCATGGGCACCCTGCTGACCCTGGACCGCGCCGTGACCGGCGTGCCCGTCAGTTTCGGCGCGTACCTCGCCCCGGCAGCGGCGGGCGGGGTGCTGGGGGCGACCTTCGAGACGCCCGCCCCGGCCTGGATGCCGGAAGGCCTGCCGCTGGGCTCGCTGGGGTGGCTGCTCGGCAAGGGCGCGGCACTGACCGGGCTGCGGGGCGCGCAGGTCACGGGCCGCTGGACCGGGTCGCGCCTGTCGGACCTGCGCGCCGGACTGCAACCCGACGGTTCGTGGCGGCTGAGCGGCCTGAGCAGCAAGGGCTTCCTGCTGGGGCCACTGCTGGCCCACGGGCTGGCCGGGCAGATCATGGCCTCCCCGGAATCTCCGCGCCCAGCCGGTTGAAACGCTTCCAGCGGGGGGTGCGTCACGCGGCGGGTGACTTGCCACGACCCCCGCAAGGGTGAAGAGGAATACAAAGGTGCATTAGACTGTGCAGGTTATGGCGACTTACCGCATCTGTTTAATTGAAGGCGACGGCATCGGCCACGAAGTCATTCCCGCGACCCGCCGCGTGCTGGACGCCGCCGGCTTCAGCGCCGAGTATGTGCACGCCGAGGCCGGGTACGAGTACTTCCTCGACCACGGCACCAGCACCCCGCAGGCCACCTACGACGCCGTGGAGAACACGCACGCCACCCTGTTCGGCGCGGCCACCAGCCCCACCGGCCAGAAACCCGCCGGGTTCTCCGGCGCGATCCGTCACCTGCGCCAGAAGTACGGCCTGTACGCCAACGTGCGCCCCACCAAGACCCGCCCGGTCCCCGGCGCGTACGAGAACGTCGACCTCGTGATCGTCCGTGAGAACACCCAGGGTCTGTACGTGGAACAGGAACGCCGCTACGGCGACACCGCCATCGCCGACACGGTCATCACCAAGGACGCCAGCGAGCGCATCGGCAAGTTTGCCGCCGACCTCGCCATGAAGCGCGACAAGCGCCTGACGGTCGTGCACAAGGCGAACGTGCTGCCCGTCACGCAGGGCCTGTTCCTGAACACCATTCTCGACCATGCCGCCACCGTGGACGGCCTGAACACCAGCACCATGATCGTCGACAACGCCGCCATGCAGCTGGTCCGTAACCCCCAGCAGTTCGACGTGATGGTCATGACCAACATGTTCGGCGACATCCTGAGCGACCTCGCGGCCGGACTGGTCGGCGGGCTCGGCATCGCTGCCAGCGGCAACGTGGGCGACAAGTTCGGCATCTTCGAATCGGTGCACGGCAGCGCGCCGGACATTGCCGGGCAGGGCATCAGCAACCCCACCGCGACCATGCTGGCCGCCGTGCTGATGCTCGACCACATCGGTGACCATGAAACGGCGCGCCGCATCGACGCGGCCGTGAACAAGGTCATGGTCGAGGGTCCCCGCACCCGTGACCTCGGCGGCACCGCCGGCACCGAGGAATTCACGAACGCCGTCATCGCCGCACTGGCGTAAACGCAGCACAACGAGAGGGGCCGGACGCTCAGCGTGTCCGGCCCCCCTTCATTGTGGTTACAGCTTGACGATCATCTTGCCGGTGTTCTGGCCCTTGAGCAGGCCCATGAACGCGGCAGGGGTGTTGTCGATGCCCTCAATGATGGTCTCGTCGAATTTCATCTGGCCGCTGGAGATCCAGCCGCCGACTTCCTGCGCGAAAGTGTCGAACAGGTCGTAGTGGGGAGTGACCAGGAAGCCGCGCACCGTGAGTTGCTTGCCGATGATCTGCACCATGTTGCGGGGACCAACGGTGGGTTCGGTGGAGTTGTACTGGCTGATCATGCCGCAGATGGCAATGCGGCCCATGGAGTGCATGGCGCTGATGGCCGCCTCGAGGTGCTCGCCGCCGACGTTGTCGAAGTACACGTCGATGCCGTCCGGCGCGGCCTTTTTCAGCTGCTCGCCGACGGGGCCTTCCTTGTAGTTGAAGGCGGCGTCGAAGCCGAGGGCGTCGGTCAGGTGCGCAACTTTCTCGGCGCTGCCGGCGCTGCCGATCACGCGGCCCGCGCCTTTCAGGCGGGCGATCTGGCCGACGGCGCTGCCGACTGCTCCGGCCGCGCCGGACACGAACACAACGTCACCGGGTTTGAATTCAGCGGTGCGCAGCAGGCCCGCGTAGGCGGTCAGGCCGGGCATGCCGAGGACGCCCAGGTAGGCGCTAAAGGGCACGCCGTCGAGTTCCGGGAGGACCTTCACGCGCCCGGCGTCGATGTTGGCATGGGTGCGCCAGCCCTGGTCGTGCAGGACGTGGGCGCCGACGGGCACGCGGGCGTCCTCGCTGTGCGTGACGACGCCGACGGCCCCGCCGGTCATGGTTTCACCCAGCGCGAACGGAGGGGTGTAGCTCTTGACGTCGTTCATGCGGCCGCGCATGTACGGGTCGACGGTCAGGAACAGGTTGCGCACCTGAATCTGACCCTGGCCAGGGGCGGCCAGTTCGATATCCACAACGTTGAAATCGCTGTGCTGGGGTTCACCCTGGGGGCGGGCCGCGAGTTGCACTTCTCGTGAAGTCGTCATGCGGCCCACTGTGCGCCTTCATGAGAACCCAACACGGTGAGGCAGGTAACGTTAGGGGTGTTCCGTACCCGAGGACACCCCCCTGAACCACAGATCTTTTACGCGTCCAGCGCGGCTTCGAAGTCGCCCAGCAGGTCGCCGATGTCCTCGATGCCGATGCTCAGGCGCAGCAGGTTCGGCGTGATACCCAGGCGGCGGCGTTCGGGTTCCGGCAGCGGGCGGTGCGAGGTGCCCCACGGCCAGGACAGCGTGGTGATCACGTCCGCCAGGGACGGCGCGAGCGGAATGCGGCCAGCCAGGGCCTTCACGAAGCGCGGCGCATCCTCGATGTCCGCACTCAGCATCCCGCCGAAGCCCTGCGGGAACAGGTCCATGGCGAGGTGGAACTGCGGGTGGTCACTGAGGCCCGGGTGGTACACGGCCTTCACGCGCGGGTGGTTGACCAGCACGTCCGCGACCGCCTGCGCGTTGCCGCTGTGAGCGCGCATGCGCAGGCCCAGGGTCTTGAGGCCCTGCATGGTCATCCAGGCGTCGAAGGCGCTGATGGTGCCGCCCAGGCGCAGCAGGCGCGTGCGGGCCAGCGCCACCAGTTCCGGCGAGGCGCACAGCACACCCCCGAACGCCGAGGAGTGCCCGCTGAGGTACTTGCTGACCGAGTGCGTCACGAGGTCCGCGCCGTGCTCGGCCGGGCGGAACACGGCGGGACTGGCGAAGGTGTTGTCCACGCTCAGCAGCGCGCCGCGTTCATGAGCAAGGCGGGCCAGGGCGGGCACATCCGGCACGGTCAGCAGCGGGTTGGTGAGGCTTTCCACGTGCACGACGCGGGTGTTCGGCCGGAAGGCGTCCTCGACCTCGTTCAGGTCGCAGGCGTCCACGAACGACACCTCGATGCCCAGGCGAGGGAACTCCTCGGCCAGCAGCGCGTACGTCACGCCGTACACGCGGGCGTCCGTGATCACGTGATCCCCGGCCTTCAGCACGCCCAGCAGCGCGGCGCTGATGGCCGCCATGCCGCTCGCGGCCACCAGGGCGGCCCCGGTGCCTTCCAGGGTCGCCAGGGCGCGTTCCAGGGTCGCGGCGTTCGGGGTGCCGTTGCGGTAGTAGAAGCTGGCAGGGTCCTCGCCGCTCATGGCGCGGTCCAGGTCGTCCAGGTCCGCGAACGCGTACACGGTGCTCTGGTAGATGGGTTCCACCAGCGCGGCCGCGCGGTTCGGGCGGGCCTCCTCGCCCGCGCGGGCGGCCAGGGTGGTCAGGTCGTACTTCACGGGCGCCGCAGCGGGCTCGCCGGGGGCATCAGGATTGGGTTGGCTCACGTTGCGCATTGTACGGAGCGCCGTGCCCAGGTGGGGCCGTGCAGAGGCAGGCAGGTGAGCGGACGCCCGGTCAGCGTGCGTGCCCGGCAGGATTCCCGGATGCGCGGGGTGATTGCTGACTTTTCTCGTGCTGCGGTTTTACTCGTTGCCCGCCCAGAGGCCCTGCTGTTTCAGCGCGGCGACCAGGCCGGGTTCGCGGGCTTCCATGCCGCCGCCCTGACCGAAGTACATGGTCAGCAGTCGGGCCCAGTCGCCGGGCTGGTCACCGCGCGCTGCGATGGGGTTCATGACCTGCACGGCCTCGCGGATCTCCTCGTCGCTGCCGTCGTGGTACGTGTCGGTGTGAATGACCAGCGGGCGCGGTACGCGGGGGCGGTAGGGGGCGTTCTCGGCGGGCGTGCCGATGGTCAGCGCGGCAAAGGGCAGCACGCCCTGCGGGAGGCCCAGTTCATCGATGATGCCCTGAAGGCCGTTCAGGACGCCGCCGATCCAGCAGCCCTGGTAGCCGAGCATCTCGGCGGCGGTCAGGAGGTTGGTGCCGGCCATGACGGCGTCCCCGATGCCGAAGTGAACGGCGATGGCGGGCCACTGCCCGGCCTGCTTGCCGCTGACTTCCAGCACGCGCTCCACGCGACGCACGTCGGCGCACACGACGAACGCCTCGCTGGCGGTGGCGATATGCGCGTTGGTGGTCAGTTCCGCGAGGCGGGCGCGCAGCTCCGGGCGGGTGATGCGAATCAGGGAATACAGCTGCGCAGTCGCGTCGGTCGGGGCGCGCTGCGTGGCGTGCAGGATGGCTTCCAGGTGATCGGCGGGCAGGGGCAGCGGCGAGCCGTCCGCCGTGGTCTGGTACTGGCGGACGGTGCGGTGCGCGTCGTAGAACGCGGTGACTTCGGCGGGGGTGTAGGTCTTCGTGGCAACAGTCATGCGGGCAACGATACGCGCCGCGCCGTGCCGGAACGGGAAGCTGGATTACGGCGCGCCTGGATCACGGTGCGCCGCCCGCCCCCACTGGCCGGGACCCTACCGGCTGGCCTGCCATGCCAGCAGGACGGTCAGGACTGCGCCGGCGCCCATGACGGTCAGGGCCTGCACGCGCGTCTTTTTCAGGTACAGCAGGATGCCCAGGCCGGTCAGCGAGATGACGGTCAGGAAGACGGCGCTCAGGTCGATCACCCATTTCCACAGGGAGCTGGTATCGCGGCCCTTGTGCAGGTCGTTCATGACGGCCACGGCTCCCTGCGCCAGGATGGTCGTCTCGTACCCGCCGGTCTGCGTGTCGATGAAGGTGTCGGCGCTATAACCGGGGGACAGGAACGAGATGCTGGCTTCCTGGCCGTCCACGCGGGGTTCGCTGGCGCGGCCCTTGAGGCCCTGCTGCGCGCGGAGTTCCTCGGCGACGGTCAGCCAGTCGACCTCGCCGTTCCTGATCCAGCCGGCCGGGAGGGTGCCAGTCACCGTTTTCGTGGTTTCTTTCGTGCCGAACACCCAGTCCGGGTGGTTCAGGGTGATGCCGGTCAGGCTGAAGAACAGCACGACCAGCAGGCTGATCATGCTGGTGTACGTGTGCACCCAACGCAGCCAGACGTTCGTGCGGGCTTTCAGGGTGCGGGGGCGGGGCGCGGGCCGGACCCGCGCGGCCGCCTCGCCCGCCGCCGGCTCAGGCCTTGCTGAAGGCGACACTGGAGGCCTCGATGTCGTTGTTGGTCCCCAGTGTCTTCCTGAACGCGGCGGCGCCCACCGTGACTTTCTCGCGGATCAGTGAGTACGGGCCGTGCTCGCGGGCGGCCTCGACGCACACGTAGTAGTTGCCCTGGGTAGCCATGGCGCCCTTGTCGGTCTTGCCGTCCCAGGCGACGGCGTACGTGCCGGGGTTGCGGGTGGCCGAGGACACGGTGGCGACCATGCCGCTGTTCTCGCGGGTCCAGCGGCGCAGTTCTGCCAGCCAGCGGGGGTTCATGCGGGACTGCTGCACCCACACGGTCAGGGTGCGGACGGTGTTCCCGGCTTCGTCCTCGATCCAGACGGCCACGTAGGGGCGTTTGACGCGCCCGGTGGCCTTGGTGGCGACCGTGAAGTTGATGTCCAGGGCCATGCCGCTCACCCATTTCTTGGCGGTGCTGGCGGCGGCAGCCTGGGCAGGGGCGATGCGGGAGAGGGTCAGGGCGGCGGTGGCGGCGGCCAGCGTGCCCAGGAAGCTGCGGCGGCTGCCGGTGGTTACGGCGACGTTGGTGTCGGTGCGGTGCGTGTCAGTCATGGTGGATCTCCTTGCCAGCGCAGCATGACGCACCTCTGCTAAGAATCCGTTAACGCCCTGGCCGTGCGCCGCTCAGCGGGACAGGAGGCGCCGGCGTCCGGCTGCCTTCCATCCGGCCGTGGCGTGCTGCTCGCCGGTGGCAGTGATGATCAGGGCCTCGCAGCCCGGCATGGAGGCGGTCAGGGCCAGTCCTGCCTGCGGCGGCAGCACGCTCAGGATGGTGGCCAGGGCGTCGGCGGTCACGCATTCCGGCGCGAGGACCGTCACGCCCGGCACGTCCCGGACCGGGTACCCGCTGCGCGGATCGATCACGTGCGAGTACCATTCGTCGCCCACCCGGTACCCCCGGTGGGAGGAGCCGCTGGTGGCGAGCGCGCCACCCCGCAGGCGCACATGCGTCAGGGGGGGCGCGTCGTCACGGGCGGTGAAGGGATTGGCGACCGCCACGTTCACGCCGCGGCCCCCGATCACGCGCAGATCGCCCCCGGCGTTCACGAGGACGCTGCGGACCCCCACGCAGCGCGAGGCGACGGTGGCGGCGCAGTCCACGATGTACCCCTTGGCCAGGGCGTTCAGGCCGATGGGGTAGCGGGCCAGCAGGGTGCCGCTGCCGTTGGGGTGCAGGATCCAGGGTTCGGCGCGCAGGGCGCTGACCTGCCGCGCCAGGGTGGAGGGGGTCGGGGGGTACCCGCTGAAGGTCGCGTGCTTCCAGAGGGCCCCGAAGGCGTCCGCGCCGGGGTGCAGCGCGCCGCCACTCTGCGTGTTCCAGTGGTCGGTGAGACGCAGGACGTTCAGCAGGTCCAGGCTCAGGGGGGTGTGAGGGGTGGGCGTGGCCTGCCAGCGCGACAGTTCGCTGTCCGGGTCGAACCGGTTGAGGATCAGGGTCAGGCGTTCGATTTCGGTCAGGGCGGCCTGTTCGGCTTCCTGCGCCTGAGCGGCGGTGCCGGCCACGATCTGAAGTTCCACTTCGGTGCCCAGCAGGCGTTCGTAGGTGCTGTGAAGGCGCTGCGGGGGGCGCAGGACGTTCAGCAGGGCGGCCGGAATCACGAGCGGTATTCTGACCGAGATTGTTTTGAACCGGGTTAAAAAATGAGAACCCCCCCGGCGGCCCCCCCCAGCACGGCCCACCCACACCAGCGCAGACCAGACCACCCCGGCCCCCAGAACGGCCAGCGCCACCACCGCCCGCCACCGGCGGCGCACCCGGCCCCACATCACGCGGGCGGCTGCGTGCTGGCCGAATAGAAGATCAGCGCAATCAGCAGGATGTCCAGCGCCCAGCTGGCGGGCCGCCGCAACCGCTCGTCCCGCCGGGACCGCAGAAACTGAATGCCCAGGCGCACCACCAGCAGCCCCCCGATCAGGTAAGGACTGGGGGCCGGGCCGCCGCTGATCAGCGGCCACAGCAGCAGCCCCGCCAGGACCGCCAGCAGCAGGAAACTCGCGGCCGTCAGAGCGTCCGGCGCGGGCCGCTGCGGCCCCGGACGACCGGAACCGGAAGAAGGGGAAGGAGAATCCGTCACCGCCGCATTAAAGCAGACCCACCCTGCCCAGCGCAGGCCGCCCCGGAATCCGTTCTCTCCGGGACGGCCTGCGCTCAGGGGGCAGGGCTCAACTGTTCAGTCGGCGCGGCCCGGATCAGTCGCGCCAGCATCCTGACTGACTACCTTCCCGGTGCCCTGGACCTGCACCGCTTCTGCCGACACTGCATCTGCCTGCGCCGCGTGTACCTGTGACGCCTGTGCCTGCGCCGCGTCGTCGGCGGTCGCGGAGGACAGCACCAGCACGCTGTTCGGCGGCAGGTTCAGCCGCAGGTGATGCGGCTGCCCGTTCCAGCCTTCAGCGTGGGCGGTCAGGTCGGGTTGCTGCGTGCCGAAGCCGCCGTACCCGCCGTCGTCGGTGGACAGCAGCACGCGGTACTCGCCGCCCACCGGCACGCCCACCGGGTACAGGTCACGGTACACGGGCGTCAGGTTCGCCACGATCAGACTCCACGCGCCGCCCACCGGGTCGCGGCGCAGGAAGGCGTACACGCTGTTCTCCACGTCGTCCGCGCTGATCCACTGCAGGCCCTCGTCGCGGGTGTCGGCCACGTGCCAGTCCGGGCGGCCCCTGTACAGGCCGTTCAGGTCCCGCACCAGGTGCATCACGCCCCGGTGGTCGGGGTGATCTGCGAGGTGCCAGGGCAGGCTCACGTCGTGGTTCCATTCGGTCGGCTGCGCGAACTCCTGACCCATGAACAGCAGCTTCTTGCCCGGCGTGGCCCACATCAGCGCCAGGAACGCCCGGTACCCGGCGCGCTGCGCGTACCAGTCGCCGGGCATCTTCATGACCATGCTCTTCTTCAGGTGCACGACCTCGTCGTGACTGATCGCCAAAACGTAGTTCTCGCTGGTGCGGTACGCGTTGAAGAACGTCAGCGCGTGGTGATGGTACCGGCGCCACAGCGGGTCCTCCTCGAAGTACCGGAGGTTGTCGTTCATCCAGCCCATCGCCCACTTGTAATCGAATCCCAGACCGTGCGGACTGGGCGTGGTCACGCCGGGGAACGACGTGCTCTCCTCGGCCACGATCATGCAGCCCGGCGCCATGTGATGCACGACCTCGTTCAGGCGCCGCAGGAACGCGATGGCCTCCAGGTTCTCGCGGCCGCCGTGCACGTTCGGAATCCACTCGGTCCGCGAGAAATCCAGGTACAGCATGCTCGCCACGGCGTCCACGCGCAGGCCGTCCACGTGGAAGTCCTGCAACCACTTGAGGGCCGACCCGATCAGGAACATCACGACCTCATTACGGCCGTAATCGAAGATGTACGTGTTCCAGTCGTAGTGGTATCCCTTGCGCGGGTCGGCGTACTCGAACAGCGCCGTGCCGTCGAAGCGGCCCAGGCCCGCCGGGTCCGTCGGGAAGTGCCCCGGCACCCAGTCCAGGATCACGCCAATGCCCAGCGAGTGCAGGTGATTCACGAGGTACTTGAAATCCTCCGGGTTCCCCATGCGGCTCGTGGGCGCGTAGTACCCGGTCACCTGATACCCCCACGACCCGTCGAACGGGTGCTCCATGACGCCCAGCAACTCCACGTGCGTGTACCCCATGAACGTCACGTACTCGCCCAGCCGGTGCGCGACCTCGCGGTAATTCAGGAACCAGCCGTCCTCGCGCCGCGCCCAGGACGGCAGGTGCACCTCGTACATGCTGACCGCCTGATCCAGTCCCGCGCTGCGCCCCTCCATCCACGCGCCGTCCGTCCAGTCGAACGGCTGCTCCCACACGATGCTGCCCGTCGCCGGGCGCACCTCGAAGAACGACCCGTACGGGTCCATCTTGTCCTCGGTGCGGCCGTCCGGGCCGGTAATGCGGAACTTGTACCGCTGCCCGTTGCGCGCCGACGGCACGAACACCCCCCAGAACCCGAACTCCAGGCGCTGCATGGGGTTATCGAAGCCGTTGAAGCCGTTGAAGTCGCCCACCACGCTCACGTGATGCGCGTTCGGAGCCCACACGCCAAAGCGCACGCCGTCCACGCCGTCCTGCGTGACAGGATGCGCGCCCAGCAGATGATCGGGCCGCACCAGATCCGCCGTGACGAGCTTCTGAAGGTGACCATGATCCAGCGGAAGCGCTTCACTCATGCCCACGAGTGTAGCCGCGCCCCACGCCACACACGCCGCCCAGACGGCGAACATGAAGAAACGGTCAGAGAGTGCCGGGGCGGCATGTTCGCCGTGAGAGGCGGAACCTGCCGCGTATGCTGCCCCCTGTGACACTCCTGCCCGCCACCTCGCCCGACGCGGCCCTCCCGGCGCTGGCCGCTCTGCTGGGGGGCGGCGCCGACGATCTGCGCCCCCTGCTGCCCCAGCTCACAGCCGCGTGGCTGGCGGCCGATGGAGCAGGCGTGATCGTGCTGCGCCGCACCCCCCGCGCGGACCTGGAAGTACTGGGGGGCGCCCGGCCCGGCCCGCAGCAGGCAGAGGTCGCGGCGGCCCTGCTGCGCGCCGCCTCGGCGACCGGCACGCTCCTGAGTGCCTACGCGGACGACACCCTGCTGCCCGGCAACACCCTGCGGACGCTGGGCTGGCAACACGCGGGGCAGTACACGGAGTGGCGCGGCCCTCTGCCCACCCTGGGCACGTCAGTCCCGGCGGGGCTGCGAGTCCTGCCGCTGGCCGCCGTGTCCGCTCTGACCGTCCGGCAGGACGCGCAGGGCACGTACGCTGACCGGCTGGGCCACACCCTGGTCGGCGACGCCGACATCGTTCCGGGTGCCCACGAAGCCGACGACCGCGTGGGGCACATCGCGCTGGACGGGGCCGGTCGGGGCGTCGGCATCTGCCGCGCGTGGCTGGACGGCGACACCCTGACGGTCGGTAGTCCCGGCGTCCACCCTGACTTGCGGCACACCGCGCTACGGCACGCGCTACTCCGCGCCACCTGCGACGCCGCCCGCCTGCACGGAGCGCAGCAACTAATCATGCAGGCCTGGGGCGATACGCCCGCAGAAACACAGGCGGACACAGATCTGGGCCTGCAAGCCGTGACCGTCACCCCCATCTACCGCTCCCGGCCGGCATGAGGCGGGGGGCGGCCCGCGCACTGCGAACCCGCCCCCCGCCTCCCCTGCCGTTACACCTTGACGATCCAGCCTTCGGGCGCTTCACGGTCGCCGTACTGGATGCCGACCAGTTCGTCGTACAGGCGGCGGGTGACGGGGCCGACCTCGGTTTCGCTGTGGAACACGTGGAAGGTGTCCTCGTGCTGGATGCCGCCGATGGGCGTGATGACGGCGGCGGTGCCGCACGCGCCGGCCTCGGCGTACTCGTCCAGGCGGTCAATGAACACGTCGCCCTCGACGACGTTCAGGCCCAGGCGGTGTTCGGCTAGGTGCAGGAGGCTGTACTTGGTGATGCTGGGCAGGATGCTGGGCGACTGCGGCGTCACGAAGGTCTGGCCGTCACGGGTGATGGCGAAGAAGTTCGCGGCGCCGACCTCCTCGATCTTGGTGTGCGTGGCGGGGTCGAGGTAGATGGCGTCCGCGAAGTGGCGGTCCTTGGCCTGCGCGCCGGGCAGGAGGCTGGCGGCGTAGTTCCCGCCGACCTTGGCGGCGCCGGTGCCGTGCGGCGCGGCGCGGTCCATGCCGGACGTGATGAAGTTGTGCGGGGTCAGGCCGCCCTTGAAGTACGCGCCGACAGGAATGGCGAACACCCCGAAGATGAATTCCGGTGCGGTGCGCACGCCGATGTTGTCGCCCACGCCGATCACGTAGGGACGCAGGTACAGCGCGCCGCCGGTGCCGTAGGGGGGAATCCAGTGTTCGTTGGCTTTCACGACCTGACGGCAGGCGTCGATGAACTGCTCGGTGCTGACCTCGGGCATCAGGATGCGGCGGCAGCTGGCCTGCATGCGCGCGGCGTTCTGGTCCGGGCGGAAGAGGTTGATGCTGCCGTCGGCGGCGCGGTACGCCTTGAGGCCCTCGAAGCACTGCTGGCCGTAGTGCAGGGCGGTGCTGCCCTCACTGATGTGCAGGACGTTATCGAGGGTCAGGCTGCCCTGGTCCCACGCGCCGTCCCGCCAGTGCGAGAGGTAGCGTTCGTCAGTGCGGATGTAACTGAATCCCAGCGTGTTCCAGTCGAGGTCCACGGGCGGGCGGGGGGTCTGGGTCGTCATGCCGTTCATTGTGGCTCAGGCGTGCCCCGCCGGTCTATTGCCCGTTGCGGATGGCGGGACGGCGCCCGGTCTTCCCCATTAACTTTTGACCATCAACCTTCCAGGACGTTGCGGCGGAAGCGTTCGAGGATGGCCAGTCCCACCGCGCCGCTCTTCTCCGGGTGGAACTGCGTGGCGTGCAGGTTGCCGTGGCTCAGGGCGGCCCAGAAGGGCACGCCGTACTCGGTGAGTGCCCCGGCGTCGACCTCGACGGTCAGGGGCACGTAGTACGAGTGCACGAAGTACGCGTAGGCGGGGCAGGCGAGGTCCGCCAGCAGGGGGCTGTCCCCGACCTTGTCGAGGCTGTTCCAGCCCATCTGCGGGACCTTGCGCTGCGGGTCACTGGGGAAGCGCAGGACGGTGCCGGGAATCAGGCCCAGGCCCCGGACGCCCGGCGCTTCCTCGCTGCCTTCCAGGAGCATCTGCATGCCCACGCAGATGCCCAGGATGGGCGTGCCGCTGGCGGCGGCGTTCAGGACCGGCTGGCGAAAGCCGCTGCTGTCGAAGGCGTCCATGACCTGCCGGAAGTGCCCCTGGCCGGGCACGACCAGGGCACGCGCGCCGGGCACGTCGGCGGGGTCGCTGCTGACGCGCACGGTCATGCCGGCGCGTTCCAGGGCCTTGGCGGCGCTGCGGACGTTGCCTGCGCCGTAGTCGAGCAGCAGAACTTCCGGGCGGTCCTCGGGGACAGGTGCGGGGGCAGTCACAGGCTGCCCTTGGTACTGGGCATGGTCTGCGAGGTGACCTGCACGGCGTCGCGCAGGGCGCGGGCGACGGCTTTCACGATGGCCTCGATGACGTGGTGAGCCTCGCGGCCCGCGAGCAGGCGCACGTGCATCGTGATACCGGCGTGATTGCACAGTCCGCGCAGGAATTCGCGCAGGTGGTAGTGGGTCATGCCGCCCGCGTCGCCCCAGACGTTCAGGGTTTCGGGTTCGAAGGCGAGGTGCGCGCGGCCCGACAGGTCCAGCACGACGTGTGCCAGGGTCTCGTCCATGGGAACGAAGGCGCTGCCGTAGCGTTCGATTCCCTTGCGGTCGCCGAGCGCCTGCGAGAGCGCCTGCCCGAGGGTGATGCCGGTGTCCTCAATCAGGTGGTGCGGTTCGATGTGCAGGTCGCCGGTCGCGCGGACGCTCAGGCCGATGCGGGCGTGGCGGGCCAGCGCGTCGAGCATGTGGTCCAGAAAGCCGTGCCCGGTCTGCGGGTGCTGGTAGGTGGTGGTGTCCAGGTCCAGCGTGACGGTGATGTCGGTTTCGCTGGTGGTTCGGGTGACGGTGGCCGCGCGACTCATGCCACGCATGGTAGAGGGCGCGGCGGGCCAGGAGTGTGGGGTTGTCGATGGAAGGGGGAGCGGTGGGCGGTGAAAAGGAAGCAGGGCGCGGTTCGCGGGAGGTCGTGGGCAGGCTGCTCCGGTCACCGGGACTGGGTGCCGGACAGCCGGTCATTCTGTCTTGACCGTAATTGCATTCTGTTATAGACTAAATCTATGAAACTGAGCGATGTCCAGAAACGACTCCAGTCCCCGTTTCCCGCTCACATGGTGGCGTGGAAAGCCGTCGCCATCAGCAAGGATCGCAGCCGCGCACTGCTCCTGGCCCACATCGACGCCCGCGCCGTTCAGGACCGCCTGGACGCCATCTGCCCGGACGACTGGGCATTCAGTGTAGAAGTCGTGCCCGGCGCGCCCATCCCCACCGTCAAGGGCCGCCTGACCGTCCTGGGCGTCAGCCGCGAGGACATCGGACAGGCCCCGGACGGCGACCTGAGCACCCTGAAAGCCGCCGCCAGCGACGCCCTGAAACGCTGCGCCGTGCACTTCGGCATCGGCCGCTACCTGTACGACCTGCCCCGCACCTGGGGCGACTGGGACGACACGAAACGCCAACCCACCCACACCCCGGAACTGCCGGACTGGGCGCGCCCCGACCATGAACGCACCCCCGGCGGCGCGCACCTGATGCAGGCCATGGACCAGCTGCGCTACGAACTGCCCGAGGACCTCGACCTGCAGCGCGAGGTGTACCGCCACCTGAAAGCCGCGCTGGGCAGCCTGCACCCCGCCCCCCACGACCCACCCCAGGGCCAGCCCGGCAACCACTCCGGCCCGCACGCCGGACGGGCCGCGTGACGCCCGGCGCTGGCCCCCGCCAGGAAGGAACGGCCCGCCCCGCCCCCCAGCAACTGCTCGGCGTGACCCTGGCCCTGCTCCTGCTGATGCTGCTGGGCGGCACCCTCGCCCGCCTGCTGTAAACAACCTTTATGAGCCCCGGCCCGCCTCTCCCGGCGGGCTCTCTCCTGCCGGGCGCAGATCGAACAGTGTGTGCCCGGTGCGCACGCCCAGGGGGCGGGTCGTCCAGTGCTCCTGCGCGTGCACCTGCAACCCGGCGGCGCGGAACAGGGCGTGCCAGTCGGCCTGCGAGCGGTGCGCGTGCGGGTGCCCGGCCTCCAGGTTCAGCAGAGCGTCCAGCCACTGCCCGGCGCGGCCCGGCCTGCGCCCGCCATCCTCCAGGTCTTCCAGGACGACCACGCGGCCCGACACGCGCGCCGCCTCGCGCAGTACAGCCAGCGGGTCCGGGCAGTGGTGCAGCACGAACGCCAGCAACGTCACGCCAAACTGACCGTCGGGGAACGGCAGGGACCCCCGGCACAGCACGCGGGTCAGGCCGCCGCGCCGCGCCAGCGTGCGGGCGCACGGGTGCGCGATCAGGCGCTGACCGAACGCACCGGGATGCGGCGGCACGTCCGCCAGGGTGACGGTCCAGCCGCGCCGGGCTAGGAGTGCCCCGGTGTGCCCGGTCCCGGCCCCCAGGTCCAGCAGCGTGCGCCCTTGCGCAGGGCCGCTGGCGGGCAGGTACGGACCCAGGCGACCGGCGATCTGGCGGGCGCGCGGCCAGCCGACCGGGCCGTACAGCGTGGCGGCCAGGGCGTCCAGATGGGACTGCACGGCCTACACGCCCCGTTTCTTGGTGCCTTTCATGGGGGCGTGCGTCCAGGGATCGTCGGGCCAGGGGTGCTTGGGGTAACGGCCGCGCAGGTCCTTACGCACCTCGAAGTAAGAGGAGTTCCAGAATGAGCGGAGGTCCTGCGTGACCTGCACGGGCCGCCCCGCCGGGGACAGCAGGTGCAGCAGCACGGGCGTGCGGCCTCCATTCACGCTGGGCGTGTCGGCCAGCCCGAACAGTTCCTGCAACTTCACGGCCAGGATGGGCGCCTCGCCGGGCCGGTAGCTCAGGCGCACGCGCGTGCCGGTCGGGACGGTCAGGTGCGTGGGGGCCAGTTCGTCCAGCCGGGCCGGGAGGGGCCACGGCAGCAGCGCCTGCATGGCCGGCAGCAGGTTCAGGCGGCCCAGGTCCTCCCGCGAGCGGGCCGCGCCCAGGTGCGGTCCCAGCCAGTCCTCCAGCGTGTCCAGCAGGCCGGCGTCACTGAGGTCCGGCCAGTCGGTCTCGTCCGGCCGCCACGCCCGGACAGACTCGGCGCGGTCCCGCAGTGCCTGCGCCTCGGCGCTGAAGGTCAGCAGGTGCAGGCCCTCCTCACGGACCGCTCCGGCCAGCGCCGCGACCCGCGCCTGGGCCGGCAGGTCCCGCAAGGGGCGAGATTCGAGGACCAGCGCCCCGAAGCGCCGCTCGCGCTGCGCGACCAGCGTGCCGGTGCGGGCGTCCCAGCGCACCGAGTCCACCCACGCGGCCCCGGCGTCCAGCGCGGCCGGGTCCAGCGGGGCCGCCAGGAAGATCCGCCCCTCGGCCTGCGCGGCACTCATGGGGGCGGCGTCCAGGTGCGCGACCGCCAGCGCCCGCACGCCCGCCAGACCGTCCCCTTCCGGCAGGGCCGCCCCCTGCCCGCCCGACAGCAGGAACCGTCCCCGGCCCAGCCCGGCCACGGCCTCGCGGGCGAGCGCGGCGCGTTCCGGGTACGCCCGCAGGATCAACGCGCCCACCGCGAACCCGTCCGGGGCCGAGTCGTCCGGCCGGACCTTCAGGAGGGTGCGCCACTGCCGGGACAGCCGCTCGACCCGCTCCAGCACCGTCACGTCGCCGGGCGTGCGCCCACCGCCACGCCACGCACGCAGGGCCGCCACGCGGTCCGTCAAGTCCGCCCCGGACCCCGGCGGCAGCGGGTCGCGTTCCTCCAGCAGGGCCGCCACGTCCGCCGCCAGCGCCGCGTCGTCCGCCGCCGTCAGCAGGTGCGCCACGCGCGGGTGCGTCGGGAAGTCCAGCAGCCGCGCGCCCTCCGGCGTCATGCGCCCCGCCGCGTCCAGCGCGCCCAGGTCCCGCAGCACGCCCCGCGCCGTCTCCACGCGCCGCGCCGGGGGCACGTCCAGCCAGTGCAGGTCCGCCGGGTCGGGCACGCCCCACTGCGCGAGTTCCAGCGTCAGCGGCGCGAGGTCCGCCTCCATGACTTCCGGCGGGCGCGCGGCCGGTAGCAGCGGCTGCGTCCGCTCACTCCACAGGCGGTACGCTACGCCCGGCGCGGTGCGTCCCGCGCGGCCCGCCCGCTGCGCCGCCGCGTCCCGCGTGACCCGGCCCGTCACCATCCGCGACAGCCCACTGGCCGGATCGAACGCCTGCGTGCGGCTCAGGCCGCCGTCCACGACCACCCGCACCCCGTCGATGGTCAGCGAGGTCTCCGCGATGCTGGTCGCCAGCACCACCTTGCGCCGCCCACCCGGATCGGGCCGCAGCGCCCGCGCCTGCTCCCGAACCGGCAGGTCCCCGTACAGCGGCAGCACGGCCGCGTCCACGTCCGACAGCAACCCGGCCGCCGCGCGGATCTCCCGCACGCCCGGCAGGAACGCCAGCACGTCCCCCGGCTCCGCCTCCAATGCCAACCGCACCTGCCGCGCCACAAGGTCCTCCACGCGCCCCACCGGGTCTACCGGCAGGTACCGCACCTCGACCGGGAACGCCCGCCCCGCACTCTCGATCAGCGGCGCCCCCAGCCGCCCCGGCAAACCCGGGTCCAGCGTGGCACTCATCACCAGCACCCGCAGGTCATCCCGCAGCGCCCCCTGCACCTCCCGCAGGAGCGCCAGCGCCAGATCCGCGTTCAGGCTCCGCTCGTGAAACTCATCCAGAATCACCAGCCCCACCCCCGACAACTCCGGATCCCGCTGAAGCCGCCGCGTCAGGATGCCCTCCGTCACGACCTCCAACCGCGTCGCCGCCGACACCCGCGAATCGAACCGCACCCGGTACCCGACCGTCCCGCCGACCTCCTCCCCCAACCCCTCCGCCAGCCGCGCCGCCACCGCCCGCGCCGCCACCCGCCGCGGCTGAAGCATCACGATCCCACGCCCCGCCAACCACGGCTCACCCAGCAACTCGAGCGGCAACCCCGTACTCTTCCCCGCCCCCGGAGGCGCCTGCACCACAACCAACGAATGCGCCGCCAGCGCCCCACGCACCGCAGGCACCACCTCCGCAATCGGCAACACGAAAGAACTCACACCCCCGATGGTACGCGCCGCAGGGGCGCGGAGCGTGGGAAGGGCGGCTGCTTCGCAGCGGAACACAGCTGCTTCGCAGGGGACCCCTCAGTCGCCTGCGGCGACAGCTCCCCTCAAGGGGAGCCTTGAAAGGCGACCGTCGTCGCCACGAGGCCCGTCGTGCGCGCAGCGCGCGGGGCGAACGCAGCGGGCGCGAAGGATGGCGTGTGAGGCGTGCCCGAACCCGCCCGATACCCACCAATCAAGCCCGCGAAATACCTGCCCAGTGCCAACGCTGGCCCCCCCGTCCCCCCTGGGGATGGGGGCTGGGGGGTGGGGCGGCCCGCCGCAGGCGCCCACCTACAGCCCCAGCACCTCACGCAGATCACCGAGAACCGCATCCGGAACCTCGCCCTGAAGCGGGTGAGTGGTGGGGAGCCACGCGGCGCGCAGCCCCACTGCCTGCGGCCCGGCGATGTCGTTGCGGGGCGAGTCGCCCACGAATCACGTGTGTTGGGCGCTGACGCCGAGGCGTTCCAGTGCCAGCCGGTAGATGCGCGGATCGGGTTTGCTGAGGCTGACGGCTTTGCTGATGACGAGGTCGTCGGTGAGGTCGGTCAGGCCGCAGCGGTCGGCGCAGGTGCGCTGGAGGTCTGCCCAGCCGTTGGTGACGATGCCGGTGCGGATGCCACGCGCGCGCAGTTCGCGCAGGACGGCGTGCGTGTGGGGCATGGGGACGGCATGTCGGACGTGGTGGGCGTAGGTGTCGAGGAGGGTCTGGGGGTCGTGTGGGAGGCCGTGTTCCTGCACGAGTTGGGGGATGACCTGGGCTTTGGGGCGGTAACCGTGGTCTTCGAGTTCGAGGAATCGGGGGGCGTAGGTGTCGGGGAGGCTGAACTGCCGGGTGTGTTCGACCAGCCACGCGCGGAGGGTGGCAGCGCGGTCGTGGAGGGTGCCGTCGAGGTCGAAGAGAACTGCATGAATACTCACACGAGTATGCTACTCATCGTCGGGTTCGGGGGGGCGGGTCACTTCTGCGCCGTCATCGGGGGTCTTGTGGAATGCGGCGCCCAGGGAATGCACGGCCGCGTGAATGAGGCGGGTGTTGATGACCTGCGCGGCGTGCATTCCGGCGGCGGCGGCCTGCACCACGTACTGCGGGGCGCCCGTCATGTCTCCGATAGCGAATACGCCGGGGACGCTGGTTTCCTGCTGGTCGTCGACCTGCACGCGGCCCCGGTCGTTCAGCTGGCAGCCGAGCGCGGCGGGCAGGTGGCTGCCCTGCTGCTGTTCGGGCGCGAGGAACACGGCGTCCACGCTGAGGGGGGGCGCGCCGTTGAACGTGACGCACACCGGCTGGTCTTCCAGGGGACCGCCACGCAGGTGCCGGACGGGTTCCGTGCGGATGCGGACGCCGACGCGGCGCAGGTCGCGGGTCTGTTCGGGCGTGAGGGCCGGGTCGCCGTCGCACAGGAGGGTCACGCGGTCCGACCACGCGCGCACGGTCAGGGCGAGGTGGTGGGCGCTCTGGCCGCAGCCGTACACGGCGAGCGCGCGGCCCTCGTGTTCCCAGCCGTCGCAGTACGGGCAGTGGTATACACCCTGCCCCCAGCGGTCCCGCAGGCCCGGCACGGCCGGCAGGACATCGCGCACGCCGGTGGCGAACAGCAGAACGCGCGTGCGGTGCCAGTCCTGCCCGACCCGCACGCTGAACGCCCCGTCGGGGTCGCGGCGAACCTCGCGCGCTCCATCGGGGCAGACGGTTACGTCGTACGGGGCGAGGTCCGCCAGCGCCTGCGCTTTCAGGTCTGCCGGGTGCATCCCGTCGCGCGTGAGCAGTCCGTGCGCGGCTCCCACGGGCGCGTTGCGGGGCGGGCCGCCGTCCAGCAGCAGCACCCGCCGCCGCGAGCGTCCCAGCGTCAGGGCGGCACTCAGGCCCGCCGGGCCCGCCCCGACGATCACCACGTCCAGCAGGTCCGCCTGCACCTCACCGGCCCGGGGGGGCGGCAGCACCTCCACCGGCACCTCCACCGGCGCGCCCATCAACGCGGTCCGGGGCGCACGCTCACGTCCGGCAGGGTCGCGTCACGCGGGGCGTTCAGCACGAACTCGATGATGGCCGCCACCGAATCCGGATCAATGAACGCTTCCGGCGTGTACGCCGCGCCCTCCTGAGAGCGCACCTTCGCCTGCATGGGCGTCGCCGTGCGGCCCGGGTACACGCTCGACACGCGCACCCCGCTGCCCGCCTCCTCCTCCCGCAGGGCGTCCGCCAGGGCTTTCAGGGCGAACTTACTGGCCGCGTAACTGCCCCACCCCGCGTTCGCGCGCAGGCCCGCGCCGCTGTTCACGAACACCACCGAACCCCGCTCCGAACGCACGCGCGGCAACAGCAACCGCGTCAACTCCGCCGGGGCGACCACGTTCACCGCCAGCGTGTGCGACCACACCGCGTGGCCCTGCGCCCCCACCGCGCCCAGCTCCACCACGCCCGCGTTATGCACCACGTTCGACACGCGCCCCACCCCCGCCAGTGCCTCCTCAAACGACTCCGGGCGCGTCAGGTCCAGCACCAGCGCCGAACCCCCCACCTCCGCACACAGGGCCTCCAGCGCCCCCACATTCCGGCCCGACAGGATCAGGTCATGCCCCGCAGCCAACCGCCGCGCCAACGCCACCCCAATCCCACCCGCAGCTCCCGTCACCAACGTCACCGGCCGAACGACACTCATAACCAGATGGTACGGGGGAAGGAAGCAGTGGGATGTGGGAAGGACAACCCACCTGCTTCGCAGGACCCAGCTGCTTCGCAGGACCCCTCAGTCAGCTTCGCTGACAGCTCCCCTTAGAGGGGAGCCTTGAAGGCGAGCGTCGTGGAAACCGAGCCCGTCGTGCGCGCAGCGCGCGGGGCGAACGGCGCGGGCGCGAAGGATGGCGTCTGAGGCGTGGCCGTCCCCGCCCAACACCCGCCAGCAACCTCAGAGAAATACCTGCCCAGTGCCAACGCAGGCTCCCCCGTCCCCCCTGGGGGTGGGGCAGCCCGCCGCAGGCGCCCACCTACCGCCCAAGCCCCCGGTAATACGCGAGAACCCCCGCCGCAATGGCCTGAGCGAGCCGTTCCTGTCCGGCCGGGCTGTTCAGCAGGCGCAGGTTGCCGGGGTCGGTCAGGTAGCCGGTTTCGATCAGGACGCTGGGTTGGCTGGTGGGTCGTGTGAGGGCGAGGTCCGCGCCGGGTTTCAGGCCGGTGCCGGGGCCGAGGTCGGGGAGGCTGGTGCGTAGGGCGGCGAGGAGGGCAGCGGCGAGGGGTTGGGCCTGTGGGTGGGTGTAGTAGATCTCGGGGCCGCGGATGCCGCGTGGGTCGCGACCGTCGGGGAGGGCGTTGGCGTGGACGCTGATGAGGAGGTCGCTGCCCGTGTCGTGGGCGAGCTGGCCGCGGTCGTACAGGCCGACGGTGGTGTCGGTGGTGCGGGTGAGGTGGATGGTGGCGCCCTGGGCGCGCAGGAGTTCGGCGGCGCGGAGGGTGATGGGCAGCACGAGGTCTTTTTCTGGAGTGCCGAGGCTGCCGGCGCCGCCGTTCTGGGTGCCGCCGTGGCCGGGGTCGAGGGTGATGGTGCGGCCCTGGAGGGGCTGGGCGGGATTGGGGGTGGGGGGTGTGCGGATGGTGAGGCGCAGGTGGGGGCCGTCGTGGTCGGCGGTGAAGCCCCAGAGGGGGGCGGTCAGGGTGAGGGTGAGGCGGGTGGTGTCGGGCGTGGTTTTCAGGTCGGTGCGGGTCAGCAGGGGGTGCGGGGCGGGCGGGGTGAGGGGGGTGAGGTGCGGGCCGAACAGGGTGAGGGTAAGGGTGCGTGGGTCGGTCTGTTCGAGGGTGAAGGGGGGCCGGGCGGGGCCGGTGGGGATGAGGAGGGTCAGGCGGGTCGGGTCCGCCGGGGTGGGGGTGGGGATGACGGGCGGTGTGATGGGGGCGGCGGGCGGCGGCGCCGGTGGGGTGGCGGCGTTCCCGGACTCGGTGGGGGGCAGCGCGGGCAGGTCGTTCACGCCAGGCAGGGGGGCGGGGCTGGGGTCGGGCATGGATGCCAGATTGGGCGCGTACAGGCGGTCGGGTTCCAGGCGGACGGTTCCGCCGGTCCAGGGGAGGGGGGCGCTGCCGGGGGTGCCCAGGTCGAGTTGCGTGGCGGTGATCAGGGCGCTCTGGCCGCCGCTCAGGCGGACGCGCAGGTCGCCTTCCTGCCGGCCGACGACGGTGAAGGTCATGTCGGTGCGGGGGTACAGCAGGGACTGGCCGGTCAGGGTGGTCAGGACGGTGCTGCTGGCGTTCAGGCCGGGTCCGGGGACCTGTCCGGGGCGCTGGGTGCCGCTGCGGGCGGCGCCGCTCTGCACGGTGACGCGGCCGGGCGCGGTGGCGGTCACGGTGCGGCCGTCCGGGCCGGTCAGGCTGACGGTCAGCGGGGTGCTGACCTGGGGGGCAGCGGGGACGGTCAGGTCGGCGCGATACGTGCCGGGCGGTCCCTCGCGCATGGGGGTGGGCAGGGCGCTGCCCAGGCGGACGCTGGCGCGCGCTCCGGCGCTGCCCTGCACGCTGACGGGTACGCGGCGTTCGGCGGGCGTGTCGCCGGTCACGTCCCAGAATTCGACCGGCTGGGCGGGCGTGACGCTGCCGGGCAGGATGCGGGTGGGCCGGGCGGGCAGGATGGGCGCGGCGGCGCGCGTGACGCGCAGGGTGCGGCTGCCGGTCACGCGGCTCCCCTGCCGGGCGGTCAGGGTGAGGGTGTTCACGCCGGGCTTGAGCGGCCACCACTCCATGAACAGGCCGTCGGGGCCGGTGGGGACGGCGCGCCCGGACACGCTGAGGCTGGAGCCGGGCGGCACGTGCCCCTGCAGGATCACGTTGGCGTGCGCGACCCGGTGGCCTTCCGGGGGGTACGAGACGAACACGCCGCTGGCGTGCGTGGCGCCCGCCGGGGCGCAGAGCAGGACCAGTCCGGTCAGGGCGGCCAGGGCAGTGGGAACGCGCATGTCCCTGGGTGTAGCACGCCGGGCGCGGGCGTCCGTGTGCGGGGGCGGCAGGTGGGGGCCGCAGGTGGGGACTGCGGGCGGGCCGGTCGGGAGTATGCTGCGGTCACTCATGACTGGCGGGCTGGCAAGAGACTACGAGACGAACCTGCCGCAGTTCGAGGCGCTGCGGGACGCGGCGGTGGCGCACACGGCGCGGCTGCTGGAGCAGGCGGGCCTGAACATTCACCACGTCACGGGCCGCGTGAAAAAGCCCATGAGCCTGGAGGACAAGTTGCGCCGCAAGCCCGGCCGGTACCGGTCGCTGTCGGACGTGACGGACCTCGTGGCGGTGCGCGTGATCACGTACTTCGAGTCGGACGTGGGGGCGGTATCGCGCCTGATCGAGGCGAACCACCGCGTGGACTGGGAGAACTCCATCGACAAGAGCAAGATGCACGACCCGGACCGCTTCGGGTACATGGGCGTGCATTACGTGGTGCAGGTCACGCCGGACACGCCGGAACTCGCGGCGTTCGCGGGCCTGGGCTTCGAGGTGCAGATCCGTTCGATCCTCCAGCACGCCTGGGCGGAAATCGAGCATGACCTGGGGTACAAGAACCGCGAGGCGATCCCGCGTGAGGTGCAGCGGCGTTTCTACCGGCTGGCGGGCCTGCTGGAAATGGCGGACGAGGAGTTCATGGCCCTGCACCGCCTGTCACGCGATTACGCCGAGACGCTGCCCAAGCGGGTGCAGGAGGCGCCGGACAGTGTGTTCATCGACGCGCAGAGCATGAAGCACCTGCTGGGCATTCCGCCCGTGCGGGACCTGGACGGGGGCGTGGCGCAGGCGCTGAACGTGCTGCTGCTGACCGGCTGGCCGGACCCGGAGCGTCCGCAGCGGCTGGCGAGCCTGCTGCATTACGTGGGCGTGCACTCGGTGGGGGCGCTCCAGAAGGAGTTACGCCGTCACCACGACGAGATCCTGGCGTTCGCGGCGCGCCTGATGCCCATGCTGCGCGAGGCGTGGACCCCGGCGGGCGGCGCGCGGCCCGGCACCAGTGTGGTGCATTACGGGCTGCTGCGCGCCTGCGCGAACCCCAGCCTGGACCCGCACGAGATCGTGAGCATGCTGGACATGCGCGGCGTGCTGGGCAGCGATCAGCTGGTGCAGGCGGTGCGGGGCGCGTACGCGGACGTGCAGCGCAGCCTGCCGGACAGCGCCCGCTCCGGCGGATGACGGAGGGCGGGTTTACCTTCCCCTGACGCTGGGGGGAGGCACCCCCCGGGCGCTGACGCGGCGCTGACAGGCGCGGATCACGCTGCATTCAGCAGGAACCCGCGCGGGCGGCCCCGCGTTTCTCGCCCTCCAGGCCGCCCTTCCTCCGGGTTGCTGCCAGGAGCCGGGCATGACAGGAACCGCGCGCACCTTCCCCCTTTCCGGTCAGGAGACCGTCAGTCCCACCGCCGCGCTGACCCACTATGAATTCCCGCCCGCCATGCTGCGCCGCGCCGCGCAGGAACACGGCTGGGGCCACGCCTTCACGGACCGCGCCGCCCACGAGTACCGGCGGTTCCTGATCCTGACCGCTGCGGCCGGGCACCCGGTCACGCCGTCACGGGCCGTGGACGCCCTGTGGCACGAGCACCTGACCTTCACCCGCGACTACTGGGAGCGCCTGACCCCGCTGCTGCCCGCGCCGCTGCACCACGAGCCCGCCACGGGCGAGGCGAGCGACACGGATTTCGCCGCGCAGTACCGCTGCACGCTGGACAGCTACGCCCGCCTCTTCGGCGAGGTGGCCCCGGTCGATGTGTGGCCCGACCCGACGGTCAGGGCGGCCCCAGCCACGCACACGGCCACCCGCACGGCCGGTGGTGTGCGGGTGTCGGCGCTGCTGCTGGCAGCCCTGGCGGGCGGCGTGGCGTTCCTGACGTTCCTGTCCACGCGCTTCGGGGTGCTGGCCGCGCTGGGAGTGTTCGTGCTGGCGCTGATTCTCCTGACGACCGCGCAGGCGAACCCCACCGGTACCGGCGCCCGGCGGGATCGCCGGGACGGCGACGGGGGCGGCGCCGACATCGGCGGTTCAGATAGCGGCGGTTCAGATGGCGGCAGCAGCTGTGGAAGCAGTTGCGGCGGCGGATGCAGCAGCTGAACCCCTGCGTGACGGCCCCTACCGGTCGTCCCTGTGCCGATCCTCACGCAGACGGCCGAACACGTCTTTCAGGAGGCGGGCAGCCTCGTGGGCACGGACACCGCCCGTGATGGTCGGGGTGTGCCCCCAGTGTGCGGCGAGCAGGTCAGTCACGCCGCCCAGCGCACCGGCCTTCGGGTTCGCGGCGCCGTACACGATGTGCCCGACGCGGGCTTCGAGGGCCGCGCCGAGGCACATGGGGCAGGGTTCGAGCGTGACGACCAGCGTGCACCCGCTCAGGTACGGGGTGCCGAGGGTGCGGGCGGCGTCCCTCAGGGCGGCCAGTTCGGCGTGGCGGGTCATGTCGCCGTGCTCGCGGCTGGTGTTGCGGCCCCGTCCGACCACCTGACCTCCGGGGCCGAGGACGACCGCGCCGACCGGGACTTCCTGCGCGCGGGCGGCGTCGTGCGCCTGTGCCAGGGCCTCGCCCATCGCGGCGTGCAGCGGGTCCGGGGGCTGGGCGGCCACCTTGCGCGCCCCGGTCGCCCAGACGGGCGGCTGGAGGCCCACCCACTGCACGCCCGCGCCGCTGACCAGCAGCGGCACGCGGTCCCGGTCGGCGCGGGGCACGTGCCGGTCGGTCAGCACATCGCTGAGCTTGCGCGTCCCGCCGAACAGGGTGACGCGGTCCCCGTCGTACCGGGTGCGCCTCTCCCAGCCGTCGGGAAGCGGGAAGTCCGGTTCCGGGTACGCCTGCGGCGTCAGGTGCAACTGGCCGCCGGTCACGGTCACGTCGTGCCCGCCGGGTAGGGTGACGTGCGCGGTCTCCCCTGCCCGCAGCGCCCCGGCCAGCCGTTCCAGGTGCGGGGCGTGAAAGTCCAGTCCGGCGCGGCGCAATTCGGCGCGCACCCAGCGGCGCAGCACGGCCGGCGGGGCGCTGCGCAGCGGGGCGTGCCGGGTCAGGCGGGCGGCCTGTCCGGTCAGGGCGGCGTCGTCCTCGGCCTGCGTGCGGGCCACGCGGGCCAGGGCCTCCCCGGCGGCCGGGTAGCGGGCAGTCAGGACCGGCATGACCTCCCGGCGAATCCAGGCGCGGGTGTATGCCGGGTCGGCGTTCGTGGGGTCCTCGCGCCAGTCCTGCCCGTGCGCGTGCAGGAACGCTTCCAGATCGGCGCGCGGCACGTCAAGCCAGGGGCGGCGCAGCGGCCCGCGCGCGGCGGGAATGCCGTGCAGGACCGCCTCGCCGCGCAGCAGGGCCGCCAGGACCGTCTCGGCCTGATCGCGCCGCGTGTGCGCCGTCAGGATCACCTGCGCCGCGTGCGCCTTCGCCGTGCGGGTCAGGAAGTCGTACCGCAGGCGGCGGGCGGCGTCCTCGGTGTTCCAGCCGCGCCGCGCCGCGACCGCCGCCACGTCCACCCGCCCCCCCGCGAAGGGTACGTCCAGCCGCGCCGCGAGTGCCTGCACCCACGCGGCGTCCGCCGCCGAGTCCGCCCGCAGCGCGTGATCCAGGTGCGCGGCGACCGGCCGCGCACCCACCAGCAGCAGCGCCCGCAGCAGCGCCACGCTGTCCGCGCCGCCCGACACGCCCACCACCACGACCTCTCCCGCGTAGGGACGCAGGGGCCGCAGCAGGGAATCAGCAACGTCAGACACGGGCGCATTGTAGGACGGCGCGTACAATCGGGCGCATGAGCCTCCAAGTCGGTCAGCCCGCCCCGGACTTCACGCGCCGCAGCGACGACGGCCGCACCGTGTCCCTGCAGGAGCGGCGCGGCCAGTGGACCGTGCTGTACTTCTACCCGCGCGCCAGCAGCGCCGGATGCAGCATCGAAGCGCAGCGGTTCGAGGCGGCCCTGCCGGAATTCGAACGACACGGCGCGCAGGTGATCGGCGTCAGCACCGACACCGAAGCCCGGCAGGCCCGCTTCCGCGACACCTGCCACCTGACGTTCCCAATGATTCCTGACAGCGACCGCAGCCTCGCGCAGGCGTACGGCGTGATCGGCGGCCTGAGCGGCCTGCTCGGCATGACCGGCCGCGCCACGTTCCTGATCGACCCGCACGGCACCGTCACCTGGATTCACCGCAGCCCCAACCCCATGACGCACGTCACGGGCGCCCTGAAAGAACTCAGCGCCGCCCCCCACCAGCTGAAGTCCCGAACCTGAAGTCACAGGGGGCGCCGCCCCGTGGCAGGGAACGGGCCGTCCTGCTCGCCGCCCGCTCCTCGGCGCGTGACCGGCGGGCTGCGGGCAGTCACGGTGCGGTCACTGTGCGGCTGGCACGCTGACGTCACCCCAGGGGAAGACGCCGCGCAGGCCGGGAGTTCCGGCCGGGCGGTCACGTGGGGCATGGAGGGAAACCATGAATCGAGCGCCACCCCTGACCGGCTGAACACATCCGTTCCGCATCCGTCCTAACGCTGCCTGCGGGCGCGCGGACCCTCACGGTGCCCCGTTTCCGGGTGGGGCGCGTCCTGCCTGCTGTGCCTGCGACGTGCGGGCCGGGCCGCAGGGGCGCCGCGCGGCAACGGAAAGCACCCGACCAGACAAGGAGTGTTCATGTCGAGATTTCGCTTGCTGCTGCTGAGTGCGGCGCTACTGACGGCCTGTGGTGGGCCGGGCACGCCGCACACCACACCGCCGCCCGGCCCGTCCCCGACACCCGCGCCCTCTCCAGCGCCCACGCCCGCCAAGCAGTCGCGGCCCTTCCGGGTGACGGTCATGGGCCTGGGGTCGGGTTCGCCTACAGCGCAGGTCACGCGGCCCGGCCTGGGTGCGCAGGCCCTGAACAGCCTGGATCAGGTGGAGATCGGGGACGTGCTGGTGCGCGCCACGACCGACCTGGTCCCGCCGGGGCAGGCGCGCGCGGCGGGCGCACGGTACGTGTCGGTGACCCTGACCGTAAAGAATGGCGCGTACAGCGCGGCGCCCAACCTGACGGTGATCCCGGCGGGGCTGGACACCAACACGGCGCGGTCGGCCTTCACGGACCTGCAACGGTATCCGGGGCTGCCTGCGTACTCGGCCAGCGAGGCGCAGGCCCTGGCACTGAGTATCCGCCCGGCCAGTCCGGTCACACAGGACCCCATGACCCTGCAGCCGACACTGCTGCCCGGCGAGGAAGACACGCTGCAACTGTTCGACGAGTCCGAGGTGTCGCTGCTGGGCATCGCGAACGGGTTCAGCGGTGAGAACCTGCCGTACGGGTTCGTGGCGCACAACCGCAGCAGCCGCACCATTCCGGGGTTCGACGGGACGCATCCGGGGATGGGGACGGTCACGCTGGGCTTCCGGGTGCCGCTGCAGGCGCAGGCGAAAGATGACTTGTACAGCCTGAGCGGGTGGTTCACGTTCGCTCAGGACACCGTCACGACGGCAACCGAATCTCTGGAAGCGCAGCTGCCGGGGAACCGCGCGGCATTCGACCGGATGCTCCCGCAACTGTTCCCGCAGTACCAGTCGCGGGAAGTGCGGGTACTGCCCGGCACGGCGCGGCGGACTAGCCTGAACAATCCGTACCAGACCCCTAACACACAAGTGCGGCCGGTGTGCGGTGTGCGCCTGGGCGGCACGGCCGCGAACCCCACAGGCCTGATGCTGAACGGCCCGGCCGTGTTCGCACCGGACGGCCCGCGCCTGGATCAGTACTCGCCGCTGTCGCTGGCGCTGTGCCGCACGAACCTGCTGGACGACACGTCGGTGGACGGCGTGACGGTCGTGAATCACTGGTCGCAGAACGCCCCGTCGCGCGGCACACCGACCGTGGTGGGTAACCGCGTGACCGTGCCGGTCTGGGCGGACAGCAACGGGTACCAGAGGCCCGACTACCTGTCGGGTCAGACAGTGGACGTGACCCTGACTGCTGGCGTGACTGCCGGGGGGCAGCCCGCGCCGGGCCTGCCGTTCGTGTACCGCGCCCGCGTGCAGACCGCGCCCGCCAGCGGCACGTACACCGATGGCGGTAGCCCCCAGATCTACGATCCCACCAATGGTCAACAGCTGACCAACCTCTCCGCGATCACCCTGGCAGACCTGAACGGTGCGGGGTATGGAGGCAATCACACGCTGATCACCAGTCGCACCGCAAACAAACTGTGGCTGACATCTGGCAGCGTCTATGCCGTCGGCACGGCTCCCAGTGACGTGGGGACCGGTGACCTGAACGGCGACGGGCAGCTGGACGCCTTCACCAGCAACGCGGGCAGCGGGGACGTCTCGGTCCTGCTGGGCAACGGGGACGGCACGCTGCAGCCCGCCACGAGTGTCGCGGTGGGTGCCGGGCCGGAAAGTATCGACCGGGCCGACCTGAACGGCGACGGGCAGCTGGACCTGATCACCGCCAACCGCACGGCGAACACCGTGTCGGTGCTGCTGAACAGCGGCGGCACGTTCAGCGCGCAGCTTGCGGTCAGCGTGGGTGCGCAGCCGTCCGACGCGGTCACGGCGGACGTGAACGGCGACGGGCGCATGGACCTGCTGGTCGCCGCGACGGGTGGGAACGCCGTGAATGTGCGCCTGGGGGCCGGGAACGGCACCTTCAGTGCAGCCGCCGACATTCCGGTCACGGCCCCGATCCGCGTGGCGAGCGGGGACTTCAATAACGACGGGCGCGAGGACATGGCGGCCCTGAGCAGCGCCGGGGTGCATGTGGTGCTGGGCAATGGGGACGGCACCTTCGCCGCGCCGACCACCCTGAGCGTGGGCAGCGACCCGCGTGACCTGCTGGTCGGGGACGCGAATGGGGACGGCTGGCTGGACGTGCTGACCGCCGATTACGACAGCAGTTCCCTAAGCGTGCTGCTGGGCGGGGCGAACAGGTTCACCGCACAGGCTCCCACGGCGCTGACGAAGGCACCGAACCGACTGGCTCAGCTTGGAGGCTATTACAACTACGGCAATCGCCTGATCCCCTACACGCTTGGCGACGACACGTACACGCAACTCACCCCCCAGTGACTACCGCAGTGACCGGCCCTGACCGGGCAAAGGACCACGCATGAAACGACCCCTTCCGTTCCTGCTGACCACGGCGCTGCTGCTCGGCGCGTGTGCTCAGCCCGCCCACACCAGTACGCCTCCACCTCCCACAGCCAACAACCCCGGCGGCCCCTTAACGCCCGCCGGGGCGGCGTTCACGCTGCGCTTCAGTGGGCTGGGCACCCCGGACTTCGCGGCCAGCATCGAGCCCACGCTGGGCGCTCAGGCCCTGACCAGCGAGCAGGGCAACGTGACGCCCGTGCGGGTCGTCTCGCGCGGCAGCACGGACGTCCTGCCCGCAGCGGGCCGCCCCCGCGCCGAGGGCTACCGGTACATCTACGCGGTGGTGTCGGTCACCAGTCCCAGTGCGCTGGAGAACGTGTCGTTCCTGGGCGTGCGCACGCCCGGCACGCTGCCTGCCGCCACGCACGACACGGCCATCAGCACCTTCGTCCGTGCGCCCGGCGGGGCCGCGTACACCGCCACCGAACTGGACGCCCTGGCCCTGAGCGTGCGGCCTGCGCAGGCCAGCGCCCTGAACACCACCACCCTGCGTGTTCACACCATTCCCGGCAGTGACGACAGCGTGCAGTTCCTGCCGGAAGACGAACTGACCTTCACGCCGCCCGGTTTCGTGGGCCTCCTCCCGTACGGCTTCACGGTCCTGAGTCCACAGGGAGGCCGCACGCTGGCGACCGGCACGGAAGCGAACCGCATGATCGTCGGTATGCGCCTGCCCCTGCAGGCCACCCCGCAGGACGACCCATACGGGTTTGCGTTCACGGCCGTGCCCGTGCGCGACAGCACCCGCCGCGTGACGCAAACGCCCGAGGGACTGCGCAGCGGCAACAGCCTGAACGTGCGGCAACTGGCCGCCAGCCTGAACGCCACATTACAGGTGCAGCCGTTCAGCCCCGTGCCGGGTGACCCCATGTGCAACGTGCGCAGCGCGGGCAGCGCCGCCGCGCCCACCGGCACGGTGTTCACCGCGCCGCCCCTGGCCGTGCCGGGCGCGAACGGGCACGCGGTAGGCCGCACCGACACTCTGACCGCCCGTTTCTGCGGCGTGACCCTAGACGCCGCCAGCGCGCAGGCGACCAGCGTCAGCGTGCGCCCCAGCCAGAGCGCCCCGGCAGCCAGCACACCCAGCGCCAGCGGCGACCGCCTGCTGATTCCCGCCCGGACCGGCGGGTACCACGCGGGCGAACAGGTCGAGGTGACGCTGCACAACACCCTGACCGCCGGGGGGAGCGCCGCGCCGGGCACGCCGTTCGTGTTCTCGTTCCGCACCGCCACTGCCCCCGCCACCGCGACCTTCACCGCGCAGACCGAACGGGCCGCCGGACAGGACATACGCGACCTGCTGGCCGCCGACGTGAACGAGGACGGCAAACTGGACGCCATCAGCACCGACAGCAGCGCCAACACCGTCAGCGTGTTCCTCGGGAACGGCGACGGCACCCTGCAGGCCCGCACCGCGTACACCGCCGGAACAGGCCAGGCCCCGACTGACCTGGCGGCCGCCGACCTGAACGGCGACGGGCGACTGGACCTGACCGTGCGCCGCAACGACAGCACGCTGGGCATCCTGATCAACAAGGGCCTGGGCAAGTTCAACCCCATGACCAGCCTGGAGATTGAAGCAGGTGTGACGGACCTCAGCGGGTACACCCTGAAGGACGTGAACGGCGACGGGAAACCCGATCTGATTGCCTGGATACGCGACGCCAGTTACTCCAGCTACGGTCTACGTACACGCCTGGGTAACGGGGACGGCACGTTCGCACCTGCTATCAACGCCCTGCCCAATCTGGGTACTACTGCATTTAACTACGGGATCTACTCAGCACCTCCACTGGCCGACCTGAACCACGACGGTCGCCTGGACTTCGCGGCGTCTTCAGACCGGCTGTACATCATGTCCGGCAACGGCGACGGAACGTTTGCCGCAGAGGCGGCTGCCACTGGGCCAGCAAATGTGTACTCCTCCGATCTGGTCCCGGCGGATGTCAACGAGGACGGGCACATGGACCTGTACCACCGCAACAGCACAACACTGCTCCTCGGAAACGGACAGTTTGGCTTCACGGTCACGCAGTTGGACGCCAGCGGTTATGCCTTGGCAGACTTGGACGGTGACGGGCACCTAGACCTGATCAACAACAACCAGCTGACTCGGGGCTTCGGCAACGGCACCTTCGACCGCACACCCGTCAATACGGGGCTATACGGCTATTTCTTGCAGCCTCAGAACAAGGCCCTCGGGGATTTCAACGGAGACGGCAAGCTCGACGGTCTCAACAACTACTACTCCTACACCCTGAACAGCCCCACCGTATCGGTCGCCCTCAACCAGTAAGCCTCTCCTCTCTCTGCACGTACAGGAGCGCACCATGAAACGAACGGCACTGATCCTCACCGCCCTGCTGGGCCTGTCCGCCGCCGCCCACGCGCAGGAAGTCATCCCCACGCCTGCTGGCATGACCCTGACCTCCGCCGACGAGGGCAAGATCGTGATCGTCCGCAACGGGCAACTGGTCCTGATCGACCCGCGCACCGCGCCCGAACTGAAAGTCATCCAGGGGCCAGCCGGTCCCGCCGGTCCTGCTGGTCCCGCCGGTCCGAAGGGTGATACGGGCGCAGCCGGTCCCGCTGGCCCTGCGGGCGACAAGGGCGACACCGGCGCCGCAGGTGCTGCCGGATCCGCAGGCGCGAAAGGTGAGGTCGGCGCGACTGGTCCTGCCGGAGCTAAAGGTGACAAAGGCGACACCGGCGCCGCAGGAGCCGCCGGATCCGCAGGTGCGAAAGGTGAGGTCGGCGCGACTGGTCCTGCCGGAGCTAAAGGCGACAAGGGCGACACCGGCGCCGCAGGAGCCGCCGGACCCGCAGGCGCGAAAGGTGAGGTCGGCGCGACTGGCCCTGCCGGAGCTAAAGGCGACAAGGGCGACACCGGCACCGCAGGAGCCGCCGGACCCGCAGGCGCGAAAGGTGAGGTCGGCGCGACTGGCCCTGCCGGAGCTAAAGGCGACAAGGGCGACACCGGCACCGCAGGAGCCGCCGGACCCGCAGGCGCGAAAGGTGAGGTCGGCGCGACTGGCCCGATCGGCCTGACGGGACCGGCCGGACCGCAGGGCATGAAAGGCGACAAGGGTGAAGTCGGCGCCGTTGGTCCTATCGGCCTGACCGGTCCCGCTGGCCCCATCGGTCCGCAGGGCGTCAAGGGCGAGATCGGTGCCGTCGGGCCTCAGGGCGCCATCGGCCTGACTGGTCCCGCCGGTCCCATTGGTCCGCAGGGCATTAAGGGCGAAGTCGGCGCGACTGGCCCGATCGGTCTGACTGGTCCCGCTGGCCCCATCGGTCCGCAGGGCATCAAGGGCGAGATCGGCGCCGTCGGGCCTCAGGGCGCCATCGGCCTGACTGGTCCCGCCGGTCCCATCGGTCCGCAGGGCATCAAGGGCGAAGTCGGCGCGACTGGCCCGATCGGTCTGACTGGTCCCGCTGGTCCCATCGGTCCGCAGGGCGTCAAGGGTGAGATCGGCGCCGTTGGGCCTCAGGGCGCCATCGGCCTGACTGGTCCCGCTGGCCCCATCGGTCCGCAGGGCATCAAGGGTGAGATCGGCACCGTCGGGCCAGCTGGGGCGACCGGACCTGCCGGAGCGAAGGGTGACGCCGGACCTCAGGGTCCGCAGGGCGTGAAGGGCGACAAGGGTGACACCGGATCGGTGGGACCAGATGGGGCAACCGGACCCGCCGGAGCGAAGGGGGACGTCGGACCTCAGGGTCCGCAGGGAGCGAAGGGTGACAAGGGCGACACCGGCCCGACTGGCCCGACTGGTCCGCAGGGCCCCCAGGGACCGCAGGGTCCGGCTGGCCCGTCCGTGATTCCGCTGACGGAACGCCGTGAGCAGGAGATGACCGGCCTGATCTGAACCCACGTCCGGTCATGAAGAGAGGACCGCACCTCCAGTCGGAGCGTGCGGTCCTCTGCCTTGTCGGCGCAGGACCCGTGATCGGCGGTAGCTGACCGTGTTATTTCAGGGGGGTTACTTCAGGGCGCGCAGGGCGTCCCGCATGATTTCCAGGCCTGTCGCGGCTTCCTCGCGCGTCAGGATCAGGGGCGGGCTGATGCGGATGACAGCCTCGCCGCAGTCGAGGTTCAGCAGGCCGCGCTCGAACATCGCCATGCTGGCCGCGTCGCGTAGCTTCCCGTCGGGGCTGCCGTCGGGTTTCACGAATTCCAGTCCGATGAACAGCCCCTGGCCGCGCACGTCCCCGATGAACGGGAATTCCGCCTGCATGCCCTTCAGTTCGGTCAGGATGAACTCGCCCACGCTGGCCGCGTTCTCCATCAGGCTGTCGCCGCAACCGGGGTGCTTGACCACGCCTTCAAGCAGGTCCAGCGTGGCGTGCGCCGCCGCGGCCGCCACGGGGTTCCCGCCGAAGGTGCTGCCATGCGACCCGACCGGCCACGTCATCACGCTTTCCTTCGCCAGCATGGCGCTGATCGGCAGGCCCGACGCGATGCCCTTGGCGACCGTGATGATGTCCGGCTGCACACCGCCGTACTCCTCGAACTGCTGGAAGGAGTACATCTTCCCGGTACGGCCCATCCCGGCCTGCACCTCGTCGAAGATCAGCAGGATGCCGTGCTGGTCGCACAGCCCACGCAGTTTCTTCAGGAAGCCCATCGGCGGCACGATGTACCCGCCCTCGCCCTGCATCGGCTCGATGATGAACGCCGCGACCTCATCCGGCGGCAGGACCGTCTGGAACAGGTTCTTCACGTGCGCCAGCACCGCGTCCCCGCAGAACTGCGGCGTGCTGCCCAGCGGCGGCCGGAACGGATTCGGGTACGGCACGTGCGACACGTTCGGCAGCAACGGCCCGAACCCCCGCTTGTACTTCGTCTTGCTACCCGTCAGCGTGATCGCGCCGTACGTGCGCCCGTGGAAGCTGCCCAGCGTGCTGATGATGTGCGACCGCCCCGTATGGTTGCGGGCCAGTTTCACGGCCGCCTCGACGGCCTCCGCGCCGCTGTTCCCGAAAAACACGCGCCACTTCTCACCGGGTTTCTCGACGTGCTTCACCATGCGCTCGGCGAGGCTGGTCGTGATCTCCTGCGGGTAATCCGTCAGGCACACGTGCGCGAACCTAGTGATCTGCTCCTGCACGGCCTTCACCACATGCGGATGCGCGTGCCCGGTCGTGCTGACCGCGATTCCCGCAAAGAAATCCAGCATGGTGTTGCCGTCCACGTCGGTGAGCCACACGCCCTCCCCTTGATCCGGCACGAACGGGTAAGGCCGCATGTACGAGGTCGAGAGGTGCTGGGCGTCGCGGGCCATGATCGCCGCAGTTTTGGGACCGGGCAGAGAAGTCTTGAGTTCAGGCTGACGGGGTTTGGGAAGGGTAGTCATTGGGGTTCTCCTGGGGGAGGGACGGCAGAGTCGCGGACGACCCCTCCGCCCCTTCGGGGCACCTCCCCTCAAGGGGAGGCGTGATTTCTGGCTCCCCTTGAGGGGAGCTGGCCGCGCAGCGGACTGGCTGGTACAGCTGCGAAGCAGAGGGGTCGCCTTTCTTTCAGTCCCCGCTGACGGGTTGCGCGGTCTGTACCATGCCGTCGGGCGCAGTGTCGGTCACGGCCACATCCAGGCCGATGCCGTGGGCGGCCCATTTGTCTTCGCGGCTGTTCAGGCGGTGTTTGGTGGCGCCGGGGCGGTTGCGGCTTTCGCTGAATTCTTTGGGTTCGATGCTGATGCGTTCGCCTTCCATGAGGCCGTAGATGCCGCTCTGGCCGGGTTCCTTGCGTTGCCAGTCGGTGGGGACGAGCATGTCGGGGCCGGTGTAGTCGGTGGGTTCGCTGTACGCGGCGATGTAGCCTTCGAAGTTGCGGAGGATCAGTTTCTCGGGGCTGTGGCTGAGGACGTAGTTGGGTGCGACGGGGATCTTGCCGCCGCCGCCGGGCGCGTCAACGACGTAGGTGGGCACCGAGTAGCCGCTGGTGTGGCCGCGCAGGCTTTCCATGATTTCCAGGCCCTTGCTGACGGTGGTGCGGAGGTGCCCGGCGCCGTGGACGAGGTCGCACTGGTAGATGTAGTAGGGGCGGACGCGGATCTTGACGAGTTCCCGCACGAGTTTCTGCATGATGACGGGGTGGTCGTTCACGCCGCGCAGCAGGACGCTCTGGTTGCCGAGGGGCACGCCGGCGCGGGTGAGGCGGTCGCAGGCGTCGGCGACTTCCGGGGTGATCTCGCGGGGGTGGTTGACGTGGATGTTCATCCAGACGGGGTGGTTCTCGGCGAGGACATCGCAGAGTTCCTGCGTGACGCGCATGGGCATGAACACGGGCACGCGCGTGCCGATGCGGATGATCTCGATGTGCTCGATCTTGCGGAGTTCCGCGAGCAGACGGCCCAGGACTTTCGGGGCGAGCGTGAGGGGGTCGCCGCCGCTGAGGAGCACGTCGCGCACCTGGGGCGTGTTGCGCAGGTAGTTCAGTTGCGCCTCGTACTCGGCGGGGTTGAAGGTCTCGCTGGGGTCGCCGACGATGCGGCTGCGGGTGCAGTAGCGGCAGTAGCTGGCGCACTGGGTGGTGACCAGCATCAGCACGCGGTCCGGGTAGCGGTGCACGAGGCCGGGTACGGGGCTGTGCTTGTCCTCGGCGAGGCTGTCTTCCATCATGGACGTGAACGGTTCGAGTTCGTGGTGCGTGGGGATCACCTGTCGCCGGACGGGGCAGGTGGGGTCCGTGGGGTGCATCAGGGACGCGAAGTACGGGGTGATGTCCAGCCGGAAGATGCCCTTGGCACTGGCGCCCTGGCGTTCACTGTCGGTCAGGCGGATGACGGATTCGAGTTCCTCGACGGTGTTGATGCGATTCTTGAGCTGCCATTTCCAGTCGTACCACTGCTCGTCGGGCACGTCTGCCCACCTGGGCGCGCGGTGGTTGCGGGGAAGCATGGTCTGGCTGTCGGTGGTGGCGTTCGGGTGAATGGGCATGGCAGCCTCCGGGGTGCTGGGGGGCGAAACGTGAATTGGGTGCCCGCTTATTGTCCGTGCCGCGCGGCCCACTTTGGAATGTGCGCACACCCCGCCTGCGGGCAGGTTTCACACACACAAAACTCTCAAACGCCACCCCCAACCTTCCAAATGCTAGGCTAGGGGCATGAGACAGTCCGGCGGCCACCTCGACCCCCTCGATCACAGCATCCTTCAGGAGCTCCAGACCGACTCGCGCCTCAGCATGCGCGAACTCGGCCGCCGCGTCGGCCTGAGCGCCCCCGCCGTCACGGAACGCGTCCGCCGCCTCGAGGACGCCGGCGTGATCCTCGGCTACGGCGTGCGCGTCGCCAGCAAACCCCTGGGCCGCACCATCACCGCGTTCATCGGCGTGCAGGACAGCGGCCGCAACGACCCCACCCTGGTCCGCTGGGCCACCAAACACGACGGCGTGCTGGAATGCCACTCTGTCACCGGCGACAACTCCTGCATCCTGAAAGTCGCCGTGCCCGACGTGGGCGCCCTGGAAAACATGCTGACCGAACTGATCAACATGGGCTTCACCTGCGACACCAGCATCGTCCTGAGCACCCCACTGGAAGGCAAACTGCTGCTGCCGCCCCGGTAAACAGCCTATGACGCTGCTGAGCGTTGCGGACCTGCCGTTCGCGCCACCCACCGGCACACACCTGAGCTTCCTGGGCTGCCCACCGGACGCGGCGGCGCGGGCCTTCGTCGCCATGCAGGTGGCGGAGGGTCGTCCCTGCGTGTCTCTCCCCTGCCCTCCGGAAGACGTACCGGTCAGCCTCACCCGCCTGGAATCCCTGTCGTTCCTGGGACAGCGGCACCTCTTCATCCCGACCGCCACGCCCGGATGGACGGCATACTTCAACAATTACGCGCTGGGCACGAATGCCAGCAGCGTGCTCCCCGGACTGGCGCAGGCGCTGAAGTGCCGAGCCGTACTGATCGAGGCTGTCCCGCTGGGTACGAACGGAGAGGCCTCGGAGGCGCTCGGCCTGACCGTGCTGGACACGGAAGGCAGCGGCTGGCGGCGATCCGTCGGTCTGCGGAACACGGAGGGCTTCTGGCGGTTCTGGCAACTGGGCGAGCCTTTTGCGTTCGAAGAAGTGGACCGGTATCGCCTGCGCCGCCGCAGACGCCGGTTCGATCTGCCCATGCTCACAGCGTACGCCTCGGCACTGGGTTTACACCCGTTCCAGACGGGGTTCTACCAGTCAGGTGGGCTTCTGGTGACCTGCGGTCCCCGTCAGGCCCGGTAAGCTGCGCGCATGCTGCCTGAATTGCGGGATCTGTTCGTGCGGGATCTGGAGAAGCTGACGCTGGAACTGGAGGCGTACCCGGACGAGGCGTCGGTGTGGGCCGTGCCGGACGGCGTGCTGAATTCGGGTGGGACGCTGGCGCTGCACCTGATCGGGAATCTGTCGCAGTTCGTGGGGGCGGATCTGGGGGGCGTGGCGTTCATGCGGGACCGTCCGGCGGAGTTCGCGCGGCGGGACGTGCCGCGCGCCGAGTTGATCGCGGGTGTGCGGGGCGTGTCGGCGCTGGTGGCGGGTACGCTGGACCGGCTGGACCCGGCCGCGCTGGACGCGCCGCACCCGGCGCAACTGCCCGGTTTTCCGCAGAGCATGACCACGCAGTACTTCCTGATTCACCTGTACGGGCACCTGAACTGGCACCTGGGGCAGGTGAACTACCACCGGCGGATGGTGGCGGCGGGCTGAAACCTCCTCTTGCCACAATTACGCCAATAACATAATATGTGAGTATGACTCACGGTCACCCGGCCTATCTGCTGATCCGCAGACTCGCGCAGTTCAACGACGAGTGGTACGCCGACCACACGCTATCGCTGGAGGGCGTGAATCCAGCGGGCCTGTACGCCTCGCGCGAGGCGGCCGAGGCCGCCGCCCGCCGCCTGAGCATCCAGGCCATGCGCGGCGCGAACTTCGACGACCTCGAGGTGGACGAGGACACCGACACGGCCCTCACGGCGCTGCTGGACACGCCGGGCCGACTCGACCCGACCCTGCGGGCGGCGTACCGGGGATTCCAGTCACGGCAGCGTCCCCTGCCAGCGTGGCTGACCGACGAACAGCTCGGCGACCTGCTCGACCGGACCGGGCTGACCCTGTTCCACATCATCGACACGCGCGTGCCGGCCTTCGAACTCGCCCTGGCTCAGTCCCTGCTGGCCCTGACGCCCGGACGGCCACCCATCGACCTGACCTTCGACCATGAGGACGACACCGGCGCGGAACTGGACGTGCCCCGTCAGGTGATCGAGGACAGCGACGATCCGGCCGTGCAACGCCTGAACCGCGTGACGCGGCTGTTCGGGCGGCGCTACGCCAGCGGGCTGCCGGTCTGACATGGCGCACCCCTGGCACCACGCGCAGAGCAGTGCCCGCCGTTTCGGGGGCGTGCCCGACGATTACCTGGCCGTGCACGGCTGGTTCGACCAGACCAAGGGGCACTGGGCCGACGCCCGGCACCGCGCCGTGCTGCACAGCACATTCGGGATCTTCCTGTGCGAGCAGTTCTTCGGGCCGACCGTGGTCCGCGCCAGCGACGGCCGGCACGTACCCACCCGCCTGATCGGCGAGCAGCACGTGCTCGAAGACCTGGGCCGCATTCCGACCGTGCAGGACTGGCTGGAGGGTCTACCCGTGCAGGGCTGGATGCTGCGCAACGCCGCCGCCCTGAGTCGGGAGAACTGGCAGGGGGAGGACGACCCGGCGGCCCCCTCCCCCACCGATCACGGCTGACGGTCAGCCCAGCAGTTTGTCCACGGTGATGGGCGTGCTGCGGATGCGTTTGCCGGTCGCGTGGTGGATGGCGTTGGCGATGGCGGCGGCCGTGCCGACAATGCCGAGTTCCCCGGCGCCGCGCGCACCGAGAGCGCTGGTGTGAAAGTCCGGGTGGCCGTTCAGGGCGATGGCGCGGACCTCGCGGATGTCGGCGTTGACGGGAATGTGGTAATCGGCGAGGTTGCTGTTCAGCATCAGGCCAGTGGCGGGATCGGTCTCGCCCTGCTCGTGCAGCGCGGCAGACACGCCCCAGATCAGGCCGCCGATCAGTTGACTCTCGGCGGTCTTGGCGTTCAGGACCTGCCCGATATCGAACGCCCCGACAATTCGGGACACGCGGGGCGTCATGAAGTCCGGGTCGACGCGCACCTCGACGAACACCGCGCCGAACGAGTAGCGGGCGTGGGTGTCCGTGACGGCCTGGATCATGCCGTCCTGGCCCTTTTTCAGGGCGTCGAGTTCCTTCTGGCCGCCACCGTTGGGGATGATCTCGCGGTACGTTTCGTGCTGCTCCTTGCCCGCGCGGGTCAGGATGCCGCTCAGGGTGTCGGTGCGGGTTCCGGCGTGCAGCGCGCCGTCCCGCGCCTCGATGTCGATGGGTGCCACGCCGTACAGGGGGCTTTCGGGGTCGTTCACGGCGAGATCCACGAGTTCCTGCCGCAGGCCCTGCGCGGCGGCCAGGACGGCGCTGCCGACGCTGCCAGCAGTGCGGCTGCCGCCGCTGTACCCGTTCTTGGGCAGGCGGCTGTCCCCGAGTTTCACGGTCACGCGGTCCAGGTCGGTGCCGAGCGCGTCGGCGGCAATCTGAGCGAGGATGGAGTACGTGCCGGTCCCGATGTCGTGCGAGCCGGCCTCGACCTCCACGCGGCCGTCGGCGTGCAGGCGGGCGCGGGCGGTCGCGGCGCTGGCGTACACAGGGTACGCGGCGGTCGCCATCCCCCAGCCGATCAGGGTTTCGCCGTCTTTCATGCTGCCCGGCTCGGGCGTGCGCTTCTGCCAGCCGAACGCCTCGGCGGCGCGGTCGTAGCATTCGAGCAGGTGCTTGCTGGAGTACGGTTTGCCGCTTTCCGGGTCGGTGTCCGCGTGGTTGCGGCGGCGGAACTCCAGGGGGTCCAGTCCGACCTGGGCGGCCAGTTCGTCCATCAGGACTTCCAGGCCGAAGCTGCCGCTGGCCTCGCCGGGGGCGCGCATCATGATGTTCGGCCCGGCGTTCGTCTGCACCAGCGTCTGCTTGAACTCCATGTTCGGGGTGGCGTACAGCATCTTGGGGATCATGCCGACCTGCTCGGGGAACAGGTCGGCGGGGCCGGTCTGGGTGTGGGCGTGCAGTTCCAGCGCGCTGATGCGGTCACCGTCCAGCGCGGCGCGGTACTCGCTGCGGGTGGCGGCCCGGTACCCGACGGCAGCGAACATCTGCGCGCGGGTCAGGACCAGTTTCACGGGGCGGCGCAGGGTGCGCGCGGCGAGCGCCGTGACCAGCAGGTGCGGCCAGCTGGTGGCCTTGCTGCCGAAGCCCCCTCCCACGAACGGACTGACCACATGCACATTCTCCGGTTCCAGGCCCAGCGCGGCGGCCAGGGTGCCCTGCGCGGACTGCATCCACTGGGTGGGTTCGTAGATCGTGACGCGCTCGTCGCCGTCCCAGTCGGCGATCACGGCGTGCATCTCCATGGGGTTGTGATGCTGGGTGGGCGTGTCGTACGTCCGCCCGGTCACGTGATCGGCCCCCTTGAGCACCTTCCCGGCGTTCCCGCGCGAGTGCCCCAGCGGCGGCATGGGCTTGCGGGCCAGCAACGGGCCGTCCAGCGCGGCCTGCAACGTGGCGTGGTGCGGGCGCTGTTCGTACTCGATCTCGACCAGCAGCGCGGCGTGCCGGGCGGCCTCCAGCGTCCCGGCGACGACCAGCGCGACCGGCTCGCCCCGGTACGAGACCTCTGGCCCCTGGAACGGCAGGAGGCTGGTCCCGGCCGGGCCTTTCGGGTAGCCCTTGATCTTGTGCATCTTCCAGCCGTCCGACTGGTAACTGAACACGTCCAGCACGCCCGGCACCTGCCGCGCCGCCTCCGTGTCCAGGCGGCTGATGCGGCCATGCGCGCACGCGGCGCTGATCAGGACGGCGTGCAGTGCACCGGGGATGTCATGCTCGGCGGCGAAGGTGGCCTCGCCTCGCACCTTGGCAGGGCCGTCCACGCGGCTGACGCGCGCACCCACGTACTTCTTCTGCTCTCCGGCGGTCATGCGGTTCCCCCCTGATCGGCATTCTGGCCCTGCCCGGTGCTCTGGCCGTCCCCATGTCCGTCGGCAGGTTCGCCCGCCAGCGCGGCCAGCAGCGCGCGGACGATGACCTTCGCGGTCAGCGGGACCTTGAAGACGTTCTGCTCCAGCGGGGTCGCCCCGGCCAGCGCGGCGCGGGCAGCCGCCTCGAAGGTCTCCCGGGTGGCGGGCTGGCCGGTCAGGGCCGCCTCGGCCTCCGGGGACCGCCAGGGTTTCGTGCCGACCCCACCCAGCGCCACGCGCGCCGCGCGGATGACACCTCCCTGAACGTCCAGCATGGCCGCGCAGGAACTCAGCGCGAACTCGTAACTCTCGCGGTCGCGGACCTTCAGGTACACGCCGTTCCCGGCGGGCGGGGCGGGCAGGTTGATCGCGGTGATCAGTTCGCCTTCCCGCAGGTCGTGTTCCAGGTGGGGCGTCTGGCCGGGCAGCAGGTTGAAGTCCTGCAGACTCACCTCGCGCTCGCCGTCCGGGCCGCGCAGGGTCAGGGTGGCGTCGTACGCGACGAGGGCCACGCTGGCATCCGACGGGTGCAGGGCCACACAGGCGTCCGACGTGCCCAGGATCGCCTGCTTGCGGTGGTTCCCGGCGATGGCGCCGCACCCGGACCCCGGCTCGCGTTTGTTGCACGCCGTGAACGACGTGTCCCGGAAGTACGGGCAGCGGGTGCGCTGCATGACGTTCCCACCCATGCTGGCCATGTTGCGGATCTGCTGCGACGCGCCCGCCAGCAGGGCGTTACGCAGCGCCGGGTACCGCGCCGCGATGAGTGGATGATCGGCCACCTGCGCCATACTGGCCAGCGCGCCGATCCGCACGCCGTCGCCCTGCTCGGCAATGTCCGCCAGCGGCAGGCCCGTGATGTCCGTCACCTGCGCCGGGCGTTCCACGTCCAGTTTCATCAGGTCGATCAGGGTCGTGCCGCCCGCCAGAAATTTCCCGGGCTGCCCGGCTGCCTCGCCGATCTCGTGCGCGCGGACGTACGCGAAGGGTCTCACTGGACCGCTCCGGCGGTGCCTGCACCCTGGCCTGACTGCCCGGCCACGTCCTGAATGGCGGCCACGATCTGCGGGTACGCCGCGCAGCGGCACAGGTTGCCGCTCATGAACTCCCGGATGGCGTCCGCGTCGCCCGCCTGCGCCTGCTGCACGCACGCCACGGCACTCATGATCTGGCCCGGCGTGCAGTACCCGCACTGGAAGGCGTCATGCTCGATGAACGCCGCCTGCATGGGGTGCAGTTCTCCGCCCGCCGGGGCGAGGCCCTCGATGGTCGTGACCTCGCGGCCCTCGCAGCTCAGGGCCAGCGTCAGGCAACTCAGGTGCGGCTGGCCGCCGACATGCACCGTGCACGCGCCGCACTGCCCGTGATCGCAGCCCTTCTTGGTGCCGGTCAGGTGCAGCCGCTCGCGCAGCACGTCCAGCAGGGTCGCCTGCACGGGAACACGGATTTCCTGACGCTCGCCGTTGACCGTGACGGTCAGGGCGAGGTCCAGGCCGGGCGGGGTGGTGCTCTGGGACATGGGGGTTCCTCCGACCTCCACGCTAAACGCCGGAAGAAAACCCCGTATCTGACGGAGGTTCAGCAGGTATTAACCAAGGCCTGTCAGCGTCCTATCTCCGGCCGGACGGGTCAGCTGCCGCGCGTGCGGGTGGCGTAGCGTTGCAGCACGTTCCAGCCCGCCCCGCTGCTCATGACCGTGCGCGCCAGTTCCACCCCGGCGCGGATGGATTCCACCGCGCCCGCCGTGCGCAGGGCCGCCCCAGCGTTCAGTGCCACGATGTCCCGCTGGGCAGGTGTGCCGCCGCCGGTCAGCAGGGCGCGCGTGATCTCCGCGTTCTCGGCGGGCGTGCCGCCCACGATCGCCTCTCTGGGGTGCAGGTCCACGCCCGCCTCTTCCGGGTGCAGGGTGCGGTCGATGATCTCGCCGTCCCGCAGGCCCGAGACGGTGTTCACGCCGCTCACCGTGAATTCGTCCAGCCCGTCGCCGTACACCACGGTCGCGCCACCCGCCCCGAGCAGGCGCAGCACCTCGGCCAGCGTGCGCGTCAGCTCGGGCTTGAACACCCCCACCACCAGATGCGTCGCGCCGGCCGGGTTACTGAGTGGTCCCAGTATGTTGAACACCGTCCTGGCCGCCAGGTCCGACCGGACGGCCGCCGCGTGCCGCAGGGCCGGGTGGTAGTTGCGGGCGAACATGAACCCGATGCCCAGGGTGTTCACGGCGTCCGCCACGACCTCCGGGCTGGCGTCCAGGTTCACGCCCAGCGCCTCCAGGACGTCCGCACTGCCGGCGCGGCTGCTCGCGGCGCGGTTGCCGTGCTTGGCGACCGGCACGCCCGCGCCCGCCACCACGAACGCCGTCGTGGTGCTGATGTTGAAGGTGTGCGCGCCGTCGCCGCCCGTGCCGACCACGTCCAGCAGCACCGGGCGGGGCGTGACGTTCACGCGCACCGCGTTCTCCCGCATGGCCTGCGCGAAGCCCGCGATCTCCTCGGCCGTCTCGCCGCGCACCCGCAGGGCTGCCAGGGCCGCCGCGAGCCGCACGCCGCTCATGTCGCCCTCCATGACCTCGCGCATGAACGCCGCCGCGTCCCCCTGCGAGAGCCGCTCGCCGTTCATCAGCCTCGCGTGCATCATGCGCCCGCCTCCCCCGCCAGCGCGGCCCGCGCTGCCTGGAAGGCCCGCACCTCCGCCAGGAAATTCCGGATCATCTCCATGCCGCCCTCCGTGGCGATGCTCTCCGGGTGGAACTGCACGCCGAACACCGGGAATTCACGGTGCCGCAGCGCCATCACGACCTCTTCCTGCGGGTCGGTCGTCCAGGCGGTCGCCACCAGTTCCGGCGGCAGGTCCCGCACCACCAGCGAGTGGTACCGCGTGACCGTCACCCCGTCCCGCAGGCCCGCGAACAGCCCGGAGCCGTCATGCCGGACCGGACTGGTCTTGCCGTGCACCGGCAGGATCGCGCGGCCCACCTGCGCCCCGAACGCCTCCCCGATACTCTGGTGGCCCAGGCACACGCCCAGCGTCGGCACAGTCGGCCCCAGTTCCCGGATCACCGCCACGCTCTGTCCCGCCTCGGTCGGCGTGCAGGGTCCCGGCGACACCACGATCGCGTCCGGGTTCAGCGCCCGCACCTCGTCCAGCGTGAACGCGTCGTTGCGCCACACGGTCAGGTCCGCGCCCAGCTCCCCGAAATACTGCACGAGGTTGTACGTGAACGAGTCGTAATTGTCGATCAGCAGGATGCGGGGTGCGGGGTGGGGGGTGGGAACAGATGGGGTGGTCATCGTGATTGTCCTTTCATGCGCGCAGAGCGGGTGTCCGGGTAGGCGACGGCGCTGGAAATTCGGCACTGGAGATTCGGCGGGTCGGGACGGTCAGCGCCTGAACGGCGGGGCCGGGCGGTGGGCTGCCGGGCGCGGCCGCCCCACTCCCGACCCTGCACTCACAGCCCTCCGGCGGCCAGTTCGACGGCGCGCATGAGGGCGGCGGCCTTGTTGCGGGTTTCGAGTTCCTCGCTGGCGGGGTCGCTGTCGGCGACGACGCCCGCGCCGGCCTGGATGTGAACCTGACCGCCCGTGATGACCATGGTGCGCAGCGTGAGGGCCATGTCCATGCTGCCGTCGTGGGCGATGTAGCCGAAACTGCCGCCGTAGGGGCCTCGGCGGGTGGGTTCGAGTTCGTCGATGATTTCCATGGCGCGGATCTTGGGGGCGCCGCTGACGGTGCCCATGGGTTGCACGCTGGCCAGCGCGTGCAGGGGCGTCTGGTCGTCCCGGAGGGTGCCGGTGACGCTGGAGACGATGTGCATGACGTGGCTGTAGCGTTCGATGGTGAAGGCGTCGTGCACGCGGACGCTGCCGTACCGGCTGACCCGGCCGAGGTCGTTGCGGCCCAGGTCGACGAGCATGAGGTGCTCGGCGCGTTCCTTCTCGTCGGCCAGAAGTTCTGCGGCCTGGGCGTTGTCGTGTTCGGGGGTGGTGCCGCGCGTGCGGGTGCCGGCGATGGGGCGGGTGGTGACGGTGCGGCCGTCGCTGGCCAGCAGGCTCTCGGGGCTGCTGGCGACCAGCGTGACCGGCCCGAGTTGCAGGTACCCGAGGTACGGACTGGGGTTCACGCGGCGCAGGGCGCGGTACAGCGCGAAGGGGTGCAGGTCGCCCAGGGGCGCGCTGAAGCGCTGGCTGGGCACCACCTGGAAGATATCTCCAGCGCGGATGTAGTCCAGGGCGCGGTTCACGGCGTCGCGGTAGGTGTCGGGCGTGAAGTTGCTGGTGAAGGTGGGGGCGGGCGTGGGGTTCTGGCCGGGCACGTAGGGCAGCGGGCCGCGCAGGCGCTGCACGAGCGCGGCGACCTCGGCGTCGGCGTCGGCCTGCTGCGGGGCAGTGGCGACGGCGATCAGGCGGTGCTTGAGGTGGTCGAAGATGACCATGCCGCGTGGCGCGATGAAGCAGGCGTCAGGCACGCCGAGTTCGTCGGGGTTGCTGTCGGGCAGGGTCTCGTACGCACGGATCAGGTCGTACGCGGCGTACCCGACGGCCCCGCCGATCAGGGCAGGCAGCCCGGCCGGAACGGGGGCGGGGCGGGTGGCGGCGGCGTACAGGTGCGCCAGGGGGTCGGGCACGGGGCCGTCGTGCGTGCCGAAGGTGCCGCTGCTGGTGACGTGCGTGCCGCGCGCCTCGAAACGGCCCTGTTCGCCCACGCCGATGAACGAGTACCGGCCGAGTTTCTCGCCCGCCTCGACGCTTTCGAGGAGGAAGGCGACGGGTTCGCCCTGCGCGGCCTTCAGGTACGCGGTGACGGGCGTGTCGAGGTCGGCGTTGAGTTCCTGCGCGGCGACGGCCAGCGCGTGCGGGGTGTGGGGGTGGGCTGTGGGATTCGTCATGACGCTCCTGGGTGTCGCCGCCGGGGGCAGGGTGGCCGGGTGAGGTGAGGTGGGCCGTACAGAGAACGCGCCCGGTGGAGTGATCCACCTGGGCGCGTTCCGTGCGGGAACAGCAGACGTGTCAAGCCCAGGGGAAACCGGGCCACCACCACTTGCCGTTCGCGTTCATGCGGCGCAGCATAGCGCCCCGGCCGGGCGGGACTCAAGCGGGGCGCGGGGGCCGGTCTACACCGTCCGGCCTGTCGGTGGATGCGCCTCACCGCCGGACCAGCACGTCCGGGCGGGTCAGGGCGCCGTCACGGCCGTTGCCGTCGGTGCTGTCGTCCTCGTCGGGGTCGCGGCTGTCCGGCCCGGCGTCGCTGTCGGCCCCGTCTTCCAGCGGCGCGAACAGGCGGTCGAGGTCGGCGGTGGTCAGTTGCGTGGCGTCGCTCAGGCCGCCGTCCAGAATGCCGCGCGCCAGACTGGCCTTGCGCGCCTGGAGGTCCAGGATGCGTTCCTCGACGCTGCCCGCCGCGATCAGTTTGTACACGAACACCGGTTTGTCCTGCCCGATGCGGTACGCGCGATCGGTCGCCTGATCCTCGGCGGCCGGGTTCCACCACGGGTCGTAGTGGATGACCGTGTCGGCCGCCGTGAGGTTCAGGCCGACCCCGCCGGCCTTCAGGGTAATCAGGAACACGTGCGTCTTACCGCTCTGGAACGCCTCGATCTGACTCTGGCGATCCTGGGTGCTGCCCGTGATCATGGAGTACGGAATGCGGATGTCGCGCAGCCAGTCTTCCAGGTGGCCCAGCAGCGTGGCGAACCCGCTGAAGATCAGGACGCGGCGGCCTTCCTCGACCATCTGCGGCAGGTTGGTGCTCAGCCACTCGAATTTCGCGTTGCCTTCCACGCTGCGCGCCGCTTCCAGTTTCACGAGGCGCGGGTCGGTGACCGCCTGCCGGAGTTTCAGCAGGGCGTCCAGGATGGCAATGGTGCTGCGCGACAGGCCCCGGGCGCGCAGTTCCTCACGCACGCGGGATTCGGTGGTGACGCGCACCGTCTCGTACAGGTCCCGCTGGTCGCCGTCCAGCGTGACGCGCACCGGAATCTCGGTCTTGGGCGGCAGTTCGCGCGCCACGTCCCGCTTCTCGCGGCGCAGGATGAACGGCCGGACCCGCGCGGCCAGCGCGGCGCGCCGCCCCGCCTCGCCGCGCTTCTCGATGGGCGTGCGGTACAGCTCCCGGAAGGTTTTCTCGTCGTGCAGCAGGCCCGGGGCCAGGAAGTTGAACTGCGACCACAGCTCGCCCAGGTGGTTTTCCAGTGGCGTGCCGGTCAGCGCCAGCCGGTGCCGGGCGTTCAGAGCGCCCGCCGCCTTGGCCGCCGCCGTGCGGGCATTCTTGATGTTCTGCGCCTCGTCCAGAATCACCAGGTGGTACCCGAACGCGCCCAGCTCGTCGATGTCGCGCGGCAGCAGCGGGTACGTGGTCAGCACCAGATCATGCTGCGGAATCTGCGGGAACAGCGCGCGGCGGTCCTTGCCGTGCAGCGTCAGCACCCGCAGGTCCGGCGCGAACCTCGCCGCTTCCGCCTGCCAGTTCCCGATCACGCTGGTCGGCGCGACCACCAGACTGGGCCGGTCCGCGCGGCCCGAAGCCTGCTCGACCAGCAGGTGCGCCAGGGTCATGACGGTCTTGCCCAGACCCATGTCGTCGGCGAGGATGCCGCCCATGCCGTACTCGCGCAGGAATTGCAGCCACGCGAGGCCCTGACGCTGGTAGGGGCGCAGGTCGGCGTTCAGGTTGGCGGGCGGGGTGACGTCGCGGATGCCGTTGAAATCCCGGAGTTTGCGCCCCAGTTCCAGCAGGCGTTCGGCGCCGAGCCAGCGGGCCTGCACGGCCTCTTCGAGCTGCGCGACGCGGGCGGCGTCCAGCAGCGGCAGGCGCAGCGGCCCGGGCGGCAGGTCGCGCAGGTTCAGTTCGACCAGCACGCCCAGAATGGCGCGGATGCGTCCGGCGGGCAGGGCGACGCGGCGGCCGTCGTCGAGGGCGGCGTGCAGGGTTTCGGTGTCGTCGAGGGTGGCCAGGGCTTCTGGCGTGAACAGCCCCGGCTGGCGGGCGATCAGGTCCGCCAGGACCGGAATCAGGCTGATGCGGGTGCCGTCCACGACGATCCCCAGGTCCAGCGTGAACCAGCCGCCGAAGGAGTCGTTCGTCTCGCCGTACCAGTCGGTGATCTCGGCGAAGTTCATGGGGAAGTCCGGGTGGACGTGCACGGTGACGCCCTGCGCTTCCAGTTCGGCGCGGCCCGAGCGCATGAAGGTCATCCAGGCGTCCTCGTCGTCCCCCAGCGTCAGGAGGCTGTCGAGGTCGGGGGCCGTCAGGTGGTAGGTGTCTCCCAGGGCCTCTTCCAGCGGCATGAATCCGGCCAGGGCGACGGTGTGTTCGGCGTCGCGTTCCGCGGCCAGGTCGCGGGCCACGCGGGTCAGGACGCCCTCGCGGTACACGGTGGGTCCGGCTCCGCCCTCGGCGTGCGCGTCGGGGACGGTCATGCCGGCGTAGGCGTGGCGCAGGTGCGCGGTGGGCACAGTCACGGGTTCCGGACGCGCGCCAGGGGTGTGGTAGGCAGAGTCGTGACGTGCGCCGGGCCGGGACGACAGGTGCAGTTGCGGGGTGTACGGCAGGCGTTCCTCGCGCACGCGCACGGTCTGCGGGATGGGCAGGTTCAGGCCGGTCGCGGTGATGGCGTGCGCCAGCGCCACCGCCTGCGCGGGCGGCAGGACCGGCCCGGTCAGGAAGCGGGCCACCTGATCGGGCGGCGTGTCGGTCTGCACGCGCGAGAGCAGCGTGGTCGGGGTGGGCGCGGCCCTGCGGCGGTTCTGGTTCTGCGGCTGGGCCGCGCTCTGGTGGGCGGCGTTCTGCTGGCTGTCCGGGGCGAGGCGCTGCACGGCCCAGGGGCGCGGGGTGGGCAGGATGACGGCGTCCGGCGCGTCCGGGACGTGCAGGGTGGGCGTCTGCGCGCCGCGTGCATCGGACATCCAGGCGAGGTGGCCGTGCAGGTCCGGGCCGCGCGTGAGGGTCGTGTCCGGGCGTTCCCAGCACAGGCGGCCCGAGTCGAGCATGCTGTCAATCAGCAGGTCGGCGGCCGGGTGGTCACCCAGGACGTGCAGTTCGTCCTGCCAGCGGCCGGGTTCGTGCGTGGCGGTCGTGGCGACGTCCAGCAGGCGCAGCAGGTGCGTGTCGCGCCGCACGAAGGCCGGGGCGCTGGCGAGGTTGCGGGGCAGCGAGTACCGTTCGGCGCCGCTCAGGTCTGGCAGGTCGCCGCGCAGGGGCACGCGCGTGAGCTGCACGGCCACGCGGCGCGTGCCGCCGACGCTGGTGCCAGGCGGCAGGAAGCGCAGCACGTACCGCAGCTCGAACTGCCGGCCACGGGCGGGCGCGCGGGTCTCCGTGAACGACGCCAGCCACTGCTGCGTGCGGGCGTCCAGGGGTTCCTCGGTGGGCGCGGCGTCCGGCGCGGGTTCCGTACGGGCGGGGCGGGGACCGTCGGGCGGGTCGGTCGCCAGGACCAGCGCGGCCACGTGCCGGCAGCGGTAGCGGCCGCAGGTGCAGCTGCTGCCGCGCAGTTGCGGGTCCGGGGGGGGCAGCAGGTCCACGGTGGCGTGGTAGGCCTGCCCGGCGTCCACGACGGTCGCCTCGGCGTGCCAGCCCGCGTCGGTCCAGTGGCGCGTGACGCTCTGCACGCTCTCCTCGCGCAGCGAGAGGCCCTGCGCGGCCGTGTCGAGCGCGAAGCCCGGCGGCAGACGGCTGAGCTTCATGCGCTCACCCGGCCGTCAGCGTGGACGCGCCATACAGGCGTCCGGCCGGTCGAGCGGGACGGAAAGGACGGAACGCCAGTAACAAACACGCCCCGGAGTCTAGCGCGCCGCTGCCCTGAACGAAGCTGCACACCGACACGAAGCGCGTTCCGGCACCAGGGCCAGCGCCCGGGCTTCAGCGGGCCTGGATGCGCCAGACGCGCCCGGCCCCGTCGTCACTGAGCAGCATGGCCCCGTCCGCCGCGACGACCAGATCGACGGGACGCCCCGCGACAGTCTGGCCTTTCAGGAAGCCCGTCACGAAGTCCGTGGTCTTGCCGCTCTGCGGGTCGATCATGATGACCTTGTAGCCGCTCCTGGCGCTGCGGTTCCAGCTGCCGTGCAGCGCCGCGAACATCTGCCCCCGGTACGCGGCGGGGAACGTCTTGCCGTCGTAGAACGCCAGTCCCAGCGGCGCGGAGTGCGCGGTGGTCAGCGAGAAGGCGGGCGTGGCGGCCTTGCAGGCATCGGCGGTCTTCTTCCCGAAGTCCCTGTCCCACACCTGCGCCTGTCCGGGCTGCGTGGTGTAGCAGTACGGCCAGCCGTAGAACCCGCCGGCCTTCACGCGGTAGAAGCCTTCGGGCGGCAGGTCGTCACCCAGCATGTCACGGCCGTTGTTCGTGGCGAACAGCTGACCCCCGAACCACTCAATGCCCACGGCGTTGCGCAGACCAGTCGCGTAGGGTTTACCGTTCCTGCCGTCGGCGTCGTACACCCAGATGGCGGCGCGTTTCGGGTCGCTTTCCTCGCAGACGTTGCAGGTGCTACCCACCGCCACGTACATCCGCCCATCCGGCCCGAATTCCACCGTGCGGGTCGAGTGACCGCCCGCGCCCGGCAGGCTCACGATCTTCTGCGGGGCGGCGCTGGCCTTCGTGTCACCGGGCCGGTACGGGTAGCGCACCACCCCGTCCGTGTTCGCCACGTACAGGTAAGCGCCGTGAATGGCCAGCCCGTGCGGCTGGTTCAGGCCGCTGGCGTACACCTGCTTACTGTCGGCCTTCCCGTCACGGTTGCGGTCCGGCATGACCGTGACCGTTCCGGCGCTCTGGTCGCTGATCAGCACGTCACCGTTACTGGCCACGACCATGAAGCGCGGTTTCTTGAATCCGTCTGCGAACAGCGTGACACTGAACCCGTCCGGAACGTTCAGGCCGGCGGCCGGGGCACCCTGAGCGCAGCCGGTCCCCGACACGGCCAGCATTCCCGCCAGGAGCGCTGCGGCCGCGCGCCCCACCCCAGAGCGGGCAGACGACGCGGACGGGAAGGACGGCAGCGGACGGCGGGCACGAATTGAGAACATGCTTCAGGAGAGCAGCCCCTCATGAGCCGCGCCCACCAGCGGCCTCAAGCGCAGCTTCACGCCAGCTATGGGGGAGGGGGCAAGGGGGCGACGCGGTCAGGTCCGTTCACTCACCGACAGCCGCTCCCTACCCGTATCAGCTTTCGAATTTGCTGAGAACCTGCTCGGTGCGGGCACTCTTGACGCGGTTCACGAGGCGTTCGTACTCGTGCCTGTCACGCAGGCTCTTGCTGAGGGTCAGGGTGCTGGCCGTGAGGAACAGGGTGCCCATGTACAGGTAGCCCTTGACCCACCAGTCGACGGGAATGAAGAAGATGCCCAGCAGCATCAGGCTGATGCTGATCAGGAACGCGATCCAGATGAAACTGAGCCACGCGGGGGAATCACCGACAAGATCCGGGGTGTTGAACTGAGTCATGACTGGAACCTCCTGTGACCTGCACTGGGTCTGATACGGACTCCGGTTGAATGGTTTGCACAAACCGTTCAACCCGAGCGGAGCGAGTGGGAGTTGGACGGGTTCCGGACGTGGAGTTGGCAACTTGGCGCCTTCCCAAGTTGTCAACGAAACAGACGGAATCCGTATGATTCTGCCGTGACCGGCACGCGCCGCTCAGGTGCCCTTGCACCGGGCCGGGACAGGTGCTAGTGACCCGCCGTCCGGCTGTGCCCGGTACGCCCCCAGCATAGGAGCGGGACAGACGTCCCACGCCAGCTTCTGAACGCACTCCAGAAAAGCCGTTCCAACCCGCCCCCAGACACAAAAAAGGCCGCCCCGGTCCAGGGCAGCCTTCCCGTTCCCGCTGGTGCTCTGGCCCGTCAGGCGCGCGTGGCTTCCGGATACTCGAACCGCGCGCCCAGCTCTTCCAGGTGCCGGAAGAACAGCGGGTAACTCTTGCGGATGTGGTGCGCGGCCGTGATGCGGATCGGCGCGGCCGCGCTGAGGCCCAGGATGGTCAGCAGCATGATCATGCGGTGATCGCCGTGCCCGTCGGCGGTGACGCCCCCGGCGAGACTGGGCGTACCCGTGACCGTCAGGCTGTCCTGCGTTTCACTGACGCTCAGGCCCAGGCGTTCCAGTTCGCGGCGCGTGTCGCTGATGCGGTCGCATTCCTTCAGGCGCAGGGTGTACACGTTCTCCCAGGTGGTCGTGCCGCCCGCCAGCGACGCTGCGCCCGTCAGGGCCTGCACGGCGTCCGTAAAGCCGTCCCCGTCGCGCACCACGCCATGCAGGGGCCGCCCGCCCCGCACGGTCAGCACGTCGCCGTCCCGCACGATGTCCGCGCCCATCTCGCGCAGCACGGCCACCGCCTCCCGCTCGCCCTGAAGGTCCTGCTCACGCAGGTTCGACAGGCGCACCTCGCCGGGCCGCGTGACCGCCGCCGCCAGGATCGCCGCGCTGCCCGGGTAATCCCCCGGCACCAGCACCCGCCCCGCCCGGAACGCCTGCCCACCCGGAATCGAGATGCGGCTCAGGTCCTCACTGGCCGACGCCCGCACCCCGAACGCCGCCAGGGTATCCAGCGTCTGCCGCAGCGGCGCGTGACTCTTGATCTCCCCCGTCAGGCGCAACTCCAGCCCGTCCGGGAGGAGCGGCCCCAGGAACATCAGCGCGCTGGCGTACTGACTGCTGCGCTCCGCACTGACCTCCACCACACCGCCCCGTATCGGCCCCGAGATGGACACCGGGAACATGCCGTCCCGGCTCTGCACCCGCGCGCCCAGCCGCGACAGGGCCTCCAGCAGATCCCCCTGCGGCCGCTTACCCAGCGAATCCGGGTAGTCCGTCACGAACTCCGTCCCGGTCGTCAGGGCCGCCACGCCCATCAGGAACCGCGCCACCGCCCCCGCATTCCCCGGATTCAGCGTCACGCCCGCACGCGGACTCGCACCGAAGCCCCGGATCACCGCGTCCCCACCCACCAGCTCCACGCCCGCACCCCAGTCCCCCAGGCACCGCAGCATCGCCCCGGCATCCTCACTGGTCGCCACGCCCACCACCCGCGACTCCCCCACCGCCAGCGCCGCCGCCAGCAGGTACCGCGTCGTGTAATTCTTGCTCGGCTGCGCCCGCAACTCCCCCCGCAGTTCAGGCGCAGGATGCACGATCACGTCAAACTTCTCCGGCAGGCCGTCAACACTCATGGGGCCAGCGTAGCCCGCACACAGGAACCGGGCCGGGGTGCTGTACAGGAAGGGAAGTGGGTTGTGGGCAGGGGGAAGGGAGGCTGCTGCGCAGCGGAACCCCTCAGTCAGCTTCGCTGACAGCTCCCCTCAAGGGGAGCCAGGAGGCTGGCTCACGTAACCGTCGTCGCCACGAGGCCCGTCGTGCGCGAAGCGCGCGGGGCGAACGACGCGAGGGCGAAGGATGGCGTGTGAGGAGTCGCCGTCCCCGCCCGACACCCACCACAAACGCCCGCGAAATACCTGCCCAGTGCCAACGCTGGCTCCCCCTGCCCCCCTGGGGTAGGGGGCTGGGGGGTGGGGAAACCGCAGCCAGACAACCTCTACAACTCCCAGATCACCCCCCCCGCGATGAGCCCCGCCCCCGTGCCGACCAGCAGAGCCGTGTCCCCCGCGCCCAGCCGCCCGGCTTCGAGCGCCTGGTGCAGTGTGAGGGGAAGGCTGGCGGCGATGACGTTCCCGAGGGTGCGGAGCGTGACTTCGACCTGTTCTTCGGGCCAGTGGTAGCGGCGCATGAGGTCGAGGCCGGCCTGACTGGCCTGGTGGGGGATGACGCGGGTGATGCCGGGCAGGCCGCTGCTGAGGCCGGGGCGGAGGCGTTCGAGGAAGGGGGGCACGACGCGGCTGGCGAGTTTCAGGACTTGCAGGCCCTGCATGTCGAAGGTGAAGTCGGTGGGGGTGGCGTCTGGGTGGTTGGGGTGCCGGAGGGTGCCGCCGCCGGTGATGCGGGTGTGGTCGGCTCCGGCGGGGTGGGTTTCGGTGCGGCCAGCGTGCAGGCCCTGGTGGGGGTGTTCGGGTGGGCCGAGGAGGACGGCGGCGGCTCCGTCTCCGATCAGGAGGGTGCTTTCGGGTTGTGCGGGGTTGAGGCCGACGCTGCCGCCTTCGCTGCTGATGATCAGGACGTGCCGGGCCTGCCGGGTGTGGATGAGGAGCGCGGCGTGCTGGAGGGCGATGAGGAAGCTGAGGCAGGTGGCGTGCAGGGAGTACGTGGCCTTGCCTTGCAGTCCGAGTTCGCGGGCGTAGAGGGCGGCGCCGTCGGGGATGGGTTGCAGCTGGCTGCCGCTGGCGTTCAGGAGGACGTCCACGTCGCTGATGTCCAGTCCGGCGCGGTTCAGGGCTTCACGGGCGGCCTGCGTGCCGAGGCTCAGGGCGGTCTCGGTGCCGGACAGCCAGCGCCGTTCGTGGACGCCTGTGCGTTTGATGGCGAGGTCGGCGGGGACGTGGCACAGGGCGGCGACCTCGGCGGTGGGAACGCGGCGTTCGGGCAGCGCCTGGGCGGTGGCGAGCAGGCGCACGCCCAGCATGGCGGGGTTGGGTTGGGTCATGTGGGGTTCCAGGTGCGGGTGACGCGGCGGCGTTTGGTGCCGGGGGCGGGCGGGTCGAGGGGCCGGGTGGTCAGGGTGAGGCGTTCCGGGTCGGCGGGCGTGCGCAGCAGGGCGGCGTGAACGGCGTGCAGGGCGAGTGCGTGGGTGGCAGGGTCGTGCGGGTCGAGGTGCAGGGTGAGGGCGGCGGGGCCGGTCTGTTCGGCGTGGTACTCGTTCAGGCCGGGCACGCTGGCCAGGGCGCCGCGCAGGAAGTCCGGCCAGACGGTGACGGTCTCCCCTGCCGCGCCGGGCAGGTGCAGGGCGTCGTCCTGGCGTCCGGCGATGCTGTGCACGCGGCGGGCGGCCTGTCCGCAGGGGCAGGGGTCGGGGTGCAGGCGCAGGGCGTCGTTCAGGCGGTGGCGGATGAACGGCTGGGTGCGGCGGCGCAGGTCCGTGATGACGGGTCGGTGCAGGCCGTCTCCGAGGGGTTCCCCACCATCCAGGGGTTCAAGGTCGAAGTGCACGTGCGCTTCGTTCAGGTGCAGGTGCCCGTGCGGGCAGGGCAGGGCCAGCAGGCCCTCGGTGGCCTGGTAGACCTGCACGACCTCACCCCAGGCGCTCAGGTGGGCGGCGTCGTCGGGTTCGAGGACCTCGGCGACGCTGATGACGCGCTGGCCCTGCACGCTGGCTCCGGCGCGCTGCACGGCCCGCAGGACGCTGGGCGGCCCGACGATCAGGGTGGGTCGGTAGGCGCTGAGGTCGTGGGCGAGGTCGGGAACGGGACGCAGCAGGTCGAAGAAGCGCAGGCCCAGGCGGCCGCCCTGCACGCTGCGGTACAGGGGGCTGTCGGCGCGCAGGAAGAACGCGACGCGGTGGCGGCGGGTCAGGCCGCGCAGGCCGCCGGGCAGCAGGTGGCGCAGGACCGTGCCGGCCCAGCGGGCCTGTTCGTCCGGGCCGACCAGGAAGACGCCCTGGGTGCCGCTGGTACCGGTGGACAGGCCGACCGTGACGGGGCCGCGCGGGCCGGGCAGGGTGGGTGTGAAGTCGCGGGTGGTGTCGGCGTGGCGGGCGACCTCCAGTGCCCGCTCCAGCGTGACGCCCACCGTGTTCAGGGTGTCGAAGGTGGCGAGCATTCCGGTCTTGTCGGTGGGGGGCAGTTCGCGCCAGCGGCTCAGGGGCAACCCGGCAGCGCGGAAGCGGGCGGCGACGGCGGGGCTGTGCACCGCGACCCAGCGCAGGTGGTCGTGCGCCAGCCGCTCCTGGTGGCGTTCCAGGGCGGCGCGGGTACGGAAGTCCAGGCGGGCGTCGTCCAGCGCGGCCAGCAGGGTGGGCAGGGCGTTCACGGCCACCCTTCCGGCGTGTCGTGGCTGACGTGCACGCGCGCGGCGGGGTTGGCGTGCAGGAAGGCGCGCAGGGCCGCGCCGCTGCGGCGTTCCTGGGCGGGGTCGGCAAAGGCCACGCGGGCCAGCGGATGCACGGGGCGGTCGTGCCGGGCGGCGCGGGCACTCCAGGCGGCGTCGGCGGCCAGGACGGTCAGGCCCGCGTCCTCCTGGGCCAGCAGGGCGATCATGCCGGGCGCGTGTCCGGGGACCGGCACGGCGCGCAGCAGGCCGTCCCCGAACACGTCCGCGACCTGCGTGAAGGGGTGCAGGTCGTCCCCGGCCGCTGCGAAGTCCAGCCACGTGCAGCGGTCCTCGAAATCGTCGGGCAGCAGTTCCGGCATGAAGGCGCGGCGCACGGCCCGCACGCCCCGCAGGGCCCGCAGCGGTTCCCAGGCGCGGCGGTCAAGGTGGAACGTCGCCTGCGGGAAGTCGCGCAGGCCGCCCACGTGATCGGCGTGCAGGTGCGAGACGATCACGTGCCGCACCTCCTCTGGCGGGAAGCCCAGCACGCGCAGTTGCTCGCGGGCCGAGTCGTGGGCACCGAACTGCACGGGCGTGATCAGGCCGTAGATCACGCCCGGCCAGCGGCGCATCGCGGCGACCACACCCGCGCCGTACCCGGTGTCGAACAGCACGGGGCCGCGCGTGGGGTGCAGGATCAGCGTGAAGCCCGCCGGGTACGCCTGCACCCGCCACGGCGAGCCGCGCTCGGTGATTGCCGCGAGGTTCAGGCACGATCCGGCCCGCAGGGGAATGACGCGGACGCTCATGCCTCCCCTCCCCGCAGCCCAGCAAACACGTCCGCGAAACCCTGTTCTGGCGTCACGACCGGCGCGTAGCCCAGCCGCTCGCGGGCACGCGTGAGGTCCAGCGTCATGGGCCGCGTCAGCAGGCGCACGCCGCTGGCGGTCAGGGGCGGTTCGGGCCGGTCGGGGTGCAGGTTCGCGCCGAGTTCCAGCAGGCGGGCGGCCCCCTCCAGCAGCCGCGCAGGCACGCGCCGGGTGGGGCGGGGCACGCCCAGCGTGTCGGCCAGCCGGTCCAGCGTCGCCCACAGCGCAATGGCCTGCCCGTCCGTGACGTTGAACACGCCCGGCGCGGGGCGGGTCAGGGCCAGCGTGATCACGTGCGCGACGTTGCGCACGTCGGTCAGTTCCGTCCAGACCTCGCTGCTAGTCAGGCGGGGCAGGCGGCCCGCGCGCAGCGCCGCCGCCAACCGGGGCACGATGCTGGTATCCCCCACGCCATAAATGCCGCGTGGACGCAGGATGGTCGCGTCGGGCAGCGCCGCCCGCACCGCCTGCTCGGCCTGCCATTTGCTGCGCGCGTACAGGCTGTCAAAGCGCGGGCCGACCGGGGTGTCCTCACGCACCTGATCCGTGCGCCGGGTCGCGTTGTACACGCTGGGCGTACTGACATGCACCAGCCGCACGCCCCGCCGCGCACACGCCTGGGCCAGCGCCGCGCTGGGCTGCACGTTATCCGCGTGAAAGTCCTGCGCGCGGCCCCACAGGGTCGAGCGGGCCGCCGCGTGTACCACGCCGCCTACCGGCTGACCATCCACGCCGCGCAGCAGGGCGTCCCAGTCCGCGCCGCGCAGGTCGGCCGCCACGAAGCGCACGCCCGCCCCCTCCAGCGCCGCGCCGCGTGCCCCGTCGCGGCCCAGGCCCGTCACGGTCTGCCCGGCCCGCGCGAGTTCACGGGCCGTCACCCCACCCAGGAACCCGGTCGCGCCCGTCACCAGAATGTTCATCGCCCGTGATTATGGACGCCCGGCCCGCCCGGCACCGCCAGATCTGAACGGCGTTCAGGCCATGCGGCGCACAGGAGACTGCGCCGTTAGGCCGAGGCGCAGGCCAGGGGCCGCCCGCTACGCTGCGTCCCATGACGACTCCCGATGTTCACGCCAACTTTCAGGCCGGTCAACGCTGGACGTACCGCACCCGCCCCGGCGAGGACACGAGCACCGTGCTGATCCTGCGCCGCGACGACGAACCGACCGGCACGGTGCTGCACGTGGCGCTGGACGGGTTGCGACTGGGGAACCCGCACCTGCGGGGCGGCGTGCAACCGCAACTGGGCCACGCCCCGGTCACCGCGGACGCCCTGCGTGCCAGCGTGCTGGAGCTGATCGGGACGGGCGGACCGCTGCCCGCCGACGACAGCGGTTACCGCCAGTGGCGCGAGGCCGCCGACCGGGGTGAGGCGGGCGTGTTCACCCTGACCCTCGCAGAGATCCTGAACCTGATCGGGCAGGCAGTGGCCCCGGCACCCGTGGACGGCCTGTTCGGCAAGACGAACCGCCGCTGAACGCCGCGCTCAGGCCGTCAGGTAGCGCGCCGGGTCTTTCAGGAAGCGGGCCTTGCAGTGCGGGCAACAGAAGGCGTACGTCTGCCCGTCCAGTTCGGCAGTATGCCGGGCCGGGAGGGTGACGGTCATGCCGCACACCGGGTCCACGGCGCTGCCCGCCTCTGCCGGGGCGGTAGGTGCGGCGTTCAGGACGGTCAGGGCAGGCAGGTCCATCACCTGCGCCAGCAGCGTGGGTGGCGCAGGTGACGGTTCAGCAGTGGGCGCGGCGGGCACGGCCGGGAGCTGCTCAGACACTGATCGGGTCGGCCCGGACGCCTGCCGGTCCAGCTGCACCAGTTCTGCCAGCACGCTCAGCGCCACCTCGTGCGGGGTGCGGGCGCCCACGTTCAGGCCCACGGGCGCACGGATGCGGCCCAGGTCCGCCTCCCCGAAGGAGCTCAGCATGGCCAGCGTCTCGCGGACGTTCGCGGCGCGTTTCGGGCTGGCCAGCAGGCCCACCGGGTTCGGCTGGGCGCGCAGCAACGCCTCGATTGCCGTCTCGTCGTAATGTCCCTGCGAGGCCACGACGCTGCGCACCCGCGCGCGCTGCGCGGCAGGCAGGGCCGACAGGCGGGCGGTCAGGGTGCCCAGCGGCACGGCGTCCGGCTCGTCCGCCACCTCGTCGTCGTCCAGCACGCGCCACACGCGGTCACCCATCAGGCCAGCGTGCGCAGAGATGGCCCGCGCGACCGGCGTGTGGCCCACCACGATCAGCAGGCGCGGCGGCAGCAGCGGTTCCAGGAACACCTCGCTCTCCCCTTCCGACGCGCAGTTCATGGGCACCGTGACCCGCTCGGCGAAGGCGTGCTCGGCGTCCGGCGCGGCGCCCGGCACGATCCGCACCAGCCGCGCCTGCCCGCCCTGCAACGCCAGCAGTGCCTGCCGCCGCACGATCTCGCGGGAACAAGCGCCGCCCACGAAGCCCTCCATGCGACCGTCCGCGTGAATCAGGGCCTTATCGCCCACCTGCGCCGACACGGGCGCGCGGCGCGACACGACCGTCGCCACGACCGCCGACGCACCCTCGCGCGCCAGACATGCCAGCCGTTCGGGCAGGTCGGGAATGAATTCGGTGTCCCCGGTGGGACGCTGGGGATCAGGGGTCATACGGTCTCCAATTGAACGGTTTGTAAAAACCGATCAATCCGAGCGGAGCGAGAAGGAGCAAAGAGGGTTCCGGGCGTGGAGTTGGCAACCCGGCGCCCTTCCGGGTTGGTAACGAAACAGACGGAATCCTCGTCATACGGTCTCCAATGGATACACCCGCCCGGTGAGGGGCGGGGGAAGAAGGTCGATGTCGGGGGCAACTCCTGGGTCACCTGCAACCCCTCAGTCACCTGCGGTGACAGCTCCCCTTTAAGGGGAGCCACTTCAGTTTCAGCCTCCCCTCTAAGGGGAGGTGGCCCGCAGGGCCGGAGGGGTCAGTCGCTCGCGGCGGCGGCTTCTGCGTTGCGGATGGCCTTCCAGACTTTCTCGCGGGTCAGGGGCATGTCGATGTGCGTGACACCCAGGGGCGACAGGGCGTCCATGACGGCGTTCACGAACGCGGCGGGACTGCCGACGTTGGGGCTCTCGCCGACGCCCTTGGCGCCGATGGGGTGGTGGGGGCTGGGCGTGACGGTGCTGCCGGTCTCCCAGACGGGCGCTTCGACGCTGGTGGGGATCAGGTACTCCATGAAGTTCGGGGCCATGTTGTTGCCCTGTTCGTCGTAGGGGATTTCCTGCATGAAGGCGATGGCGAAGCCCTCAGTGAGGCCGCCGTGCACCTGTCCCTCGACGATCATGGGGTTGATGACGGTGCCGCAGTCGTCGATGGCGAGGAAGCGGCGGACCTTGACCTCGCCGGTCTCGGCGTCGACGTCCACGACGGCGATGTACGCGCCGTGCGGGAAGGTCATGTTGGGCGGGTCGTAGTACAGGCTGGCTTCCAGGCCGGGTTCGTTGCCCTCGCCGGGGTTGGTGTACGCCGCGAATGCGACTTCTTTCATGGTGACGCTGCGGCTGGGGGCACCCATCACCTGGAATTTATGCTCGACCCATTCGATGTCTTCAGTCGCGGCTTCCAGCAGGTGCGCGGCGACTTTCTTGGCTTTCTCGCGCACGCGGCGGGCGGCGAGGGCCAGCGCAGCTCCGGCGACCGGGGTGCTGCGGCTGGCGTAGGTGCCCAGGCCGTAGGGGGCGGTGTCGGTGTCGCCTTCCTCGACCAGCAGGTTCTGGGGGTCCAGGCCGAGTTCCTCGGCGACGATCTGCGCCCAGGTGGTTTCGTGGCCCTGGCCCTGGCTTTTCGTGCCGGTGCGGATGATGCCGGTCCCGGTGGGGTGAATGCGGATCTCGGCGCTGTCGAACATCTTGATGCCCAGGATGTCGAAGTGCTTGCTGGGTCCGGCGCCGACGACCTCGGTGAAGGTGCTGATGCCGATGCCCATGTACTCGCCACGGGCGCGTTTCTCGACCTGTTCGCGGCGCAGTTCGGCGTACCCGATCTGGTTCAGGGCCTTGTCCATGGTGCCTTCGTAGTCGCCGCTGTCGTACGTGAAGCCCAGGGCGCTGTCGTACGGGAACTGGTCCTTGCGCACGAAGTTCTTGCGGCGCAGTTCGGCGGGGTCCATGGTGAGTTTTTGCGCCAGGATGTCCATGCCGCGCTCGATGGCGTAACTGGCTTCGGTCACGCGGAACGAGCAGCGGTACGCGACGCCGCCCGGCGCCTTGTTCGTGAAATACGCATCGAGTTCCGCGAACGCGACCGGGAACTGGTAACTGCCGGTCACGACGCCGAACATTCCGGCCGGGTACTTGCTGGGGTCGGCGGCCGCGTCGAACGCGCCGTGGTCGGCGACGGTCTTGACTTTCAGGGCGGTGACGGTGCCGTCCTTCTTCGCGCCGATGGTGACGTCCATGTGGTAGTCGCGGGCGAAGCCGGTGGTGGTGAGGTTCTCGGTGCGGGTCTCGATCCACTTGACGGGCGTCTTGAGGATCAGGGCGCCCACGATGGCGCACACGTAGCCGGGGTACACCGGGACCTTGTTACCGAAGCCGCCGCCGATGTCCGGGGAGATCACGCGGATCTTGTCCTCGGGGATGCCGGTCACGAGCGAGATGGCGGTGCGGTACACGTGCGGCGCCTGACTGGTCACCCAGAAGTGCAGGCGGCCCATGGCGTCGAACTGCGCGACGCAGCCGCAGGGTTCCAGCGGGGCGGGGTGGCAGCGGGGCGCGTAGATGCGCTCGGTGACCACGACCTCGGAGTCGTCCAGCGCGGTCTGGGTGCCGTCCTTGTCGCCGCTGTCCCAGTGGTAGATGTGGTTGGTCTTGTCCTCGCGGTCGTCGCGCAGGATGATCTCGTCTTTCATGGAGTCGAAGGGACTGATGACCGGGTCGAGGGGTTCGTAGTCCACGTCGACCAGTTCGGCGGCGTCGCGGGCGGCCTCGCGGGTCTCGGCGAACACGGCCGCGACTTCCTGATGCTGGAACAGGACCTTCCCGACGGCCAGGACCATCTGCTTGTCGAAGCCGTGGAAGGTAGGCAGCCACGCCAGCGACGCGGCCACGAGGTCCTCGCCGGTGATGACGGCCTTCACGCCGGGCATGGCCAGCGCGGCCGTCTTGTCGATCCCCTTGATGTTCGCGTGCGGGTAGGGGCTGTGCACGATGGCCATGTACAGCATGCCGGGCAGGCGCATGTCGTCCACGTAGTTGCCGTTCCCGGTCAGGAAGCGGGGGTCTTCCTTGCGTTTCATGCTCTTGCCCATGGTCAGGGTCTGCGGGCCGGCGTTGTTCGCGGCGTCGGTTTCGATGCTCACTGCGCTCCTCCTTCGGCGGTGCCGGTGCTGGGAGTGGGGACCATGCCGGCCAGGGCCTGCGCCTGCGCCTCGTCGCGCATGACGCGCGCGGCCTGCTGCACGGCCTTGACGATGTTGTTGTAGCCGGTGCAGCGGCACAGGTTGCCGCTCAGGAACTCGCGGACTTCCTGGTCGGTGGGGTCCGGGTTGTGCCCAAGCATGGCCTTGGCGGTCATGAGCATGCCGGGCGTGCAGTACCCGCACTGCAGGCCGTGCTGGTCCCAGAAGGCCTGTTGCAGGGGGTGCAGGTCGCCGGGGCTGCCGAGGCCCTCGACGGTGGTGATCTCGTGCCCTTCGGCCTGCACGGCGAACATGGTGCAGGACTTGGCGGGCGTGTCGCCGTCGATCAGCACGACGCAGCAGCCGCACGAGGAGGTGTCGCAGCCGACGTGCGTGCCTTTCAGGCCGGCGTCACGCAGGGCGTAGGCAAGCAGGGTGCGGGGTTCGACTTCCTGGCGGATGTTCTGCCCGTTCACCTTGAGGGTCACGGTGCGCAGGGCGGTGTCGGTGGTTTCGGTGGCGGTCATGCGGTCACTCCCGTGCCCAGGCGGGCGGCGCTGGCGCGAAGGCCGCGCGCGACGAGCACGCGGGCCATGTCTTTCTTGTACTCCACGCTGCCGCGCGTGTCCGCAAACGGGTCACTGACGGCGCGGGCTTCCTCGCTGGCGGCGCGGATGACGTCCTCGGTCAGCAGTTGGCCCAGCAGTAGTTTCTCGGCGGCGTCCACACGCACCGGGCGGGGGCCCGCAGCGGTCAGGGCGACCCCGGCGTGCGTGACGCGGCCGTCCTCGCCCAGCGTGATCTGCACGGCGGCGGCGGCGGTGGCGTAATCGCCGACCTTGCGCTCGATCTTCTGGTACGAGCCGTGCGTGCGGCCGTCCGGCGTGGGGAAGCGCACCTCGACGGCCAGTTCACCCTCTTCCAGCGAGGTCTGGAAGGAGTCCACCAGGAACTCGTCGATGGGGATCAGGCGTTCGCCGCTGGCGCTGCGGGCGACCATCACGGCGCGCGCGGCCAGGGCCGCCGCGCCCCAGTCGCCGCTGGGGTCGCTGTGGCACAGGCTGCCGACAACCGTGCCCAGGCAGCGCACGACCGGGTCGGCCACGACAGCGCCGGTGTCGGTCAGGAGGCTGTAGCGGGCGCGGACGTTCGCGTTGCGTTCCAGGGTCACGTCGCGGGTCATGGCGCCGACGCGCAGTTCGCCGCCTTCCTCATGTAGGTAGCCCAGGTCCTTCACGCCACCCAGGTCGACCAGCACGGCCGGGCGGGCGAGTCGCAGGCGCATGGCAGGAATCAGGCTCTGCCCGCCGGCCAGGATGCGGGCCTCGGCGCCATGCTGCGCGAGCGCGGCCAGGGCCTCCTCTGCTGAGTGGGCGCGGATGTAATCGAATGCAGCTGGAAACACGTTCTCCCCCTTGCCGGGTATGCCCCGGCACGTGAAACTTCCCTGTAAAGCGGTCCTGAGCAGCGTTCAGGTGAATGACGGAACTGTGAGTTACGGTTGATTCACCTCAGTATGAAGCCTTTCTGAAGAAACGCAAAGCGAGAATGACCACAACAGAGGCCCTGCGCCCGCACTGGGAGAAAGAAAAACCCGCCCGGCCCGGCAGCGCGCGCGTGCAGGCGCAGGAAAAAGGCGTGCAGGACGTGCTCCGGCAGCCGGGCAGACTGTAGGGAGAGGCTCGCAGCAACAGCGGAACAGAACGGCAGACAGCACAGAGGTGGACCTCCGGGCTTTCACCCAGGGTCCACCTCTGTGCTGTCTGATCTTGCTGTCGCTTGCTCATACGGACTCCGATTGAATGGCTTATAAAGCCATTCAATTCGAGCGGAGCGAGTGGGAGCAAAACGGGTTCCGGACGTGGAGTTAACAGATCGGTGGTGTTCCGATCTGTTAACGAAACAAACGGAATCCGTATCAGGACCGGATCGGGAGGCCGCGCGGGCCTGTCAATCCGGGCTGCGGATCAGTCGTCGGCGCTGACGGCCATCTGGGGTTTCTGGTCGCCGCCGGCCGCGTGGGTGTGCGTTTCGGTCAGCAGGTCGGTCAGTTCGGGTTTGGCTATGGCGCGTTTCTTGGCGATGCCGTCGCGGACGCCGCTGGACAGTTCGGCCGAGACTTTCTCCAGGTGGCCCACGAAGCGGTCCACGATGAAGTCGGGCACGCCCGCCAGGGCTCCGGCGAAGTTCATGGCGAGGCGGCCGCGTTCGCCTTCGCTCATGACGCGGTACAGCTCGCGGGGCTGGCCGTACAGGTCGGCGTCGTCCTCGGGCCAGCCGAAGCGGTCGGCCATGCTGCCCAGCGGCATGGGGGGTTCCTGCAGGGTGTCCGCGGGCACGTCGGGGCCGCCGTACGAGTTGGGTTCGTACACGGGCGTACCGCCGAAGTTCCCGTCGAAGCGCGTCTGGCCGTCACGGTGGTAGGTCATGACGGGACAGGCGGCCTTGTTCACGGGCAGCGCGGCGTAGTTGATGCCGATGCGGTAGCGGTGGGCGTCGGCGTAGCTCATGAGGCGGGCCTGGAGCATCTTGTCGGGGCTGGCACCGAAGCCGCGCGGCATGTTGCTGGGCTCGAAGGCGGCCTGCTCGATCTCGGCGAAGTAGTTCTGGGGGTTCTCGTTCAGTTCGAACTCCCCGACCTGCATCAGGGGGTAGTCGGCGTGCGGCCAGACCTTGGTGAGGTCGAAGGGGTTGATGTGGTACGTCTCGGCGTCCGCCTCGGGCATGACCTGGATGCTGACGGTCCACTTGGGGTAGTCGCCCTGGTCGATGGCGTCGAACAGGTCCTGGAAGTGGTAGTCGCTGTTCTCGGAGGCGATCTTCGCGGCGAGGTCCTCGGTGAGGTTCTGCACGCCCTGCTGGCTGTGGAAGTGCCACTTGACGTAGAAGCGTTCGCCCTGCTCGTTCCAGAGGCTGTACGTGTGGCTGGAGTAGCCGTTCATGAAGCGGTAGGAGCGGGGCAGGCCACGGTCGCCGAACAGGTACATGACCTGATGCAGGCTCTCGGGGCGCAGGCCCCAGAAGTCGAACTGCATGGCGTTGCTGCGCCGTCCCGTGACCGGGTGGCGTTTCTGGCTGTGGATGAAGTCCTGGAATTTGATGGCGTCACGCACGAAGAAGATCGGCGTGTTGTTGCCGACCATGTCCCAGTTGCCGTCCTCGGTGTAGAACTTCAGCGCGAAGCCGCGCGGGTCGCGGACGGTGTCGGGGAAGCCGCGTTCACCGGCGACGGTGCTGAAGCGGGCCAGCATGCGGCACTCGGCGCCTTCCTTCTGGAAGAGCCCTGCGGCCGTCAGTTCCGGGATGGCGCGCGTGACGCGGAAGGTACCGAACGCGCCGCTACCCTTGGCGTGCACGACGCGCTCGGGGACGCGCTCGCGGTTGAAGTGCGCCATGCGTTCGAGCAGGTGCCAGTCCTGCAGCAGCACGGGGCCGCGCTCGCCGGCGGTGAGGCTGTTGGTGTTGCTGGGGGCGGCGTTGCCGGAGTGGTTGGTCAGGCGTCCCTGGGGGGCCTGGGGGGCGGTGGTTTTCATGTCGGCGGACTCGTTAGGCGCGTAGACGGTGTCTTTCTGGTCGGGCATGGTGCTCTCCTGTGTGGATGGGCGCCTGGGGGGCAGGGGCCGCTGCGGGGACCGGGAGTGGGTGGGTGGACGCTGAACCCTCCTACCTTAATAGGAAGGCTTCTCAATAGCGTGAGGGAATACTAAGGCAAGAGTCAAGCCCCGCCTCACCCTGATTGGCACCCGGCGTGAATGCCGACCAGTCCTGCCTGACAGCCCAGCCTCACGGCGCGGCGGCCGCTTTCGGCGCCAGCCGGAACTCACGGTCACGCTCCAGCTGCATCAGCACCGACACCTGCCCGCTGCTGACCTGCACGTCACACGACAGCACCCCGGACGGCAACGCCCCCGGCAGCGCGTCCACGCACGGCTGCCCGTACGACACGTTCACGGACGGCCCGGTCGCCAGCACCGCCGTCTGCACCCGCACCGCGTACTCCCGCAGCGCGCGCCCCTGCGCCGACAGGACCGCCACCATCAACGCGATTCCCGCCACGAAGCCCAGAATCACCAGCCCGAACGTGCGGGCCGTGCGTGCCCGCATCTCCGGCGTGACCTCCCGCACCCCACCCGGCGCAGCCGACACGGCCTGCCGGGATGAAGACCGCTGCCGGGCCGACGGCTGGGACTGCGCGGCTTTCTGACGGGACTGGTCTTTCTGACTGATCTGGCCGGGACGCTTGCTCACGCCCCACACCCTACCCTGACCAGCCGGCCACACCCGGCACGGTAAGATGCGCCCATGAGCAAGGTCATCATCATCGGAGCGGGCGGCGTCGCCAACGTCGTCGCCAAGAAATGCGCCCAGAACGACAGCGTCTTCACCCAAGTGCTGATCGCCACGCGCACCGTCGCCAAGGCCGACAAGATCGTCGCCGAAATCAAGGAGCACATGCCTGACAGCCGGGCCGTGTTCACCACCGCCACCGTCGACGCCGACAACGTCCCGGAACTGGTCAAGCTGATCAACGACTTCGGACCCGTGATGGTCATCAACGTCGCCCTGCCCTACCAGGACCTGACCATCATGGACGCCTGCCTGGAAACCGGCGTGCACTACCTGGACACCGCCAACTACGAACCCAAGGACGTCGCCAAGTTCGAGTACTCCTGGCAGTGGGCGTACCAGGACCGCTTCAGGGAGAAGGGCCTGATGGCGCTGCTCGGCTGCGGCTTCGACCCCGGCGCCACCCAGGCGTTCACCGCGCACCACGCCAAGCACCACTTCCAGGAAATCCACTACCTGGACATCGTGGACTGCAACAACGGCAACCACGGCAAGGCCTTCGCCACGAACTTCAACCCGGAAATCAACATCCGCGAGATCACCGCCAACGGCCGCTACTGGGAAAACGGCCAGTGGGTCGAAACCCAGCCCCTGGAAATCAGCCAGGACATCTACTACCCCAAAGTCGCCACCCGCAAGAGCTTCGTGCTGTACCACGAGGAACTCGAGTCCCTCGTCAAGCACTTCCCGACCATCAAGCGCGCCCGCTTCTGGATGACCTTCGGCGAGGCGTACATCAAGCACCTGAACGTCCTCGAAGGCATCGGCATGACCAGCATCGAACCCATCGACTTCCGCGGCATGAAAGTCGCCCCGATCGAGTTCCTGAAAGCCGTCCTCCCCGCCCCCGAAAGCCTTGCCGCCGGGTACAGCGGCCAGACCTGCATCGGCGTGCAGGCCAAGGGCATCGGCAAGGACGGCCAGCCCAAGGTGCACTTCGTGTACAACGTCAAGGACCACGCCGACTGCTACCGCGAGGTGCAGGCGCAGGGCGTCAGCTACACCACCGGCGTGCCCGCCATGATCGGCGCGATGCTGATGCTCCAGGGCGAGTGGATGCAGCCCGGCGTGTGGAACGTCGAGCAGCTCGACCCCGATCCCTTCTTCGACGCGATGAACAAGTGGGGCCTGCCCATCAGCGAACTGGCCGACATCGAACTCGTCAAGGACTGAACCGAACCGTCAGGACCGTGCGCCGCCCAGCCACAGGGCGGCGCACGTCCGTTTCCACCCCCCGGTACACTGCCCGCATGCACTTCCTGCTGCTGTACCGCGACCTCGTCCCCGACTACGTCACGCGGCGCGAACCGCTGCGGGCGGCGCACCTCGCGCACGCGCAGGCCGCCGCCGACCGGGGCGACCTGCTGCTGGGGGGCGCGCTGGCCGACCCGGTGGACGGCGCCGCCCTGCTGTTCCAGGGCGACACCCCGGACGCCGCCGAGCTGTTCGCCCGCACGGACCCGTACGTGCTGGGCGGACTGGTGGGCACCTGGGAGGTGCGGCGCTGGCACACGGTGGTCGGGGCGGGCGCCGCGCACCGGCCCTGACTGACGGCTATTCCAGCCGGTCGAGGCGTTGCCAGCCGGTGCGGAGGCTGAGGTACGTGCCGAGGATGGTCGCCAGTGCCAGTCCGATCAATCCCAGGATGCCTTCCGGGGTGGTCAGGGCGCTGTAACCGGGGTACAGGTCGGGGCGCAGGACGCTGCCGGCGGCGGGCCGGGCGAGCAGCAGCAGGCACAGCACCGAGTACGCGAGGCTGAGGCCCATGAAGGCGAGGCCGCCGGGGCTGACGCCGATCTCGGCGGGGTTGTCGGCGTCGAATTTGGGGGCGGCGGCGCCCAGGCCGACGCCGAGCGCGGTGATGACGAAGGCGTTGCTGACGCTGACGAGTACGCTGAGCAGCAGCAGGGTGGGGCCGAGGCTCATGCTCAGGGCGCTGGCGACACCCATGACGAGGCCGACCGTGAGCGTGACGGGCAGCACGCCCAGGAACTTGCTGAGGACGATCTGGCGCGGGTCGATGGGCGCGGTGCGCAGCAGCCAGTACGCCCGCGCCTCGGTGGACACGGCGGGGAAGGCGAGGCGCACGGCGATCCCGGCGATGATGAACCCCTGGAAGGCCAGCTGGATGTACCCGAGGATGCCCCGGAACTGCGGCACCGGGATGGGCACGGCCTTGACGCTGACGAGGTACACGCCGGCCAGCGCGACGACGACGAGCAGCTGGCTCCACTGGGTGGGGTCGCGCAGCGTGACGCGCAGGTCCTTGGCGGCCAGCGCGCCGCCGGGGCCGAGGCGGTTCAGCAGGCGTTCGGTGCGTCCGGCGCGGCGGGGGGTGGGGTCCAGGCGGGGGGTGCTGGAGTCCAGGGCACGTGCCCAGCCTTCCTGGTAGGCCTTCGTGGCGAGCAGGGTCGCGCCGAGCAGCAGCGTGCCCGTCAGCAGCAGCAGCGGCAGCAGCGGCGCGGCGAGGTGACCGTGCGCGGCCTGCCAGATGCCCTGCGCGGCCCAGGAGGGCGGCAGCAGCGGGCTGGACGGCCCGGCGAAGTCACGCAGCAACGCCTCGACCTTGCTGGGGTCCTGGAGTTTCTGGACCAGCACCTCGGGGCGCAGGGCGCGGATGGCGTACACCAGTCCGGCGCTGATCAGCACGCCCAGCGCGGTGCTGACCTCGCGGACCCGGCCGACCGGCGCGAAGCGCATCAGGGCGACGGCCAGCAGCGCGCCCAGTCCGACGGGCGCGGCGAACACCAGCAGGTCGGCCAGCAGCATGACCGGGTACGCCCAGACGGGCGCGTGGAAGTACGCGGCGACGGTCAGCAGCAGCGGCAGCGTCAGGAACACCGGGACGAGCGCGGCGTTCAGGAATGTCTCGCTGACCTTCAGGGCGAACACCCGCCAGGTGGGGACGGGCTGCGTGAGCAGGAAGTTCAGGTCGTCACTGAGGTACAGGGTACTGATGGCGGCGGTGGTGGCGCTGAAGGTGACGCCGCTGGCGAGGGTGATCAGGCCGATTTCCAGCACGCGGGAAAAGACGTTCAGGCCGATGTCCCCGAAGGTGGCCAGGAAGGTCAGCGCCCGCCAGGTGCCGATCACCTCGGCCACGACCAGCAGCGCGGCGAGCGTGCCGACCAGCGCGTACCCCCATTTCGGACCGCGTTGCAGGGTGTGCCGCAGGGACAGCAGTTTCACGCGCAGCAGGCTGGGCCGGGCCGGTGGGCGCGCAGACGCCGGGGCGGGAGTGGGGGCCGGACTGGGAGCGGTGGTCACGCGCGTTCCGCCGCTCCGGTCTGGTGTTCGGCGTGGGCCTGCGCCTCGGCCTGTTCCTCCTCGATCAGGCGGAAGAAGATGCGTTCCAGACTGTCGCCGTGCACGCCTCCGGCCTCGGTGCCGGTGCGGGCGCGCAGGTCGTCCATGGTGCCCTGACCCAGCACCTTGCCGCGGTCCAGCACGACCAGTCGGTCGCATACCGCCTCGGCCAGCGGCAGCGAGTGCGTGGTGAGCAGCACCGTGCGTCCCCGGTCGGCGTGCGCGCGGAACAGTTCACGCACCTGCCGCGCGGCGTGCGGGTCGAGGCCCACCATGGGTTCGTCCACGATCAGCACGGGCGGGTCGGGCAGCAGCGCGGCGATGATGGCGACCTTCTGCCGCATGCCGTGCGAGTACGTCTCGATCAGTTCGTTCCCGAAGTCGGTCAGGCGGAAGAACTCCAGCCAGCGGTCGATCCCGGCGTCGGCACCGTCCACCCTGTACAGCTGGGCCACGAAGCGCAGCAGTTCGCGCGCCGTCAGTTTGCCGTACAGGTACGGGCGGTCCGGGATGTACCCGAACGCCGCCTTGGCCCTGATGGGGTCCTTCCAGACGTCGAAGCCCTGCACGCGCACCGTGCCGCTCGTGGGGCGGGTCAGGCCGACGAGCGCGCGGATGGTAGTGGTCTTCCCTGCCCCGTTGCTGCCCAGCAGGCCGAACACCGCGCCGGGCTGCACGTTGAAACTCAGGTCGCTGACGGCCTCGTGCCGCCCGTAGCGTTTGGTGTACCCACTGACCTCGATCATGCCGGGCAGCGTACCGGGGCGGCTCTGACGGAAACCTTAGCCCACGCGTCCTGCGGGCAGCCCCGGCTCAGGGCACCAGCCCCTATGATACGGACTCCGATTGAATGGCTTATAAAGCCGTTCAATCCGAGCGGAATAAACGGAATCCGTATGACACCGGCACTATGGCACCAGCACCGGTTCGCTGCCGCCTTCCTGGTACGTCAGGTCGCCGGTCACGCGGACGGCCAGGGCTTCCAGCGCCGATTGCCGCGTGTGGGCGTCCGGGGTGGTCAGCAACGTGCGCAGGTCGTGGGCGGCGGCCGGGTCCCGCTCCTGCAACGTGGGCAGCCAGCGCTGGGGCTTGACCCGCCACCAGCCGCGCATGCCGAACAGGCCTTCCAGGGCCAGTTCCGCCGCGTGGCAGGCCAGCAGCACGTGCAGCGGGTCGCCCGCGTCGGCCAGGGCGCGGGCGTCCATGACCTCCTCGATCAGCCGGAAGCGTTCCTGCCCCGTCGGGGGGCGCGGGGCGGGACCGGCGGCGTGCAGGGCGCGGGCCTCGGCCACCAGGGCGTCCAGTTCCGGGTGCGGCAGCAGGACGCGGCCCTCGGCGAACATGGTGATGGTGTCGCCCTGCGCGGTCGCGAACATCGCCCGGACCTTGCGCGCCGGGTTGTGAAACGCCTCGACCGGCACGCCGTCCACCACGTAATTCGCCCGCCAGCGCCGGTCGCCTTCCACCAGCACATGGAAATCCAGGTCGCTGTGCGCGTTCGCCTCGCCGCGCGCGGCGCTGCCGCACCACAACGCGCCCAGCACGCCGGGCGTCTGCCGGATCCGCTCCAGCGCGGCGGGCAGAGCAGCTTCCAGTCGGGCCTGGGCATCGGCGGGCGGGTCGGTCGGCATGCCCCGGAAGATACCCGGCCCGGCCACCCTCACGGGACACAGGTTCGCGTGGGCAGCCGTTCAGGCCGCGTCCGGATCAGGCGAGGGCGGCCGCGTCGCACCAGTGCAGGTGCAGGTCGCGGCGGGCCAGCCAGTCGGGCAGCACATACCGGGCGCGACCCAGCCCGGACAGCGCCGTGTGCGCGATGGCGACCGCGCGGTGCATCTCGGTTTCGGTCAGGTACCCGGCCTCGCGCGCGGCGAGCAGTTCGTCGGTGTCGGCAATCTCGGCCATCAGGCCGTCGTGCACGATCAGGTCCAGGTACAGGTCCCGCACGTGCCACACGTCGCCGTGGCGGGTGATGTCGGCCACGTCCAGGTAATAGTCGTGTTCGCGCCGACCGTGAAAATCGTAGCGGCACACCACGAGGTTCAGGGCGGGCAACAGGTGCGCCTGCCAGTGCCGGATGCGGGGGTGCGCATGAAAATCTCGCGCTACGAACAGCCCGAACGGCGTCTCGCGGTAGGTGTGGACGGCCCTCGCGCCGGTATTGGTGTAATGGCAACGTGCCGACACGTCGTGTCTTTCCACCTTCACCGGATGCGCCTGTGGGGTCATGACCCAGCGTACAGAACCGGCCGGAATGCGGATGAGACCCGACATGAGAACCGCGCCTCCCCCACCGGGTGGAAGGCGCGTCTGGTGGCAGCGGCGGCCCGAACGGCCCGTTCATCGTTCCTGAAGAGTCGCAGGCCGGTCAGACCCGGGTCAGCCGGGCAGGGTTTACAGGACCGGCAGGGCGTCCAGCGTGCCGAAGTCGTGCGGCACGAACAGGCTGCCCTCGGTCACGCCGGCCCTGGCAGACAGGGCGTCCAGGGTGTCCTGAAGCCCGGCTGCCGATAGCGCGCCCGCCAGGAACGCGCGGTGAGCCTCGATGACGCCCGTGACCTGCTGCGGCGTTTCGTGCACGAATTCCAGGCGCAGGTCGCGGATACCGGCGCGCTGCCACTCACCTAGGTGCGGCGCGGCCACCTGCGGGCGGCCCTCGAACACAGTGTTGCGGCAGCCGACATCCGCCATGACCGGGTGGGTGTGGCCGCGTTCGTCGCGCAGGGCGACCCTGTGCGTCTCGCAGGGGTGCCCGCAGTTGGTGTAGTCGGTGCCGCTGCTCAGGAAGCGGCAGAACACGCAGTGCTCGGTATGGAAGACCGGCAGGTGTCCGTACGCGATGACTTCCAGGTGCTGCCCGCCGACCAGTCCGGCGAGTTCCGTGATCTGCTGCGCGTTCAGGTCGTGGGTGGGCGTCAGGCGGCTCAATCCCAGGTCCAGCAGCGCGCGGGTGGTCAGGACATTCGCGGCGTTCAGGCTGAAGTCGCCGGTCAGTTCCGCCCCGCCCGACTCCTGCCCCCCCGACTCCGGCCCGCGCTGCTCCTGCAGGCCTTCGAGCAGGCCGCCGCTGCGGACCAGAATGCCCGCGTTCAGGGATTGCAGGAACTTCTGGAGGTTCTGCTCGGTGGGTTTCAGGATGCGGGGGCTGGCGACCCGCACGGGAATACCGGCAGCCCGCACGCGTTCCACGCTGGGTTTCAGGCCGTACAGTTCCAGGTAATCCAGCGTGATGGAGTCCGGGCGCTGCTCCAGCGCGGCGTCCAGCTGTTCGGGCGTGCGGACAAGCACGTGCAGCCTCGGGGTGTGGTCGGCGGGCGCGCGGTCCGCGCGGGGCAGGGCGGCCAGGGCGCTGTCCAGGCGGGGCGCCGTGCGGCGCTCGGGCGCCTGGGCGCGCAGGTCGGTCAGTTGCGCGGCCGCGTCGCGGCGCAGGGCGTTCAGGGCGCTGATCGGCAGGAACCCCGCGCCGCTGAGGTCGGTGGTCAGATCCTGAAGGTGGAACGGCGTGCCGCCCAGTTTACCCAGTTGCTCACGCAGGCCCGCCGCGTCCAGCGCGCGGTTGCGGGCCTCGCCCAGCGCGTCCGGCAGGGTCGCGGTGACGCTGTGGCCGTGCTCATCGGTCAGGGTCAGGGCGGGCGGGAAGCCCACGTGCCCCATGAAGTGCGCCGTGACCGGGCGGGTGTACACCGGGTCGGCCGCCTCGACCAGCGGTCTGACGCGCGCGGCCAGCGTGGGGTCCTGGGTGCGCCAGACCGGGTCGCCCTCGCGCACGCGGCGGCCATCGACGGCGCCGCGCCCGAAGCGCAGTTCGTACACGCCGCCCGGCCGCACGCGGGCCAGGGCCGCGTCGTCCAGCTGCTGGCCTTCCTGCCACAGGCCGTACAGGAAGCCGCCCTCCTCGCGGCCCTCGGGGGCGCGCCAGTTGGCCGGGTCGAACACCAGTCCGTCGCCGGGTTTCAGGGGCTCACTCAGTTCGGCCAGCACGCCGCGCTCGGTCACGCCGCGCACGGTGCCCACCCGCACGCCCCGGTGGCGGGGGGCGCGGCCACGCACGACCGTCTGATGGTTCGTGCCGGCCATGAAGTGCGGCGCCAGCCCGCGCGAGTACACTTGCTCCAGGTCCTGCTCTTCCTGCCGGGTGACGCTCAGCGGCAGGCCCGCCCAGGCTTCATCCACGGCCTTGCGGTACGCGGCGGTGGTCAGGGCGACGAACTCGGCGTCCTTGTAGCGGCCCTCGATCTTCAGGCAGTCCACGCCGATCCGCACGAGGTCCGGCACCTGATGCAGCGCGTACAGGTCACCGGGCGACAGCAGGTAGCGGGCGTCGCCCAGGTCGCGTTGCAGGCCGTCCACGAACAGGTCGTACGGCAGGCGGCAGGCCTGCGCGCACTGCCCACGGTTCGCGCTGCGCCCACCCCAGGCTTCACTGGAGAAGCACTGCCCGGAGTAACTGACGCACAGCGCGCCGTGCACGAAGGTCTCCAGTTCAATGTCCGTCTGGTTCGCGATGCGTTCGATGTCCAGCAGGCTCAGTTCGCGGCCCAGCACCACGCGGCTAGCGCCGAAGCGCCGCGCGAGTTCCGCGCCCTCGGCGGACGTGATGCTCATCTGCGTGCTGCCGTGAATGGGCAGGTCCGGGCAGATCTGCTGCGCCAGCCGCGCCACCCCGTGATCCTGCACGATCAGCGCGTCCACGCCCGCCTCGGCCAGCGCGATCAGTTGCGCCTCGGCCTGCCGCAGTTCCCGGTCGAACACCAGCACGTTGAACGTCACAAACCCCTGCACACCCCGCGCGTGCAGCCCGGACATGATCTCCGGCAGGGCTTCGAGCTCGAAGCCCACCTTGGCGCGCGCGTGAAAGCCCGCCCCATCGGCCCGGCCGGCGCGGCCCACCTGATCACGGGCGGGATTCACGCCAAAGAACACGGCGTCCGCGCCGGCCTCGACGGCGGCGCGCAACTGGGCCTCACCGCCCACGGGACTCATCACTTCGGGTTTAACGGGGACACGCGGCATAACGCGCCAGTGTACCGAACGGCCGCGCGGGCAACGGTAAGCTGACACCGACCCGCGCGCCCCCGGCCCGCCGCCGCTTACGCGGTGGGCGTGTGCCGCGCCGCCGGGCGGTCCGGTTCCGTGGCCGCCCACACAGCCGGAGTCTGCCCCGCACGGACCAGCATCACGGGCACCGGCGCGTGGTGCGCGACCGCCTCGGCCACGCTGCCCAGCAACGCCCGGCCCAGCCCGCCCCGCCCGTGGGTACTCATGACGATCAGCGCGGCATTCTCCTCGCGCGCCACATCCAGGATGGCGCGCACCAGCGTGCGACCTCCCGCCGGTTCCACCCGCACGCGGGCCTCCGTCACCCGCGCCTGCAGGTCGGCGTGCAGTTCACGGGTCTGCGCGGCGAACTCGGCGGGGTCCACCGGCGGCACGTACGCGAACTCACCCACCAGCACCGCCGGGTCCGCCTGCACGCACAGCACCGTCACCGCCGCGTGCGCCGCTCCCGCCAGGGCCTGCGCGTGCCCCAGCGCCGCGTGACCCAGTTCGCTACCGTCCGTCGTGACCAGGATTCTCGTCATGATTACCGCCTCCTGCCCGCAGCGTGCGCGCCCCGCATTACCAGGGCGTTACGGGCCTGGACTGCCCCGCCCGGCTTACCGGCAAAGCGCGCTAGCCTGCGCGTCATGATCAGGTTGTTGTTTGTGGGGGATGTGTTCGCTTCGCCGGGGCGGCGGGTGCTGGGGTCGCACCTGCCGTCGCTTCGTTCGCGGGCGGATTTCATCGTGGTGAACATGGAGAACGCGGCGGGTGGTTTCGGGATGCACCGCGAGGCGGCGGACGGCGCGCTGCGGGCCGGGGCGCACTGCCTGACGCTGGGGAATCACGCGTGGCATCACAAGGACATCTATGTGCTGATGCAGGATGAGGGGAAGTACCCGATTGTGCGGCCCCTGAATTACAGCGATCCGGGTACGCCGGGCGTGGGCTGGCGGTCCTTCGACGTGAAGACCGCGCAGGGCACGGAGCGCCTGACGGTCGTGAACCTGCTGGGGCGGGTGTTCATGGAGGCGGTGGATAATCCGTTCCGGGCGATGGATACGCTGCTGGAACGCGATGATCTGGGCAGCGTGTTCGTGGATTTCCATGCCGAGGCGACCAGCGAGAAGCAGGGCATGGCGCGGTACCTGGACGGGCGGGTGGCGGCCGTGATCGGCACGCACACGCACGTACCCACGGCGGATACGCGGATCCTGCCGGGCGGCACGGCGTTCCAGGCGGACGCGGGGTTCACGGGGCCGTACGAGTCGATCATCGGGAGTGACCCGCACGGCCCGATCGAGCGCTTCGTGACCGAGCGCCCGCACCGGTACGGCGCGGCGGACGGCCCGGCGGAACTGAACGGCGTCTTTGTCCAGATAGAGGCGGGGCGGGCGGTGGGTGTGGAACGGTACCGTTACGTGGAAGAGGCGTGAAGGCGGCCACGCTGGAACTCTGCCGCGCGCCCACTCTCTGCAACCGAGGTAACCGATGAGCATTCGAAGTGACGTGAACCTGCTGGGCCGCACGCTCGGTCAGGTTCTGAAGGAACAGGAAGGCGAGGCGTTCTTTGATCTGGTCGAGCGGACGCGGGCGCTGGTCCGCGAGGTCCGCGCGGGCGGCGACGACCGGGAGTTGCAGGCGATGCTGGCGGGCCTGTCCGGTGAGGACGCGGGGAATCTGGCGCGGGCGTTCACGTGGTACTTCCAGCTGGTGAATCTGGCTGAGGAGTACGAGCGGGTGCGGGTCCTTCAGGGCGCGACGGGCGTGCGCCCGCAGAGCCTGAAGCAGGCGGTGCTGGACCTGAAGGAGCAGGGCCTGAGTGCCGGGGAGGTCGAGGCGCTCCTGGCGCGGTTGGATCTGGGCCTGACGTTCACGGCGCACCCGACCGAGATGCGGCGGCGGACCATCCGCAACCATCTGGTGCAGGTGGCGCAGGCCATTCCGGGCCTGAGTGCCGGCGGGATCGACGGGCCGGAGGCGCAGCGGATCACGGCGCACGTGGAGGCCATGTGGAACACGCCGGAACTGCGCCGGCTGAAACCGACCGTGCTGGACGAGGTGAAGGGTGGCCTGAACTACATCACGAACATCGCGCAGGCGCTGCCGGAGTTGCAGCGTGACCTGCGCGGCGCGTTCCGTGAGGCGTTCGGGCGGGACACGGAGGCCACACTGCCGCTGAGTTTCTCGTCCTGGATGGGCGGTGACCGCGACGGGAACCCGTTCGTGACGCCGGAAGCGACCCGTGAGGCGCTGGAACTGCACCGGGAGCGGGCGCGTGAGGTGCTGCTGGGCGGCATCCGCGAGGCTTTCGCGGACCTCAGTCAGGAGGATGAGGGGCACGAAGCGTACCGCGCGGAATTGCAGGCGCTGCATAACGCGGTGCGGGACGGGCAGAACGTGGACCTCGTGCCGCGCCTGGAGGCGCTGTCGGCCCGGCTGATCGCGGACGGGCAGCGCCGCACGGCCGATCAGCTGCTCTCGCCGCTGCTGACGGTCGCGCGGGTGTTCGGGCAGCATCTGGTGAGCCTGGACGTCCGTGAGCACAGCGGGCAGACGGGCGCGGCCGTCGCGGAACTGCTGAGCGCGGCGGGCGTGGAGGCCGATTACCTGGGCCTGCCGGAGCACGCCCGCCTGGAACTGCTGACCCGCGAGCTGCGGTCGCGCCGCCCGCTGTGGCCGGCCGGGGAGGCCCTGACGGACACACTGGAAACGGCGATCGGCCCGATCCGTGAGGTGCAGCGCGCCGTGGCGCTGGCCGGGCCGCGCGCGTTCGGGCGGTACGTGATCAGCATGGCGGAAAGTGTCAGTGACGTGCTCGAGCCGCTGCTGCTGGCGCGCGAGGTGGGGCTGGCGATCCTGCCCGTGCCGCTGTTCGAGACGCTGGACGACCTGACCCGCGCGCCGCAGGTCGTGTGGGAACTACTCTCGCTGCCCGAGTACCGCGCAGTGCTGGGCGACAGCGTGCAGGAGATCATGCTGGGCTACAGCGACAGCAACAAGGACGCCGGGTTCCTCGCGGCGAACTGGGCGCTGCACGAGGCGCAGCGGAACATCAGTGACGTGTGCCGCCGGGCGGGCGTCCGCTGGCGCTTCTTCCACGGGCGGGGCACCAGTATCGGGCGTGGGGGCGGCCCGGCCAGCCGCGCCATCCTGGGCCAGCCGGCCGGGACCATCGACGCGGGCCTGCGCATCACCGAGCAGGGCGAGGCGCTGGCCGACAAGTACAGCCACCCGGTCCTGGCGCGCCGCAACCTGGAGCAGGCGCTGTACGGCCTGCTGCTGTCCGCGGCGCGCCCGGCGGGGAACCTGAACCCCGCCTGGACGGACGCCATGAGCCGCGCCGCCCGCCGCAGCGCGCAGGCGTACCGTGACCTCGTGGACAGCGGCGACTTCCTGCCGTTCTTCGAGAACGTGACCCCCATTCACGAGATTGCGCGCCTGAACATCGCGTCCCGTCCCGTGCGGCGCCCCGGCGCGCCCACCCTGGGGAACCTGCGCGCCATTCCGTGGGTCATGAGCTGGACGCAAAACCGCGCGAACCTGCCCGGCTGGTTCGGCCTGAAAGACGGCCTGGACGAGATCGGCCCGGACCTCGCCCGTGAGATGTACGCCTCCTGGCCGTTCTTCCGGACGGTGCTGGACAACGCGCAGATGAGCCTCGCCAAGAGCGACCCGCTGATCTTCGACGAGTACCTGCGCCTGAACGACCAGCAGAACCACCCGCTGGCCGTCATGCTGAAAGCCGCGTACCACGACACGGTCACGCTGGTGCAGCAGATCGTCGGTGCGGACCTCATGGCAAGCGAGCCGCGCCTGAAAGAAAGCATCAGCCTGCGCAACCCGTACATCGACCCCATTCACCGCATTCAGGTGGAACTGCTGCGCCGCAGCCGCGCCACCGACGGCGGCCTGGACGAGTTCGAACGTCCCCTGCTCCTGAGCATTCAGGGCATCGCGGCGGGAGTCCGCAACACCGGCTGAAGCTGAATTGCGGGTTGTGGGGGAGGGGGCGACCTCTCCCCTTTCCCGTGCGTGGCCTGGGAAGGTGGGGCGCGGTGAGGCGCAGTGGCGCGGGGCGCACCTTCCATCAACCATCACCCATCCACCTTCAACCATCCTCCATCCCCCCCATCGCTGGAAGCGATACCATGCAGCCATGCGACACCTCGCCCTGCTGGGCGCGCTGCTGACCTCCCTGGCGGGCGGGTCGGGCGCGCAGACGGCCCTCCCTCTGTCCTCGTTCGAGGGGCAGGTGATCTATCAGGTCATGCCGGACCGCTTCTTCGACGGAAACGCCGGGAACAATACCGGGGTCAACCGCGCCGATCCGCGCGCGTGGCACGGCGGGGACCTCGCGGGCCTCACGCAGAAACTGCCGTACATCCAGCGGCTGGGCGCGACCGCCGTGTGGCTGACGCCCGTGTACGCGCAGCAGACGGTGAACTCGTTCGGGACCGCGCCGTACCACGGGTACTGGCCGGCGGACTTCCGGGCGGTGGACCCGCATTTCGGGACGCTGGCGGACTTCCGGGCGTTCGTGGATGGCGCGCAGGGCGCCGGGATGCGCGTGGTGCTGGATCAGGTCATCAACCATTACGGGTACGAGGCGGCCGCCGTGAAGCTCCGCCCCGCGTGGTTCAACACCCAGGCCCAGTGCGACGCGACAGCGAACAAGGACGTGGACTGCGCCCTGGCGGGCCTGCCGGACCTGCGGCAGAGCACCCCGCAGGTGCGTGAGCTGCTGCTGGGCAACGCGGACTTCTGGCGCGAGCAGGGCGTGAATGCCTTCCGCTACGATGCCATCAAGCACGTCGAGCGGCCCTTCCTGAACGACCTGCTGGCCGCTGACCGAGCCGCCGGCACCTGGACGCTCGGCGAGTGGTTCGACGCGGACACCGGCACCGTCGCGGACTGGCAGAAGGCAGGATTCGACAGCCTGTTCCTGTTCAGTCTGCAAGACGCCATGAAACGCAGCGTGATGGGCGGCCAGAGCCTCGGTGCGGTGCGGGCCGTGCTGGAACGCCAGGGCGAACTGCCCCGTCCCGGCGAGGTCGCGCTGTTCCTGGACAACCACGACGTGCCCCGTTTCGCGCAGGGTAGCCTGTTCGAGGACGAGGGCCGCGACCGCACCCGCTACGGCCTGCGCGCCCTGATGACGCTGCGCGGCGTGCCCGTCATCTGGCAGGGCACCGAGATCGCCCTGCGCGGCGGCCCCGACCCCGACAACCGCCGCGACATGCGCTTCGAGGACAGCTGGACCCCGGAGGAACGCGCTGTGTTCGACGCCACCCAGGCCGCCGTCGCCGCCCGCCGGGCCAGCCCCGCCCTGAGTCGCGGCTCGCAGACGCTGCTACCCACGCCTGACAGCCTCAGCGGCGACCTGCTGCTGTTCACCCGCCAGCTGAACGGCCAGACCGTCCTGGCCACGTGGCACGGCGGCCGCGAACGCCGCACGTACTCCCTGAAACTCGCCTCGCTGGGCGTGAAGTGGAAGACGCTGGCCGCCACCCCTTCCCTGTTCGCCGGGCAGAACGCCAGGGTCAGCGTCAGCGGCGGCTACCTGCACCTGAGCCTCCCCGCGCGGGACGCCGCCGCCTTCCGGGTCGAATAGGTAGCGGGACGCGGAGCGCAGGAAGCGGGGCAGGTCTGTGTGACTCGCCCCGCTTCCTGCGTCCGGTCAGGTCAGGCCCGCAGGGGCCGGGGCACGGGCAGGGTGTAGGTCGCGAACGGCTTCCACACGCCGCCCTCGTGGTGACGGGCGATGGGCTGGTCGTGCTCGTTCACGTACACCATGCGGTAGCGCACGCGGCCCATCTCCAGGCCGCCCCGCTCGCGCCAGAGCATCTGCACGTCGATGTTCGTGGCGGCGGGGTCCGTGTCGCGCGCCGCGAGAATACTGAACTCGCGCAGGCTGCCGGGGTACACGCGGCGCACCTGCCGCACGCTGCGCCGCCCGCTGGGAAACACCCGCGCGGGCATGGACAGCGCCATGGCGCGGTACTCCTGACCCTGCCAGTGCGTCAGGAACGCCATGAGCGCCTGCTGGGGCGAAGGGTTCACCGCACTGGTCTGCATGTCGTTCATACCCAGCAGCATGGCACGCGCCGGCCCCCCGGCACCACTGCCCGAATGGCGCAGCCCGGCGGGGGCAGCCCCTCCCTCATCTGGCAGATGCCGTAACAGGAGGAAGGTCATCCGCCAGCGTCCAGGTCAGTTCAGGGCAAACACGATGGCCGACAGGATGCCCGCCCCGATCAGCGGCGCCAGAATCTGCGGCCAGGGCAGGCCCGGCGCGCGGTAGCCTTCGCCCAGGCGGGCGCGCATCGTGCTTTCGATGCGGCTCTGCCCGGACTGCGAGTACGCGACCGCGCCGGACAGGAAGCCCAGGATCAGCGCGCCCCAGCCGAGCGCGTCGGCCGTCCCGCTACGGGTGAGGCTGCCGTTCAGGACGGCACTGACAATCAGGGCGACCAACCCGGCCACAGCGGCGGCCGCCACGCCGTACAGCGCGATCTGGGCAAGGCGGGCCGGGACGGACTGGGGCGCGCGGGCTGGGTTCATGCCGTGACTGTAGCGGGCGCGGCGGGGAGTTGCCAGCAGAATTGCCCGTGCTGACAGCTCCGCTTACCCGGCCTGTGCCTCGCCGGGCTGTTTGATGCTCAGGACGCGGCTGGCGCCGGTCTGGTCGGTGGTGACGCCCCACAGGGCGTGCGCGATTTCCATGGTGGCCTTCTGGTGCGTGACCAGCAGGAACTGCGCGCCGCGCTCGCTGAACAGTTTCAGGAAGGCGGTGAAGCGGCGGATGTTCGCCTCGTCCAGCGGGGCGTCCACCTCGTCCAGCACGGCCAGCGGGAGGCCACCCGCACTACCCTCCCCGCCGGCGTGGTTCAGGGCGAACAGGAACCCCAGGCCCGCCATGGTGCGTTCCCCGGCCGAGAGCAGGGTCATGGAGCGGGTGCGTTTCCCGCGTGGCTGCACGGCGAGGCGCAGGCCGCGCAGGCGCCCCTGGTCGTCGAGTTCGCGTTCCAGTTCGCCGGTTCCGCCGAGCAGTTCGGCGCTGTACTCGCGGAAGGCGGTGTTCACGCGGTCGAAGGCAGCGGCGGTGGCGGTCCCCTCGGCGGTTTCGAGGTCGTGCAGGTGGGCGCGCAGTTCGGCGGCGGCGCTGTCGGCGTCGGTCAGTTCGGCCTGCTGGGCGTCCAGCGCGGCCTGTTCGGCGTGCAGGTCGGCCTCGGCGCGGGCGTTCACGGGTCCCAGGGCGTCCAGCGCGGCGCGGGCGGCGTTCAGTTCGGCCGTCCATTCGCGGGGCGTGCCGGGCGGCAGGCAGCCGTCGGGGATGGGTTCCAGGCTGCCCTCGCGCCGGGCGATCAGAACGCGCAGGTCTTCCAGGCGGATGCGGGCGCGGTTCTGCGTGGCGATCAGGTTGCTGTACGTCTGCGCGGCCTGCTCGCGGGTGTAGTCGGCGCGGGCGGCCTCGTGTTCGTCGAGCGTGCCGAGCGCAGCCTCGCGGCGCGTGACCTCGGCGGCGGCGGCGTGCAGGTGCGCGTCCTGCGCGGCGATGGCCTGCGCGCTGGCGTTCAGGCGCTCGCGGAGTTCCCCGGCGCGGGCGCGGCCGGCGCGGAAGGCGCGCCACGCGGCGTCCGTCTCGCGGGCCAGGGCGAGGGCCTCGGCGGCCCCTCGTTCGGCGGCGCGGTGCGTCTCGGCGGCGGCGCGTTCGGTGTGCAGGTCGGCTTCCAGGGCGATCAGGTCCGGCAGGGGCGCGCCGGGTTCCGGGAGGTCGGCGGGGGTGGGATCGACGTCCGGCCCGAGGCGCGCGGCGAGGCGGTCGCGGTTGGCCTGGAGGCTGCGTTCCTGCGCGGCAAGTTCCGTGACGCGCCGCTCGGCGGCCTGCTCCTCGCGGGTGGCGTCGTCCAGCGCGCGGCGCAGCGCAGCGTGGCGTTCGTCGCTGCCGCCCAGGGTGGCCTGCACCTTCTTCAGTTCGGCACTCAGGCGTGCGCCCTGGCTGTCTGCGTCCTCCAGTTCCGCGTCGAGTTCCTGGAAGCGGCGCTGGTCGGCCAGAACGCCGCTGCCGGTATCGCGGGCGCGGCCCCCGGTGATGGCCCCGCCGGGTTCAACGAGTTCGCCGTCCAGCGTCACGAGGCGCGGGCGGCTGGCGTGCGTGCGGGCGATGCGGTTCGCGGCGCGCAGGTCCCGCACGATCAGCGTGTCGGCCAGGATGCTCTCGGCGACCAGGGGCGGGTCGCTGGGGCACAGGTCCGCGAGGTTGCCGATCACGCCGTCCTCGCGCAGCAGGGCCGCGTCGCGGCGGGGGCGGGCGCGGATCAGGTCCAGCGGCAGGAAGGTCGCGCGGCCCCCGCTGCGCCGGAGTTCCTCGATGATCTCGCGGGCGTCGTCCGCCCGGTTCACGACGACCTGTTCCAGGCGGCGGCCCAGCGCGGCGCCCACCGCGACCTCGTACTCGGCGGGGACGGTCAGCAGGTCCGCGACGGACCCGACGATGCCCGCATGGTCGAGGCGCAGGGCGTTGCGGGCGCCCTCGCCGTAGCGGGCGTAGGAGTTCAGGGCGGCTTCCAGGCGTTCGCGTTCGCGGCGCAGCGGGGCGACGCTGGCGTTCACGCGGGCCAGTTCGGCGTCCAGGTGCCGTTCGTGGGCAGCGGCGGCCTCGCGCTCTGTGTGCAGCGCGGCGTGCCCTTGCGCGGCGTGCGCGTGCGCGGTGCGGGCGGCGTCCAGGCGTTCGCGGGCCGCCGCGAGGTTCTCCAGCGTGACTTCCAGGTTGCCCTGCGCGCGGTCCAGTTCGGCGCGCAGGGTCTCGCGGCTGGCGTCCTGGCGGGCGTGCGCCTCGGCGGCGCGGGCGACCAGGGCGCGGGCGCGGGTCAGGTCGGCGTCCAGGCGGCGGGCGCGGGCCTCGGCAGCGGCGGCGGCCTCGCGGGCGGCGTGCAGCGCGGCGTCCAGCGCGCCCAGGTCCGGGGCGAGCTGGTCGGGCATGCGGGTGGGCAGCGCGGCCAGTTCGGCGTTCAGGCTGACCTGCTCGCGGTCCAAGTGGTCGCGGTAACGGGCGGCCTGCTCGTGCGCGGCGCGGGCGGCCCGCAGGGTCTCCAGGGCTCCGGCGTGCGCGTCGCGCCGGGCGCGGGCGGCCTGCGCGGCCTCGCGGGCGGCCTCGACGGCAGCGGCGGCGGCCTGCACCTCGCCGCCCAGCGCGGCGCTGCGGGCGTCCAGTTCGGCGGCCTCAGCGCGCGCGGCGGCGATCTCGCGGGCCAGCGCGGCCTGCCGCTCGCGTTTCAGGGCGTCCTGAAGCGTCAGGGTGCGCAGGGTCAGGTCGTGCCAGCGGCGGGCGTCCAGCGCGGCCTGTTCCAGGCGGGCCAGGGTCGCGGCGCGTTCCTGAAGCACCAGCCTCAGCGCGTCTAGGTGTGTGTCGGCCTCGCGCAGCCGCGCCTCGGTTTCCTGGCGGGCGGTGACGGCGCGGGACAGCCCGGCGGCCTCCTGCACGTACCCCAGCAGGGTCTTCCCCTCGGCCTGCACGACGCCGCTGACCTCGCCCTGCCCGATCACGGCCAGTCCGCCCGGTCCCAGGCCGGTGCCGCGCAGCGCCCCGTGAACGTCGCGCACGCGGGCGGGGCGGCCGTTCAGGTCCTGTTCGGCCGCCCCGTCGCGGTAGATGCGCCGCGCGAGGTTCACGCGCTCCCCGGCGGGCGTGCGGAGTTCCAGTTGCACTTCCGCCAGTCCCAGCGGGGCCTTGCCGCCGCTGCCGTGGAAGATCAGTTCCTGGGCGCGCGCCGCCCGCAGTTCACGCGCGCGGGCCTGATGCGTGGCCCAGCGGATCGCCTCGACCACGTTGCTCTTGCCGCTGCCGTTCGGACCGATGACGGCGCTCACGCCGGGACCGAAGTCCAGGCGGGTGCGGTCAGCGAAGGATTTGAAACCCTGAAGGGTGACGCTCTGAAGCATGACGGGTCGCGCGCTGGGCGCTCAGGCGGGGCACCTGAGGCTCAGGCCGGACCTCCGGGGCGGGGGGCGGCGGGCGTCACTGGTCGGCGCAGTCCCGGCGGGTGTACGGCTCGCGCAGATCCAGGTGGCCCAGGCTTTCCACGTTCTCCCCGCCGACCAGGAAGGTCACGTCCTCACCCCGGTCCTCGAGCAGGGTGCGCGTCACCGTGCACAGCAGCATCCGCTCGCCGCTGGTGCCGTAGCGCAGGTTGGCGTACGCGGCGGGCAGGTCCACGAAGAAATGCTGCCCGCGCAGGTACACCTTCGGCGGGGCCGTTTTGGCCGGCACGACGGCCAGCAGGTTCCGGTCGTACGGGCCGTCCGCCCAGACGTTCAGGGCCGCCTGGGCGACCGCGCGGGCGTTACTCTTGGTGACCAGCACGGTACGTGTCTCGGGTTTCAGGAGCTGCACCTTGCTGTCCGTGAAGTACACCTTGACTTTCAGGGACGTCCGTTCGGTCAGTTCCAGTTTGGGAGGCGTGGGGGCCACCGGGGGGCGCTGCACCGCCTGAAGCGCCAGCACCGACGTGGCAAGCAGGCCCGCCGCGACCACGTTGAACAGCGAGAACACCCGCGCCACACCGCCCAGCGCGCCGCTCACTGCGCGGCTCCCTCGGCCGAGATGTTGGCGTTGTTGTTCGCGCGGGCTGTGAGGTACGTGGCGACCGAGCGGGCCACGGCGACCGCCATGACCTGCAGGCGGTCATCCACCGTCAGGTTCGCGAGGTCCTGCGAGTTACTGGACCATCCCAGTTCCAGCAGCAGGGCCGCCTGCGGGGCCTCGCCCAGCGTCAGCACGCGCGAGGTGGTTTCCTGCGCCGCGTTCACGCCCCCGCCTTTCAGTTCGCCGCGCAGCAGTTCGCTCAGGCGGCGGGTGCTGCCGGTCCCGGCGACGACCAGTCCGCCGTACGGGACGCTGGTGCCGGTGCGGATGGAATTCACGATGCGCGCCGGGGCCTGCCCGGTCTGCTCGTACACGGTCACGCCGCCACGCGACGAACCCGGAAAGCGGCCCAGGTCCAGTCCCAGGTACACGTCGCTCTGACGGGCGAGTTTCAGGGTGTCCTCGCGGCTCAGGGCGCTGCCGGTATCCCGCGTGACCTGCACCTGCCACCCGGCGCGGGTGAGCAGTTCCGCCGCGCGCCGGGCGACGTCCAGCGTCACGTCGCGGCCCACGCCACTGACCCGCGCGGGGTCCAGCACGACCAGGGGCCGCGTGACGCGCCTGAGCAGTTCCGGGCTGCGGCGGCCGACACCCGGTCCGGCGTCCACGACGACGCGTACGCTACCGGGCCGCACGACCTTGAACACCCGGTACCCGGTGGCGGCCGTCACGGGCAGCGTGAGGGTCAGGTCGCTGCCCTCGCGCTTAACCTCAGCGCTCGGGACGAACGCACCGCGCGTGGTGTAGCGGCGGGCGTCGCCGCTTAGGCCGCGCAGCGTGACGACCACGCGGTCGCCGCGCTGCTCGTCGCTGATCTCCACGTCGCGGCTCAGGTCCAGCACGATGCGGTCGCTGTCCCGTCCGGCGCGGCTGCTGACCGACAGCAGGGCCGGGGCCGCCACCTTGAATTCACCCTTCTGGTACTGCGCGCCCAGACCGTTGGCCAGGGTGTCCAGCGGCAGGTACAGGTTGCCGTTCACCAGCGTGGCGGCGCGGGCGTTCAGGCGGCGCGTGTCGAGCTGCACGGTGTTGAAGGTGGTCGTGGCCCGCTGCTGATCCTCGTCGATGGGCAGCAGCAGCGTGTGCCCCAGCCCCGTCACGCGGACCACGCCGCCGTCACGCGCGACGGTCAGCAGGCCGCTCAGGGCCGACTGACTGGCGTACTCCGCGCCGTACAGCTGAATGCTCTCCACCTGCTTGCCCGCCAGGTTCAGGCGGCTGAACGCGATCTGCGCGCTCGCCAGTCCGACCAGCAGCAGACTGCCGGCCAGGACCGTCCAGGCCGCTCTGGTCCGTCCGCGCGCCGCGCGGGTCACTGGGCCGGCCCTCACAGTTCGCGCAGCTCCCGGCGCACGGTCTTGTCAGCCTCGGCGCGGCGTTTGTCGTGCAGTTTCTTGCCGCGCGCCAGGGCCAGTTCCACCTTGAAGTACCGGCCTTTCTGGTACAGGCGGGTGGGCACCAGGGTCAGGCCCTTCTGGTCCAGGCCGCGCTTCATCTTGCTGATCTCGTCACGGTTCAGCAGCAGGCGGCGGGTGCGGCGCGGCTCGTGGTTGTTGTAGGTCGCTTCCATGTACGTGGGGATGTACAGACCTTCCAGGTCCACGTTCCCGCCGCTCAGGCGCGCGAACGCGTCACGGAAATCCACGCCACCGGCGCGGATGCTCTTGACTTCACTGCCGGTCAGGCTGATGCCTGCCTCGAAGCGCTCCAGTAGTTCGTACTCGTAATGAGCGCGGCGGTTCGTGTACACCCGCGCATTCTAGCAGCACGGGCAAAAGCTGTTGATGGTCAAAAGGTGATGGTTGATGGACCGGGCTCTCCCCTTTCCATCAACCATCACCCACCTTCCGGTTACTTCTTCGGCGGCTGGCTGGGGCGCACTTCCACGCGGCTGGGCAGGGTCCGGGCGGGCATGTGCAGCAGGTCCACGGTCAACTGAGCGAGATCCTCCGGCTGAATCTTCCAGGCGTCCTTCTGGGCGTCCGGGGTGTGCCCCGCGAAGTGCGTGGCGACGCTGCCCGGCATGATCTGCGTGACCTTGATGCCCCGGTCACGCAGGTCGAGGTTCATGACCTCACTGAGGCCGTTCAGGCCGAACTTGCTGGCGTTGTACGCCCCGCCGCCCGGCAGGGGGTTCTTCCCGGCAAGGCTGGACAGCGTGAAGATGTACCCGCCGCTCTGCGACAGGGCCGGAATGGCCGCCTTGACGGTGTAGAACGCACCGCTGAGGTTCGTGTCGATCACGTCCTGCCACTCCTGAATGCTCAGGTCCGCAATATTCCCGAAGTGCCCCACACCCGCGTTCACGAACAGCACGTCCAGACCACCGAAGGCCTGCACGTGGGCGTCCACCTCGCTCTGCACGGCCGCCGGGTCCTTCACGTCGCAGGCCACGCCACGTGCCTGCGCGCCCAGTTCACCCGCAACCTGCGCGATCTCGGCGGCGTTCCGGCTGGTGATGGTCACGGCGTACCCGTCGGCGATCAGGGCGCGCGCGACCGAGAGACCGATGCCCTTGCTGGCCCCGGTAATGAAGGCGCTTTTCTTCGTGCTGGTAGTGGAATTACTGGAATCCGTCATGTCCGGACGTTAACACGGGAACCGGGGCGTCCATGTAAGCAGGCTTCCGAATGAACGTTCTCCTGGCCGCACGCAGCGGCTGTCTGCAGTCAGGAGGGCTGCACGGTATCGCCCCGCGTGACCGAGGCGGGCAGCACGTCATCCGCGTGGCGCTGAGAGGATTGAACGGCGATCCAGGCGGCCGTGCCGGCCATGCCCAGCAGCAGGCCAAGGGCGGCCAGGGCGAGCGGAAGGCCAAGGGCGGCGGCCGCGGCTCCCAGCAGGAGGCCGGTCAGGACCACGCGGCCCAGGCGGCGGCGGACGCTGATGAGTGCGCAACGGATCAGGTACTCTTTTCTGGTCATCTCAACCCTCACCTCCACAGTGCGCCCAGTTGTTCAGTCGCGTGTCATGGATCGTTCCGGTTCCGAACGTCTCAGCCGGGTAAGCTCAGTGGGCGTCGGCATTGCCTGAGCAGTGGGCGTCCACCCGGCAATCCCAGCTCACTGACCCACAGGTCAAATGAGAGGTTCTGCGCCCAGCGTACAGTAAAACGCCTGCCCGTTCCAGCCGGACAGGCAGGATCAGGCGGCGTTCAGGGCAGGCGCTGGGCCAGCACGTCGTACATGTAGTTGGCCGCCTCGGACTGCTTCTGCCAGAGGGTCAGCACGCCGAAGTCCTGCTTGAGAATCACGTTGTTCCCGGCGGGCATACGGAATTCCAGCTGGGCGGTCAGTTTGTTCCAGGGGGCCAGCACGGACGGCGTGACCAGGACCGGCTTGACCTGCACGGCGCCGGGCGCGGCGGGGTCGGTGGCGATCACGGCGTTCGGGTAGCGGCGCTTGATGGCTCCGGCCGAGTCGCGTTTCATGGCTTCCAGGACGCCCTGGCGCTGCTGGGCGCTGACGGCGTTGGGGTTCCCCTGAATCTGGGGGTCCAGGATCACGAAGGTGGCGGACGACAGGGCCGCGCCGTTCCAGTTGGCCGGGGCGACCTGGGCGCCGGCCCCCTGGAGGCCGGCAGTGAGCAGCAGGGCGGCGGGCAGGAGGGTCAGGGTGCGGGGTGCGGTAAGGGTCATGGCAGCAGTGCATCACATGCCACCTGACGCCGCGTGAAGTGAGGGTGAGGGACCGCGCGCAGTGGGCGGCCCGGCCTCATGTTGGCCGTGGGGTGGCGGTGACGGGAACAGGTGTGGGCCAGCGCGTTACATTGGCGGTATGCAGGACCTGCTGACAATCATGCGCCGCCTGCGCGCCCCCGACGGCTGCCCCTGGGATCAGGAGCAGACCCACGAATCCCTGCGCCCCTACCTGCTGGAGGAGGCGGCCGAGGCGTCTGACGCGGCGGGCAGCGGCGACCCGGCGGCGCTCAGTGACGAGCTGGGCGACGTGCTGCTTCAGGTGGCGTTCCACAGCGTGATTGCCGAGGAGGCCGGCACGTTCGATTACGCGGCCGTCGAGCGCGGTGTGGTGGAGAAACTGGTGCGCCGTCACCCCCATGTGTTCGGTGAGGTGAACGTACAGGACAGCGCGGACGTCATGAGGAACTGGCAGGAGATCAAGGCGCAGGAACGCGGCGGCCAGCCGCGCCGCGCCGAGGACCGCGTGCCGGCCGGGCTGGGAGCGCTGGCCCGTGAGGCGAAAACGCAGAAGCTGGCGGGCGTCCCGAAGGGTGCGGAGGCAGCAGCCCGTGCGGCGGTCGCGCAGGCCGCCGCGCAGGCCCCGGATACCGCTGGGGGCGTGGCGGACGTGCTGGCGGCCGTGGTCGCCTGGGCGCGCAGCGCGGGAGTGGACCCGGAACTGGCACTGCGGGACCGTTCGCTGGCCACGCTGCGCGCCCTGCCGGATCAGGGTTCAGAGCCGTGAGCAGCGTGGACCCGCTGGATTCGGCGCTGGCGGACCCCTGGGCGCTGTGGGTGGGCGAGCGTGAGCGGCGCAGCCTGCACCTGCCCACGTACCGCCGCGCGGCCGTGCTGGTCGCCCTGACCCGCGAGGTGGATCCGCGCGTGCTGCTCACGGTGCGCTCGGCGGACCTGCCGACCCACCAGGGGCAGATCAGTTTTCCCGGCGGGAGCCTGGAGGCCGCTGAGACCCCCACGCAGGCCGCCGTGCGGGAAGCCTGGGAGGAAGTGGGCCTGGATCCCGCCCAGGTGACGGTGCTGGGTGAACTGGACGACGTGTTCACGCCGGTCGGGTTTCACGTGACGCCGGTGCTGGCACGCGTGCCGGCCGAACCGACCCTGACCCTGAGCGGTGAGGTGGCGCAGTTGCTGCTGCCGTCCCTGGCGGACCTGCGGGCCACGCCGGTTGTGCGTGAAACGCGCGCCCTGCCGGATGGTCAGCGGGTGCCGCTATACCGATACCCCTGGCAGGGCCACGACATCTGGGGCATGACGGCCCGCGTGCTGCACGACCTGCTGACCGACGGCCCGGGCTGAGACGCACCCGGCCCGGTTCCGTGAGGCCCGGGGCGAGACCAGACAGGATCGGCACGCCGCGCCCCCAGTTGTGTCGGGGCGTAAGGGAAAACCCCCCACCGCGTGATCGGGTGGGGGGTTTTCTGTTGTGCCGCGCTGGGTTTAGCGGGTGGGGGTGATGGTGATCTGGCCGCCCTGGGTGATGTTGTAGGTGTTGCTGAAGGTGCGGTAGCCGGGGGCGATCAGCAGGATCTCGTGCGTGCCGCGCGTCAGCTGCAGGTTCAGCAGGCCGCCGCTGACCGCGCCGGCTTCCTGGCCGTCCACGAACACGCGGGCCCCGTTCACGCTGGTGCGGATGGTGACGGTGTAGCGGCCGGTGACGGGGGCGGGCGTGACGGCCTGCGCGAACTCGACGTTCAGGTTGGTGGTAGCGCCGGCGCGGACGGTGATGGTGGTGGTGTAGTCACGGTAGCCGGGGGCCTTGACGCGCACGGGGTAGGTGGCGGCCCGCAGGTTGCTGTACGTGACGTTGGCCGCGCCGAGCGTCTGGCCATTCAGGATCACGCTGGCATTGGCGACGTTCGTGCCGACGAACAGGCTGCCGGTGCTGACCGGGTTGCGTGCAGCGACGGTGTAGAAGGCGGTGTCGCTGACCCAGCTGTTCTGGGGCAGGGGGGTCACGACGATGCTCAGCGCCTGGGCCAGTCCGTTCTGGTTCTTGGCGTTCACGGTGGCGAACTGGTCCTGGGTGGTCTTGAAGGTGCTGATCTGGGCAAGGTCCAGTTCGGTGGCGCTGGCCAGGGCCAGGACCTTGTTCTGGCCGATGGGGCCGGCGACGGTGTAGTTGAACTTGTCGTCGGGTGCGGGGAAGGTCTTGGTGGTGCCGGCCTTCACGAAGTTGCTGTCGCTCAGGCGGTTGGGGAGGATCTGGTCGACGCTGCCGTCGGGGTTGACGTTGAACAGGTACACGTACGCATCACGGTTGACGGTGGCGCTGATGCTGATCTTGTCGTCGATGCGGTAGGCGGGGTTCTGCGCGCCGCTGGTGTCCTTGTCCACGCGCACGCTGACGTTCAGGTCAGGCTGGGTGGGGTTCACGATGATGCTCTGGGCGCTGATCTTGGGGGCGGCGGCGGCGGTGCTGAGCAGCAGGGCGGCCGGGATCATCAGGAACTTTTTCATGGGGTCAGCCTAGCGGGCGGTAGATGACGCACCATGAGCGGCGCAGGGGCAAATATTTATGACGGTTCAGCTGGCGATCAGGCTCGCGCGGCGGGAGCGGGGAGCGCGGCGGGTCAGCGGATGATGCGGGCGGGTTCGATGCTGGCGGCGCGGCGGGCGGGAATCAGGGCGGCCAGCAGGGTGGTGATCAGGCCGATGGCGTTCACGCCCAGCAGGTCGGTCAGGCGCACCTCGACCGGCAGGCTGGTGATGAAGTACAGGTCGCCGGGCAGCGTGAAGGGCCGCACCGTGAAGTATGCGCTGATGCCCAGGCCCAGCAGGTTCCCCAGCAGCAGGCCGCCCAGGCCCAGCGCCAGGCCTTCCAGCAGGAACACGCGGGTGATCAGGCTGCGGGTGGCCCCGATAGCGCGCAGGATGGCGATTTCCTGCGTCTTCTCGAACACGGCCAGTGTCAGGACGTTCGCGATGCCGAAGGCGGCCACGACGACGATCAGCAGCACCACGAACCCGATGACTTTCTTCTGCAGGGCCAGCTGATCCAGCAGGGTGCCGTACAGGCTCTGCCACGGCAGCGCGGAGTAGGCACGGGTGCGGGTCAGGTCGTTGCCGACGGCCGGGGCGAGGTCCGGATTGGTCAGGCGCAGCTGGTAACCCGTGATGTTCTGCGTGCCCTGAAGGGTCTGGAGGGTCTGCAGGTTGGTAAAGGCGTACGCCGAGTCGATCAGGTAGTTGCCGGTGGTGAACACGCCGCGCACGGTGAGGCTGGTGCGGCGCTGCGTGCTGTTCAGCAGGCGCACCTCGTCACCCGTGAACGCGCCGACGTTGCGGGCCAGGGCGGAGCCGAGCATCACCTCGCCGGCCTTCAGGTTCGACAGGGCCGCGCTTTCCGCGTCGGGCAGGTCCAGCACCTGTCCGGCCGCGCCGGTCATGCCGAACAGCGTGGCAAAATCCACTCCGGCGGCGCGGCCCTCACTGGCGGGGCGGGTCAGCAGACCCTTGTCTGCCAGGAAGGGCGTGAAGGCCTGCACGCGCCGGTCGGCCTGCAGGGCTGCCTGGAGTTCCGGGTCGGGCCGGGAGGGCGTGAAGGCCGTGACGCTCAGGTGCGGGCTGGCGCGCAGGGTCGCGTCGATCAGCGCGCGGGTAAAGCCGTTGGTGAGGCTCAGCGCGGCAATCAGCGCCATGACACCCACGGCGATGCCCAGAATGGTCAGGACGTTCTGGGTGCGGCGGCGGCGCAGGTGGGAGCGGGCCAGGGACCAGGCCAGCGAGCGGTCAGGAGCGGCGGGGCCGCGCTCGGATGGGGTGGCCGGGGCTGAAGTCATGCAAGGCGGAGGATACCAGAGAGGCCCCGGAGCCCCGCTGCGGCGGCTGGCCGCAGGCGCAGGGACTGGCCGGTCTGTTTCTTCTGACCGGGGGCTGTTCTTCTGGCCGGGGCCTGCGCCCCCTTCTGATACGGACTCCGATTGAATGGCTTGCAAAGCCGCTGGGTCCGAGCGGACGCGACTCGTAGAGCTGCCCCGCAGAGGAGGAGCAGAACAAACTTCGGGAGTGGAGTTGGCAACCCGGTGCCCTGGCGGGTTGTGAACGAAACGGACGGAGTCCGTATGACAGCAGGCCGGGCCGCTCACGTGGAGCGGCCCGGCCTGGGTGGTATGGGGTGTGTGGCCCGGTCAGCGGACGGCGGTGATGCGGATCTGGCGGGCGCCCCAGTTCAGGGCTTCGGTGCGGGTGGCCATCCACACGTCGACCGAGTTGGTCTTGCGGGCGGCCATGGTGTCCTCGACGACGAAGATGCGGCCCTTGAGCATGTTGCTGTACTTCCCGCTGAGGTCTTCGAGCATGACCTTGGTGCCGTAGGGGAAGGTGCGCAGCAGGTCGCGGGACAGGGCGACCACGCCGGGGCGGGTGCGGGTGCCGGTGGCGGTGATGAACGGGGTGGCGTCGGTCTGTCCGGGGACGCTGTTGTAGGCGGTCGAGCGGGCAATGGCGCTCTTGCCGCGGATGGGGGTAACGGCCAGGGTCGCGGACTGGGCCTCGGCGCGGGCAACGGCCTCAGCGCGGACCTGCGCGGCGCTCTGGGCGGTGGGTGCTGCGGGGGCGGGCACGACGCTCAGGGCGCTGCGGACGGCGTCGGTGGCGACGGTGCTGGCAGGCAGGGCGGGGCTGGCGGGCTGGGTCAGGGCGACGGTGGCGGCCGTCTGGGCGGACGCGGCGGTCATTCCAACGAGGCTGAACAGGATGGTGCGGGTCCAGCGGATAAGCGGTTGAAGCATGTGGTCTCCTGCAGGCGCGGCTGTCAAGCGGCTGTGCCCGGCGTTGGTGTGGTGGGATTCAGGTGCGGGTGCCAGCATGAAGGCTTTCCCTCTCTTGAGAATGAGCGTACGGGGGGAAGATGGCACCTTTGTGGGAAAAACTGGTTTATGATCTCATTTTAAAGATCCATTATTTTTGTACTCGGTATATTAATCATTAAATTGGCTTTTCCAGACAGCAATCTAAAAATGAGATAAGTTCTAATCCTCTCATTTAGTTTCTCATAGATTTGTTCTGTTCCAGACAAAATCGGCCATCTGAACCCCAGTTTTCGGGGAACAAATGGCCGAACTTGTGACGCAACTTACTCTGGTAGCAACCTCTTTAGCGTGAGAAGTGGCCGGAAGCTGTTGACCGGCCGGTCAATTCGCAGCCCGCACTCACCTTTCACTCACCTTCCGTCTGGGCCCTCCCGGGCGCAGCCGCCCAGCCGGACAGCACGTCCGCCGAGATCTCCTTGAAGATGGGCGCGGCCAGCTGCGACCCGTGGTACTTAAATTTCGCAGCGTGCACCATCACCGCGATAGTCACGCGGGGCGATTCGGCCGGGAAAAAGCCCGCAAACACGCTGTCGAACACCGTCGCCGAGTACCGGCCCCTGGCGTCCACCGTCTGCGCCGTCCCGGTCTTCCCGGCCAGGTTGTACCCCTTGATCCCGGCCTGCGAGAAGATGCCCTCAGTGATCACAGTCTGCAGCAGGCGGCGGGTCGTGCGGGCCACCTCAGGCTGCACCACCTCGCGCCGCTCGACCCCACCGGCCCCCTCGACCAGCCGGGGCGAGATGTACTGCCCGTCGTTCGCCAGGGTATTGAAGGCCGCCGCCAGTTGCAGCGTCGTGCTGCTCATGCCCTGCCCGAACGCGTTCGTGGCGCGCACCAGCTCATTCCAGCGCGGCAGCGGCTGCAACTGCCCGGACGCCGTGGGAATGGCCGGCATGCTGACGTCACGGCCGAACCCGTACTGCTGCAGGTACCCCCGCATGGACTCCATGGGAAAGTGCTCCACGATGTGACTCATGCCCACGTTGCTGCTGTAGCGCAGGATGCCCTGCGTACTCAGCGCGCCCGGGTGATCCACCGCGTCCCCGATGGTGCTGCCCCAGCGGCCCCCCACAAAGCGGCGCATGGGCGTGTCGTACACGGTCTCCGGGGTGGTCAGGCCCTCGTTCATGGCGGCGGCCACGACCAGCGCCTTGACGGTGCTGCCCGGCTCGAAGTTATCCACGAACGCACGGTTACGGCGCGTCTCCTGGTTGTATCGGCGCCAGACATTCGGATCGAAGGGCGGGTAGGTGGCGGCGGCCAGCACGCGCCCGGTACGGGTTTCGAGGACCACCACCGTGCCGTACTGACCCTGATGCTCCGGCACGGCCTTGGCAAGCGCCGCCTCGGCCGAGGCCTGCACCTGGGTGTCCAGCGTGAGTTTCAGGGGCTGCCCGGCACTCAGCGGCCCGTTGTACGCCGCTTCCAGGCCCTCGAGGCCGTCGGTGGTGCCCATCATGCCAACCAGTTGCCCCGCGATGCTGCCCTGCGGGTACACGCGCTTGCCGTTCACGCTGGTGGCCAGCACCTTCCCGTCGGACGCCACGATAGGACCGCGCGCCTGCACCACCGAGCTTCTCACGGTCTGCGGCACCCCCCACTCCAGCTGCGCGTACGCCCACACCAGCGTCAGGAACATACCCAGTGCCAGCACCCGCATCAGGGCCGAGCGGTTGCGGATCTTCACCTCCACTGCGTCCTCACCTCCAGTTTGTGTTCCGGTACGCCCGGCACCCGCACGGACGGCACCGGCGGAATGGTTTCCGTGACCTTGTCGGCGTCCGTGAACCGGCGCATGCCGTTCGCGAACGCCCAGCTCCGCAGCCGCTGCGGGTTCTCCAGCGCCTGCACCTGCAACACCAGCGTGTCGCGCTGCGTGGTCAGTTCAGCCTCGCGCACCTGCGCGGCCCGCAGGTCCGGGCGGATGTGCTGCGTCGCGCCGCGCACGATCACCAGCGTCACCACCATCAGCAGGTAGATCAGCACGTACCGCACTGCGCGGCCCCGCCAGGTGGGCAGGCTGGTATCCACCACCAGGGTGGCCGGCCACACGCGGCGCAGAGACCCGAACAGCGGCCCGGAACGTGGCCCGGCGGGCGGGCGGCCCTCACCGTCAGGCCGGGCGCGGTTCAGGGGCGGCCACATCATGCGTCCTGCCCGCCGTCCACCCGGACAGCCGAACGGAGTTTCGCGCTGCGGGCGCGGGGGTTGACGGCCTGCTCGGACTCGGAGGCGATCACGGGACGCTTGGTCAGCGGCGACAGCACCTGGCTGCCCAGCAGGAAGCGTTTCACGATGCGGTCCTCCAGCGAGTGGAAGCTGATCACGGCCAGCCGTCCGCTGGGGGCGAGCAACGTCTCGGCAGCCTGAAGACCGTCGCGCAGCGCGCCCAGTTCGTCGTTCACGTGAATCCGCAGCGCCTGGAAGGTCCGCCGGGCCGGGTGGATGCCCTTACTGAAGCCCGGGTACGCCCGCTTGACGATCTCGGCCAGTTGCACGGTGGTCTCGATGGGCGCTTTCTCGCGGGCGTACACGATGCCGCGCGCGATCCGGCGGGACAGGCGGTCCTCGCCGTACTCGTAGATGATCGCGGCGATGTCCTCCTCGTCGTACTCGTTAACCACGTCGGCGGCCGTCTCGCCCGACTGGCTCATGCGCATGTCCAGCGGAGCCTCGGTGTGGTACGAGAAGCCGCGCCCACCGTCATCCAGCTGAAAGGAACTCACGCCGATGTCCAGCAGGATGCCGTCCACCTGCGTGACGCCCGCGCCCGCCAGCAGCGAGACCATGTCGCGGTAGTTGCCTTCCAGGACGTGCAGGCCCGGGTGGTTCGCGGCCCGCGCGCGGTTCAGGGCGAAGGGGTCCTGGTCGATGCCGTACACGGTCGCGCCGGTCGCCAGCAGCAGCCCGGTGTGCCCGGCGCCGCCCAGCGTGCCGTCCACGAACACCTTGCCCGGCGCGGGAGCCAGGGCCTCGGTGACCTCGTCGGCCAGCACCGGCACGTGCGAGAAGGCCCCGGCCGCGTCAGGGGCGTCGGGGTCGGTCAGGGATGGATCGGCGGACAGGTTGGCGGTGAGAAGGTCGGAGTTGAGGGGGCCGGATTCGGACGGGCCGTCAGTGCGGTCCGGGAAGTTGGGATGCTCTGTATCTGGGTTCATGCTGATCACGCCACGAAGTTCACGAGAAGGTCGGGTTTGGGTGGGTTGTCCTGCACGGCCGTGATGGCCGCGTCCCAGCGGGCCGGGTTCCACAGTTCCAGGCGGCCGGGCGCGCCCGCCACGATCACGTCACTGTCCAGTCCCGCGAAGGCCCGCAGCGTCTGCGGGACCGACACGCGGCTCTGGTTATCCAGCCGGGCCTTGCTGGCCCCGGAGTAGAAGAAACGCACGAACGCCCGCGAACCGGCGTCCGTGAGGGGCAGACCTTCCAGCTGCTCTTCCACGCGTTTCCAGCTGGTCAGCGGGAACACGTATAGGCAGCCTTCCATGCCGCGCGTCAGGATCATGCCGTCCTCCACGAACTCACGAAAAGGCGGTGGCATGACCACTCGCCCCTTGTCGTCAATGGTGTACGGGTACTCTCCAAACGGCAACGTCTCCCCCTCAACTCCTGCGCGTTTCGTTTCACCGGTCGGCCCGGCGCAGCGTCAGGTGACGCCCGGCTGCCGACACGTTCAACCATGAACACGAACTAAACGTATTGAGGTTGATGCGGCGAGTGTAACAGTCATCCCCACCAATTACCACCAATTCCCACCGTTCACCCACCCGCGCCCACCTGCGCCGCTCCCGTCCCCACCGGAGCCCCCATCCGGCCCCGCCTTCCCCGCATCAGGCCGGCCAGCTCCCACCAGCCGCCGCCTGCCGCACCGGCCCGCCCCGTCAGGACACCAGCCCATCAGGGCAGTCAGGACACTTCCCCCTGCCCTCCCCCACTAGCATCAGCGGCATGCCTGCCCTCAATGCCCTGCGTACCGGCGCCGTCCTGGCCGCCGTGGGCGTCGCGCTCGGCGCTTTCGGAGCCCACGCCCTGAAAACCCAGCTGACGCCCGAAGCCCTGAGTACCTTCGAGACCGGGGTGCGCTACCAGATGTACGCCGCGCTGGCCCTGCTGATCCTGGGCACCCAGCCCGCCCAGACGCGTGCGCCCTGGCCGCTGCTGGCGGGGGCCGTGATCTTCAGCGGCAGCCTGTACCTGCTGACCCTGACCGGCGTGAAGATCCTGGGCGCCGTCACGCCCATTGGCGGCGTCCTGATGATCGCCGGATTCGTGCTGGCCGCACTGGACGCCCGGAAGTAGAACGTGGGTGGTGGGTTGCAGGAGGGTTGCAGGAAAGGTCCGTACCCGACAACCCACAGCCCACAACCAGAACAGGCAGGCCGCCTCCGGTTGAGCGGGGCGGCCTGCCTGCGTGTGGTGCGGGGGAACTGTAAGCCGGGTTCTGTCCGTCACTCTCGTGACTGTTCGGCCATCTCTCTGGGACGCGCGTCGCCGCGCGCCTCAAGCGACCATCCTGGCGGTCATAGGGCGGGCCACCCTCGCGCACTGTCGGGTCTTGCACCGGATGGGGTTTACCAGACACTCCCGGTCTCCCGGGAGCCTGGTGCGCTCTTACCGCACCGTTTCACCCTGACCACCTGCCCGCCCGCGCCGGGGCTTCACGTTCTGCACGCCAGCAGGTGGCGGTCTGGTTTCTGTGGCACTGTCCTTCGGCTTCGCCGCCACCCGGGCGCAGGCGCGCGCACCGGGTACTTGACTCGCCGACCAGCCGTTAGCTGGCATCCCTGCCCTGCGGTGCCCGGACTTTCCTCACCCAGACTCACGCCTGGGCGCGGCCGAACATTCCCCCGCAAGGACAGAGCATAGCAGACCGCCCCCACGGACCCCACCCGGGCGGGCAGGCGCGTGAGGGCGCAGGGACGGGGAGGCTCAGCCCCAGCGGGCCATCGTCTCACGCTGCGCGCGGTCCCACACGGCGGGCGGCATGCGGTCCGGGTGCAGCAGATCCTGAAGTTCCTTCTGGTTCAGCTGACGGAACTCGCCGGGTTCCAGGTCGCCCATCCACAGGCCACCCACGCGGTAACGCAGCAGGCGGTAGACCGGGTGGCCGATGGTTTCCAGCATGCGGCGCACCTGCCGGTTACGGCCCTCGCCCAGCACCACGAACGCGCCCTCGCGGGCCTGCTCGGCACTGACGGCGCGCGCCACGCCGTCTTCCAGCTCCACACCCGTCACCAGGGCTTCGAGTTCCTCGGCGGTGGGCGGCGCGTCCCCTTCGGTCCAGGCGCGGTAGGCCTTCTCGTGCCCGTAGCGGGGGTGCGTGAGGTTCAGCGTGAGCTGCCCGTCGGTGGTGAGCAGCAGCAGGCCCTCGGAGTCCTTGTCGAGACGCCCGACCGGGTGCAAGCCCGGAATGCTGGGCATGGCGTCCAGGACGTTGCGGCGGCCGTACTCGTCGCGGGCGGTCGTGACGTACCCGGCGGGTTTGTGCAGCATGAACGTGACGTTCTCGACGGCGGTCGTCTCGACCAGTTGCCCGTCCACGCGCACGTCGTCGGCGTCGGTGACGGTGCGGCCCAGCACGGCGACCTCGCCGTTCACGGTCACGCGGCCCGCCTTGATCATGTCCTCCACGGCGCGGCGTGAGGCGATCCCGGCGCGCGCGAGGCGTTTTTGCAGGCGTTCCCCGCCGGGACTGGCGGGCGTGGAGTCAGGGTGGTCAGCGGATCGGTCGGTCATAGGTGCCCCCGGCGGGATGGAAAGGAAAGAATGGCCAGGACGGCCAGGACGAGCAGGAAGGCCGACAGGCCCAGCAGCAGCGAGCGCAGGGCCGGCGGCAGGGACTCCGCGCCGCGCAGCGCGGCGGGCAGCAGCGCGGCCACGCACAGCAGGTTTCCGCCGGCCAGGCCTGCGACCTTCACGGCGTCGGGCCTGAAACTGGCCGCCACCTGGAACGCGCCCCACGCCAGCAGCAGCGCGCCGCTCACGCGGGCCAGCCACAGCGGCGAGACGCCCACCAGGGCCGCCACGCCCGGCGACAGAAAGTACAGGTACAGGCCCAGCGGAACGAACAGCAGGGCGGTCAGCCAGAACGCGACACGCAACACGGGGCTCAGTCTACGCGGGAAGCAGGTGAGTGGGGAGCGGGCGGCAGGAAGGAGACCGCGGGAATCCCCCGGCACCACTGCCCACTGTCGCGCCCTGTCCTCTGCTAGCCTCGCGCTTATGCCCGTGATCGCCGTCGACAAACCTCTGAACCTCACCTCTCACGATGTCGTGAACCGCGCGAGGCGGGCGCGCGGCACGAAACGCGTGGGACACACGGGCACGTTGGACCCCCTGGCGACCGGCGTGCTGGTGCTGTGCGTGGACGACAGCACCAAGGTCGTGCAGTTCATGGAGGCCGACAGCAAGGACTACCTCGCGTGGATCAGCCTGGGGGCCGGGACGCCCACCCTGGACGCCGAGGGGCCGGTCGAGGAGACGGGCGACGTGCCGCCCCTGGACCCGGCGCACGTGCAGACGCTGCTGCAATCCTTCACGGGGCCGCAGGCGCAGGTGCCGCCGCAGTACAGCGCCATTCAGGTGGGCGGTCAGCGGGCGTACGCGGTGGCCCGCGCCGGGGGCGCGCTGGACCTGCCCGCGCGGAACGTGACCATCCACTCGCTGGACCTGCTGGGCATCTACCCCAGCGTGGAGGCCGCGCCGCGCACCTTCGACCCGCAGAGCTGGACCCCTGCGGACACAGGTCATACCTTCACCCTGCCGCCCGCGCTGGGCGAGTTTCCCACCCTGCTGGTCCGCGCCCGCGTGGGCAGCGGCACGTACCTGCGCTCGCTGGCGCGCGACGTGGGCGGCGCGCTCGGCGTGCCCGCCCACCTGGGCGGACTGGTCCGCACGCGCGTGGGCCGCTACGACCTGCGGGACGCCGCCACCCTGGACGGGCTACCCGAGGCGGCGGGCATCCCGGACCTCGCCGCGCTGGACTTCCCGGTCATCGAGGCCGACGACCGCGTGGCCCGCGAACTCCGCCAGGGCAAACGCCCGGCCCACCCCGCCCTGGGCCGCCACGTCGTCACGCTGAACGGCGACCTCGTGGCCGTCGTGGACGGCAACGGCGAACAACTGAAAGTCGTGCGCGCCTGGGCGTGAAGAAGCAGTAGAAAGTGGGAAGTGGTGAGTGGGCGCGTGACCCTCCACTTCCCACTCACCACTTCCAGGATCAGTAGCCGGGAGCCACCTGCGGCTGCGCGATCCCGATGCCTTCCAGGGCTCCAGCGATCTGCACGAGGCGTTCGTCTTGCAGGGCGGGCGCGATGAACTGAATGCCGACCGGCAGCGGCGTGCCGTCCACGGTTTCGAACCCGGCGGGGACGCTCAGGGCGGGGAGGCCCGCGAGGTTGACGGCAACCGTGTCCACGTCGGCGGCGTACATGGCCAGCGGATCGCTGGTCTTCTCGCCGCGCCGGAAGGCCGGGAAGGGACTGGTGGGCGTGACGAGCACGTCGAACTGCGCGAAGGCCTGCGTGAAACGGTCGGCGATCAGGCGGCGGACCTTCATGGCCTTGCTGTAGTAGGCGTCGTAGTAGCCGCTTGAGAGGGCGTAGGTGCCGATCATGATGCGGCGCTGCACTTCCGGGCCGAAGCCCTGTTCGCGGGTCAGGGTCATGGCCTCGGTCACGTCGCTGCCGGGCACGCGCTGGCCGTACACCATGCCGTCGAAACGGGCGAGGTTACTGCTGGCCTCGGGCATGGCGATCAGGTAGTACGCGGCGATGGCGTACCGCAGTTCCGGCAGGCTGACCTCGGCGGTGGTCGCGCCCGCACCGCGCAGGGCGTCCAGGGTGGCGTTCAGCGTGGCGTTCACGCCCGCCGTATTCCCGGCGAGGCTCTCGGTGATCACGCCGACCCGCAGGCCGCGCAGGTCGTCGGGCGTCCCGGCGGCAAAGGCGGGCGGGGCGTGCAGGCTGGTGGCGTCGTGCGGGTCATGCCCCGCGATGACGTTCATGACGAGCGCGAGGTCCTCGGCGCTGCGGGCGAACGGCCCGATCTGGTCGAGGCTGCTGGCGTACGCGATCAGGCCGTAGCGGCTGACGCGGCCGTAAGTGGGTTTCAGGCCGTACACGCCGGTGAACGCGGCGGGCTGGCGGACGCTGCCGCCGGTATCGCTGCCCAGACTGACGGCGCTCAGGCCGGCAGCGACAGCCACGGCGCTGCCGCCGCTGCTGCCGCCGGGCACGCGGGCCGTGTCGTACGGGTTCAGGGTGGGGCCGTAGGCGCTGTTCTCGGTGGAGCTGCCCATGGCGAACTCGTCCATGTTGGCCTTGGCGACGATCACGGCCCCCGCCTGCACGAGCCGGGCGGCGGCGGTGGCGTCGTAGGGGCTGACGTACCCGCGCAGGATGCGGCTGCCGCTGGTGGTGGCGGTGCCGGTCACGTTGATGTTGTCCTTGACGATCACGGGCACGCCGGCCAGCGGCAGGGCTTGGCCGGCGTTCAGGCGGGCCTGCACCTGCCCGGCCTGCTCGGCGGCGTGCGGGTTGACGCTCAGGACGGCATTCAGTTCGCGGGCCGCCTCGATGCGGGCCAGGGCGGCGGCCGTCAGGTCCTGGGGGGTCGTATCGCGCGACTGCACGGCGCGGGCCAGGGCGGCGGCGCTGTCAGGGGCGCTGGTGGGCGGGGTGGCGGGCACGGGCATACCCGGTCAGTCTAGCGGCGCGGCCCGGCCCGGTGCGTCCGGCTGCCTGAACCGGCCATCTTGAACTGGCCGTCTGAACCGGCTGCGCTGGAACGAATGTCTGGCGTGGCCCCTCCGGACCGGGCACGCTGAGCCGCTCCGTGGCAGGGGCACAACAAGCCGGGCGGGACGGCTCCCCTCACAGAACCGTCCCGCCCTTTTTCTGTCGCGTGCGCCCAGCTTCAACCCTGGTGCGCGGTGCGGTCACGCCTCAGCGCGTGCCGTAATCCTGCACCCAGTAGGTGCCGTACTTGCTGCCGGGCTTGTACAGGTAGCCCACGCCCACTTCTTTCAGGGTGGGGTCCATCAGGGTCTTGCAGTGGCTGGGGCTGTCCAGCCAGCCCTGCGTGACGTTGCCCAGGGTGTACCCGGCGGCGATGTTCTCAGCGATCTCCTGCCAGCCCGTGTACCCGGCGGCCTCGGCGCGCTGGGCGGGCGTGCGGCCCTCGGGGGTGACGTGGTCGAAGTAGGCGCGTTCGGCCATGTCGCCGGCGTGGGTGCGGGCCGCCCCGGCCAGGTAACCGTTCCAGGTGACGGGCGCGGCCGCCGCGAAGGCCTGTGTGCCGCAGGTGCGCGGCACGGCGCGGGCCTCGTTGATCTCCTTGAGAATCTGGGCTTCCTCGCTGCTCATGGTCTGGCTGCCGGCGTCACGCGCGGCGCTGCCCTGCCCGCCCGTGGTGGCGCTGCTGCCGATGGCAGCGCTGGGGGCGCTGGGGCCGCCGCCGCAGGAGGCGAGCAGCAGGGTGGCCGGGATCAGGAGGGTCAGGGGCAGGTTCAGGGTGGGCATGAGGGAGTCCTTTTCGCTGCCTGAGTGGGGTCAGCGGTTGAAGTGCCCCTACCTTAGCCAGACGTCCCTTTCAGGCCGCTCACGACGCAGTGGATGAAGCGCCGCCCAAGCGATCACCCCCATCCGGGGGTATAGGACTGCCCGGTTTTCCCCCGACCTATGTCCGTTTTTTCTGCCTCCCAGACGGCATTTGCGCCAGTATCGGCAGCAGAAGACCAGGGTCAGCCCGGCACAGAAGCGGGGCGGTCTGCTGTATTTCGCTGACCGCCCCGCCAAAAAAGTGTTGTGTGAGTCCCGTGAAGGCCTGTAAGAGTTCTGTGACAGAAACGGCCCGGACCCGTCTGGCAGGTCCGGCCCGCCTCAGCGGACGCGGTTCAGGCCGTCCTGCGCCACCCGGTAGCTGGGGCTGAGCTTCAGCGCCGCCTCGTAATTCTCACGGGCCTTCAGTCGGTCGGGTGCCACTGCTCCGGCGCCCCGCTCGTAGCTCAGGCCCAGGTAGTACAGGTACTCGGGGGTGGCGCTGCCCAGCGCGGCGGCGCGCGTCAGGTTCTCACGCGCGGTCTTCAGGTCACCGCCGTCCAGGTTCAGGCGGCCCAGGTAGTAGTAGAACTCTGGGTAGCGCAGCGGGTCCAGCGTCACGGCCTGCGTCAGCTGCGAGCGGGCCGTAGCCGTGTCCTTGCCCAGGTAACTGACCACACCGTACTGACCGACCGCGTAGGCGTTCTTCGGGGCCAGCCTCGCGGCCTGCGCCGCCTCGGGACGGGCGGCCGCCACGTTCCCACTCAGGGCCAGCAGCTTGGCGTAGTACGCGCGGTTGTACGCGTCGCGGGGGTCCACGATCACGGCCTGCTGCAGGTAGTCCAGCGCCTGCGGGATGTTCCCGGTCGCGTAGTACATGTCACCCAGGTTGTACAGCAGGATCGAGTTGTCGGGGTTCAGGGTGGTCGCCTGCCGGAACGCCTCGATGGCCTTCGTGGCGTCGCCCTGCAACTTGTACACGTACCCGCGCTCGTTCCAGACGCGGCTGAGCGGCACGTTCTTGCCGGCCGTGGGCGTCTGCGCCAGCGCCTCGGCGTCGGTCAGGATGCGCAGCGCCTCGCCCAGGTTGCTGCTGACGGCCGCGCGGTCACCCGCCCCGATGTACTGCTGCACGTACGCCTGGGACAGCGAGACGTACGCATCGAAGTTGCGGCTATCCACGCTGATCAGGCGTTTGAGGGTCTCGATCCCGGCGCTGTACAGGCGCAGTTTCACCTGCGCGCGGCCCAGGCCGATCAGGGCGTCCGTGTTGCGGGGGTCGATCTCGCTGGCCGCGCGGTACGCCACGTATGCCTGATCGAACTGACCCTGCTCGTAGTAGTACACGCCCAGCGCCACGTAGTTCACCGCCGGAATGGTCCGGGTCGGCGCGGCCGCTGGTGGCGTCACCAGAGCGGGCGTGGTGGCCGGGGCAGGAGCCGCCGGGACCACAGGAGTGGGCGTGGTGGGGGCAGTCTGGGCCGCAGCGAGACCCAGGGTGGTCAGCAGGCCCAGCAGGCCAGAAACAGTCGTGCGTCGATTCACTCGGAAACCTCCGTGGGGTTCGGACCGGCAACTGCGCGCCGGACCAACCACGCCCTGCCAGAATTTGGCATGAGCGAATAATACGTGAGAACCAACACAGCCCGGGTGAAGTCGCTGTGAGATGCGCAGAAGCTCATTCTGACAGTCTTCACCGACCGCATGACTGGTGTCTGATAGGAAAGGCTTCCGGGTCGTTGGCCGCCCACGGCAGCTTCAGGCGGATCCCCCGTCCGTTCCGGGCCGGCTGCTACAGTCGGAGGCATGATACGGATTCCGTCTGTTTCGTTAACAACCCGGGACAACACCGGGTTGCCAACTCCACGCCCGGAATCCTCTCTGCTCCTGCTCGCGTCCGCTCGGATGGAACGGTTTTTGCAAACCATTCCATCGGAGTCCGTATGAGTCCTGCCGACCGTCACCCAGCAGGTAACGCGCCCACCCCGCCGCCGACCACCCCGCCCTCCGTCCGCCGGATCGGGCTGACCGGCAGCATCGGCGCGGGCAAGAGTACCGTCGCCACCCTGCTACGCGCGCGCGGCCTGACCGTCCTGGACGCCGACGAGCAGGCCCGGCTGGTCACGCAGGACCCGGAGGTGCTGGCCCTGCTGGCAGCCCGCTTTCCCGGCGTGGTCAGTCCCGGCGGGACCAGCGGCGGTCAGCTGAACCGCGCCGCGCTGGCTGCGCGGGTGTTCAGCGACCCGGCTGCCCTGGCGGACCTGAACGCCGTCACGCACCCACGCGTGCGGGCGCGCATGGCGGCGCTGGAGCAGCAGGCCGCCGCACGGGGCGAGAAGACCGTCGTGCAGGACGTGCCCCTGCTGTTCGAGGGAAGCCTGCACGCGCAGATGGACGCCGTGATCGTCGTGGACGCCCCCCTGACCCTCCGCGTGCAACGCGTCATGCAGCGCAGCGGCCTGAGTGAACCCGAGGTGCTGGCCCGCGACGCCCGCCAGATGCCCGCCGAGCAGAAACGCAGCCGGGCCACCGTGATCATCGAGAACAGCGGCGACCTCCCCCACCTGGAAGCGCAGGTGGACGCGGCGCTACGCCAGCTGGGGTTGATGGTTGATGGTTGATGGTTGATGGTTGATGGTTGATGGTTGATGGTTGATGGTTGATGGTTGATGGTTGATGGTTGATGGTTGATGGTTGATGGTCAACAGCGTATGCGCGACCTGACCAGTCCAGTCAAGGCCACCCACTCCCTACTCCCCACAACCCCAACAGCGAGGGGGCGACCACGCCTCGCGCCGCCGCCCCCCTCTACTGAACGTGTTTACGCCTGCTGGGCGTCCAGTGCGGCCTTGACGAAGGCGGCGAAGGGAGGGCTGGGGCGCATGGGGCGGCTCTTGAATTCCGGGTGGGCCTGGAGGGCCACGAAGAACGGGTGGCCGGGAATCTCGATGGTTTCCACGAGGCCCGCGCCGCGCCCTTCCACGCCGGGGGTGACGCCGCTGATGACCAGTCCGGCGTCCTGGAGACGGCCGGTGTAGGCGGGGTTGACCTCGAAGCGGTGGCGGTGGCGTTCGCGGACGGTGCCGCCCTGCGGCACGCCGTACAGTTCGGCGATCTTCGTGCCGGCTTTCAGGTCCATGGGCCAGTCGCCCAGGCGCATGGTGCCGCCCATCCCGGCGACTTCCAGCTGTTCGGGCATCAGGTCGATGACGCGGTGTGGGGCGTACTCGTCGAATTCGGCGCTGTTGGCGCCTTCCAGACCGGCCTTGTGGCGGGCGTACTCGATCACGGCGATCTGCATGCCCAGGCAGATGCCCAGGTACGGGGTGCCGCTCTCGCGGGCGTACTGCGCGGCGCGGACCTTGCCCTCGATGCCGCGAATACCGAACCCGCCAGGAACGAGGATGCCGTCGGCAGCGGCGAGGCGTTCCCGCACGTCGTCAGGCGTGACGCTGGCGTCGGCGAGGTCCTCGGCGTTCACCCACTGGATGTTCACGCGGGCGTCGTTGGCGATCCCGGCGTGCGTGAGGGACTCCATGAGGCTCAGGTACGCGTCGGGCATGGCGGTGTACTTCCCGGCGATGGCAATCGTGACCTCGCGGGTGGGCTGCTTGATGGTCCGCACAGCGTTCTGCCACACGCCCAGGTTCGGGTGCGTGCGTTCCAGGGACAGGATGTCCTCGACGGTCTTCCCGAGGCCCTGTTCCTCCAGGGCCAGGGGCACCTCGTACACGTGCGAGACGTCGAAGCTGGAGAACACCCGGTTCTCGCGCACGCTGGTGAACGCGGCGATCTTGCGGGTGATCTCGGCCGGGAGTTTCTCCTTGCTGCGGACCATCACGATGTCGGGGCTGATGCCCACGCTGCGCAGTTCCGCGACCGAGTGCTGGGTGGGTTTGGTCTTGAACTCGTTGCTGGTGCCCAGGTACGGCACCAGGGTCAGGTGCAGGTACAGGACGTTCTCGTCGCCCTCGTCGAACTTGAACTGCCGGATCGCTTCCAGGAACGGCAGGCTCTCGATGTCGCCCACGGTGCCGCCGACCTCGATCAGGACGATCTCAGCCCCGGCGCGCTCGCCGGCGGCGCGGATGCGGCTCTTGATCTCGTCCGTGACGTGCGGGATGACCTGCACGGTCTGCGACAGGTAATCCCCGGCGCGTTCCTTGCGGATGACTTCCTGGTACACCTGCCCGGTCGTGATGTTGCTGCCCGGCGGAATGTCCAGGTCCAGGAAGCGTTCGTAGTTGCCGATGTCCAGGTCGGTCTCGGCGCCCGAGGCTGTGACGAAGACCTCGCCGTGCTCGTAGGGACGCATGGTACCGGCGTCGATGTTGATGTACGGGTCGATCTTGACGGCCGTGACGCGGTAGCCGCGGGCACGAAGAAGGGCTCCGAGGCTGGCGCTGGCCACGCCTTTTCCAAGGCTGCTGACCACGCCGCCCGTAACGAAGATGTATTTCATGTCTGACCGCGAGCGCCCGCCCCACGTGGGACCACCCCACTGCAAAGGGGCCAAAAAGAAAAACCGGGGCGCTCGGCCTCCGGGATTTGATCCTATCATACGGACTCCGATTGAGTGGGCTGCAAAGCCCATGCAATCCGAGCGGATGCGAGAAGGAGAAAAACGGGTTCCGGGCGTGGAGTTGGCAACCCGGTGGGGTTCCGGGTTGTCAGCGAAATAGACGGAATCCGTATCACACCGGCCCACCCGGTGAGCAGGCCGGTGACTGGTCGGGTCAGGGGTTCAGGCGGCCCACGTTGCGCGGCGAGACCAGCACGCCCTGCACCCAGGTGGCGGGGTCGGTGCTGGGGCGGGCCGGGACGACCGCTGCCTTGCCTGCCACGGTGCGGCTGACGCTGAGGTTCACGGTCACGCGGGTCTGCCCGGCCACCTGCGGCCCGGCGGGCGGCGCGGTGAACAGGGGTGGCAGGCCGGTCACGGCGGGCTGCACGTAATCCAGCAGCAGTTTGCCACTCTCGCCGTTCAGGCCACCGGGGGTCAGGGGCAGGGCGGTCAGCTGGCTGACGGTGGGGGGCGTGGTCTGCACGAGGTTCTTGGTGTACTCGACGAGCAGCCAGGCGTCCTCGTTGCTGGGGTCCGCGCCGGGGTTGTTCTGGGTATCGCCCAGTCCTGCGACCCAGGTGCCGCGCCGGACCGGGTAGTAGGCCTTGAACTTGTAGCAGGCGTCCTCGTTCCCTGCCACGCAGCCGCTCACGGCTTCCTGCGGGGCTTTCACGATGGCCAGGATGGGGGCCGAGGCGCTGCCGACCACCCAGTTGCCGCCGCCCGGCCGTCTGGTGGTGACGCCGCCGCCCAGGTTCAGGGTGGTGCCCTGGGGGTACACGTACGCGGCCTCGCGGACGTTGGCGATCAGGTAGTTCTGCGCGATCTGGAATTCCTGAAGCAGGTCGTTGCGCGCCTGAAGGTCACCGGACGACCGCGACGACGAGATCAGCAGCGAGGACGCCGCGAACATGATGATCAGGGCCAGCGCGACGGCGACCAGCAGTTCGATCAGGGTGAAGGCGGCCGTGTGCACGGCGGGGCGAGCGGGCGGCGGGGTGGTCATGGGCGGGCCACGTCCACGCTGAGGCTGGAGGTCGCGCCGCCCAGCGTGACCTGCACGTTGATGCGCCGCACGGGCGCGGTGTCCGGTGGGTTGCTGCCGCAGGTGGTATTCAGGGCGGGGGTGCCGGTGGGGTTGCCGTTCACGTCCAAGTTGGTCAGGGTGACCTGCGCGCCGGCCGGGACGGGCTGGGTGGCGCAGCGCTGGTCGTAGTTGGCGACACTGAGCCAGTCGCCGCGCACGGCCTCGATGATCTGCTGGGCCTGCTGCGTGGCGGTCACCTGCTGGGTGCTGCGCCGCGTCAGGCCGAAAAAGCCGGTCAGGGGGGTCAGGACAACCAGGGCGATGACGCTGGTCAGGAACACAGCCACGAGTACCTCGATGATCGTGAAACCCTGCGTGTGGCTCGTCTGCGTGGGCGTGGTCTGGGTGCGGTTAGTTCGTTGCATCGATCATGACCTTTCCGGTAATTCCGATGACCTTGACTTTCAGGCTGCGGGTGCCGCCGGGGCTAGTGAGGGTCCAGATGGCACCGTTGCCGCCGGTCGTGCCGGTCGGGGCGGTGTACACGACGTTACTTGAGCCGACCACGCTGGTCAGGGTGACCCCGGCCGGCAGCGTGCGCGTCTGCGGCGTGCCGGCGCGGGTGAAGGTGTACGCGGCCGAGTTGGCCGCGACGGTCAGGCTGGCGGACTGCCCGGTTTTCAGGGCCTCGCTGCGCGCCTGGCGCAGGTCGCCGGTCAGTTGCGAGGCGGCCTCGCGCACCTGATTGGCGCGGTACGTACCGAGCAGCGTGAATCCGAAGATGCCCGCCACGATGGCCAGGATACTCATGGCGAGCAGCAGTTCCAGCAGCGTGAATCCGGCCTGCCAGGCGCGGGGGTTTGCGGGGGTCACGGGTTGCCTGCCGTGCTGACGGTATCGCCGCGCAGGCGGGGTTCAGCGACGGGGGTGGCGCCGTCGTAAAGACCGACCGTCCAGGTTTCCGCGTTGGGGAAGTATGGGGGGCGCAGCCCGGCCAGGGTGCGGGGATCGAACACGAAGTTACGGCTGTACCCGGTCTGCTGCACGTCGCCGCTGGTGGTGCCGAACGCGCCGTAGTAATTCTCGATGACGCCGCCGATCAGGTTGACGCTGCCCAGGGCGCTGCCGGTGTTATACCCGTCGACCTGCACGGCGCCCTGCCCGGCCATCAGGACGGCGTGAATGGTGGGGTCGTTCCCGAGTTCGGTGGCCCTGCCGTTGCCGGGGCGGATGAGGTTCACGTTGCCCTGGCTGGCGTAGATGCCCAGGATGTTCTGCGCGTTCAGGTTGTCGCAGGGGGCGGGCGTGACGGTGCCGTCCGCGTTGCGGGTGTGCGCGCCGCTGCAGGGCGGGTCGGCGTAGCGCAGGTCGCTGGTGATGTCGATGTCGCCGGTGGCGGCCAGGGTCACTCCGGCGAAGGGGGCGATGGCCGCGCCGGCCGCAGCGTTCGGGCCGGCGTTCAGGCTGCCGACGTTCCCGCTGACGTGGATCACGCCGTTGAAGGTGGCGGCGGGGCTGCCGGGCGTGAAGGTGCCGTCCGGGTTGCGCGTGGCGTCCTGCCAGCTGCCGTCGGGCGCGAGGATGCGCAGGCGGCGGTCCGCGCCGAAGGCCAGCTGGGTGGTGACGGGCGCGCCGCTCGCGTCGCTGGTGAAGCTGACGCGCTGCACGTCCTGCCCGGCGACCGTGTCGCGGTACAGGCTGAGGCTGCTGACGTTCCCGGCAATGGCGATCCCGCCCGACTGCGCCGCCGCCTGCTGGTTGTTGCTGTTGATGGGCAGCGGCAGGACTGGTGAGTTCCAGTTCACGCCCTGCGTGAAGGCCGGCTGCACGTTGGGGTTGGCGGCGCAGACCGTGTCGTCGGAGGCGCACTCGGTGGGCGCGTCGGGGCTGGGGTACATGCCGGCGGCGCTGCGTTCCAACCCGGCGAAGAAGGCGCCGGGTTGCGCGGCAGGCTTGCTGATGGCGTTGCACTGTGGCCCCAGGCTCCCGGCGGGGCATCCGGCGCTGGTGACGGCCCCACCGAACCAGGGTTTGCCCTGGAACATGAACTGTTGGTTGGTGTGGACGGGGCCGCTGAACAGGGTGCGGCTGGTGAATGTGATGCGGTTCTGGCCAGCCTCGGAGGCGGCGTTGTTGAAGTGGTGGTTGGTGAGCAGGGCGTAGGGGGCCAGGGAGGGCTGGCTGACGGTCAGGTTCAGGGTGGGCAGGTTCGACCGGACCCGGACCGTCCGGGTGGCCGTTCCGGCGCGGCCCGTGACGGTCACGTCGGGAACCTCGAAGGTCAGGCGGTACTGGGTGGCGTTGTCGCGGATGACGGCCAGGGGTTTCAGGCCGTAACTGACGGCGTACGTGGAGGCGTCCTGATCCCCGTTCAGGGGGACGCCCTGCGTGCCGGAGAACAGGTCGGACCAGAAGCGGCTGCGGACCTCGGGGGTCGCGGCCGCGATACCAGCATCCTCGAAGGCCTGCTGCCCCACAGCGTTAACGAGCAGGGCCACGCGGGAGTTCACGCCGCCGCCGGCACTGTTCAGGCCGGTCGTGGGGTTCAGGGTGCAGAGGGTCGCGCCGTCAGCGGCAGTGGGCAGGCTGCTCAGCCCGCACAGCGCGGCGAGGTCGCTCAAGACCTGCGCGCCGTCCGGGGGCAGGCTGGCGCTGCCAAGCAGGTTACCCATGACGCGCAGCCGGGCCTGCACGCGCGCCGCGCCGGACTCGGCGGCAAACTGGGCGCGCAGGATGGCGTCCTGGTCAACACTGGAGCGCCGGGTGGCGAGCGTGACCTGAGCGGTGACGCTCATGATCACGGCCAGGATCAGCATGACGAACAGCAGCGACACGATGAGGGTCGCGCCCTGGGTACGATCTGATGGCCGCATATCCCCCAGTATGGGCTGTGAATGAGAAAAATCTCACCCCCAATGCGGGGACTGTGAAAATCCTCAAATCTGCGTGACTTCCGGTGACAGTTCTGTAAGATGGTTGGTCCGCTTCAGCGCCGGGCCCCGATGGGAGCCAGCGTGGGCCTTCCGGGCCCTGCGTCAGCGGGCGCGGATGCGTTCCAGCAGCGCCGTGTGCCGCTCCTCACGCTGCCGGCCGGCGGCCCGCTGCCACGCGCTGCCGGACCCCACCGCGAAGAAGCGTTCGCGGGCGCGGGTCAGGGCGGTGTACACCAGATTGCGGCTCAGCATGGGCATGTGCGCCTCGTGCAGTACGCCCAGCACGGTGCCCCACTCGCTGCCCTGCGCGCGGTGCACGGTCAGCGCGTACCCGAGTTGCAGGTTGAACAGTTCCGCCCCGGCGAGTTCCACGATGTTCCCATCGAAATCCACGGTCAGGCGGGACCCGTCGGCTTTCAGGACGGTGCCGACCGTGCCGTTGAAGACCTCGTTGGTGTAGTCGTTCTTGGTCTGCACGACCACGTCGCCGGGCCGGGCATGCGCGTCGGCGATGCGCACGCCGCCCTCGCCGGGGTTGAACAGGCCCTGCAGGTGGTGGTTGAGCATGTCCACGCCCAGCGGTCCCTTGCGCATGGGCGTCAGGACCTGCACCTGCGTGGGGCCGCCCAGGTCGCGCACCAGCAGGGCCACGCGCCGGGCGCCGACGTCCGGTTCGGTTTCCGTGATGTTCAGCCGGGGGTCGCCCCACTGCGGAGCCTGTCCTTCCAGCAGGCCGTGCGCGGCGCGGATGATGGGGTTCTCGGCCGCCTGCCGGTACACCTGGGTCAGGCGCACGGTGGGCGCGGTCTGCGTCAGGGCGTGCAGGGGCAGCCCGGCGTCCACGGGGGGCAGCTGGTCGGTGTCGCCCACCAGCAGCACCCGCGCGCCCGGCGCGACCGCCGAGAGCAGCGAGAGCATCAGGCCGTCGCCGCACATGCTGACCTCATCGACGATCAGCAGGTCGTACGGGGCGGGTTCCAGGTGGTTGTGCCGGAAGCCCGCCGGGCCGTACCCAAGCAGGCGGTGAATGGTGCTGGCGCTGCGGCCCGTCACCTCGCCCAGGCGGCGGGCGGCCTTGCCGGTCGGGGCGCACAGGCCGACTTCCAGGCCCAGGCTCTCAGCAAGGTCAGCGACGGCGCGGGTGGTGGTGCTCTTGCCGGTGCCGGGGCCGCCGGTCAGGACGACCAGCCGGTGCTCGGCGAGCAGGTCCAGCACGCCTGCCTGTTCGGAGGACAGGCCCTTTGCCGCACCGTTCGGGACGATCCACTCGTCCCCGGCGGGGGGCGTGGCGATCAGCGTGCGGATCAGGCCCGCGAGTTTCTTCTCGGCGCGCAGGGTGGGCGGCAGGTAGATGCGACTGGCATCGTGCAGCGCGTCCTGCGTGTCCAGCAGCGGGGGCGTGTCGTCGCTCAGGCGGCCCAGTTCCACGGCGGTCTCCACGGCCAGCCGCGCCTGGGCGGGGGTCACACGGGTGTAGTGCGCCACGCCCCGCTCCGCGCGGGCGCGCGGCAGGAACGAGTGCCCGCCCTGCTGCGCGGCCTGCTGCAGGGCGTACACGGCGGCGGCCGTCAGGCGACGCGGGTCGTCCAGCGTGCCGCCCTGCGCCTGCCACAGCTTGTCGGCGGTGAGAAAGCCGATCCCCTCGACCTCGGTGAGCACGAACAGGTCCGCTTGCAGGCGTTCCAGCGCCGCCTCTCCGAAGTGCTTCACGACCCGCTGCGCCTGCGAGATGCTCAGGCCCAGGCCCTGCAGTCCGGCCAGCAGGCGGCGTTCCAGGCCCTGCTGCGACCAGCTGGACGTCATCTTGTGCAGCGTGCTGGCCGTCACGCCCGGCACCTGCAACAGCCGGTCCGGGTCGTTTTCCAGGATGTCGAAGGTCGCCGCGCCGAACATCCCGGCGATGCGGCCCGCCAGGACCTTGCCCACGCCGCCCACCCGCGCCTCGAGGTACGCGGCGATGCCCGCCTCGGTCAGGTCGGTCGGCTGGGCTTCCAGCACGAGGTTCAGCACGCGGTACTGATACCCGTACTCGCGGTGCTCTTCCATGGACACGTCGGCGCTGAAGGTGTCCCCGGCCTCCAGGGGCGGCATGACGCCGATCACGGTGGCGTCCGGGTCCTCGCCCTCCTCGTTGCGGATGCGGGCGGTCATGACCGTGAAGCCCGAATCCGAACGGAAACGCACCCTGTTCACACCGCCAGACACGCGGAAAGTCTCGGCAGGAGAGGCAAACGACATAGACCCACAGCATAGCAAGCCCCGGCCCATTCCGCCAGGAACAAAACGGGGCCGGGGGCTGGCCAGTGCAAAACCCGACTCCTTGACCGGCGATTACCGCCTGCGGAGTCGGGAAAGGTGGGCCGGGTTCAGCGGCGGCTGAGGCGGCGGGCGGCGCGGCGCACCCAGCGGGTCAGGGAGCGGGCGGGGCGCTGGGAGCGGGCCACGTCCTGCGTTTCCCGCAGGCGGGCTTTAGTGTACAGGTCGAGGTCATTGCTATACATGCCAGTATCTTTGCAGTGTTGGCCAGAAATAAATATGATAAATGACCCGTTGAATACATATTCAGGGGCCTTTCAGGTATTCATCTTTTCTCTCTGGACAGAACAGGCTGGTTGGCGAGCATGCAGACACCAGCACCTGCCTTTTGCCAGCCACGCAGGAGTCAGGGCCGCGCAGGTGCCAGGAATGACGGTTCGGCGGCCGTGGCAGCGTATGCACTGGCAGGCGATCCGTATGCAGGTGCGGCCGGGGCACGTCGGGGTCGGGGCGTGGCGGGCTGCATGCTATTTTTTTCTGTGATGCGCGTACTTCATACTGCTGATTTCCATGCCGGGCGATCCCTGCGTGGCTTTGACCGGACGCCGGAAGTGCACGACGCCCTGACCGAGATCGCCGGACTGGCCCGCACGGAACGCGCGGACGTGGTCCTGGTGTCCGGCGACCTGTTCGACACGGGCAACCCCAGCGCCGACGCCGAGGCGGCCGTGTTCGACTTTTTCCTGCGTCTGCGCGACCAGGGCATTCCGGGCGTGGTCATCGCCGGGAACCACGACAGCGCCGCGCGCCTCGCCTCGGTCACGGGGCTGCTGGGCTGGGTGGGCGTGCAGGTCGTCGCGCAGCCCACCGCGAACCCGGCCGACATGATCCGCACCGTCGAGACGCGCAGCGGCGAGCGGCTGGTCGTGGGCGCCCTGCCGTACCTGTCCGAGCGGCGGCTGGTCAAGGCCGCCGACCTACTGGGCGGCGATACCGGCGCGTGGCGGCAGAAGTACCGCGAGGGCATGGGCTTTTTCCTGCGCCGCCTGGGCGAGGGCTTTACCGGGAGCAGCGTGAACATGCTCATGGCGCACGCCACCATGGACGGCGCCGTTCCCAGCGGGTCCGAGCGCACCATGCAGTTCGACCTGACGAACAGTTACACCCTCTCGGGCCTGCAACTGCCGCCCGGCGCGCAGTACGTGGCGCTGGGGCACGTGCACAAGCCGCAGCAGGTCTCGGACGCGCCCCCCGCGTACTACCCCGGCAGTGTTATTCAGCTGGACTTCGGTGAGGCGGGCGAAAAGAAACAGGTGAACCTGATCGAGGTCGAGGCCGGGCGGCCCGCGCAGGTCCACGCCCTGCCGCTCGCCAGCGGGCGGGAACTGCGAACCCTGCGCGTGGACCTGGAACACGTCGAGTCGCGCCTCGCGGCCCTGAGTGACTTCGGCGGCCTGCTGAAAGTCGTGGTACGTGCCCCCGCCGGAACCGCCCTGCCCGGCCTGAAGGACCGCGTGCTGAAACTCGCGCCCACCACCCTGGCCGTCGAACTCGACGCGGCGCAGGAGGACCTCGCCACCCCCGACCTGAAACGCGAGGGCCTGAGCCTGATGGACCTCTATGAACGCTACCACCAGGAGAAACGCGGCGAACTCCCGGACGACCTGCGCGCCGCCTTCCTGGAAGCCGACGAACTCGCCCGCACCGAGGAGAGCGCGTGAGCGCCGTGAAAAGTAGAAAGTTGATGGTTGATAGAAGTCAGACCATCAACCATCCACCATCAACCATCACCACGCCGGAGGCGAAGCGATGAAGCCGATCAAACTGGAATTGCAGGGCTTCACGGCGTTCCGGCAGTTCACGAGTCTGGAATTCGGGGACCTGGAACTGTTCGCGCTGGTCGGGCCGACCGGGAGCGGCAAGAGCAGTCTGCTGGACGCCATGACGTTCGCGCTGTACGGGCAGACGGCTCGGCTGGGCGCGTCGGGACTGGACGCGCTGATCTCGCAGGGCGAGCGGGGCCTGTCGGTCAGCCTGACGTTCGAGGTGGCCGGCGTGACGTACCGGGCGTCCCGCACGAAGGGCCGCAAGCAGGCCGAGAACGAGGTGCGCTTCGAGCGGCTGGACGCGGACGGCCGCTGGGCGAACCTGTCGGACGGCGGCGCCAAGGGCATCAGCGAACGCATCCGGCGGGCGGTGGGCCTGGACTTCCGGACGTTCGCGCGCAGCGTGATGCTGCCGCAGGGCGAGTTCTCACGCGTGCTGCACGGCACCGGCAAGGAGCGGCAGGCGCTGCTGGGCGAACTGACCGGGCTGGATCACGTGGCCGCCATGCAGCGGGTCGCCTCGGACCGCGCCAAGACCCTGAAACTCGAAGCGCAGGGCCTGAGCGGCCTGCTGGACTCCGAGTACGCGGGCGTGACCGCCGAGGCGGCCGACACGCTGCGGCGCGAGCGGGAGGTCACGGACGCCGAGGCCAGACGCCTGACGGACGCGCGCGACGCGCTTCAGGCCGCGCAACTGCGGCTGCGCGAGCAGGAACGCGTCTGGAAGGCCCGTGAGGACACCGCCCGCCGAGTCACGGCCCTGGAAGCCCGCGCGGCCGGCGTGCAGGCCGGTGCCGAGCAGGCGGCCCGCGCGCGGCGCGTGTCGGGCGTGCTGCCCCTGCTGGACGCCGCGGAACGCGCCCGCATCGCCGCCGAACGTGAGGTGCGTGACCTGCAGGCCGCGCGGGCCGCCGCCGACGTGGCCGCCCGCGCCGCGCAGGTGGCTGCCGCCGCGCTGGACGCCGCGCAGACCGCCGAGGCGACCATCCCCAGCCTGGAGGCCCGCGCCGAGGCCCTGCGGGACGCCGAGGGTGACGCCGCGCGCCTCAAGCGTGCCGGGGGCACCCCGCAGACCACGCACGCCCAGCCGCTCGACTGGGACGAGGACGCCTTCCAGACGGCCCGCGAGGGCGCGCAGCGGGCCGAGAAGAACCGGCAGGAACGCACCCTGATCTCCACGGAACGCACCAGCCTGCGGGCTGCGCAGGACCGCTTTGCGGCGGAGGAACGCGCGCAGGAGCAGGGGCAGGCAGAACTGGCGCGCGTGCAGCGCGAAGGCACCCAGGCGAAAACGGATCTGGAAACCGCACAGAAGGCACTCGAGGCGGCCCGAATCGACGCGGGCCTCGCCTCCTACCGCGCGCACCTGCACGTCGGGGACGACTGCCCCCTGTGCGCCCAGACGGTCCGCACGCTACCCGCCGCGCCCGCCGCCGACCTGAGCGACTGGGAAGCGCAGGTCGCGGCGCTGGGCGCCACCCTGGAAGACCGCCGCACCCGCTTCACGGACCTGAGAAGCACGCAGAAGGTCCGGCAGGCGTGGCTGGACGAGAAACGCGGCGAGTACCGCAACTGGGACGAGCAGCTCACGCAGCGCGAGGCGGACCTGCGCTCCGCCGAGGCCCTGGTCGTCGGCGACCCGCAGACCGACGCAACCCGCCTGCTGGCCGGACTGGCCGCCCGCGTGCGCGCCGCCGGCCCCGACCCGGCCCGCGCCCGCCGCGCCGCCCTGGCCGACATTCAGGCCCTGCGATCCGCCACGCAGGCCGCGCTGGGCACGGTGGCCCGCGCGCAGGGCGACGCCGCCGCGACCGCCGCCACGCTGCGCGGCGTGCAGGGCACCGCCGACCGCCGCGAGCAGGAAGCCGCCGAGGCCCTGGCCACCCTGAGCGCCGCCCTGAACGCCCTGAACCTGGACGCCGCGCAGGCCCGCGCGGCCGCCCTGCCCGAGGCCGACATCGCCGCGCTGGAAGAAACGGCCCGCACGCACACGGCGCAACTCGCGCAGCTGCGGGAAGCCCTGAGCGAACTGGACCGGCAACTGGGCGCCGCGCCGTTCGACCCGGCCGCACTGGCGCAGGCGGCGCGCGACCTGACGGCCACCGACGCCGCCCTGAGCGCCGCCCGCGAACGCGCCGGCAGTCTCGCCGAGCAGGAACGCTCGGTGCGCGAACGCCTGGAACGCAAGGCAGAACTTCAGGACCGCGCGCTGGCCGCCTCCCGCACGCTGGACACCTGGCAGTCCCTGACGAACAGCCTCAGGGCCAACGAATTCCAGCAATTCCTGCTGGCCGAGATCGAGGCGCAACTCCTGACCCGCGCCGGCATCCTGCTGCACGAGATCAGCGACGGCCGCTACCGGCTGGCCCTCCAGACCGGCGAGTACGTCGTGCAGGACCTCTGGAACGCCGGCGAGGTGCGCGGCGTGAAAACCCTGTCCGGCGGCGAGACCTTCCTCGCGTCCCTGGCCCTGGCCATCGCCCTGAGCGATTACCTCGCGGGCAACAAGGTGCTGGGCGCGCTGTTCCTCGACGAGGGCTTCGGCACGCTGGACCCCCAGGCGCTGGAAGCGGTGGCGAACGCGCTGGAGAACCTGCGCACGCAGGGCCGCATGGTGGGCGTCGTCACGCACGTCGAGAGCCTGTCCGAACGCCTGCCCAGCCGCCTGCTCGTCACCAAGAGCGTGGCGGGCAGCAGCGTGCAGCGACTGGACCTGTAGCGGGAGCGATTCGCGGGCATCCGTACGCCGTCAGTGGTCAACGGAAAGTGGTCAATGGAGAGTGGTCAATGGAGAGTGGTCAATGGAGAGTGGTGAGTGGGTCGGATGCCAAGGCATCCGACCCACTCACCACTTCCTCCTGACCACTGCCCCCGGTTACGGCTGGTTCTCTTCCCGGTCCAGTTTGGCGAAGATCATGCGGCCCACGTTCGTCTGCACGTTGTTCACCACGAGCACGCGGGTGGGTTTGCCACGGAACTTCAGGCCTTCCTCCACGACGACCATGGTGCCGTCCTCGAGGTATCCGACGCCCTGGTCTTTCTGCTGGCCGCCCTTGCTGATGGTCACGGTCAGGTGATCCCCGGCCTGCACCTGGGGTTTGAGGGCCACGGCCGCCTCGTGAATGCTCAGGATCTGCACGCCGTGAAGCCGGGCGATCTTGCCGAGGTTCCCGTCGTTGGTGATGATGCGCGCCCCGGTTTCGCGGGCCAGCCGGATCAGTTTGTCGTCGGTGGTGGGCAGCGCCGGGTCATCCCAGTCCTCGACCCGCAGGGGCCGGACCTCGCGCAGTTCCTCCAGGACGGCCAGGCCGCGCTTGCCGCGCGTGCGTTTCTGCGCGTCGTGACTGTCCGAGAGGGTCTGCAATTCCCGCAGGATGAAGCCCGGCACGACGATATCGCCGTCCAGAAAGCCGGTGCGGGCCAGTTCCAGGATGCGGCCGTCGATGATCACATTGCTGTCCAGCAGTTTGCTGCCGGGGCGGCGGCGCACCTGCGGGAAGGCCAGCAACCCGAAGGCCTCGGCATTCCGCACGGCGAACGACACGAAGAACGCACCCAGACTCAGCGTGATGATCACGTTCCACACCCAGTTGTACAGCGGCAGGCTCCTGAACAGCGTGCTGATAAGGACGCTCAGCAGCAGCGCCACGATCAGCCCGAAGGTCGCGGCGGCCACCGTGCGCGGCGACAGGCCCGCGTACCAGCGGCCGTAGCGGGTCAGCAGGACCTGCGCGGCACTCTCGATGCGGGGCGCGATCAGCAGCGCGATCAGCGTTCCGGCCAGCATGAGGCTCAGGGTGTTCACCCAGCCCAGCTCGGTAGGTTGCGCGGCGGCCAGCGCACGCCCGGCCACTGCGCCGAGCAGCAGGCCCAGCAGCGTCACGAACAGGCGAACAGGAAGCACGCCCATCAGTCTAACCGCTGCGGCGCAGCAAACGTCCCCATCTTCCCCTCCCCTTTCCAGTCCACCTGGCCCCGGCCTGCGGGCTCAGCGTGACGGGTGACGCCGGGACTGAACGGCCTGCACGACCCGTCCGGGTTCCAGGTCCACCCACCACGCCAGGGCGGCTGTCACGGTAGCCGTCAGGCACCCCAGGTACAGTACCCAGGGACCCGCAGCGGTCAGGAGGGCGGCGGTCAGGCAGGCCAGGGCCGCGCCGCCACCCGCGATCAGCAGGGCGGCCCCCCGCCAGAACAGGGAACGGTCGCGGTAATGCAGGCGGCGGGAGGCCCGCCTGAGGGTCGTCATGGTATACACGCTGGCACCAAGGACAACCACCGTGAGAAAGAACTCAAGGTCAGACATTCGGTCAGGCATCGTACCTCTTTACCTCTGCCTGCTGGTGCCATTCCGCGCCGTTCTCTTGATGGCTTCTTCGGGGTTTTCGTGGGAACCGTTCATGTGCCGGATACCCGTCGCTCAACCCGTGCCGCGTGCGGGGCAGCGGCACCGTGCACAGAAGTACATAAGAAAAACCCCCGCCTGAGCGGGAGTTTCCGGTTGGTAGACTCGAGGAGATTTGAACTCCTGACCCCTACAGTGTCAATGTAGTGCTCTACCCCTGAGCTACGAGTCTGTGTGCCGTGCAGCGCAGTGCTGTGTGGGCGGGGGTGTGTTGGAGGCGCTGACCGGACTCGAACCGGTGGTGGAGGTTTTGCAGACCTCTGCCTTACCACTTGGCTACAGCGCCATGCCCGTTGGTCCGTGCCGTCCGGCGTTGGTTCCATCTGGCGTCAGGCTGTCCCTTGCGGGCGGCTGGCAGGTCTTTCCTCTCCAGCGGAAGGAATGTTAGCACGGACTTTCTGCGCTGTAAACAGGGGGGGTCGGGCGGGCGCTGGTTTACGCTGGGGTATGAATTCGGAAGCCTGGGCGGGATGGAATCGCAGGGGGCGCGGGCCGTGGGCGCTGGGGGCGGCAACGGTGCTGACACTCGCCCTTTCGGGCTGCGCTGGGACGGCACGCACGGAGGCCGGGGCCACGCGCGGCAACCCGTTGATTTCCGGACGGACGTGGAACGTGGCGCATCAGGGCGGCGAGCTGGTGCGGCCCAGCAACACCATGCTGGCGTACCGGCACGCGGCGGACCTGGGTGTGGACATGCTGGAGATGGACCTGCACGGCACGCGGGACGGCGCCCTGGTCCTGTCGCACGATGAGACGCTGGACCGCCTGACCGACACGCCGGGCCGCGTCGCGGACCTGACGCTGAAGGAGGTCCTGGCCGCCGACGCGGGGTACGCCTTCACGCCGGACGGCGGGGTGACCCACCCGTACCGGGGGCAGGGCGTGCCGCCCGCGCAGCTCAGCGATGTGCTGGCCGCCTTCCCGGACCTGCCGCTGACCATCGAGATCAAGCAGGCGCAGCCGAGCGTCGCTGGGGCGCTGTGCGGGGCGCTGCGGGAGGCGGGCGCGGCCGACCGGGTGGTCGTGGCGAGTTTCAGTGACGCGGCCCTGGCGGAGTTCCGGACGCTGTGCCCGGAGGTCATGACCAGCATGACCGAGCGTGAATTGCGGCCGCTGGTGCTGCTGAGCAAGGTCAGTCTGTCCGGGCTGGCGCGCGTGCCGGGGCAGGTGGCGCAGGTGCCGGTGCGCGCCGGTGGGATCGAGGTGGTCACGCCGGGCTTCGTGCGGGCCATGCACGCGCGGGGCGTGGCGGTGCAGGTGTGGACCATCAACGACCCGGCCGAGATGCGCCGCCTGATCGGCATGGGTGTGGACGGCCTGATCACGGACCGCCCGGACCTGCTGCGAGACGTACTGGGCGGCGCGAACACACCCTGACTGTCCGGCAGCCCTCACCGCAGCGGGAATGGGACGCGTGTGCGCGGGCGTGCCTCTACAGCATGTGCCCTAAAGAAAGCATCTTCATGGCCGAGCAGAGCGAGTGAATTTAGCCGAGCAGGACGAAGAATGGAGGCGTCAGGAGTCCCTGTTCCTGATGCCGTCATTCGGAGAACTGCTCTAGACTGCCGGGGTGAAACGAACGAATCTGGTTCTGACGGCCCGCGTGGTCGCACTCGGCGCGGCCCTGACCCTGGGCGTGTCTCAGGCGCAGTTGATGGGCACGCCGGCGCAACTGGCGGCGCAACCGGCTCTGAAGGGCTTCGCGGCGCAGGGCGGCCTGCTGGTCAGCGGTGGAACGCGCGTCACGGCGGACGTGGCGGGCGGGCGCGTGGTGGGCGTGTTAGTGGAAGCCGACTCGGTGGACGGACTGGCCCGCGGCCTGGGAGCCGGGTGGAATGTGGCCGAGAAGGACCTGCCGAAGCTGACGCAGAACCTCTCGAACCCGGCTCTGCTGGCCGCCGCCCGCACCGGGTACGTGGACCTGACTGACGACAGCGGCACGGATCTGATCGCATTAAAGGTCACGGGGACCGGCTCGGCCACGCGGTACCTGGGGTACGTGGCCGTGAAGATCTGGCCGGACAGCGCCTTCCCGCCCGTGAAGGCCGCGGTGGGCACGGCAGGCGCTCCGAACGTGCTGCGGGTGTTCAGTGACTTCCAGTGCCCGTACTGCAAGCAGCTGTGGGATTCGTCCATGCGGGACTGGCGGGCCGCTCCGGCGTCGTTCCGGGTGGTGCACTACGAGTTCCCGCTGTCGTTCCACCGGAACGCGCAGGGGTCCGCCGAGGCGAGCGAGTGCGCGGGCGCGCAGGGGAAATTCTGGGCGTTCGCGGATCAGCTGTTCGCCAACTTTGCCACCTGGACCCCACTGGACCCGAAGGACGCCCCCGCGAAGTACGCCGGGTACGCCAAGGCTGCCGGACTGGACACGGCCGCCTTCAAGACGTGCGTGGGCCAGCGGACCTTCCGGGCCGACGTGGACGCGCAGATGAAGGCCGGCGTGGGCGTGAACGTGCAGGGCACCCCCACCGTGTTCCTGAACGGCATGAAACTCAGGAATTACTCGGACACGGCCGAGGTGGCGCAGGTGCGGGCCGTGACGACCGCCACGCCGGGAGCCGCCATTCTGATTGACGCGCGGCTCAAGCTGTTCCGGTAATCAGGGTCGGCCCGCTTCTGGCGGGTCACACCACCGGCGGGGGTATGGACTCCCGCCTTTACTTTGCATCACTATGTAGCCATGCAAAGTAGCAACGCGGACGGCAACCTGCTGCGCGGCACACTCGACTTCCTGCTGCTCGCCAGCCTCGAACACGGCCCCCTCTACGGCCTGCGCATCATCCAGGACGTCCAGCACAGAACCAGCGGCCACTTCAACTTCAAGGAAGGCACCCTCTACCCCGCCCTGCACCGCCTCGAAAAACGCAGCCTGATCCGCGCCGAAACCCGCCCCAGCGACACAGGCGGCCCCCCCCGCAAGTACTATCACCTGACCGACACCGGCCACACCGAACTGACCCGCCAGCGCAACGAACAACGCGCCCACGCCAGCGCCCTGCGCCCCTACCTGGAATTCGCATGAGCCCCGAAGAACACTACGTCCGCAACGCCACCCGCGGCCTGCGCGGCAAGGAGCGCCAGGAGACTCAGACCGAACTGCTCAGCCACCTCACCGAACGTACCCGACAACTCACCCTGACCGGCCTGACCCCCGAACAGGCCAGCACGCAAGCCATGCAGGAACTCGGCCCGGCCCCCACCGTCGCCCGCAGCCTACGCCGCACCCAGCACGTCCACCCCGCCCTGAGTGCCGCCGCCCTCCTTGCATTCGCCACGCTACTGCTATGGCCCGTGCCGGAGTTGCTGTACGCACGGACTGATCCATTCAACAGTACGACTGGACAGTCCGTCCGCGAACTCCGTGCAGAGGGTTACCTGACCGTCCGGGAAGCGAACTCTCAGCTGAAGCCATACGGCATTCAACTCCGGCACCACAACGAGTCATGGGAATTACGGCATGCAGGACTCCCAACCGCAAGCCTTGCATCGGCAACATCCTGGAACTGTCAGGGACCCGTGACGTCCATGGCCGCCGATCAGCCCCGATACCTGCTTTCTGGCGTGCCGACCGTCGCCTACGTCAATCCTTCCGCCCTGCTGGTCTGCATGAGTGAGGCCGGCTGGCCGCTTGAACTCGACGGACAACAGATCAGATTGCAGGGCAAGGCGTTCCCTGACACGTGGACGAGGGAAATCGCCAACATGTTCTACGTGCCGCAAGTCAGCCAGAGCCTCAGTCAGCTGCCACGTCACCTGTGGTCAAGTCCCACTGCACCCATTCCGCAGGACGAGCCCAGCGTGATCGCCTACCCGAACGACTTATCAAAGATCAGATGGAGCGCACGCCACGTCGAGACGACGGCCCAACATGTGGGGCTGCTCGTCCGATTCCAGCTCAACGGAATCTCCTGGCCGGAAAAGGTGTCGTATTCGGCACCCATGTTCATCTCATTCACGCTACCGGTCAGCGATCAGGGCACGGTCAATCTTCCAGTCCGCGTACCGCACGCCATGAAGGTCGTTGACCTGACCCTCAAGTCGAACATGAACGATTGGCTCATGGCAGACAACAGCACCTTCCCGGCCATCCTCGTGGCCTTACCTGACCGGACCGATGCGCCGGTTGACCTGACTCCGTTGCCGTTCACTCCCTGATCAAGAACAGCGCCCGGCCTCCATGGACCGGGCGTTTCTGTTGCGGTTCAGCTTCAGCTGCGGGTCTTGTACCGCGTGAGTAGTTCGCTCTTGAGGTCGTCGAAGGCGACGCCTTTGCGTTCCTTGAGGCCGTCTGGGGTGCGTTCGCGGACGCTGACTTCGCGGCCTTCCTGTTCCTTGTCGCCGACGACGAGCATGACGGGGATCTTGCTCAGTTCGGCGGTGCGGACCTTGGCGTTCATGCGGTTGCTGCTGTCGTCGACTTCGGCGCGCAGGCCGGCGGCGTGCAGTTCGTCCCGCAGCTGCCAGGCGTAATCGTTGTGGCGGTCGGCGATGGGAATGATCATGATCTGGCGGGGCGCGAGCCACAGCGGGAAGTCCCCGGCGTAGTGTTCGATGAGGATGCCGGTGAAGCGTTCGACGCTGCCGAAGGGGGCGCGGTGAATCATGATGGGGCGGTGGTCCTGGCCGTCCTCGCCGACGTAGCTGATGTCGAAGCGTTCGGGGAGGTTGTAGTCGACCTGGATGGTGCCGAGCTGCCATTCGCGGCCCAGGACGTCCTTGACCACGAAGTCGAGTTTGGGGCCGTAGAAGGCGGCGTCGCCGGGTTCGATGGTGTAGGGCAGGCCGACTTCCTCGACAGCCTCAATGATCTGCTTCTCGGCGAGGTTCCAGTTGGCCTCGTCGCCGACGTACTTGTCGCTTTCGGGGTCGCGGGTGCCGACGCGGAAGCGCACGTCGGTCATGCCGAAGGTCTTGAGGACGAGGACGGTCAGGTCGAGGACGTCCAGGAATTCCTTTTTCAGCTGGTCGGGGCGGCAGAAGATGTGCGCGTCGTCCTGCGTGAAGCCGCGCACGCGGGTCAGGCCGTTCAGTTCGCCGCTCTGCTCGTATCGGTACACCGTCCCGAATTCCGCCAGCCTGACCGGCAGGTCGCGGTAGGAGCGGGGTTTGCTGCCGTAGATGCGCACGTGGTGCGGGCAGTTCATGGGTTTGAGCATGTACTGCTCGTCATCGACCTCGATGGGGTTGAACTGCGACTCGGCGTAATACGGGTAGTGGCCGCTGGTGCGGTACAGGTCGAGGTTCCCGATGTTGGGCGTGATGACGCCCTGGTAGCCGCGTTTGAACTGCTGTTCCTTGAGGAACGCGGTGAGTTCCTCGCGCAGGACCGTGCCGTTCGGCAGCCACAGCGGGAGGCCCTTGCCGACCATGGGGTCGATGGTGAACAGTTCCAGTTCTTTACCCAGTTTGCGGTGGTCGCGGCGTTTGGCTTCTTCCAGCTGGTGCAGGTACTCGTCGAGTTCCTTCTGGCCAGCGAACGCCACGCCGTACACGCGTTGCAGGATGGGGTTCTTCTCGTTGCCGCGCCAGTACGCGCCGGACGTGCTCATGAGCTTGAACGCGCCGGGCAGGCGGCCCGTGGCGGGGAAGTGCGGCCCGCGGCACAGGTCCGTGTAGTCACCCTGGGTGTAGAAGGTGATGGGTTCGTCTTCGGGGAGGCCGGCGATGAGTTCCTGCTTGTACGGGTCGTGCGGGAACTGCGCGAGGCCCTCGGCGCGGGTGATCTCGCGGCGCGTGAACGGCAGGTTCCGGCTGATGATGTCCCGCATGACCTTCTCGATTTCCGGCAGGTCCTCTTCCTTGATGGGTTCGGGCAGGTCGAAATCCTGGTACCAGCCGTTCTCGATGCTGGGGCCCACGCCCCGCTTGATCTGGTCGTCCGCGTACCCTTTGGCGCGGTAGTACTCACCGACCGCCTGACTCATCACGTGCCCCAGCGAGTGCCGGAACAGCGGCGCAGCGTCGCCCGGGTTCTTCTTGGTGATCAGCGTGATGGCCGCGCCGTCGGGCAGGGGCGTCATCAGGTCCACCAGTTCACCGTTCGCGGTGGCAGCCACGGCGTCACCGGCGAGGCGTTCACCGATGGCCCGCGCGGCGTCCAGCGCGGTCGCACCCTGAGCGAGTTCCAGTTGTTTACCGTCGGGAAGAACTACGTGCATATCAACCTCTTTTCCGGCAGGCCGCCTTCAGCGCCCACCAGCGTCCATAGAGAAAGCCCGGTCTGACCACACCCAGCAGAACGCCTGAAAACCACGGAAAGTGGGTTCTCAGGCGCTGAGAGTTCGCGTGACCAGTCCGGGCAACAGCGGCATTCGGTGCAGCCTCACGCCACGCATCACCAGACCGGAGTGACGGGCGGGAAGCTTCATGGAGGCAGGATAGCGCCCGGGAGCACGCAGCGGCAACCGGAGCCGCGCGCGGCGCGTACTGAACAGCATGACACCGCTCCCTGTACAGGTCGAGGAAACGCCGCGCTGGTGGCCCGCCGCGCGCCTGCTGCTGATTCTTTCCCTGCTGATCCTGCCAGCCCTGCTGTTGCTTCCGCCCGTGTTGAAGCTGCCGGCATACTCGGTGCAGGGCGGCACGCTCACGGCGCGGTCGCTGGGCGCACGGGTCGTCATTCCGCCTGGCACGCCCGTCCAGTCGCAGGCCATCACGCTGCACGGCAAGCTCATCGGCAGCGTCCTGCCGGGGTACACGGTCGGCCTGTTCCGCACGCCCACCGGTCGCGCCCAGGTGTTCAGCGACGGTTCGCAGGGGCGCTCGGCGCTGGTGTTCGCCACCCGGACGCCCACCGTCCTGACGCCCGCCGACCCGCAGGCGCTGCTGCGCGCCTGGCAGGTCGGAGAGAACGGCACCTTCCGGCCCGCCCGTCCTGCCCGGCCCGACTGGACGCTGCCGCTCCTGCTGCCGCTCGTGCCCATCGCTGTTCTGCTGCTCGCTCGGCCGCGCCTGACCTACCGGCTGGACGGTGACACTCTGACCGTCCGGACTGCCGCGACCACCCTGCGGTTCCCCCGGCACGACACCCGCGCCACCCTGACGCACACCCCCCTGGGCACGCGGCTGTTCGGCACCGCCACGCCCGGTTACTACACCGGCACGTTCATCAGCCACGCCGGAACCGGCGGGAAGATCCAGGCCGCAGCGGGGGCCGCACGCCCAGGGCAGGCCGTGATCCTCACCCACAACGACCGGGAGTACTACCTGACACCCGCCGACCCGCAGGCGCTGATCGACTGGTTCCGTTCCGGAACTGTCCCCCAGGCTGTCCACCCGGCCGGGAGTTGATCCGGTCCTGTCCTATCACCACGGTAGCCCGCGCAGGTTCACCCTCTCCCCCACCGGCCAGTCCCCCAGGGCCCCGTGCACGGGCAGGATCAGGGTGAGCCCGGCGTCCGTGACCCAGTGCCCTTCGTCCGGGTCGAGGTAATGAGCGGCGTTCGGCACACGCGTGAAGCCGCCACGCTCGTAGAACGGCGCGACCTCCTCACGGCATTGCAGGAACGCGAATTCCACGTCCGGACGGGTCAGCAGGAAGGCGTGCAGGTCGCGCAGCAGGCGGCCGCCCACGCCCCGGCGATGGAATGCGGGGTGCGTGGCGACGCCGCCCACGCCCACCAGTGTCACGTCATGCCCCCCGATCTGCGCCACACGCCGCCCGAATCCCAGTTGCGCCACTGGCACTCCTGCCGGGTCAGCCAGCCACAGATGCCACTCCGGTTCGCTGCCCCAGTACGACGTGCCCGCCCAGAAGTCCGCGAAGTGCGGGTACGCCGCGATCAGCAGGGACCGCAGTCCGGCCTCCAGTTCCGGCGTGAGGGCCGCGCGGGGCGTGACATGCGTGGTCAGGGTCACGAACCGCGCTCCGGGTGCGGGATGCGGGTCGCCGGGTCCCCCAGGTCGATCTCGAAGAACAGGTACCCCTCCTGCCCGGCATCCGCCGCCGTGTACCCCAGGCGTTCGTAGGCCGGGCCAGCCTCACGGGTATTCGCGTACCAGAACACGTACCGCAGCGGGCGGGCGCAGGCCCACGCTTCGACCCCGCGCATCAGGGCGCGGGCCACCCCCCGGCGACGGCAATCCGGCGCGGTGTACAGGTCGTGAAGCTTCGCCGTGCGGTGACTGTCCCCGGAGCGGACGTGCGGCCCGTAATCCTGGGCGGCGGCGTACCCGAGCAGGCGTTCATCCTCGAACGCGCCCAGCAGCCCCCAGTCCAGGTGCGTGCAGAGGGCAGGGAAACGCGCGGCCAGCGCCCCCTCATCCTCCACGAATCCCATGTCCAGCAGCATGGGCCGCACCTGCTCGAAATCGGTGGAGACGAGCGGACGAACCCTGAGGTTACTTTCGTTCATCAGCGCAGCGGCACCAGGACGCGCAGGCCGATCAGGCTGGTCGGTCCGGCCCGCACGATGCCTTCCACGTTCACGCCGGGGCCGCGCCAGCCCACCAGTGCGTGCGCGTTGGCCAGTGCGACCGGTGAGAGCAGCGCGTCCGGCAACCCGGAATTGGACGTCCACACGTCCAGACTGACGCCCGACCCCACCCCCACCCCGTAGTACCAGTTGCCGCTGGGGCGTAGGTAGGTGCCGTCCACGCACACGAACGCCCGGCTGAACGCGGCGGGCGTGGCGGTGTTCAGTTCCAGCGTGCCGCGTACCGCGCCGGCCGCACCGGGCAGCGTGCCGGTCACGGCGACCTGCACGCCTCCCTCGGCGACGGCCGTCCCTGACCCGCTGACTGCTGCGCCGCCCGCGACCTGCGCTCCGACACTCCAGTCTGCGGCGTGTGCGCCGCCCGCCCAGCCCAGCCCCATCCAGCCTAGGAGCAGGGCGGCCCGCATCATTCCTGACGTTCTAATCATGCCCTCAGCGTAACGGTGCGCGCAGTCCCGGCAGGGCGCAGGTGAGGCACTCATGCAGGAACGCCGCCCCGGGTGACGGAGGCGGCGTTCAGGGCACAGGCTTACCAGTTCTGCGCAGGGACAGGAGTGCCGTCGGTCACGCCTTTGGGGTTGGGCCCCCACTTGTTACTGCCGGGTCTGCTGTCCAGCACGCACAGCACGAGAACGACGATGCCCAGGCCGATGAAGTTCAGGAGGTACAGCCAGCCACTGAAACCCGCGTCGTGCAGGCGGCGCACGGCGATGGCGAGGCTGGGAATGAAGGTGGCGAGTACGTAGATCAGGTAGATCACACCGAAGATCAGGGTGCTGCCGGTCAGGGCGGCGCTGGGGTCCATGCCAGCGTCGGTCTGCATGCTCAGGCCGATGAGGACGCCGGAGAGCGGGATGGACAGCACGAACTGGATGATGCCGTTGATCAGGGTGTACATCCAGTATTCGCGGCGGCGGGCGCGTCCCTGGAAGTTGGCGTAGTTGTTGCGGATGACGTTGATGTAGTCGTTCATGGTGTCTCCCTAGTGGTGCGGTGTGTTGCTTGAGGGCAGTGTAGGGAGGAGAGTGGGCGCATGTTGCCAAGGTTGAGGATGGGGTTGGCGCTGGTCCTGGGGGGTTTTCTGGTGGCCTGCGCGCCGCGCCTGACGGGCGCCGTGACCGTGACGGACGTGCGGGCGGCGCTCCCGTCCCTGCCTGCTGAGCGGCTGCGGGTGCTGGTGATGGGGGATCAGGGCACGGGGACGGACGTGCAGCGGCGGGTGGCGGCGGCCATGCGGGAGGTCTGCGCGCGGGAGGGCTGTGACCTGGGGGTGGGGCTGGGGGATAACTTCTACCCGGCCGGGCCGCGTGAGGTGCACTCGCCGTTGTTCCGGGAGCGGTTCGCGGACCTGTACGGGCCGCTGGGCGTGCCGTTCCTGATGGTGCTGGGCAATCATGACGAGTCGTGGCTGGTGGGCGGTGACGGTGCCGATGCGCGTGGCGCGGAGGTTCAGGTGGCGTACTCGCGGCTGAATGCGCAGTGGGTGATGCCGGGCCGTTCGTACCGCGCGCCGGTCGGGGCACTGGCGGAGTTCTTCGCGGTGGATACGACGCCGTTGGCCGCGTACCTGCCGGGCCTGCGCCCTGCGGAGCGGCCGGGTGGCGCGTGGGACGCCGCTCAGCGGGCGTGGCTCGCGGGCGCCGTGCGGGGCAGCGGGGCGCGCTGGCGGCTGGTGCTGGGGCATCACCCGCTGTTCAGTAACGGGAAGCACGGGAACGCCGGTGAGTACGACGACCTGCCACTGACGTTCCAGAAGGGCGGCGCGGTGCGGGACCTGTACGGCGCGGCATGCGGGGTGGCCGACGTGATTCTCAGTGGGCATGTGCACGCGCTGGAGGTCTTCGCGCCGCAGCCGGAGTGCCCGGGTACGTGGACGGCGGTGTCGGGCGCGGCGGGCGAGGTGGGGGGCGGCCCGGTCGGGACGCGCCCGGCGGCTTTTGCGGCGTACGGTCAGCCGGGCTTCCTGCGCCTGGAGATCACGCCGGATGTGCTGACCGTCTGGGCGTACACGGTGGCAGAGGACGGCGTGGTGACAGCGCGCGAGGCCGCCCGACTGCGCAAGGGGTAATGGTCAATGGTTGATGGTTGATAGAGGGGTGTCCTCCATCAACCATCAACTTTTGACTTTCGACGTCTTTTACAGTCCGGCTTCGGCCAGGAAGGCGTCGAGTTTCTGGGGGCGGAAGCCGCTGAGGCTGGCGGCCACGTCGCCGTGGACGAGGGTGGGGACGCTGCGGCGCCCGCCGTTGACGCTCATGACGTACTGGGCGGCCTGGTCGTCCTGTTCGATGTTGATTTCCTCGAAGGCGAGGCCCTTGCTGGTCAGGGCGCGTTTGGTGGCGTGGCAGTCGGGGCACCAGCTGGTCGTGTACATCTTGATCATGGTGGGTTCTCCTTGGTGGGGGGCCGGGGTGATCCGGCCCGAATCGCACGTCAGTTTATAAAATAAAGCATCCGGTGGATTGAGGTGCGGGCAACAATACGGGCCGCTGGCGCACTGAGCGTCCATTCATGCGGGCAACCTCCGGGCCGGACCGTCGCTATAGAAGCGCGGCCCACCCCGGTACAGGGCAGGCCGCGTTCTGTGTGCTCAGCGGTGGGTGGTCTGACCGGGGGTCAGGCGCTGGCGGCTTCGCTGGGAGCAGCGGCGGGCGCGTCGGCCACGTCGGCTTTGGCGGCAGCTTCGGCCGGGGCGGCGGCGGCCGTGGTGGGCGCACCTTCCGCCGGGGCGTCGTCCGTGCGTTCCTTCTTGGGGACCGGGGCAGCCTTGGGGGTCATGATCATGTTCATGTCCATGCCCATCATGCTGGGGGTTCCTTCGGGAGCGCCGATGTCGGCCAGCGTTTCGGCCACGCGCACCAGAATGCGCTCACCGAGTTCCGGGTGGGTGCGTTCGCGCCCGCGGAACATGATGGTGACCTTGACCTTGTGGCCTTCCTCGAGGAAACGGCGCACGTGCCCGGTCTTGGTCTTGAAGTCGTTGCCGTCAATCTTCACGCGGAATTTGATGGCCTTGACTTCCTGGGCGCGGGCGCGCTTGCGGTTTTCCTTCTCGTTCTGCTGCTGCTCGTAGCGGAAGCGGCCATAGTCGAGCAGGCGGCAAACGGGGGGCACAGCCTGCGGACTGACCATCACGAGGTCCATCGAGGCCTCGCGGGCCATGTTCATGGCGTCGCGAGTGTCAATAATGCCCACCTGCTCGCCTTCCGCGCCGATCAACCGGATCTGGCGCACACGAATCTGCTCGTTGACCTTGTGTTCTTTCGCTATGTTCATCACCTCTTACGCGCCCGGTGCACGCTGGCCGTCCGGGCGGCTGTTGCCCGCGCAGTCCGCGGGCGAATGAATCTCAGTCTATCACGCAGGGTCACTGCGCCGGACCCGGCGGGGTTCTGGCATGCTGTGGGCATGAGCAGTTCCTCAACTTCCGGCCCTGCCCGTCCCGTCGCCCCCGGCCCCGTTTCGGCCTACACGTACGGTCCGCTGGCAGCCCGCGACCCGGACCTGGAGGTGCTGCTGACCGACGGGCTGGGCGGCTTCGCGCTGGGCAGCGTGGCGGGCGTCCCCACCCGCTGCTACTCGGGGCTGGTGGTCAGTGAGCAGCCGCCGGTGCGGCGCCGCACGCTGTTCGTCTCGCCACTGGAGACCCTGCACGTCGCGGGGCGCGAGGCGAAGCTGCACGCGCTGGAGATCGCGCCCGGCGTGTTCGAGGGCCGGGGCCTGGAGCTGCTGACCGGCGCGGCCGTGTGGGACCTGCTGCCCGAGCGTGAGCAGCTGTTCGCGGGCGTGCGGGTGCGGCGGCGGGTGTTCATGCCACCCGCTTCCGGCGCGGCTGTGTTCCTGTACGACGTGCAGAGCCGCGAGCCGGTCACACTGCGCCTGGGGGGGCTGTTCGTGAACCGCGACATGCACCACGTGCACGAGCGGGTGCCAGAGCTGCACTTCGGGGCGGGGGGGCGCGAGGTGACGGTGCGCGGTGCGGGCGGCAGTGTGGACGGGGGGCCGTTCACGCGGGCCACGCTGCACGCGCCGGGCGCGGTGATCGACGCCCTGACCCCGCAGCCACACCCGCAGCGGGTGTACTACCGGCACGACGCGGCGCGCGGCGAACCGGACCACGAGGTGACGCTGGGCAGCGACCTGTGGGAGGTCAGCCTTCCGGCCGGCGGGGGGCGCGCGGCGCTGGTCGTGCAGGGCGTGACCCCCGTGACGGCCGCGCAGACGGTTGCGGACCCCTGGGCGGCGTACGCGCAGGAGGCCGCGCGGCGGCGTGAGCTGGCGCGGCGGGCGCAGGAGACGAGCGGCGTGCGCGACGAACTGGTCGCCACGCTGGCCGTCGCCGCCGACGCATACTTGGTGCGGCGCGAGCGACCGGCGGGCGTGACCGTGATCGCCGGGTACCCGTGGTTCGCGGACTGGGGCCGGGACTCCATGATCGCCCTGACGGGCCTGACCCTGCTGACCGGCCGGCACGCCGAGGCGCGCGACCTGCTGGGCACATTCCTGGCCAGCCTGCGCCGGGGCCTGACGCCCAACAACTTTCATGACGACGGCGGCGGCGCCGGCTTCAACACGGTGGACGGGGCGCTGTGGCTGGCCGTGGCGCTGGAACGCTATGTGAGCGTGACCGGCGACCTGAGTTTTGCGCGCTCATCGTTGCCGGCGCTGCGGGAGCTGCTGGACTGGCACCTGCGCGGCACGGATCACGGCATCCGCGCCGACGACCGCGACGGGCTGCTGCTGGCGGGCGAGGCGGGCGTGCAGCTCACCTGGATGGACGTGAAGATAGAGGGCTGGGTGGTCACGCCCCGGCATGGCAAGCCAGTCGAGGTGCAGGGGCTGTGGCTGGCGGCGCTGGGGGCCGAGGCGCGGCTGTCGGACGCGCTGGGGGAACGCCCGCAGTACGTGGGCGCCCTGGCCCGCGCGCGCGAGTCCTTCCCGGCGTTCTGGCAGGGCGGCGCGTACGCCGACGCCCTGGCGGCCGACGGCACGCCGGACCGCAGCGTGCGCCCGAACGTGGCGCTGGCGCTGGCGCTGCCGGACACGCCCACCACGCCCGCGCAGGTGGACCGCGTGATCCGCGAGGTCGAGGCGCAGTTGCTCACGCCGGTCGGGGTGCACACGCTGTCGCCGCTGGACGCCCGTTACCGGGGCAATTACGGGGGCGCGCAGGTGCAGCGCGACGCCGCCTACCACCAGGGGACCGTGTGGCCGTGGCCGCTGACGGCGTTCGTGGAACTGCTGCTCTCGCGCGGCGAGGTGCGGCGGGCGCGCGCGGCCCTGGCGGGCCTGACCGGGCACGTCTGGGAGGCCGGGATCGGGCACGTGTCCGAGGTGTTCGCCGGGGACAGCCTGCGGCCCGGCGGCTGCCCCTTCCAGGCGTGGAGCACGGCGGAACTGCTGCGCGCGCACGTACTGGTGTCGCTGGCCGAGGCGCGCGCGGCGCGGCCAGCCCCGGCCACCGTGCCAGCCGGGCCGCTGCCGCTGTCCACCCAAAACCTCACCTGAAGCGCGCTGGCGTAGGCGTCCGGCGGGCACCGGGGCGACACTTATCCTTGACGTACCAGGGACACAAACCCTAGCATTCAGGGATGAACAGCCTCGCCCTTCCCCCGCAGGCCACCCAGGTCGGCCTCGCGGTGGACGTCGCCGCCTTCGCCATGCACGCCGGAGAACTGATGGTGCTGCTGGTGCAACGCGGCGAACTGCCGCACGCCCGCGACTGGGCGCTGCCCGGCGGGTTCGTCCACCCCGGCGAGGAACTGCACGAGGCCGCCCTGCGCGAACTGCGCACCGAGACCAGCGTGGAACTCGAACCCAGGCACCTCGAACAGTTCTTCACGTTCGGGGAGGTCAACCGCGACCCGCGCGGCCGGATCGTCAGCGTCGCGCACCTCGCGGTCCTGCCGCACGGCACGGTCAGCGTCAGCGGCGGCGGGCACACCCTGGGCGCCGAGTGGGTCAGCGCGCACCACCCGCCCCGCCTCGCCTTCGACCACCAGGCGATCCTGGACCGCGCCCTGGCCCGGCTGCAACTGCGCCTGGAGTACGCGAACCTGGCGCTGGAATTCCTGCCCGACACCTTCACCCTGCCCGAGCTTCAGGGCGTATTCGAGGCGATCCTGAACCGCAAACTGGACAAACGCAACTTCCGCAAGCGGCTGCTCTCGCAGGGCACCCTGACCGTCAGCGGCGAGCGCCGCAGCGGCGTGGGCCGCCCCGCGCAACTGTACCGCCGCGCCAAGGGCACCCGCACGCCCGCACTGTAAAGCCGGTTTCTGCCCATCAGCGCCGCGCGCCACCTTCTCCCCTGCCCCGGCCCGCTAGACTGCGTGTCATGGACATGAAGAAGCTGATGAAGCAGATGCAGCAGGCGCAGGCCGCCGCCGCGAAGATTCAGGACGACCTGGCCGCCAAGAGCGTGGAAGGCAGCGCCAGCGGACTGGTCACCGTCACCATGAACGGGCACGGAAAGGTCACGGCCCTGAAGATCAAGGCCGAGGCCGTGGATCCGGACGACGTGGAAGCCCTGGAAGACCTGATTCTGGTGGCCCTGCAGGACGCGGGCGCCAAGGCCGACGCCCTGCAACAGGACGCCACGCGCGGCCTGGGCATCCCCGGATTCTGAGGCGCGCTTGAAGTACCCTCCATCGCTGGTGGCGCTGATCCGCGAACTGTCGCGCCTGCCGGGCATCGGCCCGAAAAGCGCGCAGCGGCTGGCGTTCCACCTGTTCGAGCAGCCGCGCGAGGACATCGAGCGGCTCTCGCGGGCGCTGCTGGAAGCCAAGCGGGACCTGCACACCTGCCCCGTGTGCTTCAACATCACGGACGCAGACCGCTGCGACGTGTGCAGCGACCCGACCCGCGATCAGGACCTGATCTGCGTGGTCGAGGAACCCGGTGACGTGATCGCCATCGAACGCAGCGGCGAGTACCGTGGCCTGTACCACGTGCTGCACGGCGTGCTGAGCCCCATGAACGGCGTCGGCCCGGACAAACTGCACATCCGGCCGCTGCTGCCGCGCGTGCAGGCGAACCAGGAGGTCATCCTGGCGACCGGCACGACCGTCGAGGGCGACGCGACCGCGCTGTACCTCCAGCGGCTGCTCGAACCGCTGGGCGCCGTCGTGAGCCGCATCGCGTACGGCCTCCCGGTGGGCGGCGCGCTGGAATACGCCGACGAGGTTACGCTGGGCCGCGCCCTGGCGGGCCGTCAACGCGTCAGCAAACCCCCGGTCAGCTGACGGGGGCAAGACCCCTCACCCAACCCTCTCCCCAACGGAGAGGGCTTTTTTCTGTTCCCACGGCCGGCTTCCTGCACTCCGCTGCCCTCTTACCCTCCGTAACTGCCGCGCAGGCGCGCCCAGCCTTCTCTCAGGCCAATGCGGCGGGGGCGCAGGTCGTTCAGGGTGACCGGCTTCAGACCGCGCTCACGCAGGCCGGTCAGCAGGGCCCCCAGCAGGGCGGGCGTGACCTGGGGACCGTCGTGCAGCAGGATCACGCTGCCCTGGCGGGTGCAGGCCAGGGTCTGCGCGGCCAGCTGTCCGGGGGGCAGCGCGGTCCAGTCGCGGCTTTCCACGTCCCACAGGGCAATCTGGCGGCCGGTCAGGTGGGCCAGCAGACGGGTCAGTGGGCTGTGTCCGCCGTAGGGCGGGCGGTACAGGTGCGGGCCACTCTGGTCGGCGCGGGGGTGCCACGCGATCTGCGCATACTCCTGCCAGGGGGGCAGCAGCAGGGCGTGGCGGTGCCAGCGGCCGTGCGCCTCGACCTGATGCCCGGCCGCGTGCAGGGCGCGCAGCTCCTCGGGGTGGGCGCGGCAGGCGGACTCGGTCACGAAGAACGTGGCGTGGGCCCCGTGGGCTGCCAGGACGGCCAGCAGGTCCGGGGTGCGGGGGCCCGGGCCGTCGTCGAAGGTCAGGGCGACGCGGGGTGCGGGGCGGGGGCCGGCGCCCAGGGCGCCCAGTCCGGCGGCGCGGCCCAGCAGGTCCGTCAGGGCCAGCAGGCCCAGGCCACTGCCCACCCAGGTCAGCGCCCGGCGGGCCAGTGAGCGGCTCAGGAGATCGCCTCGCCCACGCCAGTTGCCGGTCCGTCGGTCCCCTGGGCGGGTGGGAAGGCGTGGCGGAACAGGACGTAGAAGACGGTCGCCAGTAGGGACAACAGTGCGCCCAGCGCGAAGGGGCCGCGCGCGCCGAGCTGCACGAAGGCCAGGGTGCCCAGCAGCGGCCCGACGGCCGTGCCGATGTTCTCCAGGGTCATCAGGACGCCCCACGCGGCGGGCCGCTGCGGTTCGGGCAGCGTGCGGGTGACCAGGGCGCCCCAGCCGGGCTGCACGCCGGCAAAGCCCAGCCCGACGAGCGCGGCCAGCGGGAACAGCGCCCAGGTGGGCGGCAGCAGGGCGATGCCCCCCATGCCGAGCGCGATCAGGCCAAACCCGGCGGTCAGGGTCAGGGTGGCGCGGCCCCGGTCGGCGACCTTCCCGATGAACGGGAGGCTGCCGAACGCGGCGGCCCCGCCCGTGACCAGGATGGCGATCATGGTCCAGTACGTCAGATTCAGGTCGTCGGTCACGCGGAACAGCACCTGTCCGAACAGCGAGAGCGTGACGGTCTGCATCAGCGCGGCGGGCAGCAGGGGGCGCAGGCGGCGCAGCACCTCGCGGCGCGCCTCGGCGTTCATGACCTCGCGGGCGGGGCCACGGACGGCGCGGGCAGGCAGCAGGAACGCCGCCAGCAGCGACAGGCCCAGCACGCCCAGACTGAGCAGGTACACGCTCTGAAGGGGCGCGTCGCGCAGCGCGCCGAACAGGAAGTACCCCAGGCCGATGAACGGCAGGATCACCATGGACACGGCGGTCAGGGCGCGTCCCTGCACGCCTTCCGGGGTGGCGTCGGCCGTGAGGTTCATCGCGCCGGGCCACGCGGCGCTGAAGCCCACGCCGTGCAGCACGGCGATCAGGAGCAGGGCCCAGCCGGCGTGCGCGGCGGGCAGCAGCGCCAGGGCCAGCAGGCTCAGGGCCGCCCCGGCGATCATGACCGGACGCAGGCCGTAGCGGGCGATCAGCAGGCCGGCGGGGCCGCGCATGACGGTGTCCGCGCCGATATGCAGCGCCCACGCCAGGCCCACCACGGACGGCGTGACGCCCAGGGCGTCCTGCGCCAGGGTGCTCTGCCCCAGGTACGACAGGTACAGCCCCGAGCGGATCATCTCCGCGCAGGCCAGCGAGAACGCAGCGGCGGACACGGCGCGCGCGGTGCCGGGGCGGAGGGGCAGGCGGTCTCGGAAGGTCACGGCGCCTGCCATTCTGACGCCTGCGCGGCAGCCGGGGGCCGCGCGGTCCTCATGAAGTGGGCATGAAGGGGGCGCGGGCCTGCTAGCCTGTGCGCGTGCCCGGATTTACCGTCGTCATTCCCGCCCGCAACGAGGAGGTCTACCTGCCCCTGACGCTGCGCGCGCTGGCCGGGCAGCGCCACGCGCCCGACGAGGTGATCGTGGTGGACAACGGCAGCACCGACCGGACCGTGCAGGTCGCGCGGGACTGGGGCGCGACGGTACTGCGCTGCGAGCGGCCCGGCGTGGCCCACACCCGCCAGATGGGACTGGAGGCGGCCAGAAGCGAGTGGGTCGCCACGACCGACGCGGACTCGCTGCCCAGTCCGCAGTGGCTGGAGAAACTCAGTGAGGCCGCGCCGGGCCGCGCAGCCCTGTACGGCCCCATGCGGTTCTGCGGGGTCGCGCCGCACTGGTCGCGGCTGTCGGGCGCCGGGTACAGCGCGTTCCTGCACGTCTGCCGGGTGCTCGGCAAACCGAATCTGGCGGGCGCGAACATGGCGTACTCGCGGGAGGCGGCGCTGCTGACCGGCGGGTACGCGGAAGTGGAAGCCTACGAGGACGTGATCCTGGGTCAGGCCCTGGCGCGGCTGGGCGAGGTGGCGTTCGTGCCGGGCGCGCTGGTGGAGACCAGTGCGCGCCGCCTGGACCGGGGCGTGCTGCCGTTCGCGTGGCAGCACCTGCGGAACATCACTGGTCATACGCGAGGTTATTTCGGGGAGGAGCGCCGGCCTCCACCGGAAAACTGACCTCGCGCGCCATGCCCAGAACCGTGGCGTACACGTCCAGCACCTGCTGCGCCACGCCGGCCGGGGTGGTCGAAGTTCCGAAGTCGCGCGCGCCGGCCGACAGCCGCGCCCACAGCTGCGGGTCGTCCAGGATGTCGCGGGCGTGGCGGCTCAGGGCGTTCACGTCGGCGGGCGCCACGAGGTACCCGCTGCGTTCGTGCGCCACGCCGCTGAGGGTGCCGCGCGCGCCGACGGCCACGACGGGCACGCCCATCAGTTGCGCTTCCTGCAACACCAGACCCTGCGTTTCGGTGTCGCTGGCGAACACGAACAGTTCCGCGAGGCGGTAGTACGCGCCGATCTCCTCCCAGGGGCGCACGCCCAGGAAGGTCACGCGGTCCGCCACGCCGATGCGGGCGGCGTGCGCCTCGAGGTGCTGGCGTTCCGGGCCCTCGCCCAGCATCACGAGGTGAGCGTCGGGCAGGCCGGTCAGGGTGTCGAGCACATGATCGAAGCGTTTCTCGCGGGCGAGGCGGCCCACGCTGAGCAGGCGGCGTTTCCCGGCGGGCCAGGGACTGTCGATGGCCGGGGCGGCCTCCAGGACGCGCGGGTCGATGCTGGTGGGAATCACGACCGGATGACGCACCCGCATGGCGCGCAGCACGTCCAGCATGCCGGCAGTGGGCGTGATGACGGCGTCGGCGCGGCCGTACAGCAGGCTCATGACACGGGTCACGACGCCCGTGTGGCGTTGCAGGGCCGTGACGCCCGGCACGTAGTGCGTGTACGCCTCGATGTGCGTGTGGTACGTGGCCACGTGCGGCACGTTCCACTTGCGGGCCAGCCGCGCGCCCGCCAGTCCCAGGGTCAGGGGCGTGTGGGTGTGCACCACGTCGTACTTCTGGTGGAAGTCCTTACGGGTGGGCCACGCGAGGCGGTAGGTGGGCAGGAACATGTAGCGCAGGCTGTCCACGCGGACCACGTCGCTGCGGGTGTCCACGTGTTCCGGGAAGTCCGGGGCGACCACGTCCACGTGGTGCCCCTGGGCACGCAGCTCATCGCTGAGCAGGGCGACACTGGTCACGATGCCGTTCTGGTCCGGCAGGAACGTGTCGGTGAACAGCCCGATCCGCAACGGTTTCATGCCCGGCCGCCGCGTGGGCCGGAGATCCGGAGCCCGTACAAGTTTAAGGAATCCTGAAGCATCGCTCTGAGGAGCATACGACGCCGGACATGAGACTGTCCCCCGACTTTCGGTGGATACCCCCACCACCCTGCCCTGCACGCGGTCCCCGCAGGCCGGGCGGAAGGCGGCTCATGCGGTAGATTTCACGGCATGGCCTCCTCTCACAGTCCGCAGGAACGCGCGACCCACGACCGCGCCGCACAGGGGCGGCTGCTGCGGCTGGCCCTGCGGGCCGGGGTGGGCGGCGCGTGGCACGGCGGGCATCCGGGCGCTCCGCAGGTGGCGCTGCTGGTGCCGGTCGCGGACGCCGGGCAGTTGCAGGCCGCCCTGACGGCGCTGGTGGGCACGCCGGCCACCCTGCTGATCCCTCCCGCCCTGGCCCGCCTGGACCCGCAGGGCGTGCGGGCGGCCGTGCAGGCCGGGCATGAACTGGCCGGCCAGGGCGACCCGGCCGGCGTGACCCTGCTGGAAGCTGCGGCCGGTCAGGCCGTCACGGACTGGGCCGCGCCGGACAGCGCCGCCGCCCTGCGCAGCCTGCTGGCCCGTGGGCTGCGGCCCCTGCCCAGCACCGGCGAGCGGCCCGAACCCGGAGCGCTGCGCGTCGTCAGGCCCGGTGACCTGGACGCGACCCTGACAGCGTGGCGGGCGCTGGGCTACCGGCCGGTGCCGCTGCGGGACCTGCCGGGCCGGCGGGCCGGCACGCCGCGCGACCTGCTGACCCTGGCGTACACCCGCGTGGTCGAGGACCGCTTCGCGCGCGCTCACGGCGTGATCGACCTGACCGCCCGCGTCGACGCGGTCATGCGGGTCGCGCCGCTGGATCACGCGCCCTCTCCCCTGCCCCTGCCGCCCGGCACGCCCACCGCCGAACTGCACCTGCACTCACCCCGGATCGTGGGGCTGGCGTCCCGCAGCGTGCTCGGCGCGTACCGGGCGTACCAGCGGAGCCTGAAGGACGTGGCCCGCGCGCTACGCGAACGCCCGGAACTGGAGTCTGCGCAGGCCGTGTTCGCCGTCACGCTGTTTCACGGACCGCTGGAACAGGCGGGCTTCACACTGCTGGACCTGCCACCCGCACGGGCCCGCTGGTACGGGCTGGGCTTCCGGCTGCTGCGTGGCGCGTACGGCACGACCAGAACGCCCAGCGAGGGCACGCCGAAGATGGCGTGGCTGCCCCGCGAGGCCTTCCTGCGCCGCTACGGCTGATCGCGTACCCTGAAGCATGATCCGCAGCGCCATCAGCAGCAGGGTGCAGGTGCAGGGCCTGCATCACGTCACCATCGTCGGTTCCACCCGCCAGAGCGCACTGGACTTCTGGGAGGGCGTGCTGGGCATGCCGTTCGTGTTCGAGCAACCCAACCTCGGCAACCCGGCCGAGAACCACCTGTACTTCGACCCCGGCGACGGCCGCCTGCTGACCGTGTTCACCGACGAGGGCCGCGTGGACGCCGGGCGGGACGCGCCGCGCGAACCGGGGACCGTCGAGCACCTCGCGTTCAACGTGTCCCGCGCGACCTTCCAGCTGGCTCCCGCGCGGCTGCGCGCACGCGGCATTGAGGTACTGGAACGCGACCGGGGCTTCATGGATTCGCTGTACTTCCGCGACCCGAACGGCATGAAGGTCGAACTGGCCTGCTACAAGTTCGAGACGCCCGAGGGCCTGCGCGACGCGGACGTGCTGCGCCGCGCCTATGAACTGCGCGTAGCACGCGGCGACGACTACCTGAGCCCCGAACACCTCGCGGACGCCATCGAGGAATTGCTGCGCCGCTGACGCCGCGCCCGCCTGCTCCGACAGGGTGAAGGTCAGCCGGGCAGGGTGAAGGTCAGGGTGGTGCCCTCCCCGGGGGCGCTCTGCACGGCCAGGGTGCCGCCGGCCAGGGTCACGCGTTCGCGCAGGCCCAGCAGGCCCAGGTGTCCGGCCTGCGCCTGCGCGTGGGCCTGTTCGGGCGTGAACCCCCGGCCGTCGTCGGTGATGGCGACCCGCACCCCGCCCTGCGGCGGCTCGCCGAAGGCCACGCGGATGGCGGCGGTGTGGGCGCGGGCGTGCTTGTCGACGTTGTTCAGGGCTTCCTGCGCCAGCCGGAACACCGTGAGTTCCGTGGCGGGGCTCAGGCGGCGGTCGGCGCCGCTGACTTCCAGGCGGGTGGTGGTCAGGGCCTGCGTGGCCAGCCATTCCAGGGCCGGGAGCAGGCCCAGGTCGTCCAGGACGCTGGGGCGCAGGTTCCGCGCGAAGCGGCGCACGCCGTCGATGGCGGCGTTCAGGTCAAGCAGGATGTCGTCTGCGCGGGCTTTCTGTTCGCCGCTCAGGTCACGGGCCAGTCTCGCCACGCGGCGGGTGGTGGCGGTCAGGACCTGCGCGGTGTCGTCGTGCAGTTCGCGGCTGATGCGGCGGCGTTCTTCCTCCTGCGCCTGCGTGAACAGGGTCAGGAAGCTGCGCAGTTCGCTCTGGCGGCTGGTGGCGGCTTCCAGCGCCTGCCCGCGCCGCGCGATCTCGTCGGCCAGGGTCTGCAGTTCGCTCAGGTCGCGGCTGACGGTCAGCACGCCGCGCCCGTGGTCCACGCTGCCCACCCGGACTTCCAGGTGGTACGGGCCGATGCGGATCTCGGCGCGGCTGCCGCTGGTGCGGGCCTGCGCGTCGGCCCACGCGACCTGCAGGGCCGCCTGCGTGTCGCGGGTGGGGAGGGTCAGGAGGTTCGCGCCGGTCAGCGGGCCGGTCAGGGGTTCGAGCAGGGTGCGGGCGGCCGGGTTGGCGTAGTCGATCACGCCGTGCGCGTCGCTGCTGATGATCAGGTCGTGCGCGCCCTCGGCCAGCTGCCGGTAGCGGGCTTCCTCGCGTTCCAGGGCGGCCAGCAGGCGTTCGCGGGTCAGGGTCTGCGCGATCTGGTCGGCCAGACTGCGCGCCAGTTGCAGGGTGCGGTCGCCCGGCAGGTCGCGGCCCGGATCGTCGAAGTACAGGAATCCCAGCGGCGTGCGGGCGTCGGTCTGGGCGGTCAGCAGCGGAACGATCAGGGCGCTGCCAGCCACGGGCAGGGCGTAGCGGCGGGTCAGGGCGCGGGGGCCGCGGCCGAGTTGCGCGCTCAGGTCGGCCAGTTCGGAGGCGTCCGGGGGGTGCAGGTTGTACGCCGCGCAACGCGTGACGCGCCAGCTGTCAGGGCCGGGCGGCGTGTCTGCCGGGAAACTGCCGGTGGCGTCGGGGAACAGGGCCAGCAGGCCGCGTCCGGCGTGCAGGGCCAGGGTCGCCTCGCGGATCACGTCGCGCAGCGCAGCGTCGTCGGGTTGTCCCTGCGGGCGTTCGCCCAGCATGCGGCTGATGGCCAGCAGCGCCCCGGCTTCGCGCTCGCGCAGCTGCTCTTCCTCGTACAGGCGGGCGTTCTCGATGGCGAGGCCCGCCTGCGAGGCGAACACCCCGGCCAGCGCCAGGTCGTCACTGTCCAGCGGAAGCGGCGCCGACCAGTACAGGGTCAGTGCGCCGAACACGTTCGGACCGACCCGCAGCGGCAGGCTGATCACGCCCCGGTACGGGTAGGTGTGGGTGGCCAGCAGTTGCCGGGTGTAGCGGCTGCTGCCGCCGCCGTTCTCGGTGGTCAGGTCGTGCGCGGCGATCAGGGTGCCTTCCCCGACCGCGCGGCCCGTGACGCCCAGGCCCACCTTGGCTTTCACGCGCAGCATGTACTCGCTGCTCAGGCCCACCGCCGAGCGGATGTTGATGCTGCGGCCGTCCGGTTGTTTCTCGTACACGGCGGCGGCGTCCGCGCGGAACAGGGTCACGGCGCGTTCCAGCACGCGTTCCAGGGTCTCGCTGAGGTGCAGGCTGCCGGCCAGGGCCGCGCCCGCCTCGCGCAGCGCCTCGGCCGCCTCGCGCTTGCGGGTCTCGATGCCGTACAGCCGGGCGTTGTCGATGGCCAGGGCGGCCTGCTCGGCCAGGGCCAGCACGATGCGGGCGTCGTCCTCGGTGGCGGGCACGTGTTCGGTGGTGTCCACGTACAGCAGGCCCAGCGGTTGCCCGCGCGCGTTCAGGGGCGCGATGACGGCCGTTTCCGGGTTCAGTTCCCGCAGGCCGCGCGCCAGCGGCGACTCGTGGTCGCGGCCACGCTCAAAGCGGATCGCCTCGCCCCGGCGGACCAGCGTTTCGAAGGTCACGGGGCCCACGCCGATCCCGCCCGTGAACGGCTGCGTGAACCCGTGCGTGAAGACCTCCCCGGTCCGCGCCCCGCCGTCGCTGAGTTCGCTGAACAGCGCCACGAACGCCCGCCGGAACCCCAGGGCCAGCGCGGCGCTCTGCGCCGTGACGGTCAGCACCTCGGACAGGTCCAGGCTGCCGCCCAGGCGGCGCATCAGGCCCTCCACGGTCTCGGCGATGCGCCCGTGGCCGCGCCGGGCCTCGCGGGCCTGCACACCCTCGACCGCCAGGGCCAGCAGCGGCCCGGTTCCCAGCAGGGCGTGCAGGCCGTCCGGGTCGGCTCCCACGAACTCCAGCACCCCGCACCCGAACGGCAGGGCCGCCAGCATCCCTTCGTGCAGGAGGGTTCCGCCGGTCAGGGCTTCGCTGACCAGCGTGCCGTCACTGAGGGCCAGCCCGCGCCCCTCCTCGGCGACCGCCTGAAGCTGCCCGTCCGTGACCACCCACACCTGCACGCCGTGCGCGTGCGTGGCGCGGCAGGCGTAGGCGGCCAGCAGGCCCGCAAACTGCGCGACCGTGGAGGCTGCCGACAGGCCGGGTGGCAACGGAGGCAGCGCCACGCCAGCGCGGTCCGGAAGGTGACCGCTCACGCGCTCAGATGGTCTGCGGGTCGATCCAGCCGCGCTTGATGCCGTGCAACACGGCCTCGGTGCGGCTGCCCACGCCCAGCTTCGAGAAGATGTTCGCCAGGTGCACCTGCACGGTACGCGGGCTGATCTCCAGGTCCCGCGCGATCTCCTTGTTGGTGCGGCCGGTCGCGGCGACCCGCAGGACCTCCAGTTCACGCGGGGACAGGTCGTCCTCGGGCGGGGTAGGCGTGGTGTGCGCGCTGAAGCGTTCCAGGACCTTGCGGGCCACGCTGGGGTGCAGGGCGCTCTCGCCGGCCGCGACGGCCCGCACGGCGCCCAGCAGGTCGTCCTCGCTGGCGTTCTTCAGCAGGTACCCGGCCGCTCCGGCTTCCAGCAGCGCGAACACGTACGCGTCGTCGTCGTAACTGGTCAGGACCAGCACGCCCACGCCGGGCCGCTCGGCCTTGATGGCGCGCGTGGCGTCGATGCCGTTCATGCCGGGCATGCTGACGTCCATCAGAATCACGTCCGGGTTCAGGGCGCGGGCCTTGACGATGGCTTCCTCGCCGCTGCCGGCCTCACCGATCACGCGCAGGTCCGCGCCCGATTCCAGCAGTTCGCGCGTGCCCTTGCGGACCACCGGGTGGTCGTCGACCAGCAGCAGCGTGATGGGGCGCGCGCCCCCGGATTCCAGCGTATCGGCGTCAAGCATACGGGCAGGATAGTGCAAGACCCGCTCGTGCAAGACCCCGCCCGCAACGGCAGCGGGCCGCCCCCCGCAGGAGGACGGCCCGGTCTGTCCGGACGTGCCGGGAAGGGTCAGCTCTTGGTGAGGTTCTTCCAGTACGTGCCGGCCCAGAAGGCGATCATGGGGTTGTAGGTGCTCTCGCTCACGCCGCCAATGTTGTCACGGTACGTGAAGACGTTCGGGGAGGCGGGCATGACCACGTAGTACGCCTGATCCAGTCCGCGCTTGGCGATCTGCGCGTACAGGTCGTCGCGTCTGGCCTGGTCGGTGGTGGTGCGGGCCTCGGTGATCAGGGCGTCCATCTGGGTGTCTTTCACGTTCAGGCGCGGGCCGTAGTAGCCGGTGCTGGCGTAGAAGGTCGTGACGAAGTTGTCCGGGTCGGCGTAATCAGGAGCCCACGCGGACAGGATCATGGCTTCCTTGGGCGCGTTGTCGGACTTGATCAGCTCGCTCCATTCCTTGGCCACGATGTTCAGCTTGAACTTGGGGTTCAGCGACTCGATGTTCTTCTTCAGGAGTTCCATGGCGGTCTGCTGGGTCACGCTGCCCGCACGGTACGAGACGTTCACGCTGAAGCCGTTCTCCCAGACCTGCCCGTCCCAGGCGCGCTGGAAGGCGGCCTTGGCGACCTCGGGGTCGAAGGCGGCGGCCTCAATGTTCGTGTCGTAGCCGGGGAACGAGTCGGGCAGCAGGAAGTTGCGGGGCGCGCCCTTGCCTTCCTGAACCTGCTCGATGTACGTGGGCACGTCGAAGGCCGCCACGAAGCCGCGGCGCACGTCGGCGTCACTGAAGAAGTTCGCGGGAATGCCCTGGCCGTCCAGTTTGCCGCTGCCGAGCGCGCCGCCCTTGGCGATGTTCTCGTTCATGCTGAAGCCCGAGGCGGTGGTGTTAGGCAGGTCGTCCAGCACGCTCACGCCGGGTTTCCCCTGCAACTGCGAGGAGATGATGGAGCGCCCGCCTTCCTCGATGAAGTCCGCGTCGCCCTTCAGGAACGCCTGAATGCGGGCGGCCTGCTCGGGAATCTTCTGGATGACCACGTTCTTGATGCTGGGTTTCTGCTCGCCCCAGTACCCGTCGAAGGCGGTAGCGCTGACGCTGCTGGCGTCCCGGCCAACCAGTTTGTACGCGCCGGTCCCGCTGGGTTTCTGCGACAGGGGGCTGCCGGCCAGGTCCTTGCCCACGGCTTCCTTCCAGGTGGCCTCGGTGCCGTCCCACTCGCCGATTTCGGTGGCGTGCTTGCTGTCCACGATGCCCTGCCCGATGTACGCGAGTTTCGCCAGGAAGGCCGGGTCGGTCTTCGGGAGTTTCAGGACGAGCACGTTACCGTCGCATTTCACGGCGTCCGTGATGCGCTGCCACGTAATGCTCTTGTCGTCGTTGGCGTTGGCGGGCGTGCCCAGCAGGCTCTCGGCGATGAACCAGTTGCCACTGTCGGCGGTGTTCGTCACGAGGTTGCGGCGCAGCGTGTACTCGGCGTCCGCGCAGGTGAAGTCGTTGCCGCTGTGGAACTTCACGCCTTCGCGCAGCGTGAAGCGGTACTCGGTACCGGCGTCGTTGCCGGTCCACTCGGTGGCCAGCACGGGCGCCAGTTCGGTCAGGCTGTTGCCCTTGTACCCCACCAGGGTCTCGTACAGGTTCTCGACGACCTGACCGCTGGCGGTGTCGTAGGTGGTGCCGGGGTCCAGGGTGGGAATGTCGGCGGATTCCTGAATGACCAGGGTGCTGCCCGCGCCGCCCCCGGCGTTTTCCTTGTTGTTGCAGGCGGCGAGCGTCATGGCGAGCGTGGTCAGGGCCACGGCTCCGAAGATCTTGTTACGGTTCATCATTGTCTCCTTGGCTGGGGGGCGCGCCCTCCGCCCGTGCGCTGAGCCCGGTGTCACCACCGGCAGCGCCGGTCTGGGCTAAAACTCCCGGGGGCGTCCTGTCAGGGGCGCGGTGTTGCCGGGGGCGCGGTGTTGCCGGGGGCGCGGTGTCGTCAGGGGGTGCAGTGCGTCCGCGGGTGCCTGTGCATGCGTGGCGAAAAGCCGGTCAGCCATTCCAACCTCACGCGCGGCCACCTGCGGCTTCCGACCTTCAGAACAGGGCGTTCGCGGCTTCTCATCGTAGGGAGCTCAGATGAGAACTCCGCCCCAGAAGGCTGAAGGTACTGTATGCAGCCGGCCAGCGCCAGTCCGGCTGTCCGGGAGACAGGAACAACGTGCTCCACGAGGTGCGCACCACAACTGACCCGTATACCATTGACGCATACCTGTGCTCCGGGCGGGACCAGCCGGGACGCCCTCATAAATGAAATGTCACCCACAGCGTACCTGCGCGCAGCCCGCTAAGGTTTCGGGATGACTGCTTCCACCCCCGCCTCCTACGTCCTGCGCGGCACCGCCGCAGGCGGCACCCTGCGCATCGTGGGCATGGACTCCACGCAGGTCGTCGAGGACGCCCGCGTGCGCCACCACCTCAGCAAGACCGCCACGGCCGCGCTGGGCCGCACCCTGACCGGCAGCGTCCTGCTAGCCACCGTGCTCGGCAAACGCAGCGACAGCCGCGTCACCGTGCGCGTCGAGGGCGACGGCCCGGTCGGCTTCATCGTCGCCGAGGGCAGCGTGGACGGCCGCGTGCGCGGGTACGTGCGCCAGCCCGACGCGGACCTGCCCCTGCGCGAACGCGACGGCAAACTCGACGTGAGCGGCATCGTCGGCACGCAGGGCGAACTGAGCGTCACCCGCCTGCTCGACAACGGCGAGCCCTACACCGGCAGCGCCCACCTCGTCAGCGGCGAGATCGCCGAGGACATCAGCACCTACCTCGGCGTCTCCGAACAGATCCCGAACGCCGTGCTGCTCGGCGTGTACGAGGAAGGCGGCCGCGTCGCGCACGCCGGCGGCCTGCTCATCCAGGCGATGCCCGGCGTCACCGACGAAACCCTCGGGAAACTCGAAGCGAACATCCGCGCCATGGGCCAGATCACCGACAACCTCCGCCGGGGCGGCCTGATGGAAGCCATCAACCGCGCCACCGACGGCCTGAACGTGCAACTCGCCGCCGAGGCGCAGGGCTCCCGCTTCGAATGCCGCTGCTCCCGCGAGAAGGCCAGCGACTCCCTGAAATTCTTCGACGCTGGCGAACGCCAGGAGATGATCGACGCCGGCGGGCAGGAGATCGTGTGCCACTGGTGCGGCGAACACTACCAGATCACCCCCGACGAGATCGCCGCGCTGGACGCCACCGACACCCCCGCCCGCGCCTGAACAGCAGGGCAGGCCCGCCCGACAGGACAGCAGGAGCACCGACTTTTCCGGTGCTCCTGCTGTCCTGAGCGCTGCGCGCTGGCCGTTTGCTTAGCGCTGGCCGAGGCCGTCGAAGGTATCGGTGGCGAAGCCGTCCCACTCGGCGGCCGGGTCGAAGGCGTCGGTGCCGTTGGTGTCCCCGGCATTCACGGCGGCCTTGCGGCGCAGGGTTTTGTCCACGCTGAAGGTCAGGCCCGAGCCCCAGCCGGTGCCGGGGTCCGTGCCGATCTGCCCGAACACGTCGGCGCGCGTTCCGTTCAGCACGAGTTCCAGCGCGTCATCGCCGTTGAAGTTGGTGACGCCACTCTCGGCGTTCGCCTTGGCCTTGAGGGCCGCGTTCGCACCGGAGTTGACGATCACGTAGGTGGCTCCGGCCGGCAGGGCCTCTGCGAGCGTGAAGGCGTTGGTGGTGCTGGGCGTGGCGGACCCGTTGCTGTACAGGTTCACGACCAGACTCCCGGCGGGAATGGCGCTGCCGGTGCCGTTGTAGATCTCGATGGCCTTGTTGTTGCTGCTGCCCTCGACGTACTCGCTGAAGTACACGCCTCCGGCGGTCACGACGGGCTGCGCGGTCACGGCCTTGGTCGCCGTGGTGGTGGTCGCGCCGCGCTTGGCCGTGACGGTCACCGTGAAGCTCCCGGCGGTGGCGTAGGTGTGCGTGGCCGTCCCGGTGGGGGCGGTGACGGTGTCGGTCTTGCCGTCGCCCCAGGTGACCGTCACGGAGTCAGGGTTGCCGCCGGCGGTGTAGGTCAACGCGTAGGGCTGTCCGGCCGTGACCGTGTCGTTCCCACTGGCGTTGACCGTGAGGGGAAGGGCGGGGTCGGCGTCGGCTTTCAGGTTCAGGCCGACGAGCACCGGGTCGTGGTCGCTGCTGCGGTAGGGAGTCGGGGCGTACAGGTCCGGGGTTTCGCAGGTGGTGCTGGTGCACTCGGGATGCTTCTTGAATTCGATGTTGTAATCGAGCACCACGGGTTCGTCTGCGTTGACGTGCCACTCGGTGATGCCGCTGACCTGCGCGCCGAGGCTGCTGCTGGCCAGGGCGTGATCGAGGTAGCCGAACTCACCGTTGAACTGGTAGCTGTAGCGGTCCTCGGCGGGAATGCGTTTGTTCAGGCTCTCGAAACCGGCGGCCTCGATGGTCTTGATGGGGTCCTCGGCACCGTAGGCGTTCAGGTCGCCCATGACCAGCACGTCCGGGTCGGTGACTTTCAGCTTGTCACTGAAGGCCAGCACGGCCCTGGCCTGCTCGACGCGCAGGGTGTTCCAGCAGCCCTGGCCCTGGTCGGTGTCGCCCGTCGTGGGGCAGCTGCCTTTGCTCTTGAAGTGGTTGGCCATGACCGTGAACACGCCCTTCCCGGCGCGGTCCCGGAAGACCTGCGCGACCGGCGGGCGGGAGTAGACGGCGTTCGTGTCGATCTGCGCCGCGCCGATGGGTTCCACACGGGCGGGGCGGTAGATGATCGCCACGCGGATGGCGTCCGTGCCGACCTTGCCGGTCTTGACACTGGCGTACTCGGCGCTTCCGGCGGCGGCGTTCAGGGACGCGACGAGGTCGTCCAGCGCCGTTTCGCCGTTGTTCTCGACTTCCATCAGGGTGATCACGTCGGCATTCAGGGCCCGGAGTTCCGCCACGATCTTGTCTTTCTGGCGGGTGAACTCGGTGGCGTTACTGGCGCCGCGACCGGCGCTGCCCAGCGTCGTGAAGTAGTTCAGGACGTTCGCGCCCGCCACTTTCACCGTGCCGCCCACGTCCTTGGGCGCGGCCGCGCGGGGGTTGGCGGCCACGAAGACCGGAGCCTTGGTGGGCTGCACCTTGAAGGCGCTGTTGGCGTAGTGCAGCACGCCCTGAAGACCCGTGACCGTATCCCCGGCGCGGCGGGTGGCCGTCTGGGGGTCGGTGCCAGTCAGGTAGGGAATGGTGGTGGGATTCTGCTTGCTGCTGACGTCGTCCAGGCGAATGGTGCGCAGCTTGTTACTGGTGGCGTCGCCGCCCTGGCCGTTGGTGGGGTTGAACAGTCGGCCGCCGCTGGACAGGCCGAGTTCACCGAAGCGGCCCAGCGTGAAGGTGTCGGTCACGGTCAGGGTCTGGGAGATCTTGATCAGCATGCCTTCGGACGCTTCCAGGGAGGTGGCGGAAGCCAGAGGCAGGGTGACGGTCATGGGGGCGGGCAGGGTCGTCTCGCCGCAGCTGGTGACGGTGGTGACGGTGTCGAGCTGGGTCAGGCCGTTGAATTCCTTGACGGTTCCGGTGACCTCGACAACCTCTCCGACCTTGACGGTTGCGGGCTTGGTGGCGGTGTAGATGAACACGGCGTCACTGGTGTCAGCCTTTTCGTCGGGCGTGACGTCCTGCAGGTAGAAGCCGCTCAGGCCCGCCTGCGCGTCGAGCGTGACAACGCCGCGCACGGTGACGGTCTGACCGGCCAGCGGGCTGGCGTCAGCGGCACCCTGAACAGCGCCGATATTCGTGATGGTGCTGCCGGCCGGGCATGCGTACGTGGGGGGGGTGGGGGTGGGGGTGCAGGCGGCCAGCAAGGCGGTCAGGCCCAACAGGCCCAGACTGCCGGTCAAGATGTTCTTCTTCATGTGAACTCCTGTGTGATGATTGAAACGTGTGAAGCGGATCTTAGCGCGTTCAGGCTGCCTTAGCCATGTCAGGCGGTCATCAGCCAGCGTTCATTCCAGGCTGTGTAGCCAGGGGTGGTCCGGTCGGGTGAGGGTCAGGGCGCCGCGCAGCCACGCGCGGGCGTCTGCGGTCAGGGTGGGCTGGACGCGCTGGTAGTCCTGTTCGTCCTTGCCGCGTGGGGGGCGTCCGGCTGCGCCTGCCTTGAACAGCAGGACGGCTTCAGGCGCGAGGTACGGCAGGCCTTCGGGGCTGACGCAGCGGGCGCGGCTCAGGGGCAGGGTGAGGCGGGGGTCGCGGCGGTAGTGCCAGGTGCCGCCGCTCAGGTCGCTGAGCATCAGGTCGAGCATCAGCACGCCGCTCAGGTCGGGGTGCCGGGCGTGAATCTGGAAGTGGGGCGGGTCGAGGGGGGCCGCGTAGGGCCGGTAGGTGCCGTGGATGGACGCGTCGAGTCGCCAGCCGCGCAGCAGGTCGGGCAGCCGGGTCTGGGCTTCGCGGGGCAGGATCACGTCGAGGTCGTCGTGGGGCCGGGCAACGTACCCCAGGTGCAGGTCGAGGGCGACGCCGGCGGCGATCATCCAAGGGGCGTCCAGCGGGGCCAGCAGGCGGGCGACCTGCCGGGCGGGGGTCAGGCCGACGGTGCGGGCGTGGTGGGCCAGGGCGGCGGGGCGCAGGGTGTGGTCGGCGTGGTCGCGGCCGGCGGCGGTGAAGGCGGCGCGGTAGGTGCGGGCGGCGTGGGGGTCGTGGCGCAGCACGCCTTGCAGCGCGGCCTGTTCGGCGCGCCAGCCGCTGCCGTGGTCGCTGATGACCAGTCGCCAGCCGCCGGGGTGCGTCCAGGTGCGCTCCGATCGCGGCTGGTAGCCGAGGCGGCTCAGGGCGGCGCGCTGCTCCTGGGTGGGTGGGTCGGGCAGCAGGTCCAGGTGCAGTTCCGGGCTGTCCAGGTCGGCCAGCGCGGGGACGCTGCCGGGACCGCCGGTCTGGACGTGGAAGACGCCGTCCGGGCGGTGGCCGGCCAGGAAGTCGCCCAGATACGTGCGGAGGTCCTGCATGGCGCGGTCGTGGTCTACATGGGAGGGGTCCATGCATGAAGCACACCACAGCGCGTCCCCACCCGGCATCCGCCCCCTGGCGGATAATGCCTCTCATGAAGGGTCGTGGCGTTGGGATCGTGTTGGTGCTGGTGGGACTGGGTCTGGGGGCGACGCTGCTGCGCGATCAGGTGCCGGTGGGTGGGGCGCAGGCTCCGGCCGTGAGTGGTGCGGCGGCCGATCCGGTGGCGGCGGAGGCGGGCGCGCGGCTTCAGAACGAGCAGAACACCATTGACGTGGTGGGGCGTTTCGAGCCGGGGCTGGTGTTCATCAGTACCGAGAACGAGGTGATGGGGCAGGATCCGTTCGGGATGTTCGGGGGCGGCACGGAGGTTCAGCAGGGTGTCGGGAGTGGCTTCTTCGTGAATGACGCGGGGGACATCCTGACGAACTATCACGTGGTGGCCGGCGAGTCCGGGTCGGGCGCGGCTCAGAAGATCAGCGTGCGGGTCATGGGGCAGGAGCAGAGCGTGGAGGCGCGCGTGATCGGACTGGCCCCGCAGTACGATCTGGCGCTGATCCGCCCGGTGGGCCTGGACGCCAAACTGATCCGGCCGATTCCGCTGGGTGACAGCGACGCCCTGAAGGTGGGGCAGAAGGCCATCGCGATGGGCGCGCCCTTCGGGCTGGATTTCAGTGTGACCGAGGGCATCGTGAGCAGCACGGCGCGGCAGATTCCGATCGGGTTCTCGGGCAGCGGCGCGGGCGAGGGCATCACACAGAAGGCCATTCAGACGGACGCGGCGATCAACCCGGGGAACAGCGGGGGGCCGCTGCTGGACAGTGGGGGACGCGTGATCGGCATCAACACGCAGATCTACTCGCCCAGCGGGCAGAGTACCGGCGTGGGTCAGAGTGCCGGGGTGGGCTTCGCGATCCCCGTGAACACGGCCAAGAATCTGTTGCCGCGCCTGCAGGCGGCCGGTGGGCAGGAGGTGCGCGCGCCGACGCTGGGCGTGGCGGCGGGCCTGCTGGTGCGCGGGCAGCAGCAGACGCTGGCGGTGGGCCTGAGCGTGCTGTCGTCGGCCGGGAAGCAGGAACTGGGCCTGCCGGAGCGGGGACTGGTGATCGGGGAGGTCACGCCGGGCACGCCGGCCGCACGGGCGGGGTTGCAGGGCGGCACGCGTACCGAGGCGTTCCGGGGCGGCGCGATCCGACTGGGCGGGGACGTGATCACGGCCGTGAACGGCAAGCCGGTGGACGCGCTGGAGGACCTGCAGGCGGGCCTGATCGACCGGAAAGAGGGGGATACCGTGACGCTGACGGTCGTGCGGGCCGGGGAGTCGCGTGAGGTGAAGGTCACGCTGGATGAAACCTCGTTCCGCTGAGGGCGCAGCGCAGGCGCAGGCCGTCTGGGAGGCGCTGCGCCCGGAGGACCGGGCGTGGCTGCTAGGGCTGGCGGCGCAGGCGGGTCCGGGCGGCGCGGCGCTGGTCGGCGGCGCGGTGCGGGACGCGCTGCTGAGCGTGACGCCGCTGGACCTGGATGTGGTGATTCCCGACGCGGACGTGGAGGCCCTGGCGGCCGGGACGGGGTTGCCGTTCGTGTTCCACCCGGCGTTCGGGAACGCGACCGTGACCCTGCCGGACGGCCGCGCGGCGGATCTGGTGCGGGCGCGGCGGGAAGTCTACCCGGTGCCGGGCGGGAATCCGCTGCCGCAGCCGGCCTCACTGACCGACGATCTGCGGAGGCGGGATTTCAGCCTGAACGCGCTGGCCCTGCGGGTCTTCCCGGATGGGCGCGCAGAATTGCTGGACGTGACGGGCGGCCTGGAGGACCTGCGCGCGCGGGTGCTGCGGCCCCTGCACACCGACTCGCTGCGTGAGGATGCCAGCCGGCTGGTGCGTGCGGCGCGGCTGGCGGCGCGACTGAACCTGAGCGCCGCGCCGGAGTTGCTCTCTCAGGTACCCGCCGCGCTGGATATGGCCGGGCACACGCCCCGATTGTGGGCAGAACTGAAACTGCTGCTGCATGAGCCCCGCCCCGGACGGGCCGCCGCGCGGCTGCGTGACTGGGGGGCCGCCTCGCTGCTACCGGACACGGCGCTGCTGGACGCCCTGGACGCCCGCCGGGACGCGGGGGCGACCCTGCCCATGAACGCCTACGCGGCGGCGCTGCTGCACGCCGCGCCGGACCCGGAGGCGCTGGCGGCGCGACTGGACCTGGGCACCCGGCCCGCCGCGCTGCTGGCCCGCGCCCTGTCGGACACCTTCTACCCGGACGGCATGCCGGAACGCGAACTGCGCGCCCTGCTCCGCCCGGACGCGCACGAACCCCTGACCGGGAAGGACGTGCTGGCGCTGGGCGTCCCGCCGGGCCGGGGCGTGGGCGAGGCGCTGGCGCACCTGGCTGACCTGCGCCGCGCCGGGACGCTGGGCAGCGCCGAGGCGGAGCGGGCGGCGTTGAAAGCGTTCCTGGAGACGAAAGTCCGGTAGGCGGACCCTCTAGAATGCCGGGGTATGGGCCTCATCTCTCTGCTGAGCAGCAACCCGACCGCGTTCGTGATCATTGCGGCGGCGCTGGTCCTGTCCCTCGCCTTTCACGAGTTCGCGCATGCGTACGTGGCGGACCGCCTGGGTGATCCCACGCCCCGCCGCTACGGGCGCGTGACCCTGAATCCCATCAAGCACCTCGATCCGTTCGGGACGCTGCTGCTGCTGCTGGTGGGCTTCGGGTTCGCACGGCCTGTGCCAATCAATCCGAACAACCTGGGCCGCTGGGGCACCATGTGGGTGGCGGCGGCCGGGCCGATCAGTAACCTGCTGATCGCGGTGGTGTGCGCGCTGCTGCTCAAGGTGCTACCCCTGACGGACCTGACGTACACGATCCTGATGACGGTGCTGGGCATCAACGTGGTGCTGGCGGTCTTCAACCTGATTCCGATTCCGCTGCTGGACGGCAGCCGCATTCTGGGGGCGCTGGTGCCGTCGCTGGGCCGCGCCCTGAATCAGTTCGAGATGATGCCGTACTCGTTCCTGATCGTGATGGGCTTCATCTACCTGTTCCGCCCGCAGATCGGGCAGTTGATCGGCACGGTGCAGAGCTGGGTGATCGGTTTCGTAGGCGTGTGACCTTTAACAGCAGCCGGGCCGGAGGTGATCACTCGACCTCCGGCCCGGCTGTCTGCTGTGTTCAGGACAGGTTGTTCAGCGCAGGTTGAACATCATCACGACGTGCGCGGCGGTGCCGGCCAGCACGAACAGGTGCCAGATCTCGTGGAAGCCGAACACGCCGGGTCGGGGGTTCCAGCGTTTCGTGCCGTAGATGACGGCCCCGATGGAGTACAGCACGCCGCCCGCCGCGAGCCAGAAGATGGCGGCGGATGGCAGGTGGCGGGCCAGTTGCGGCAGGAAGGCCACGGCCAGCCAGCCCATGCCGAGGTACAGGGCGGTGCTGACCCAACGGGGCAGGCTCATGGTCACGAGTTTCAGGGTGATGCCGCTCAGGGCGATGCCCCAGATGACCCACAGGACCACGCCCTGCCAGGGGTCGGGCAGGCCGAAGTACGCAATCGGGGTGTAACTGCCGGCGATCAGCAGGAAGATGCCGGCGTGGTCGAGTTTGCGTAGCCACAGCATGCCGCGCTCGCCGGGAAAGAACGAGTGGTAGCTGGCGCTGGCGGCGTACAGCAGGGTCATGCTGATCACGAACACGGTGAACGGCCACAGGGCCAGTTCGCGGGCGTGCGCCCACCACAGCAGCGGTCCCAGAATGATCAGCGCCGCCAGGACGCCGGCCCAGTGGGTCAGGGCGTTCACGGGTTCGCGGGGGGCGGTCAGGAAGCGCTGCATGTTCATACCCTACCCCCACCCGCTGATGACAGTCTGTCAACTGGGACGGGGTGCAATCCTCTCCCCCGCCCCCCACGCTTCCCGGCCCGCCTGTACGGCAGCGCCTCAGCGACCGCCGTAGTTGGGCGCTTCCTTGGTGATGGTCACGCCGTGCGGGTGGCTTTCCACCAGGCTGGCCCCGGTGATCCGCACGAACTGAGCCTCGTCACGCAGGGTCTGAAGGTCCGGCGCGCCGCAGTACCCCATCGAACTTTTCAGGCCGCCCACGAACTGGTAGATGACCTCGCCCGCCGTGCCCTTGTACGCCACGATGCCCTCGATGCCTTCGGGCACGAACTTGCGGCTGCCGCTCTGGAAGTAACGGTCGGCGCTGCCCTGGTCCATGGCGCCCATGCTGCCCATGCCCCGGTAGCTCTTGTAGCGGCGGCCGTCGCGCAGGATGCTCTCGCCGGGGCTCTCGTCGGTGCCGGCCAGCATGCTGCCCATCATGACGACGTTCGCTCCGGCGGCAATGGCCTTGGGCACGTCGCCGGTCTGCTTGATGCCGCCGTCCGCGATGATCGGAATGCCGGCTTCCATGGCGGCGGCGCTGGCCTCGAAGATCGCGGTGATCTGCGGGACGCCCACGCCGGTCACGACGCGGGTGGTGCAGATGCTGCCCGGCCCGATGCCGACCTTCACGGCGTCTGCGCCGGCCAGGATCAGGTCGCGGGTGCCGGCGCGCGTGGCGACGTTCCCGGCGATCACGTCCACGTCGAAGGCTTCCTTCACGCGGCTCAGGGCGTTCAGGATGCCCTGGCTGTGCCCGTGGGCGCTGTCGAGCACCAGCACGTCCACGCCGGCCTGCACGAGCGCCCCGGCGCGGTCCATCAGGTCGGCGCCGACGCCGATGGCGGCGGCGACGCGCAGACGGCCCAGGCTGTCCTTGGCGGCGCGCGGGTACTTCACGCGTTTGGTCAGGTCCTTGATGGTGATCAGGCCGCGCAGGGTGTGGTCGGCGTCCGTGACGAGCAGTTTCTCGATGCGGTGGCGCTTGAAGATCTCCTGCGCTTCTTCCAGGGTGGTGCCGACCGGCACGGTGATCAGGTTCTCGCGGGTCATGACGTCCGCGATGGGCGTGTGCATGTCCTCGATGAAGCGCATGTCGCGGTTGGTGATGATGCCCAGCAGTTTCCCGTTCGGGTCGGTGATGGGCACGCCGCTGATGCGGTACTCGCCCATCAGGCGCTCGGCGTCCGCCACGGGCGCGTGCGGGGGCAGCGTGATGGGGTCCACGATCATGCCGCTCTCGGAGCGTTTGACCTTGCGGATCATCTCGGCCTGCGCGTCGATGGGCATGTTCTTGTGCACCACGCCGATGCCGCCCTCGCGGGCCATGGCGACCGCCATGTTCGTCTCGGTGACGGTGTCCATGGCGGCCGACAGGAACGGGATGTTCAGACGTACGCGGCGCGTCAGTTGCGCCTCGATGTTCACCTCGTGCGGCAGCACCTGCGAGTGCCGGGGTTGCAGCAGCACGTCATCGAAGGTGATGCCCTCCTGCGCGAACTTGTAGGCGAAACGGTCACTGCCCTGGGCAGTGGGGGCGGGCGTGGCGGGCGCACTCATGCAGGCGAGTGTAAGCGACTGAAGGTAAAGAGAAGGTAAGCGTGTCCATGTCGCCTGACCGCCCGGCGCGCCCTTGCGCGGGCCGCAGAGAGCGTGGTAGATTCCCTCTCGCTCGTGGGGCCATAGCTCAGCTGGGAGAGCGCGTCGTTCGCAATGACGAGGTCAGCGGTTCGATCCCGCTTGGCTCCACCAACTCAACGCATCCACCTGTTTCAACGCAGGTGGGTGCGTTCCGTATGCCCGGTAAGGGCAGATCCTGCACCGGAGGCAGGCCACACAGGACAGCTCCGCGCCCCGAGGCAACTGCCAGGGGGCGCGGGGCCGTTCCGCATCAGGCCGGACGAACGGACTTCAGCCTTTCTGCAGGGGTCCCAGGAACTCGGGTTTTCCGCGCAGGGGCAGCAGTTTCCCGATGCTGAGCGGGAAGCTGGTCGTCTGGGCGTTCAGGGTCAGGGTCACGGTGGGCGCGGCCCCGGTCGTCAGCTGCGCGCGCACGCCGGGCAGGGCCGTCAGGGCGGCCAGCGGCACGAACGGCACGCGGTCCAGCACGCGCACGGTGACAGGCACGGCCGTCTGCCCGACCAGCACGGTGGCGGTCGTGGCGGTCACGGCCCGCAGTTTCAGGCGCAGCGCGCCCACGCTGTCCTCCAGCGGCAGGAACAGTTGTCCGTCCAGCACGCGCACGCGGCTGGCGGCGGCCTGCGCCAGTTGTTCGGGGGTGGCGGCCGGTTTCGGTGTGGGTTGCGGAACCGGTTTTGGTGCCGGTGCGGGTGCCGGTTGCGGGACCGGCGTGGGCTTAGGGGCCGGTGCGGGGGCCGGCGCGGGTGCGGGCGTCTGGGGTTTCACGGCGACCGGGGCACCCAGCTGGGCGGTCGCGGCGTCGCGGCGGGCCCTGGCCTGCGCCTGCAACTCGGCCTCGCTGGGCACGCGGCCCCACGCGGCGGGGCTGGCGTGGAAGGTCGTCCACGCGCCGACCGCCAGTGGCCGCTGCTTCTGCACGATGTTCAGGCCGCCGCCCTCGGTCGTGAAGTACACGCTGCCCTGATCGCTGACGCTGATGCCCAGGTCGATCTTGCGGCCGGTCTTGATCTGCCACAGGGACTGCCCGGCCTTGCTGATGGCGTGCACGGTGCCCGCGAGGTCCGGCACGATCACGCTGCCGTCGCTCAGTTCGGCGGCACTCCCGGCAATGCCGGCGCCCGCCTTGTACGACCATTCGATCTCGCCGGTGGGGTTCACGGCGTACACGCTGCCGTCGTAACTGCCGACCACGACCAGCCCGGCGCTGGTCACGATGGGGCTGGCGTTCACGAACAGGCCGGTCGGCAGGGACCAGCGGGGCGTGCCGTTGGGGTTCAGGGCGTAGATGCGGCGGTCGCTGGACCCGAAGTACACCGTGCCGTCCGGCCCGATGGCGGGGCTGCTGAACACCAGCGACCCGGCCGCGTACGCCCACTTCAGTTTCCCGTCGGGGCTCAGGGCGTGCAGGCGGCTGTTCTGCCCGCCGAAGTAGATGGTGCCGTCGGCGGCGATGGCGGGGCTGCTGAACACGGGCGCGCCGACCTTGAAAGTCCACAGGGTCTTGCCCTGGGCGTCCAGGGCGTGCACGGTGCCGCCGGCAGTGGCGATGATCACGCTGCCGTCGGCGCGCAGGGCGGGCGTGGCGAAGATGTCACCGTCGAGCTTGGTCTTCCACAGCAGTTTCCCGGCGGGGTCCAGGGCGTACACGGTGTCGTCGTATGAGGCGGCGATGGTGATGCCCTGGGGCGTCACGACCGGGTAGGCGCGGCCGATGTCGCCGGTCAGGAACGACCATTTCTCGCTGCCGGTCGCGTCGGTGCGGTGCACGCGGGCGTCCGAGCCGATGAAGGTCAGGTCGCCGTTGGGACTGACGGTCACGCCGGAAATGACGCGCAGCTCCTTGAACACGCCCACCTTGGGCGCGACGAAGGCAGGAGCGGGGGTGGACTGGGTCTGGGCGGACTGGGACTGGGCAGCGGCGGCTGAGAAACCCACCAGTGTCATCAGGGAAGCAAGGGGGAGTGCGTGGGTGATCCTCATGTGAAGGTAAGCTCCTTTACAGACCCTTTACGGTAGGGCCACGGGGGGTCGTCGAGTGTGGACGCCTGACAGGGTACGGCCTAAGATGCGAACTGTTATGAAGAAGATTCTCATGCTGACCGCGTTCGCGCTTACCGGCCTTGCCGCCGCGCAGGACTCCGCCCCCGCCGACACCATGGAAATGGCCGGTCCCGCCGCCATGAGCGCCAGCGAGAACTTCGCGAAGGCTCAGGAGTACGCCGTGCAGGCCGACGTGGCCTACCCGGTTCCCTTCTACGACCGCACGCTGTGGAAAGCCGCCGTGGACCACTCCTACTACGCCGCCAGCATGGAAGCCGGCAACCGCGACTACAACGCGTACCTCGCGCAGCTGTACACCAAGACCCAGTGGTGGATCAATGCCTACAACGCCTGGGGCCGCCTGGGCGACCTGAGCGAGCAGGAGAAGCAGTGGGCTTCCCTGAGCGCCGCCAAACTGGCCTACCTGGCCCTGCAGCGCGGCGACAACGCCACCGCCCGCATGTACGTCGAGAAGGGCATGAACTGGGCCGACAGCGCCAGCCTTCAGTCCATCATGAAGCGCCTGCAGTAATCCAGATTCTTCACGAGGGGCCCCCGTCTACGGATCGGGGCCTTTCCTGTTGCCGGCATCCGGACGGCGGCGCACTCCGTCAGTCGGTGACCGGAGTGGGTGAAGGGCGCGTCAGACACCCTTACCCGCCGCTGGTGGCCGCTGCACTACCCTGTGGGCATGATACGGATTCCGTCTGTTTCGTTAACAACCCGCCAATGCACCGGGTTGCCAACTCCACGCCCGGAATCCTCTTTGCTCGTACTCGCGTCCGCTCGGATTGAATGGTTTTTGCAAACCATTCAATCGGAGTGCATATGACACGGGCGTGGGCGGGGCTGGTACTGGCAGGACTTCTGTGCGGGTGTGTGCCCGCGCCGCTGCGGGCGCAACCGGACGCGCAGCTGCACCTGCGGGTCACGCCGGGCACGCCCCCCGTTCAGCCGGTCACGGGCGAGCAGGGCCTGTACCGCCAGCCGGGGCCGGGCACGCTGCTGGTGTCCTCGGACCGCGCGGCGTTCGTGACCAGCGTGGTGCTGCCGCAGGGCGGCCGGGCGGCCGTGCTGCCTGCCGCCCCGGTCATGCCGGGTCAGGCGCAGGTGACGGCTCTGCCCGGCACGCTGGGCTTCACGCAGGTGTTCACGGTCGCCAGTCTGGAACCCCTGAACCTGGGCGGCGCGGCCGGAGCGCGCAGCGTGGGCGAGATCTCGCGCGCGGTTGAGGCGACCGCCGCCAGTCTGCCGCGCGGGGCGTACACGGTCGCCACGACCACCTACCGCGTCGAGCAGTTCGGTTCCCTGAGCGTCCGGGCGTCCCAGCCGGGCGCGGAGGTCCGCGTGAACGACCGCCCGGTAGGCACCGCGCCGGTCGTGGTGACAGACCTGCCGCAGGGGCAGGTGACGGTCAGCGTGTCGCTGGGCGGTTACCAGACCTTCACGCAGCGCGTGATCGTCCGACCGGAGACCACCAGCGAGGTCAGCGCGGCCCTGCGGCGCGTCACGGGCATCCTGAGTGTCCGCAGTGACGTTCCGGCGGCCGTGCTGATCGAGGGAGAGGCGGCGGGTGACGCGCCGCTGGACCTGAACGTGCGGCCCGGCGTGTTCTCCGTGAACGTGGTTCCCACCGATCGCCGCCTGAAGGCGCAGAACGTGCTGGTGCGCGTGAATGCCAGCCGGGTCACGGCGCTGGTGTGCAGCGTCACGGCGGGCGAGTACCGCTGCGGCGTCCGCTGAGCTGCCCTCACGCTTGAGCGCCGGGTGTTCCCGGGCCGGTTGCGCCCGCTCTGCTTACTCCACGGTCGCGGCGGCGGGTCAGGCGCTACGCTGCCCGGTATGACTGCCGAGCCCTCCACACCGTTGCTGACGCCCGTGCTGGGCGACCTGTACGCCCTGCAGGTCCCGATTCCGTACCCCATGAAGTACGTGACGGTCCTGATCGACCGGCCTGCGGGCGGGCCGGTCACCATGATCGACACGGCGCTCGATACGCCCGAGGCGCGTCAAGCCATCGAGGACGGGCTGGGCGCGCTGGGCCTGCACTGGGCCGACGTGGACCGCGTGATCATCACGCACCACCACCCGGACCATTACGGGCTGGCAGGCGTGGTCGAGGAACGCAGCGGGGCGTCCGTGCACATGCTGGACGTGGAGATCGGGCGCGGCGAACGCTACTGGCACCTGTGGGAGGAATGGCTGCCCGGCCACCTCAAGCACATGCGCGACCACGGCCTGCCAGCCGAATCCCTGAGCGACATGGGCGCCGACAACCGCCGGGGCCGCGAACGGGTCCACCCGGCCTCGCGCGTGCATCCGCTGCGTGAGGGTCAGCACGTCACGCTGTCCGGCCTGGAATGGGAGGTGCTGTGGCTGCCCGGTCACGCGGACGGGCACCTGGGCCTGTGGAATGAGCAGGAAAGCGTACTGATCGCCGGGGACGCCATCCTGCCGCGCATCAGTCCGAACGTGGGCCTGTACGCCTACACCCGCCCGGACCCGCTGGGCGACTACCTTCAGACCCTGGGCAAACTGGAGGCCCTGAACCCGGCCCGCGCGGTCGTCGGGCATCACGGGCCGGTCATGGGGGGCGTGCAGGCCCGCGCGCGTGAACTGCGTGACCATCACCACGAGCGGCTGGACTTCATGAAGGCCGAAGCGGCCCGCGAGGCCCGCAGCGCCTACGACCTGTCGCTGGCGATGTTCAACCGCGAGCTGAACGTCTCGGGGCGCCGCTTCGCGCTGGCCGAGACGCTGGCGCACCTGGAGCACCTGCGGCTGCTGGGGCAGCTGTACCGCACCTGGAACGAGGAACGCAGCGTGTGGCTGTACCACGCGTGACGGTGCAGGTTGATGGTCGAAGATTGATGGACAGCAGAAGGCCCCATCAACTTTCAACCATCGACCATCAACCCCCAGAGGACCGTGGACGCCGTGACCGTGCACGGCGCGTGGGCGCTCTATACTCCAGCGCATGACGGCATCCCAGTCGGAACTGCAGCGGATCATGAGCGCGCTGCAAGAGAGCGGCCTGACCGTCGAGGCGATCGAGGACGGCGCCCTGATTCAGGACGGCGAGACACGCGTGGCCCTGTTCGCAGAGAGTGACGAGCAGGGAGGCGTGATCGTGCGCCTGCACCTGGACCTGGACCTGTACGTGGAAGAGGACAGCCTGCCGGACATCCTGATGGGCATGAACCTGATGAACCAGGGCCTGGATTACGGCGCGCTGAACCTCGACCCGGTCGACCCGGAAGACGACGCGGACGAGGAGGCCCCGCTGACCTTCGCGGTGCTGGGCCGCAGCGTGCTGTGGCTGCCGGACCTGGGCGTGGCCGAGATGGACCGCCTGCGTGAGCACCTGCGCCGCTTCGAGGCGGAAGTCACGGAGTCCGTGGAACGCACCCTGCACGGCAGCCGTGGCATGAGCGCCTGATACGGACTCCGATTGAATGGCTTGCAGAGCCGTTCAATCCGAGCGAAGCGAGTGGGAGCAAAGAGGATTCCGGGCGTGGAGTTAGCAAACCGGCGTATTTCCGGGTTGTTAACGAAACAGACGGAATCCGTATGACCAGAGGTTCCGCACGCGTGCCCCTGCGCCCCACACGGCGGCGGGGGCGTGCTGTGTGTGTTCCCCTATGGTCACGCGGCGGCGGGGCGGCTACCCTGGCGGGGTCAATTTCACTTCAGGTGCGGCGTCCGTTCGGTCGCTTCCGGCCCCGTAGCGTCTGGGGGCCCTGTCGCGCAGGCGTGCCCGGCACGCGAAGGTGGTTTCCATGACCCGATTCACTGATGGCCGCTCTCCTTCACAGGGGCGGCCGGTCCGCCCGGCTCCCATGCCGCTGACCATGCTCAGCCGGGGCCGGGTGTACGGCCTGTTCCGGTCGCTGGAGGACGTGCAGGCCTGCACGTCGCGGCTGCTGGACCTGGGGCTGGCCGGGCAGTCCGTGCAGCTGCTGATGGGTGACGAGGGCGCGGCCACGCTGGACTGCGACGGCCGCCGGCACGGGCTGTGGGCGCGGCTGCTGAGACTGATGCAGGGCATGACCGACGAGCGCGCCCACGTGGAACGCTACGTGGAAGCGCTCGGCTGGGGGGAAATCCTGCTGAGCGTGGATGTGGCCGGCCAGCCCGGTCGGACGCCGCAGGTGGCGCAGGCCTTCCGGGAGAGCGGGGCGCACTTTGTGAACCACTACGGCGCGTGGGTGGTCGAACCCCTCAGCGCCTGACGGTTGGGGCGAGAGACGAATCCACGTCTGTCAGTGCTCCCCGAGCCTCAACAGGAGGATGGCAGGCCGCCCGCACGGGCACGCCTGCCATCCATCCTTTGTGCCGCTGTTACTGGCGGTCTTGCAGTTGCACGTAGTGCGCGTCGGTGGCGCCGGTGTACACAGCGTCGGGACGCAGCAGGCGGTTGTCGCCGGTGTACTCGATCACGCTGGCGCACCAGCCACTGATGCGGGCCAGCGCGAAGATGGGCGTGAAGAACTCCTTACGGATGCCCAGGTCGCTGTACACGGTGCCGCTGTAGAAGTCGACGTTCGGGTAGATGCCCTTGGACCCGATGCGGTCCACGACGACCTTCTCGATGGTTTCGAGGATCTGGTAGTAGTTGCTCTTGCCTTCCTTGTTGGCGACCACTTCGGCGTAGTCACGCAGGACGCGGCTGCGGGGATCGAAGTACTTGTACACGCGGTGCCCGACGCCCATGATCTTGGACTTGGCGTCCAGCTTGGCGTTGATGTATGCCTCGGCCCGGTCGGGCGTGCCGACCTCGTCGAGCATGTCCATGACGGCCTCGTTCGCGCCGCCGTGCAGCGGGCCTTTCAGGGCGCCGATGGCGCTGGTCATGCAGGAGTACATGTCCGACAGGGTGCTGCTGGTGGCGATGGCGGTGAAGGTACTGGCGTTCATGCCGTGATCCACGTGCAGCACGAGCGCGATGTCGAACAGGCGGGACTGCTCGGCGCTGGGTTCCTTGCCGGTCAGCATGTACAGAAAGTTCCCGGCGTGCGTCAGGTCCATGCGGGGCGCGACGATCTCCTGGCCTTCCTGCGCGCGGTTGATGGCGGCAATGATGGTCGAGAACTGAGCGATCATGCGCACGGAGATAGCGCGGCGGGCCTCGGCGCTGGTGTCCTCGGACTGCGGGTCCAGCAGGCCCAGGTACGAGACGGCGGTGCGCAGCGCCTGCATGGGGTGCACGCCCCGGGGCATATGCGCGATGACCTGGGCCAACGCGTCGGGGATGGCGCGGTTGGCTTTCAGGTCGGCGTCGAAGGTGGCGAGCTGCGCGGCAGTGGGCAGCTGACCGTTCAGCAGGGCGAGGGACAGTTCCTCGAAGGTGCTGTTCTCAGCCCATTCCTGAATGGGAATGCCCAGGTGCGTCAGGACGCCTTCGGCCCCGTTGATAAACGTGAGTTTGCTCTCTGTAAAGAGGACGCCTTCAAGCCCTTTGGCGATGTTCGTCATGATGATCGAGCATACCACCCGCCCGCTTTGAACCGGGTCCAGCGGACGTTCCCGTAGCGGTGACAGCGGCCTGTCCGGGGAAGCGGCGCGGCCTAGAATGCCCGGCGATGACCGCCCCTGTACCCCCTGTTCCTGCTTCCCCTGTGCCCCCCGCCCTGCCCGCCGTGATTCTCGCCCTGGATACCGCCACGCCCTGGCTGACGCTGGCGCTGCGCTGGCCCGGCGGCGAACGGACCGTGTCGCGCGAGGTGGGCCGCGCGCACGCCGAGCAGCTGCCCGGCGCGGTCGCTGAGCTGTTTGCGGGGGCGGGGCTGCCGCTGCGGGCCGATCTGGTGATCATCGGGACCGGCCCCGGCTCGTACACGGGCGTGCGGGTCGGCGCGAGTTACGCGCTGGGCCTCGCCCGGGTATGGGGCGCGGCGGTGCGCGGCGTGAGCACCCTGGAGTCCCTGGTGACCGGCGACGGCCCGCAGGCGGTCTCCATGGACGCCCGCAAGGGCAACCTGTACGGCGCGGCGTACGACGTGCAGTCCGCAACGGTCGTCGGCGTGCGCCACGCGCCGGCCAAGCACAGCCTGGAGGACTTCGAGGCCCTGACCGCTCCCCTCCCCCATCACCGCGATCCCGCCCCGGACGGACTGGCCCTGCTGCGTGCCGGGCTGGATCACGGCGCGGAGGGGTGGGAACTGGCGTACCTGTAAGGGGCACGGGAAGGGGGCGCAGGAGCGGTCGACACCGCACCCTGCGCCCCCTGTCGGCCTGCCCGGTCAGTCGGCGGCGTCGGCCTGCGCGTACTGGAGGCGGTGCAGGCGGGCGTAGTAACCGCCCTTTTCCAGCAGCTGGTGGTGGCTGCCCTGTTCCACGATGCGGCCCTTGCGCATCACGACGATGCGGTCGCAGTGTTCGATGGTGCTGAGGCGGTGGGCGATGATGACGCTGGTGCGGCCCTGCATGACGCGGGTCAGGGCCTGCTGGATGCGCAGTTCGGTTTCGGTATCCACGTTGGCGGTGGCCTCGTCGAGGACGAGCAGGATGTCCGGGTTCTGGATGAGGGCGCGGGCGAAGGCCAGCAGTTGTTTCTGGCCGGTGCTGAGGGTTGCGCCGCGTTCGCGCACCTCGGTCTGGTAGCCGTGTTCGAGGCTCAGGATGTAGTCGTGCACGCCGACGTACCGGCAGGCTTCGATCACGCGTTCGTGGGGGATGTCCGGGTTGTTGAGGGTCAGGTTGCTTTCGATGGTCCCGGCGAACAGGAACACGTCCTGCAACACGACGCCCACGTGGCGGCGCAGGTCGTGCTGCGCAAGGTCGCGCACGTCGATGCCGTCCACGTTCACGCTGCCGCGCTGCACGTCGTAGAAGCGGCTGACGAGGGCGGTGACGCTGGTCTTGCCCGCGCCGGTCGCACCGACCAGGGCAACGCTCTCGCCGGGGCGGATATGCAGGTCGATGCCGCGCAGAATCCAGCGGTCGTCCGTGTCTGGGGTGTCGGCGGTGACGGTCTGGTCGTACGCGAACCACACTTTCCGGAAGTCCACGCTGCCCTCGAAGTTTGTGAGGGTCCTGGCGTCCGGCTTGTCGGTGATGCTCTCCTCGGTGTCCAGCACGCCGAAGATGCGTTCGCTGCTGGCCATGGCCGCCTGGAGGTTGTTGAACACGTCCGCGAGGTCCTGGATCGGCTGGAACAGCTGCTGCGAGAGCTGCACGAACGCGAACAACGTGCCCACCGTGATGGCGCCGGCCACGGCTCCGCTGGCGTCCACGCCCAGGATCTGGCGGGCCGCGAAGTACAGGATCAGCGCGACGGCCACCTGCCCGAGGACCGCCACGACCGGCATGAACAGCGAGAACCACTTCACGGAGTTCTCGTTGGCGCTCAGCAGGGCGCGGTTACTCAGGTTGAAGTCCAGGGCGCTGCGGCGTTCGCGGCCGAACAGCTGCACGGTCAGCATGCCCGTGATGTTCTCGTTCAGTTTGCTGTTCACGGTGGCCTGCTGCGTGCGGGTTTCGCGGAACGCGTCGCGCAGGCGGGCGCGGAAGTAGTTGGTGGCCAGGAACAGGACGGGCAGCACCGTGAACGAGATCAGCGCCAGCTGCCAGTTCACGCTGAGCATGATGACCACGTACACGACGATGATGAAGCTGCTCTGGATCAGGCTGACCAGGCCGCCCGTGATGAACTGGTTGATGGCGTCCACGTCGCTGGTGACGCGGGTGATCAGGCGGCCCACCGGGTTCTGGTCGAAGTACGACAGCGGCAGCCTCTGCAACTTGCCGAACACGTCGGCGCGGATGTCGCGCAGCACGTTCTGCCCCAGGTAGCCGATGGCGAGCGTGAAGGCGTATTGCAGGGCGAATTCCACGACTTTCAGGCCCATGTACAGCAGGGCCGCGCCGGTCAGGCCGCGCCGCAGCAGGTCGCGGTCCGGTTCGGTACGCAGCGCCAGCGGCGACAGGTAGGTGTCGATGGCGTGCCGCTGGATCAGCGCGAACAGCGGCGCGGCCAGCGAGATCAGCAGGGCCAGCAGCACCCCGCCGATCACCAGCGGCAGGTACGGGCGGACGTAGTGCAGGATGCGGCGGGTCAGCTGGGTGTCGAAGCCTTTCTGGAAGGCGTCGTTGGCGTCGGGGCGGGTCATCGGGTCACCTGTTCGGGGGTGGGGGCGGTTTCCAGCCTGTCGGCGGCCGCTTCGGGATCGAGGGGAGTCTCGTCGTCCGCGTCGAGGTCGCTGGCGAGGCGTTGCAGGCGCTCGAGCTGCGCGTAGTGGCCATTCTGCTCCAGCAGGTCGTCGTGGCTGCCCTGTTCGGTGACGCGGCCGTCCTCGAGGACCAGGATCTGGTCGGCGTGGCGCAGGGTGCTGACGCGGTGCGCGATCAGGATGACGGTGCGGCCCTGGCTGATCTCGCGCAGGCCGTCCAGGATGCGGCGTTCGGTTTCGGTGTCCACGGCGCTCAGGGAGTCGTCGAGGATCAGGATGCGGGGTTCGCGGACGATGGCGCGGGCGATGGCGGTGCGTTGCCGCTGCCCGCCGCTGAGGGTCACGCCGCGCTCGCCGAGGCTGGTGTCGAAGCCCTGCGGGAAGCCGTCCACGTCCTCGGTCAGGCCGGCGAGGCGGGCGGCCTCACGCACGCGGGCGGGGTCGGGCTGCTGGGGAATGTCGTCGGGTGGGGGCGCGCCGACCACGCTCACGCCGGTCGGGACGGGCGGCAGGTCGCGGTTGTCCAGGCCGAAGCCGATGTTGTTGGCGATGGTGTCGCTGAACAGGAACGGTTCCTGCGGGACCACGCTGATCGCGTCGCGCAGGGTGCGTAGCGGCATGACGCGCACGTCGTGGCCGTCCACGAGGACGCGCCCGCTGGTGGGGTCCATCGAGCGAGTCAGCAGTTGCCCCAGCACGGTCTTGCCACTGCCGGTGGGGCCGGTGATGCCCAGGAAGGTTCCGGCGGGTATGTGCAGGTTCACGCCGCTCAGGACGGTCTTGTCGCCGTAGCGCACGGTGACGTTGTCGAAGGTCACGTCGCCACTCACGCTGCGCAGCGAGCCGTCGGTGCGGCCCGATTCGTCACGCACGAGAGCCTGAGAGTCGAAGATTTCTTTCAGGCGCAGCCAGGAGGCCAGGCCGCGCTGGGTGACGCCGGTGATCCAGCCGACCATCAGCATCGGGAAGGTCAGGCGTTCCAGGGTCCCGACGAACTGCACGAACATGCCGACCGTGAAGGTGCTGTCGGGCGCCAGGATCAGTCGTCCGCCGACCAGCAGGATCAGGCCGAAGGCGAGGCCCAGCAGCAGGCTCATGAAGGACCGCAGGGGGCCGTCCACCTTGGTCAGGGCGATGTTGCGGCGTAGCAGTTCGAGGTTCATGGCGCGGTAGTCGTCGATCTCGCGGTTCTCGATGGCGTAGCCCTTGACGACGCGCGCGCCGCTGAAGTTCTCCTGGGCCTTGGCGGCGATCAGTGAGTTCTGCTCCTGCGCCAGCCGGTGGCGGACGTTGATCTGCCGCGCCAGGTACGTCAGGACGCCCACGATGACCGGCACGATGGCCAGGACGATCAGCGTGAGTTGCCAGCTGAGGCTGAACATCACCGAGAAGGCCGTGATGAACCCCGAGACGATGTTCACGATCTGCCACGCGCCGAACCCCAGCATTTCGCGCACGGCGCTCAGGTCGCCGGTCAGGCGGTTCATCAGGTCGCCGGTGCGGGCGCGGTCGTAGTACGGCTTGTCCAGGCCCTGCAGGTGCGCGAACAGGTCGCGGCGGATCTCGTACTCGGTCTGGCGGGACGCGACGACGATCATGCGCCGCATCAGCAGCATGAACGCGCCGGAGGTCAGCGCGGCGCCCACGATCCCCAGCGCGTACAGGCCGGCGGTGCCGAGCGCGATGCCGGTCGTGGCGGGGTCGGCGTCCACCTGCCCGGTCAGGCCGTCGATGGTCAGGCGGATGAAGTAGTAGGGCAGCAGGCTGAACGAGTTGGCGATCACGACGGCGATCAGGCCGATCACGTACTGGCGCTGGTGCAGCCGCAGGTACGGGATCAGGGTGCGGAAACTGTCCAAGGGGAACCTCGTGGGGGGTAACAGGGGCAAACAAGTGAGGGTAGGCTGGGAAGGTGGGCGGTCTTTCAGGGGGCCTCAGCCGCTCTGGCCTGCCGGGGCCAGTCGGGGCGGCCGCGCGGTCCCGTGCGCGGGTCAGCATACGCCCGCTGGCTCAGGGGCAAATGCGCCACATGGCGCATACCACTGCCTCGTTCAGGGTTTGCTCAAGGGGGCGCCAGGTCGGGGCAGTCAGCGGAACCCCGGGCTGCGCGGAGCGGCACTGAAGTGCGTCCCAGGGCCGTTCGGGTGGTGCCCGGGGAACTGCCGGGACCGGGTGGGGGCCGGGCACGTGGCGGGAATGATTGACACCTTCGGGGGTGACTGCTACTATTCACAGCCGGAAGTGAACGCGCCGAAAAGCGCCGCAGCAACCGCACTCAGAGGCCGGACATTGTTCCAGCATTCGAACAGGGACGGTGCCACCCTAGCTCAACTGGTAGAGCACCCGACTTGTAATCGGAAGGTTGGGAGTTCGATTCTCCTGGGTGGCTCCAAGCGCAAAGGACTTCCACAAGCCCAAGCGTGCTAGATTCGAGACAGTGGGTATGACAATCCGGGTAGGTGGCCGAGTGGTTAAAGGCGACAGACTGTAAATCTGTTCACGTACGTGTACGGCGGTTCGAATCCGCCCCTGCCCACCACGATCACGCGGGAATAGCTCAGTTGGTAGAGCGTCAGCTTCCCAAGCTGAATGTCGCGAGTTCAAGTCTCGTTTCCCGCTTTCCCTAGCGCTTCTGTAGCTCAGTGGCAGAGCACTCCCTTGGTAAGGGAGAGGTCATCGGTTCGAACCCGATCAGAAGCTCCAACAACCGGCGCGACCCTCAACTTGTGGGTCGCGCCTCTTCTACTCGCCCACACTGTCAGATCACCACCGGGCCGCCGTGAGAACTCTGAGCTGTTAGGCTCTTTGCGTTTCCCGCGCGGACTTGTACACTGTCAAGGCTTGCCCGGAAACCGGGCAGTTCCACCTCAGGAGGACACACACATGGCTAAGGGAACGTTTGAACGCACCAAGCCCCACGTGAACGTGGGCACCATCGGTCACGTCGACCACGGCAAGACCACCCTGACTGCGGCCATCACCTTCACCGCCGCCGCCTCGGACCCCACCATCGAAAAACTGGCCTACGACCAGATCGACAAGGCCCCCGAGGAAAAAGCCCGCGGTATCACCATCAACACCGCCCACGTCGAGTACAACACCCCCAGCCGCCACTACAGCCACGTTGACTGCCCCGGCCACGCCGACTACGTCAAGAACATGATCACCGGAGCCGCCCAGATGGACGGCGCCATCCTGGTCGTGTCCAGCGCTGACGGCCCCATGCCCCAGACCCGCGAGCACATCCTGCTCGCCCGTCAGGTCGGCGTGCCCTACATCGTCGTCTTCATGAACAAGGTCGACATGGTCGACGACGAAGAACTCCTCGAGCTCGTCGAAATGGAAGTCCGTGAACTCCTCAGCAAGTACGAGTTCCCCGGCGACGACCTCCCCGTCATCAAGGGCAGCGCCCTGCAGGCCCTCGAAGCCCTGCAGGCCAACCCCAAGACCGGCCGCGGCGAGAACAACTGGGTTGACCGCATCTGGGAACTGCTCGACGCCGTCGACAGCTACATCCCCACCCCCGAGCGCGCCACGGACAAGACCTTCCTGATGCCCGTCGAAGACGTCTTCACGATCACCGGGCGCGGCACCGTCGCCACCGGCCGTGTCGAGCGTGGCGTGGTGAAGGTTCAGGACGAAGTGGAAATCATCGGTCTGCGCGACACGAAGAAGACCACGGTGACCGGGATCGAAATGCACCGCAAGCTGCTGGACAGCGGCATGGCGGGCGACAACGTGGGCGTGCTGCTGCGTGGCGTGGCGCGTGACGACGTGGAGCGCGGTCAGGTGCTGGCGAAGCCCGGTAGCATCAAGCCGCACACGAAGTTCGAAGCGAGCGTGTACGTGCTGAGCAAGGACGAAGGCGGGCGTCACAGCGCGTTCTTCGGCGGGTACCGTCCCCAGTTCTACTTCCGCACGACGGACGTGACAGGCGTGGTGGAACTGCCCGAGGGCGTGGAGATGGTCATGCCCGGCGATAACATCACGTTCGTGGTTGAGCTGATCAAGCCGATCGCGATGGAAGAAGGCCTGCGCTTCGCGATCCGCGAGGGCGGCCGTACCGTCGGCGCCGGCGTCGTCGCCAAGGTCCTGGAGTAATCAAGACACAGGAAAGGGGGAGGCCTTCGGGTCTCCCCCTTTCTGCGTGACTGGCCCGGCACTACCCGGTGGCGTTGCTACCCTGCCGTATGGCGAAGCAGCTTCCGGGTATCAGTGACCACTTGCGGGCGTTCATTGAGGCGCAGCACCTGTTCTTCGCGGGCACGGCCGCCCCGGACGGGCGCGTGAACGTGTCACCCAAGGGCCTGGACAGCCTGCGGGTACTGGGGCCGAACCGGGTGGCGTGGCTGAACGTGACTGGCAGCGGGAACGAAACGGCCGCCCACCTACGCCTCATACGGATTCCGTCTGTTTCGTTGACAACCCGGGACAGCACCGGGTTGCCAACTCCACGTCCGGAATCCGCTTTGCTCCCACTCGCATCCGCTCGGATGGAATGGTTTTTGCAAACCATTCCATCGGAGTCCGTATCAGCCCGCGCATGACACTGATGTTCTGCGCGTTGCAGGGGCCGCCGCTGATCCTGCGCCCGTACGGACAGGCACGCGCCGTTCACTCTGCCGACCCCGACTGGGCGGACTGGGTGACTCTGCTGGCCCCGCTGCCGGGCGCGCGGCAGGTATTCGTCATGGACGTGGATCTCGTGCAGACCTCCTGCGGGATGGCGGTGCCGCTCATGGAGTTCGCGCAGGACCGTGAGGACCTGAACACCTGGGCGTCCGGGCAGGGCCCGGCGGGACTCCAGAAGTATCAGGCACGAAAAAACGCCGTCAGCATCGACGGTTTCCCGACTGGACTGCCGGGCACAGTGGACACCTGACCCTGGACTCTCTATAATTGGAATGTTGCCCGCCACAAGGCGGGCTTTTACCAGCGGGTCCGGACGCCCACCGTGGCAGAACGACCACCAGAAAGGAACGCTGGGAGCAGACCCCCGGACAGAGGGACTGCGAAGGAGCAACATCATGGCGAAAGACGGCCCCCGCATCATCGTGAAAATGGAAAGCAGCGCAGGCACCGGCTTCTACTACACGACCACCAAGAACCGCCGCAACACGCAGGCCAAGATGGAACTGCGTAAGTACGACCCCGTTGCCAAGAAGCACGTTGTCTTCAAGGAGAAGAAGGTCTGATTTCCCCTGCCGGGCGTGCGCGGCCTGATGGCAGCGGCCCGGCAGTCCGGTGTCGACTCTTTCTCTTTGCGCAGGTGAACGCATGAACTTGATTCAGTACTTCCGTGACTCGCGCGCGGAACTGTCGCGTGTCTCGTGGCCTACCCGTCAGCAGGTGCTGGAGGGAACCCAGGCCGTGGTGATCTTCGTGATTGCCCTGACCCTCATCGTGTACGCGCTTGACCTGCTGTTCAGCAACCTGATTCGGGCGGTGCTTTGATGGGTATTGAATGGTACGCCGTGCATACCTACGTGGGTCAGGAAGACCGCGTGGAGCAGCACCTGATGGACCGCGCCGGCAAACTCGGCATGCGCGGCACGAAGATCTTCCAGGTGCTTCAACCCACCGAGGAAGCCGTGGAACTCCGTGACGGTGGCAAGAAAGAAACCGTGAAACGCAAGCTGTTCCCCGGCTACGTGTTCGTGCAGATGGACATCGAGGACGACGACGCGCCCGGCGAACTGGGCGAGTCGTGGGAAGTCGTGCGTGGCACGAACGGCGTGACCGGCTTCGTCGGAACGGCCACCCGCCCCGTGCCCCTGTCGCCCGAGGAAGTGCAGCGTCTGCTGGCCTCGGTCGGTGTGGCTGCGCAGCCAGTGGTCGAGGAAGTGCCGCGCGTGAAGGTCGACTTCAAGGCGGGCGACATGGTGCGCGTCACGGGCGGTCCGTTCGCGGACTTCAGCGGCGTCATCAGCGAGGTCAACATTCCGCAGGCGAAGGTCAAGGTGCTGGTCAGCATCTTCGGCCGTGAAACGCCGGTCGAACTCGACTTCAGTCAGGTCGCCAAGTAGTTTCCGGCGCGGCCCAGACGACGTGGCGCTCACCCCGCCGTATCTTCCGGGCCGCCCATCCATCCGCTGGATCTGTCGTCACGGTCACCCCTTCCGGGGCGCACACCTTGGCAAATGCAGCAGAAGGCAGTAAAATCGAAAAGTTGCTGTCAATCCACCCCAGGGTGGAAGCGCAGAACTTAGCGTCAGCACCCCGACCGGCCTCCTCCAGGCGGCGCGGCAGGGGGAGCTAAGGAGGAATACATGAAAAAAGTCGCAGGTTTAGTCAAACTGCAACTCCCGGCAGGTAAGGCCACTCCGGCCCCCCCCGTGGGTCCCGCGCTCGGCCAGTACGGCGCGAACATCATGGAGTTCACGAAGGCGTTCAACGCGATGACGGCCGACAAGGGTGACGCGATCATCCCCGTCGAGATCACCATCTTCGCCGACCGCTCCTTCACCTTCATTACCAAGACCCCCCCCATGAGCTACCTGATCCGCAAGGCCGCTGGCCTGCAGAAAGGCAGCGCGACCCCCAACAAGGCCAAGGTCGGCAAGCTCAACTGGGATCAGGTTCTGGAAATCGCCAAGACCAAGATGCCCGACCTGAACGCCGGTAGCATCGAAGCCGCCGCGAACACGGTTGCTGGCACCGCCCGCTCCATGGGCGTGACCATCGAGGGGGCCCCGAATGCCTAAGCACGGTAAGCGTTACGAGGCGCTGATCGCCAAGGTGGACCGCAACAAGCAGTACACCATCGACGAAGCCGCCGCCCTGGTCAAGGACATCGCCACCGCGAAGTTCGACGAGACCGTCGAAGTGCACTTCCGCCTCGGCATCGACCCCCGCAAGAGCGACCAGAACGTGCGTGGCACGGTCGCCCTGCCCCACGGCACCGGCCGTAGCGTGCGCGTCGCCGTGATCACCAAGGGTGAGAACGTGCAGGCCGCCGAAGCCGCCGGCGCCGACGTGGTCGGCAGCGACGAACTGATCGACCGCATCGCCGGTGGGTTCATGGAGTTCGACTCTGTTGTCGCCACCCCCGACATGATGGCCGCCGTCGGCCAGAAGCTCGCGCGTCTGCTCGGGCCGCGCGGCCTGCTGCCCAACCCCAAGAGCGGCACCGTCGGTCCCGACGTGGCCGGCATGGTCAAGAGCCTGAAAGCCGGTCGGATCGAGTTCCGTAACGACAAGACCGGCGTCGTTCACGCGCCCATCGGGAAGGCCAGCTTCGAGCCCGGCACCCTGAGCGAGAACTACGCTTCGCTCGTCAGCGCGCTGGAAGCCGCCAAGCCCGGGAGCGCCAAGGGCGTCTTCCTGCGCAGCGCCTTCCTGACCACCACGATGGGCCCCAGCATTCCGCTGAGCCTGTCGCAGGGCTAAGCGCGCCGGGAACTGCCCGTCTCCGGGCGGCGCGGTTCCCGACAGGCTGTACCCACTGAGTTTCACCAAACCGTTGGCACCCCGGTGCACTTCTCGCACCTTTCCAATCCGTTTCTTTTCAGGCATCCATGACAGCGGGGACCCTTGCCAGGTTTAAACATCCCGCCGAGTTGTCAGGTGACGAGCACTGCACCTGGACTTGTTCCCACCTAGGAGGTACTGCGTGGCGAACGACAAGAACCAGCAGACCCTCAGCAGCCTCAAGGGCAGCCTTACGGGCGTCGACACGTTCTACGTGGTCGACTACCAGGGCCTGACCGCCGGCCAGCTGGGCAAACTGCGTAAAGACATCCGCGAGAAGGGCGGGCAGCTGATTGTTGCCAAGAACACCCTGATCAACCTCGCCCTTCAGGACGGCGGCCGTGACTTTGCCGACGCTCTGAAAGGCCCCAGCGCCATCGTTGTCGCTCAGGAAGACCCCGCCGGGGTCGCCAAGGCTCTCAGCGACGCCGCCAAAGGCAACGACAAGGGCATCCCGACCGTCAAGGCCGGCTTTGTCGAGGGCAACCGCGTCGACGTGAAAGTCGTCGAGCGTCTGGCCAGCCTGGGCAGCAAGCAGAGCCTTCAGGGCGAGCTGGTGGGCGTGCTCAGCGCGCACCTCAGCAACTTCGTGGGCGTCCTCGAAGCGTACAAGACCAAGCTCGAAGAACAGGCCTGAACGCCTGAACGGTCCGGGCTCCGGCCACGCGCCACCCGACCGTCCTTCACCGCTTCACCATCTCAATCACCTATTTCAATTTCGGAGGAATACATCATGGCTTACGACAAACAGGCTCTTATCGACCAGCTCGGCCAGCTCACCATCATGGAACTCGCGGACCTCATCGACGGTCTGAAGGAAACCTGGGGCGTCACCGCCGCCGTCGCCGCTGGCCCCGCTGCCGCTGCCGGCCCCGCCGCTGAAGAGAAGACCGAGTTCGACGTCGTTCTGATCGACGCCGGCGCCAGCAAGATCAACGTCATTAAGGAAATCCGCGCCATCACCGGCCTGGGCCTGAAAGAAGCCAAGGACATGAGCGAGAAGGGCGGCGCGCTGAAAGAAGGCATCAGCAAGGACGAAGCCGAGAAGATCAAGGCCCAGCTGGAAGCTGCTGGCGCCCGCGTCGAACTCAAGTAAGTCCCCCCTAACCGGGAGTGCAGGCCCCCAGCTTCGGCTGGGGGTTTTTCCGTGCCCGGCGGTCCGGTTGATGCAGATTCAGCGCTGCGGTGCGGGGCGGGCCAGCACCTGCCGCACGAAGGCCGACGGGTCCTGGCGCAACTGCGCCTGCACGGCTGGCGGCAGGTCCGGGCGGGCCGCCACGTACATCCGCACCCCGTAATCCGGGTCGGCGGCCAGTGCCCGCAGTGTGTCGTCTCGCAGGTCTGGCCGGGCGGCCACGCGGGAACGCACCTGCCAGGCTGGGTGCTCCGCCAGGGCTGCCAGCTGGGCGGGCGTCAGATCCGGGTGGCTGGCGGCCGCCGCGACCACCCCGGTATCCGGGTGGGCCAGGGCGTGCCGCCTCAGCCAGTCGGGTGCGGCGGGGCTGCCGACCAGGGCCAGCAGGGTGGCGCGCGGGGTATTCAGCAGCAGCCGTGGGTGCGCCAGTCGCAACAGCGGGAGCGCCGGGTTGCTCAGGACCGCGCCCGGTTCGGTGGCGGCCAGGGCTTCCAGCAGCGCGGGCGGCGTGTTGGGGTGCCGCGCTACCGCTGCGCGCAGTCCGGCGTGATCCTGCCGGGCCAGGGCTTCCAGCATGGCCGCTGGGGTGCCAGGCGGCAGCGGCAACGCTGGGGAGGGCGCGGTCAGGCCGTCCGGTCGGGTGGGATGTTCAGTGTCTCCTGCCATAGCGTCAGCAGCTCCTTCAGGTCGTCCCGCAACGCAGCGGGCGTGCGGGTCCCGGTGCGGGGTGAAGGGAGTTCGTCCAGCAGTTCGAAGGTCAGGGAGTCTGGGCCGTCAGTATTCCAGTCGCGTTGCAGCGCGGGTGCGCGGTGGGTGCCGGTCTGCAACTCGAAGCGGGTGCGGTTGAGCAGGGCAGGCGCGTCGGTGCTGCAGTTCAGGTGCGTGCGGCCACTGGGCACGTGCGTGATGCGGATGATGCCAGGACGTGGCGTGTGGCGGTGCTCGCGTAGGCCTTCAGGGCCGGTCATGCGGGGCCGGGGGCAGGCGCGGGCGCGACGGGGAAGGCTGGCGCGGCGAGGTACAGGGCGTGCAGGCGCAGGTCGTCGGGCCAGAGGTGCAACTGGGCCTCGAAACGGTCGCGGTCAGCGGCGTACAGGGCGCGGGTGGCTTCCTCGTAACCGGGCAGGTCGCCGGCCATCACGCCCAGGAAGCGGTCGGCAGCCGCCTGGGCCTGCGCGCGTCGTTCGCTGTCCGGGTCGACCCTGCGAGCCTCGTCGATCAGGCGCCGCAGCGCCGCCGACGCCCCGCCGCGCTGGCGTTCCAGCCACTCCCAGTGGCGGGGCAGCAGGCTGACCTCGCGCGACACGACGCCCAGTTTCGGGCGGCCGGGGCCGGTGCGGGGCGTTTCGGGAGCGTATCGGGCCAGCACGTCGTCCAGGGTTCCGCTCAGGTTGAAGTCCACGCTGCGCCCGGTCTGATCGTCGAAGGTCAGCAGGCCCGCGCGGGGCTGGGAGTGCAACAGGGTGAGTGTGTCGGTGAGGGGCGCGGTCAGGCAGCGGGTATGTCGGTCGAAGGTGGTGAAGGTGGGTGCGGTATCCATACCTGTATTTTACCCGGATGAATTACAGAAAGGCAATATTAGCCGGGTAATAAAGATGACCTAGAGCGTCAGAATTTCGAGGCGCAAACAGACCCGTGCGGCATGGGAGGGCGGGCCTCCTCGCCCCGCCACTCGTCGCCGGCCCCTCCACTGATGACATACAGCGCATTCCACTCCCCCCCAGATGAAAGACGCGACGTGGCCTGCTGATCCAGCGTGAGCCAGGACGCAGAGCAGTCAGTCAGGAGCGAGGCAAGCTCGTCACCGTAAAGGTAGAAGGCGAAATCGTCGTCGTACCAGCCTGTTCGGAAGGCTATGGAGAAGGCTGACCTCGATTCCCCTTCCTCTGCGGCGGAGTCGAATCTCACTGCTCCGGCCAACTCCGCTTCCGCGGGTGCGTGGGCCGCCCAGACCGTCACGGTGTCATGCATGTACCTGCTCACTTCAGCTCTTTCCTCAGTCCGGCGGCCATCTGGAACCATTCGCGTTCCTGGCGGCGGTAGAGGCCGCTGGCCTTCTTCTCGGTTTTGGCCAGGGCGTCCAGCAGGGCGCGGGCTTCGTCTTCCCTGCCCTGCCGGATCAGGTACGCGGCGTAGCGGGCGCGGGGTTCCTCGGTGGTGGCGCCTGTGATGGCGTCGCGGTAGGTCTGGTCGGTTTCGGGGAGGTTCTGGGCGTCCTGCGCCTGGGCCAGGAGGGTCAGGGTGCGGGTGCGGGTGGCGGCGCTGGTTTTCAGGTCCACGCGGTTGAGTTTCGCGGCGGCCGGGGCGGGTTCCTGCCGGGCGAGGTCCAGTTCGGCGCTGGTGAGCAGCACGACTGGATCGTCGGCGTAGATGCCGCTCAGGAGGGGGGCCAGGGTGGCCTGCGCGTCGTCGGGGCGGCCGGCGCGGGCTTGCAGGGCGGCCAGATCGGCGCGGTTCTGGAGGGTGTCGCTTTCCTGCAACTGCTCGTGCGCCTCGCGGATGCGCAGGTCCAGTGGCTTCAGGGATTCCACGCCGCGCGCCACGGCCCTCCCGGCCACCCGTGTGCCGCCGCGCAGGCTGGGGATCAGGACCGTGAACACGTACACCAGCGAGAACACCATGCTGAAGATGCCGCCCAGGAACGCGGCGAATCCCAGCGTGAGCATCCAGTACGGTGGCTGCCGGGTGATCAGGGCGTGAACGAGGCCGACGACGGCCAGTCCGCGCAGAATGGTGTAGATCAGGGGCAGGTAGGGTTGCAGGGCGTCCACGCGTTCATCCTACGGAATGGGGGCGGGTCAGACTGTCAATCTGAAGGCAAGGTCAGCGCCTGCCGGGGCCGCTGCGGGAGGCCGGGCGGGGTGCGTAAAGTCGATTGATTCTGGGGCGCGGCTGCGGCATACTTCCGGACATTAGAGACCGGGCGCGAGCACTCCGGGGCGGTTGACCTGTCATGCACGGCGGGTCTATACTGCCCTGTGCTGACCATGATGGGTCGGGCAGGAGCTAGTTGCGGCGAACGGGTCTGCAAAACTAAGCCTTAATTCAGGGACCGCGACCGGAGGGGTTGCGTGTTCCGCCTACGCCTTTTCCAGCCCCGGAAGGCGCAGCGCAGGACCCAGGGTGCGTGCGAGGTGGACATGAGTTTGACCGGTAAAGTACCCCGCATCGAGCGTTTCGGTGACATTGCGGAAGTGATTCCCCTTCCCAACCTGACAGAAATCCAGGTGAACTCGTTCCGCGCGTTCCTCCAGGCCGACAAGGCCCCGGAGCAGCGTGAGAACGTGGGCCTGCAGAGCGCCTTTAAAGAAGTCTTCCCGATCGACGAGACCGAGAAGGGCCGCAGCACGGGCCTGGTCCTCGATTACCTCGAGTACCGCCTGGGCGAGCCGCCCTACACGCCCGAGGAATGCCGCGAGAAGGACGTCACCTACCAGGCGCCCATGTACGCCAAACTGCAACTGATCCACAAGGACAGCGGCCTGATCAAGGAAGACCAGGTGTTCCTGGGCGACCTGCCCCTGATGACCAAGGACGGCAGTTTCGTCATTAACGGCGCGGACCGCGTGATCATCTCGCAGATCCACCGTAGCCCCGGCGTGTACTTCACGAGCTCCTACAAGGGCATCAAGAAGATGTACACCGGCGCGATCATTCCCATGCCCAAACGCGGCCCCTGGATCGAGCTGGAGTTCGCGGGCGGCATCCTGGAAATGAAGGTCAACAAGCGCAAGTTCCCCGTGGCGATGCTGCTGCGCGTCCTCGGCTATGACGACGCCAGCCTCAAGTCGCTGTTCACGGAGTTCGAGCCGGACATGGAACTGCCCGAGGACAAGAGCGCGGGCATGGGAGCCGACGAGGCCCTGCTGCGCCTGTTCACGGTCCTGCGCCCCGGCGATCCGCCCAAGCGTGACAAGGCCATCCAGTACCTGTACGGTCTGCTGGCCGACCCGCGCCGTTACGACCTGGGCGAGCCCGGCCGTTTCAAGATGAACACCAAGCTGGGCGTGCAGCGTGAAGAACGCACCCTGCTGAACTTCGAGGACGGCAAGTTCACGGACGCCGGTCTGGTCGACACCATCCGCTACCTGATGGCCCTGCAGTACGGCAAGGAAACCGTGGGCATGGCCGACGCGGACGGCGTGATGAACGACATCCCGGTCGGCGAGGACGACATCGATCACCTCGGGAACCGCCGCGTGCGCACCGTGGGCGAACTGCTGGCCGACCAGCTGCGCGTCGGCATGGGCCGCATGGCGCGTGGCGTGCGCGAGCGCATGCTGCTGGGCAACCCGGACGCCGCCACCCCCACCAAACTCGTGAACAACCGCCCCATTGTGGCGGCCATGCGCGAATTCTTCGGGCGCAGCCAGCTGAGCCAGTTCAAGGACCAGACCAACCCCCTGTCGGATCTGCGCCACAAGCGCCGTATCTCCGCACTGGGGCCGGGCGGCCTGACCCGTGAACGCGCCGGCTTTGACGTGCGTGACGTTCACCGTACCCACTACGGCCGCATCTGCCCGATCGAAACGCCGGAAGGCGCCAACATCGGCCTGATCAGCAGTCTGGCCTCCTACGCGAAGGTGAACAACCTGGGCTTCATCGAGGCCCCGTACCGCCGCGTCGAGAACGGACTGGTCACCAGTGACGTGGTCTACATGACCGCCGACATCGAGGACCGTTACACCGTCGCGCAGGCCAACAGCCCGCTGAACGACGACGGCACCTTCAGTGACGAGCGCGTTCTGGCACGCCGCAAGGGCGATCCCCTCTGGTACACCCCTGAAGAAGTGGACTTCATGGACGTGTCGCCCAAGCAGATCGTTTCGATCAACACCAGCCTGATCCCCTTCCTGGAGCACGACGACGCCAACCGCGCGCTCATGGGTTCCAACATGCAGTCGCAGGCCGTGCCGCTCGTGCGCGCCGACAGCCCCGCCGTGGGCACCGGCGTCGAGAGCCGCGTCGTGACCGACAGCGGCACCAGCGTCGTCAGCGACGTGACCGGCAAGGTCACCTACGTGGACGCCCGCGTCATCCAGATCACCCTGACCGAGGACGCCCCCACGGCGGGCCTGAGCACCGGGAACGTCCGCACCTTCGAGACCGTGCGCTTTACCCGCAGCAACCAGGGCACCAACCTCGACCAGCACCCCATCGTGGATATCGGTGACATGGTCAAGGCCGGGCAGGTCATCGCCGACGGTCCCGCCAGCGACCTGGGCCGCCTCGCGCTCGGTCAGAACATCACCATTGCGATCATGCCCTTCGACGGCTTCAACTTCGAGGATGCCATCTGCATCAGCGAGGGCCTGGTGCGCAAGGACTTCTACACGTCCGTGCACATCGAGAAAGACGAGATCGAGGCGCGTGACACCAAACTCGGGCCCGAAAAGATCACCCGCGACATCCCGGGCCTCTCGGAAGCCGCGCTGCGCGACCTCGACGAGGACGGCATCGTGCGCGTCGGCGCCGAAGTCAAACCCGGCGACATCCTGGTCGGCAAGACCTCCTTCAAGGGTGAAAGCGAACCCACCCCGGAAGAACGCCTGCTGCGCTCGATCTTCGGTGAGAAGGCCCGCGAAGTGAAGGACACCAGCCTGCGCGTGCAGTCCGGCCAGGGCGGCATCGTCGTCAAGACCGTGCGCTTCCGCCGCGGCGACGAGGGCGTGGACCTCAAGCCCGGCGTGCGTGAAATGGTCCGCGTGTACGTGGCCCAGAAACGCCAGCTGCAGGTCGGCGACAAGGTCGCCAACCGCCACGGGAACAAGGGCGTCGTCTCCAAGATCATGGCCCCCGAGGACATGCCCTACCTGGAAGACGGCACCCCCGTCGATCTCGTGTTCAACCCGCTAGGCGTGCCGTCGCGCATGAACCTCGGGCAGATCCTGGAAACCCACCTGGGTGAAGTGGCCCGCCTGACCGGTCAGAAGTTCGAAACCCCCGTGTTCGACTCCGTGACCGAAGCGGCCATCAAGGAAATGCTGGAAGTCGCCGCGGCCGAACGCCTCCAGGCCCGCAAGGACGACGGCTTCGAACTCGACAAGCGCGAGCAGGAAGTCCTCGACCGCGCCGGGAAGGTCGGCGTTGTCGACGCGCCCGGCGGCGATTACGAGCGCGCGCAGATGCAGCTCGCCCGCACCGGCAAGAGCGTGCTGTACGACGGCCGCAGCGGCGAGCCCATCAGCGGCCCGGTCGTGGTCGGCACCATGTACGTCATGAAGCTGTACCACATGGTGGAAGACAAACTGCACGCCCGCAGCACCGGCCCGTACTCCCTGATCACCCAGCAGCCGCTGGGCGGGAAGGCGCAGTTCGGCGGTCAGCGCTTCGGCGAGATGGAAGTGTGGGCGCTCGAAGCGTACGGCGCCGCGCACGTCCTGCAGGAAATGCTCACCATCAAATCCGACGACATCGACGGACGCGACGCCGCGTACCAGAGCATCGTCAAGGGTGAGGAAGTGTCGGGCAGCACCATCCCCGAGTCGTTCAAGGTGCTCGTCAAGGAACTCCACTCGCTGGGCCTGGACGTCGAAGTGCTCGACACGCACGACAAGAACGTCGACATCTTCGAAGGCATGATGCCCAAGCGCTGAGCGCCTGCGGCACTGCCAGGAGTCGAGAGGTGATGGTTGATGGAACAACACAGTCTGACCGGGTCCATCACCCATCATCCATAAGCCGCCACCATTCTCCGAGGGAGAATCAATGAAAGATTTCAGCAAAGTTCGTATCGCCATCGCCAGCCCGGAGAAAATCCGCGAGTGGTCGTTCGGTGAGGTCGAGAAACCCGAAACCATCAACTACCGCACCCTGAAACCCGAGCGTGAAGGTCTGTTCGACGAGCGCATCTTCGGGCCGCAGAAGGACTATGAGTGCGCCTGCGGGAAGTACAAGCGCCAGCGCTACGAGGGCAAGGTCTGCGAGCGCTGCGGTGTGGAAGTCACGAGCAGCAAGGTCCGCCGCTACCGCATGGGTCACATCGACCTGGCCACGCCCGCCGCGCACATCTGGTACGTGAAGGACACGCCCAGCAAGATCGGCACGCTGCTGGACCTGAGCGCCGGTCAGCTGGAGAAGGTGCTGTACTTCAGCTCCTTCCTGGTCACCACGCCCCGCAACGCCCAGAAGGACGGCCGCCCGCTCAAGCGCGGCGAGCTGCTCAGCGACGACGAGTACCGCGAACTGCGCTTCGGCCGTCAGGAAACCTACGCCCTGACCGGCGGTATCGAGGCGGACATCCGTGACGGCGAGTACGTCACGCGCGGCCAGGTGCTGGGCGGCACGGTCGTCAGCAAGATGGACGGCCTGGCTCAGTACCGCTTCCCGCGCCGCGCCGTGATCGCGTACGCCGAGGAAGTGGAGGCCAGCCTGCCGCTGCCCGCCGACGCACTGGTCGAGCAGGAAACCTTCCGCGCCGGTGAGATCCTGGCGGAACTGGAAGCCGACGTGACGCTGACCGCTCCGGTCGACGGCACCGTGTTCCTGCACGAGATGGGCGAGGACAGCGTCATGGTCGAGATTCGCGAGACCCTGGCCGCCGCGCCCACCGCCGAAGACGAGGAAGAGGCCGCCGCGCCCATGGGCGAGGTCCTGAGCCGCGTGTACGTGCCTCACGGCATGAACGTGCAGGTCGTGCACGGCGAGATCATCGAGGCGGGCACCGTACTGGCCGACGCCGCGAGCGGCACGCGCCTGCGCGTCAGCCGTGACAGCCGCCTGAGCGCCGTCACCTTCCCCAAGAAGAAGGGTGACGTGACCGTCACCGCGCACTGGACCCGCCGCGCTGAGCACGGCATCCAGCCGCAGATGCACGTTCTGGTCGGGGACGGCAGCGACGTCCGCCGTGGCCAGAAGATCATCGGAGCCATCGACAAGGAAGAGGAAGTCATCGCGCAGGCCGACGGCGTCATCACCCTGCACAACCCCGCCAGCATCATCGTCAGCAAGGCCAAGGTCTACACCTACGACGACGAGCCCCTCGTCGTGAACGGCGACCGCGTCGAGCCCGGCGACGAACTCGCCGACGGTGGCAACCTCCAGAGCGACATCAGCGGCCGCATCGAGATCGACCTGGTGCGCAAGCAGGTCCGCGTGATCGAGTCGTACGACTTCGAAGCGAAGATGGGCGCCGAGGCCGTCAAGGAACTCCTGGACGACCTGAACCTCGACGAGCTGGAAGTCGAACTGAACGAGATGATGAAGGACTCCAGCCGCCACAAGCGCGCCAAGGCCCGCAAGCGCCTGGAAGTGACCCGTGCGTTCAAACGCAGCGGCAACCACCCCAGCTGGATGATCCTGAACACCGTGCCCGTCATGCCCCCGGACCTGCGTCCGATGGTGCAGGTGGACGGCGGCCGCTTCGCGACCAGCGACCTGAACGACCTGTACCGCCGCCTGATCAACCGCAACAACCGCCTGAAGAAACTGATGGGCCAGGGCGCGCCGGACATGATCATCCGCAACGAGAAGCGCATGCTTCAGGAAGCGGTGGACGCCCTGATCGACAACGGCCGCCGCGGCAGCCCCGTCACCAACCCCGGTTCCGACCGCTCGCTGCGTTCCCTGACCGACCTGCTCGGCGGGAAACAGGGCCGCTTCCGTCAGAACCTGCTGGGTAAGCGCGTGGACTACTCCGGCCGCTCGGTGATCGTGGTCGGCCCGCAGCTGAAACTGCACCAGTGCGGTGTGCCCAAGCGCATGGCGCTCGAACTCTTCAAGCCGTTCCTGTTCAAGGTCCTTGAAGAGAAGGGCGAGGTCACGAACATCAAGCAGGCCCGCAAGATGCTCGAACGCTACCGCGACACCCGCGACAGCGTCTGGGACGCCCTGGAAGAGGTCATCGAGGACAAGGTCGTGCTGCTCAACCGCGCGCCCACCCTGCACCGACTGGGCATCCAGGCTTTCGAGCCCGTGCTGGTCGAGGGTCAGAGCATCCAGCTGCACCCGCTGGTCTGTGAAGCCTTCAACGCCGACTTCGACGGCGACCAGATGGCCATCCACGTCCCCCTGAGCGCCCAGGCGCAGGCCGAAGCGCGCATCCAGATGCTCAGCGCGCACAACCTGCTGTCCCCCGCGAACGGCGAGCCGAACGTCAAGCCCAGCCGCGACATCATCCTGGGGATCTTCACGCTGACCCTGCTGCGCACCGACAACCTCGGCGCGGGCAGCGAGTTCAGCAGCGAGCAGGACGCCCTGGCCGCGCTGGACGCTGGCAAGATCGCGCTGAATAGCTCGGTCACCGTGAACGGCAGGGAAACCAGCGCCGGACGCCTGAAGTACGTCTTCAGCAACCCGGATGAGGCCATCATGGCCGTCAACCGCGGCACCATCGACCACCAGGACTTCGTGCGCATCCGCCTGAACGGCGTGACGTACGACACCAGCGCGGGCCGCGTGATGTTCCGCCGGATCGTGCAGGAAGCCCTGGGCACCCAGGCCGCCCTGGTCGACACCCTCGTGAACCTGGAAACGGCGTACGAGAAAGACCACCTGAAAGACATGATCATGGCGTGCTTCAAACACCTCGGGATCGAGGCGACCGCCGGCCTGCTCGACGGCCTGAAAGACGCGGGCTTCAAGCTCTCCACGACCTCCGGCATCACCATCGGCATCGACGACATCGTCATCCCGCCCGCCAAGACCGAGATCCTGGCCGAAGCGGACGCCAAGGTCGCCGAGATCGAGCAGAACTTCGAGTTCGGCTTCATGACCGAGGAAGAGCGCTACAAGCAGGTCGTGCAGCTCTGGAACGACACCAAGGACGAAGTCAAGAACGCCATGTTCGACAACTTCGGCAAGAACTACCCCTTCAACCCCCTGTGGATCATGAGCCTCTCGGGTGCCCGTGGTAACGCGCAGCAGATCACGCAGCTCGCCGGGATGCGCGGCCTGATGGCCCGCCCCGACGGCAGCACCATCGAAGTGCCGATCCGCGCCAGCTTCCGCGAGGGCCTGTCCGTGCTGGAGTACTTCATCAGCACCCACGGCGCGCGTAAGGGTGGGGCCGACACCGCGCTGCGTACCGCCGACTCCGGCTACCTGACCCGTAAGCTGGTCGACGTGGCCCACGAAGTCGTCGTGCGCGACGTGGACTGCGGAACCACCGACTACACCTCCATCCCGCTGGGCGCCGTGGACGAGCGCACGGGCGAATGGCGCAGCCGCAAGGCCAGCGAGATCGAAACCAGCATCTACGGCCGCACCCTGACCGACGCCGTGGAAATCGACGGCCGCACCATCGAAGCCGACGCCATGCTGTCCCTGGAAGACGTCAAGGCGATCACCAAGAACGCCAAGGTCCTCCAGAGCGTGTTCGTGCGGACCCCGCTGAACTGCCGCGTCAAGAGTGGCGTGTGCCAGAAGTGCTACGGCTACGACCTCTCGCAGGCCAAGCCCGTCAGCATGGGTGAAGCGGTCGGCGTGGTCGCCGCCGAATCCATCGGGGAACCCGGCACGCAGCTCACCATGCGTACCTTCCACACCGGTGGGGTCGCCGGCAGCGGCGGCGGTGACATCACCATGGGTCTGCCCCGCGTGATCGAACTGTTCGAGGCCCGCAAGCCCAAGACCTCGGCGGCCGTGGCCGACCGTGACGGCACCGTTCGCATTGAGGAAGAGGAAGAACGCTACCTCGTGCGCATCGAGGCCGACGACGACCAGTACAGCAGCAAGACCGCCACCAAGATCAGCAAGAGCCTGCGCATGATCGTCAAGGACGGCGACCGCGTCGAGGCCGGTCAGCCGCTCACGCGCGGCGCCATCAACCCCCACGACCTGCTGCTGTACAAGGACACGGACGCCGCCCAGCGCTATCTGGTGGAAGAAGTGCAGCGCGTGTACCGCAGCCAGGGCGTGAAGGTCCACGACAAGCACATCGAAGTGATCGTGCGCCAGATGCTCCGCTGGGTGGAAATCACCGACGGCGGCGACACCGAACTGCTCGAAGGGCAGACCGTGGAACGCTGGGAAGTCGATCAGGCCAACGACCTGCTCGAGGAAGGCCAGACGCCCAGCTCCTGGAAGCCCGTCCTGCTGGGCATCACCAAGAGCAGCCTGACCACCAAGAGCTGGCTGTCCGCCGCGAGCTTCCAACACACCACGCACGTCCTGACCGAGGCCAGCATGAAGGGCCAGGTCGACGACCTGATCGGCCTGAAGGAAAACGTCATCCTCGGGAAACTGATTCCCGCTGGGACCGGCCTTCAGACCGTGCGCGACATGCAGGTCGCCGACGACCGCACGCTCGAGAAGTACGGCGAGAACAACACCAGCAGCGACTCCGTCACCGGGGACCGCAGCTACGACGACACCCGCCCGGGCGTCGTGAACGACAACGTCACGTACACCAACTGAAGTTGATGAACGAAAGTTGACGGTCAACAGCTGACCACAGTTCACAGAAAAACCCCCCACCTGGAAACGGGTGGGGGTCTTTCTGTGATGCGCGGGGCTGTGATGCGCTGGGCTTCAGCCGGGGGTGACGGTCACGGTCACGTCCTGCCCTTCCTCCAGCGCCTCGGCACGGCGCACGGCGACCTTGACCGGCAGCAGGTACCCGCCGTCCTTCGGGAAGATGGCCGTGCGGAAGGTCGTCTCCCCCACCCGCGCGTGGCAGGGAATCATGCCCCAGCCGTACGTGACCAGCCGCGCCGCGTCCCGCAGGTCCGGCACCAGTTCGTCCGGCAAGCGCAAAAAGTAATGCGGGGCCGGGCCGCGCCACTGGAACAGGGTCGCCGTGAACGTCAGGGACATGCGAGTAGCGTAGCGGGTCGCGGGCGGGTGGTTACGCGTCGAGTTTCTCGCCGACCTCTTTCATGAGGCGTTCATCGTACAGTCCGGCGTAATGTTCCCCGAGGGCAACGAGGAATTTCATTTCCTCGCGGGTGGTGCTGGCGCTCAGGCGCGTCTCGAAACTCAGGAGGAGCGCGCCGTACGCGAGGCTGGCCGACCCGGCAATGGCGATCATGACGGGCAGCAGTCCGGCCGCCTGGTTCAGCAGGGCGCTGCTGCCGATCAGGATGCTGGTCAGGACCAGCATCGCCACGGCGAGGTACAGCGAAGTCATGGCCCGCACGATGATGCGGCTGCGCCGCGCGAGTCGCGGGAGTTGCTGCACGATCAGACGTTTCTCCTCGCGGGCCAGCCCTTCCTGGCGGCCGTCCTCGGTGACCAGAACCTTGAAGCGGGCCGTGAGCTGCCGGACACGGTCAGTCACGCGGCCCAGGCGACTGCTGGTGCTCATGAGCAGCGTGCCCGCGCCGCTGATCAGAACGGCCGGGGTGATCATGGCGGTGAGGACCTGAAGGCCGGAATCTGCCATGTCTTCAGGGTACGCGCTGAAGCAGGCCGGGGCGGGGGCGTGGTCTGCATTCCGGTAGTGGCCCCCCCTCTCACATTGACCAGCAGGATGCAGGCCCTCCCGGCGTGGCCCTTCGATAAATCTGCACATGGCCTGCATGGTCCCTGCACGGGGTGGGCGCATTCTCTGTTTCAAGACGGGAGGCAGCCGCGAGGCGCACCCGCCACCCAAGGAGACCCACCATGAAAAAGACCCTGATGACCGTAACCGCTGCCCTCGCCCTGACCTTCGCCGCCGGCAATGCCTTCGCTGCGCCCGCGTACGCCACGGACGGCAATGGCCTGCAGTACAGCGCGCTGTACACCGAGTCGAGCTGGATGGCCATCGAAGTGCCCCTGGCTGACCTGGGCGGCACGCTGCCCGACGACCTGAGCATCACCACGGCTGGCCTGAGCAACGGCACGACCATCACGCTGGACAGCGTCGATACCCAGGGCGGATACGCTTTGCTGTACGTGAGCGTGGAACGCGCTGATACGGGCGTGACTGTCAATGATATGGCGCAGATCACCGTGAACGCCGGTGGCAAGGCCCTGACGACCGTCAGCCTTCCGGTGTACGGCGGCGTGGACCAGTAACACCCGATTTTCGGTTCAGGGGCTCACTTCTTCGGAGGTGAGCCCCTCGCCGTGCGTGGGGTGGGCTGAGCACCACCCTGCTGCGTGAGTCTGCGGCGACTGGGCCTGCGGCTGTGGTTGGGCCTGCCGGGGCGGCTGGGCTACCCTGGGGGTATGTGGTTGTCAGGTCGGGCGGGGGCGGTGCCGGGAAGTGTATTCGCGTTGATGGACGCGGCGAAGGTTGAGGCGCGGGCGGCGGGGCTGAGCGTGACTGACCTGAGTATCGGGAGCAGTGATCTGCCGCCGCCGGACGCGGTGCTGGAGGTGCTGCGGGAGGCGACGCGCGACGCCGCGACGTACCGCTACCCGCTGTTCAGCGACACCGCCCCGCTGCGGGAGGCGGTCGCCGACTACCTGAGCCGACGCTTCGGGGTGCGGGTGGACACCGGGCGCGAGGTTCTGCCGCTGATCGGCGCGCAGGAGGGACTGGCGCACCTGCTGCTGGCCGTGACGGACCCAGGTGAGACGCTGCTGCTGCCGGACCCGTGCTACCCGCCGTACCTGGGCGCAGCGGCCGTGGCGGGCCTGAACGTGCTGACGCTGCCGCTGCGCCCCGAGCGGGGCTTCCTGCCGGACCTTGGCAGCGTGCCGCAGGGGGTGCGGCCCCGTGTGCTGCTGCTGAACTACCCGAATAACCCGACGTCGGCAGTGGCAGACGTGGCGTTCTTCCGGGAGGCGGCCGCGTGGTGCCGGGCGCGCGGCACCCTGCTGGTGCATGATCACCCGTACGCGGAACTGACCTTCGGGGAGTACCGCGCGCCGAGTGCGCTAGAGGCCGGGCTGGACGGCGTGGTGGAGCTGCATTCGCTGAGCAAGACGCACCACATGGGCGGGTTCCGCGTGGGGTTCGCAGCGGGAGACGCCGGGGCGATCGCGGCGCTGGCGCGCGTGAAGGGCGCCATTGATTTCCACCCTTACCTGGGGATTCAGCGGGCGGCGGCGCACGCGCTGGGACTGCCGGACGCAGTGGGCCGGGCGGGCGCAGCGGTGTTCGAGGCGCGGCGCGACGCGCTGATCCCGGCGCTGCGGGCACTGGGCTGGGAGGTCGCGACGCCGCAGGCCAGCATGTACGCCTGGGCGCGCGTGCCGGGCCTGCGGGACAGTGTGGCGTTCGCGGTGCGAGCCGCGCGGCACACGGGTGTGGCGGTCAGTCCGGGCGCGGCGTTCGGGGCGGGTGGCGAGGGCTTCGTGCGCTTCGCACTGGTTCAGCCGCCGGAGGTGCTGCGGGAAGCGGCGCGTCTGCTGGGCACCGTCCCGGTCGACTGACAACAGCCGTGAGGCGCGGACCGTTCATGTCGGCTGCGCCTCACGGCCCTTCTATCTGCATGGCCTTCTAATGACAGCCCACGGGATCGCAGGGGTGCCGGCGAAACAGGCGGCAGAAAGTGTTTATACGGATTCCGTCTGTTTCGTTAACAAACCGGAAGGACGCCGGGTTGTTAACTCCACGCGCGGAACCCGTTTCTCTCCTGCTCGCTCCGCTCGGATTGGATAGTTTTTGCAAACCATTCAATCGGAGTCCGTATTACTTGTCGAACTTGCCGTACCCGGCGGCGCTGCGGCGCTGCGCTCCGCGGGCGTAGTCCATCTGCATCTCGACAGTTTCGTGCTTGCCTTCGGTGAAGGTGCTGTCGTGAATCCAGTAGTTGAGGCGGTCGTCGCCGAGTTGCACCCAGAACTTGTGCTCGTCCTCGGGGTCGCGCCAGAATCCGACGTGCTCGAAGGCGTTCTTCTCGGCCCAGACCTGAATGTCCGTGAGGACCCGGCCGGCCTTGGGGTGGGTCATTTCGAATTCCTTGCCGTCTGCCTCGTTGCGGAACTTGATCTCGACCATGGTGCGTGTAGCGTAACAGACCGGCCGCGTACCGGGGACACGAACGGTCCTGAGCGTCTCTTCAGGCACGCGCGGCCGGGGCGGTATGCTCCAGCGCGATGACAGATGGGGCGATGACGGACATGGAACTGGACCGGAGCGGCGGGTTGAAGGTCACGACCCTGAACGTGAACGGACTGCGCAGCGCGCTGCGCAAGGGACTGGCAGACTGGGTGGAGCGCGAGGGCCCAGACGTGCTGCTGCTTCAGGAGGTGCGCGCCGACCCCATGCCGGACGCGCTGGCGCACCTGGGATACGAGGGGGCGTGGTTCCCGGCTGGGAAGGCCGGGTACAGCGGCGTGGCGGTCCTGTCGCGCCGGGGCCTGCAGGACGTGCGGATCGGGATGCAGCACGCCGAGATGGACGCCGAGGGCCGCGTGGTCAGTGCGCTGGTGGAGGGCGTGCGGTTCGTGAGCGTGTACCTGCCGAGCGGCAGCAGCGGCCCGGAGCGTCAGGGGTTCAAGGACCGCGTGCTGGGTGACTTTCAGGCGTGGACGGACGCGCTGCTGGCCGGGGGGCAGCCGGTGGTGATCGGCGGGGATTACAACGTCGCGCACCGCGAGGTGGACCTGAAGAACTGGCGCGGCAATCAGAAGAACAGCGGGTTCCTGCCGCACGAGCGCGAGTGGATGACCCGTCACCTCGCGGGCGGCCTGACCGACACGCACCGCGCCTGCCTGGGCGAGCAGGCCGAGTACACCTGGTGGAGTAACCGCGCCAACGCTTACGCGAACAACGTGGGGTGGCGCATCGATTACCTGCTGGCGGCGGGTGTGAACGTGCGGGACGTGCGGGTGGCCCGCGACGCGCGCCTGAGCGATCACGCGCCGCTCAGCGGGTACGTGCTGCCCGGCGCGGCAGGCACCCCGGCGGGTGAAGGCCCGGTCAGGTGAGAGCGGCGCGGCGCGTGTTATGCTGACCGTGCTGCCGGGTTCAGGACAGCGCCCCCACCACGCCCGATCAGGGCAATCGCCTGTTCGGACGGTGGGTTCAAGGCGCAACCCGAGGAAGCGAAAACCAGTTCCCGTGGGCGGGTTGCGCGCGTGTTCCGCGTGCCAGATGCAGGCAGACTGACCGCGTCCCAAACGAGTTCACCCCCACGGGCGCGTCCTGAGTGACCAGGTACGTTCCATGCCGAAAACGAAGAAGACGGAAACGGCGGTGTCTCCCCGGAGTGCCGCCGCCGGGGCCACCCAGAAAGTGCAGCGCAAGCAGAAGCAGCGGCCGGACGTGACCGCGACCCAACCCGAGGCGGACGCCACGATCCCCACGACCAGCCAGCCGGACGCGCCCGCCGCGACCGGCGCATCCAGAGCGGCCCGGAAGCCTGCGGGCGCAGGTCGCCGCGGCTCCAGCGGCGCTCAACCCCGCCCGGAGGCGAGTGCATTGGCAGAAACTCCCAGAAAAACGGCCCGTAAGGCCACCCCCACAACGACCATCACCAGCAGCGAGGTCGCCGCGCCGGCTGCCGATCCCGTACAGACCGGGACTGCCGTGGCTTCACCCAGACAGAAAAAGACGACCCGGACAGCCAAGCCTGAGAAGGCGGCCAGCACGGCCCGCCGCACCAGAACTGCGGCCCAGCCTGCGGCGCAGGCGGTGGCCCAGGCAGACGCGGCCCCCGCTCCTGCGGCCCCGGCGAAACGCGGGCGTGGCAAACGCGCCCTCACCATTGACGGTGCAGCCGACGTGCAGCCCACCGAAGTCCTGACCAGCACGGACAGCAGTGCGGTGGAAGCTCCGGCGTCCCAGCAGGTGCCGGCGTCCCAGCAGGTGAACGCCGACACTGCGAAAGCGAAGTCCGGACGTGGCCGCCGTGCCGCTGACCGTTCCGCGACGGTGAGCGAGGTCAGCCCTGCCGCTGACACTGCCAGTGAGACTGCCGGGCAGCCCGTGAAGCCCCGCCGTGGCCGTAAACCCCGCGCGGAAACGGTGGCTCCCGTCATGCCCGAAGCGGCTGCCCCTGAGGCACCTGCGGCCGAACTGACCGCTGCTGACGCACCTGTCGCCCAGGTGCCGGTGCCGGAAGTGGCCGCCGGATCAGCAGATGACCAGCCCGTCGTGGACGCCCCCGCGCCCCGCCGTGGTCGCGGGCGCCCCGCCGGGACGAAGCAGTCACCGGCCAGTGTGGTCGCCACCCGGATCGCCACTGAGTCCGGTGCTGAGATCGGCGCGGCGCAGGAGCCGGTACGCCCGGCCCGCCGTGGCCGCAAGCCCCGCACGGAAACGTTGCCCGGGGCCGAATCACCCGCAGAGCCTCAGGTCGTCTCCCCTACCGGTCTGAAGGCCGCTGATCTGGACTCCGCGACTGATCCCGTGATTCTGGAAGTGCCGAAGAAACGGGGCGGGCGTGGTCGCCGCGCGGCGCTGCCCGAGCATCAGACGCTGCCGGACGTGCTGTCGGGCGTGGAGGCCATCGGCGAGCAGGCCGTTCCGGCCGCCGGGGCCGTGCAGGCGGACGCTCCGGCGAAACCGGCCCGGCGTGGCCGCAAGCCGCGCGTGCAGGGCGACGCGCAGGAGCTGACCGACGCTCCGGCCGAGACTCCGGCAGCTGCCGGGGTCCAGTCCAGCGGCGAGATCAGCCCGGCTGACGCGCCTCACGAAACCCCGGATGATCAGTTCTCACTGGCTGAAGGTGCCGGGAGCGACGGTGCCGGGAGAGACGAGGCGGACAGCGAGGTTGCCTCGGACGAGGCGGACGACGGGACGGGCATGCTGGAAGCGAACCCGGCGCGGGACATCGTGGTCGCGCAGCTGCGCAAGCTGGGCCGCCCGGTGCACGTCAAGGACCTGGAGCGGACCTTCACGCGGCAGACCATCCGCCGCCTGGGGAACTGGCGGGACCTGACGGACCTGCTGGAATCGCTGGTCGAGCAGGGGCAGGTCATCCGCACGCGCAAGAAGACGTACGGGCTGCCCGAGGCGATGAGTCTGGTGCGCGGGCGTTTCCAGGCGTCTGCGGCGGGCTTCGGCTTCGTGATTCCGGACAGTGGCGGCGACGACTTCTACATTCCGGCCGAGCAGACCATGGAAGCCTGGAACGGTGACATTGTGCTGGTGCGCATGGAGGGACGCGGCGACACGGGCCGCAGCGGCGGGCCCCGCCGTGGGCAGAAGGGCGACGGGAATCCGCGCGCCAGCGTCGTGCGGATCGTGCAGCGCGCATACAAACAGCTGGTCGGGACGCTGGAATTCCATCACGGGCACCCGATTCTCAAGCCGGACGATCACCGGGCACGGCACCGCATTCTGGTGCTGCCCGACGGTCTGGACGAGCTGGAGGCGGGCGCGCGCGTGGTCACGGAACTGTTCTGGCCGGAGAATACCGGCGAGGACGAGGTCTTCGGGCAGGTCACGCGGGTGCTGGGCGCCGAGGACGATCCCGTGACCGAGACGGAGGCCGTAATCGTGAAGTTCGGTCTGCGCGGCGAGTTCCCGCCCGAGGTCGAGGAGCAGGCGAACGCCATTCCCAAGCAGATTCCCGAGGAGGCCCTCAGAGGCCGCCTGGACCTGCGGGAGTTCAATATATTCACGGTTGACGGCCGGGACGCGAAGGATTTCGACGACGCGATTCATATTCAGCCCACGCCGGAAGGGACGTTCGTGGTCGGCATTCACATTGCGGATGTCAGCCACTACGTGACCGAGGGCACGCCGCTGGACGACGAGGCGTACGCCCGCGCGACCAGCGTGTACCTGCCGGGGCGCGTGCTACCCATGCTGCCCGAGCACCTGAGTAACGGCGTGTGCAGCCTGGTGCCGTACGAGGACCGCCTGACCATGACGGCCATGGTGGAACTGTCGGCTGAGGGTGAGATCCTGAAGGTGCAGATCGCGCCCAGCGTGATCAACTCCAAGGCCCGCCTGACATACGACGAGGTGCAGGCGTACAGCGAGGCGACCGCCACGCTGCCCGAGCAGGCCCGTCAGCTGGAAGGGGACCTGCACCTGCTGCTGAAGATCACGACCAAGCTGCGCCAGAAGCGTCTGCGTGAGGGGTCGCTGGACTTCAAGCTGCGCGAGGTGAAGGTCGACGTGGGCGCCGACGGCCGCATGGAACTCATCCCGATCCGCGAGGAGACGGCGCGCGGCATGATCGAGGACCTGATGCTGCTGGCGAACAAGGTCGTGGCGCACGAACTGCTGCAACGCGAGATTCCGGCGCTGTTCCGCATTCACGAGGAACCGACCCTGCAACGCTTCCAGGACGTGACGAACGCCATCGGGCGGCTGGGCTTCTCGTTCCCCGGTGGGGAGCCGACGCCGCAGGCGTACCAGGCGGTGCTCAAGCAGGTACGGGGCACGCCGCGCGAGAGCGTGGTGAACACGCTGCTACTGAGAAGCATGCAGCAGGCGAAGTACGCCGGGGAGAACCTGGGGCACTTCGGGCTGGCGTTCGAGGAGTACCTGCACTTCACCAGTCCCATCCGCCGCTACCCGGACCTGCTGGTGCACCGCGTGCTCAAGGGCATGCTGAGCGGTGAACTGAAGGCCGGGAACCGCGAGGTCGCCAAACTCCAGGGCCGCCTGCCGGCCATGGGCGACCACACCAGTGACCGCGAACGCACGGCCAGCGAGGCCGAACGCGACCTGACGAAGTACTACCAGGCGAAGTGGGCCCAGGAGCACCTGGGCGAGAGCTTCACCGGGAACGTGTCGGGCGTGGTGGCCAGCGGGCTGTTCGTGGCGCTGGATAACGGTGTGGAAGGTAAACTGCACATCAGTAACCTGGACGACGATTACTACGCGTTCATCGAGGACGCGCAGATGCTGCGTGGCCGCAGCCGGGGCCGCTCGTACCGCCTGGGCGACCCGGTGCACGTGACCATTGGTACCGTGAACCCCCTGGCCCGCCAGACGGATTTCACGCTGGCCGACCCGACCAGCCCGGATTACCGACCGGGCGACATTCATCAGGAGACCGACATGGATTCACCCGTTAAACCGCGCGCCCGCCGCCGCGAAGACCGCGAGCAGGAGAAACGCGAGAAACTGCAGACCGTTGCCGTGAGCGAACCCAAGAAGTTCACGCTGGAGGACCCCTCGCAGCAGGCCGCCGCGCCCGCCCAGGAGGAACGCGCGCCCCGTGGTGGCCGTGGTCCCCGCGAGGGTGGCCGTGACGGCCGTGAGGGTGGACGCGAGGGCCGTGGCCGGACCTTCGGCGGCGTCAGCATGAGCGCGGGCCGGGGAAGCCGCCGCGTGATCACGCTGGAACGCCCCCGCAACGAGCACCTGCGACCCGTGAACATCACGGTGCAGCGCATGTACTTCGGGGACTGGACGCTGGAGAACATGCCGCCCGAGGACAGTCAGGGAGGCCGTGGGAGCCGCCCGGCCGGCCGGGGTGACCGGGCCGCCGAACGTGGCGCGGACCGCGGTGGGCGCAGCTTCACGCGGGGCGGCAGTGACCGTGGCGCGGTGCAGCGCGTGAACGGCCGCCAGAGTCCGCAGGGTGGGCGCGGCGCGCAGAACACCCAGCGGGAGTCCGTGACGGCCCAGGTGCCCGACACGGCGGCCGGAACGGCCACCAGCGCGGACGATGCGAAACGTCGCCGCCGTCGCCGGGGCCGCCGGGGCAACGGCAGCAGCGGCCCGCAGAGCTGACAGGCACGGCTGACACCCGGCCTAACGTCAGAACAGTCAGAGGGAGCGGCGCGCGGGGAATCACCCCTGCTGCGCCGCTCCCTCTGTTTCATACGGGCTCCGATTGAAGGGGGAACTGCTCATGTTGCATTGAGGCGGTTCTCATGGTGGGGGGTAGTGGGGCGTCTAGCCTGACTTGATGGTCACCGTTGTTGGGTGGCGTGCCAAGGAGTGAGATCATGAGCGACGTACAGGAACATCAGGCGGGGCAGGCAGATCGGTTGCAGTCGAGGCTGGGAGCGCACCTGCTGCCCGGCCGGCAGCAGACCCGCTTCCGTGTGTGGAGTACGCTCGCCTCGCAGGTGCAGGTGCGGGTGAACGGCGAGCTTCACCCGATGGAAGCGCTTCCCGGTGAGTACTTCGAGGCGGTGCTGCCGGTCGGGGCCGGAGCGCGCTACCAGTTCGTGCTGGACGGTCAGGCTGTCCCGGACCCGTACGCGCGGTCCCTGCCGGACGGCGTGCACGGCGAGGCCGAGGTCGCGGACCTGAGCGCCTTCGCGTGGCAGCACACGGACTGGGCGGGACTGCCGCTGGACGGGTGCGTGTTCTACGAACTGCATGTGGGGACCTTCACGCCGCAGGGCACCTTCAGGGCCGCGCTGGAGCGCCTGCCGTACCTGAAGGACCTGGGCGTCACGGCCGTTCAACTGATGCCGCTGGCCGCCTTTCCCGGCGCGCGCGGCTGGGGGTACGACGGGGTGGCGCTGTACGCGCCGTTCGCGCCGTACGGCCGCCCGGAGGACGTGATGGCCTTCGTGGACGCCGCGCACGGGCTGGGGCTGGCGGTGTTCGTGGACGTGGTGTACAACCATTTCGGGCCGGACGGGAACTACCTGCCCAGCTACAGCCCGTCGTACTTCACAGACCGCTTTCATACCGCGTGGGGACAGGGACTGGATTACGCCGAGAAGCACATGCGCCGGTACGTGACCGGCAACGCCCGCATGTGGCTGGAGGATTACCGCATGGACGGCCTGCGCCTGGACGCCACGGCCGCCATGCAGGACGACAGCGACGTGCACATCCTGTGCGAGCTGGCCAGCGCGGTGCACGCCCTGGGCGGACTGCACGTCATGCTGGCCGAGGATCACCGCAACCACCCGGCCCTGGTGACCGGGTACGGCCTGGACGGCATCTGGGTGGATGACTTTCACCACGAGGTGCGCGTCTCGCTGACCGGCGAGCACGAAGGCTACTACGGCGGCTTCCAGGGAGGCGCGGCCGAACTGGCGCAGGTGATCAACCGCGGCTGGAAGTACGAGGGGCAGTTCTGGAACGTGCCGGGCGAGGAGCACCACCGGGGCGAGCCGGCCGACGCGCTGGAAGCGCCGAGTTTCGTGTACTGCATCCAGAACCACGATCAGGTGGGCAACCGCGCGCTGGGCGACCGCCTGCACCAGTCGCAGGGCGTGACGCTGGAAGAGTACCTGGGGGCCAGCACGCTGCTGCTGACGCTGCCCATGACGCCGCTGCTGTTCCAGGGGCAGGAGTGGGCGGCGGGCACGCCGTTCCCGTTCTTCAGTGACCATCATGGGGAACTGGGGCATCTGGTGTCCGAGGGGCGGCGGCGTGAGTTCGCTTACTTCTCGGGCTTCAGCGGGGAGAACGTGCCGGACCCGCAGGCCGGGGCGACCTTCCAGAGCGCGAAACTCGACTGGTCCGAGCCGGCGGCCGGGGAGCACGCGCGGACGCTGGCGCTGTACCGCACGCTGCTGCGCCTGCGCCGCGAGGACCCGGTCCTGAGCGTGCGGTCCCGTCAGGCGGTGCGCGCCGGGTCGCTGGACGTGCCGGGCGAGGCCGGAGCCACGGGCCGCCGTGCCGGGACGCTGTGGGTGCAGTGGACGACCCCGCAGGGCACCCGCGCGCTGCTGTGGAACCTGGGGGAAACGCCGCTGGACGCCCCTGCCGGTCTGCCGTTCACGCTGCCGGCGCGGGTCATGCTGCGCTCCGGTGATGACCTGACGGGCAGCGCGGCCCCCGCCAGTCTGTCCGGGCGGCCCCTGCAACCCGGTGAGGCCATCCTGTTCGGAGAGGACGCATGACGCCCGCCGAACCGGCAGCGCCCATGCCGCACCTTCCGGCGGCCACGTACCGCCTGCAACTGCACCGTGATTTCGATTTCGCGGCGGCGCGGCGGGTCCTGCCGTACCTGAAGCGGCTGGGCGTGACCGACGTGTACCTCTCGCCCATCTGGACCAGCACCCCTGGCAGCACGCACGGCTACGACGTGACCGACCACACGCAGATCAACCCGGAGCTCGGCGGTCCCGGCGGTCTGCGCCGCCTGTCGGCCCGCGCGCGGGAACTCGGGCTGGGCCTGATCGTGGATTTCGTGCCGAACCACATGGGCATCCAGGGCGGCCACAACCCCTACTGGGAGGACGTGCTGCGCCACGGGCAGGCCAGCCGCTACGCGCACTTCTTCGACATCTCGTGGCACCCGCTCAAGCGCGCGCTGGACGGCCGGGTGCTGCTGCCCGTGCTGGGCGACCAGTACGGCCGGGTGCTGGAGCGCGGCGAACTGCAACTGCGCCGCGAGGGCGGGCACTTCACGTTGCAGTACTGGGAGCGGACGCTGCCGCTGTCGCCGCGCAGCCTCTCGCGGCTGCTGAGCTGGGTCGAGGCGGCCCTGCCCCGCAGCGCCGATACCGCCGTGCGCGCGGAACTGGCCAGCATCCGCCGCAGCGTGGACAACCTGCCGCGCAGCACCACCGGGGACCTGACCGACACGGACCGCGTGATCCGCGCGCAGGAGGTCGAGGTCATGACCCGCCGCCTGAGTGAACTGGCGCAGGCTTCCGCCGCCGTCCGCTCGGCGCTCGATCAGGCCGTGACGGCCGCGAACGGCGACCCCGACCAGCTGGACGCCCTGATCAGCGAGCAGAACTACCGGCTGGCGTTCTGGAAGGTCGCGGCCGAGGAGATCAACTACCGCCGGTTCTTCGACATCAACGACCTGGCGGCGCTGCGCATGGAGGACCCGCGCGTGTTCGCCTGGGCGCACGCCACGCTGTTCGAACTGCTGCGCGAGGGCCTGATCCAGGGCGTGCGGCTCGACCATACCGACGGGCTGTTCGACCCGGCCGGGTACTTCCGGGGCCTGCAGGCGGGCGCGGCGCACGCCCTGGGCCTGGACCCGCAGGCGCTGGACGCCGGGGGGCCGCTGCCGCTGTACGTGGTCGCCGAGAAGATCCTGGAGCCCGGCGAGCAGCTTCCGAACGACTGGGCGATTCACGGCACGACCGGGTACGACTTCCTGGCGCAGCTGAACGGCGTGTTCGTGGACGGAACCAACGAGGAGGAGGTCAGCGCGGTATACCGGCGCTTCACCGGGGACCGCGCGCCGTACAGCGAGCACCTGTACCACGGCAAGCACCTGATCCAGCGGGTCAGCCTGCCGGGCGAGGTGAACGTGCTGGCCGAACACCTGGAGCGGCTGGCCGAGGCGGACCGCAGCGCCCGTGACTTCACGCTGAGCACCCTGCGCGCCGCGATCCGCGAGGTGATCGCCACCTTCCCGGTGTACCGCACGTACATCCGCGCCGACGGGCAACGCGAACCCGGCGACGACGCCAAGATCGGGCACGCCATCCGCGACGCCCGCGTGCAGAACCGACGGGCGGGGGCCACGCTGGACCCCAGCGTGTTCGATTACCTGCACTCGGTGCTGACCCTGAACGCCCCGGACGAGCCGACGCGCGCGGCGTACGCGGACTTCACCCTGAAATTCCAGCAGTTGACCGGCCCCGTCACCGCCAAGGGCGCCGAGGATACGGCCTTCTACCGCTACGCGCGTCTGCTGTCCCTGAACGAGGTGGGCGGCGACCCGGCGCTGTTCGGCACGCCGCTACGGTCCTTCCATGATTCGGTCGCGGCGCGCGCGGAACACTGGCCGCAGGCAATGCTGGGCGGCAGCACGCACGACACCAAACGCGGCGAGGACACCCGCACCCGCATCAGCGTGCTGTCGGAGATGCCGCAGACCTGGGCGGCGTACCTGAGCCGCTGGTCGCCGCTGATCCGGTCCCTGGAAACCGAACTGGACCTGGGCCGCGCCCCCACCACGCTGGACGCCTTCGTGCTGCTGCAAAACGCGCTGGGCGCCTACCCGCTGGACGGCAACCTGACGGACTTCCCGGACCGGCTGAGCGCGTACCTGCTCAAGGCCGCGCGCGAGGCGAAACTCCGGACCAGCTGGGCCGCGCCCGACGAGGAGTACGAGGCCGCGCTGGACGCCATGGTGCGCGGCCTGCTCGGCAACGACGCCTTTGCCGCGTCCCTGCGGGAACTGCACGGCCGGATCAGTCCGTACGGCGCGCAGAACGGCCTGAGCGCCGCGCTGGTCCGCCTGACCGCGCCCGGCGTGCCCGACACCTACCAGGGCAGCGAGGGCTGGAACCAGAGTCTGGTTGACCCCGACAACCGCCGCCCCGTGGACTACGCCGCCCTGAACCGCACGCTAGGCAGACTGGAACGCGGCGCAGGCCACGCCCTGGCCCGCCGCCTGCTGGGCAGCTTCGAGGACGGCAACGTGAAAGTCATGGTCACCTGGGCCGCCCTGCACGCCCGCGCGCAGCACCCGGAGCTGTTCCGCAGCGGCGCCTACCACTCCATCGACGCCGGACGGCACGCGCTGGCCTTCCGCCGCGAGCACGCCGGGCAGGTGGCCGTGACCGTCGCGCCCCGCCTGACCTTCACCCTGACCCGCGAACAGACGCCGTGGGCCATGGCAGAAGTCTGGGGCACCCGCCAGATCAGCCTGCCCACCGGCACGTACCGGAGCGTCCTGACCGGCGAGAGCCTCAAGGTGCGCGGCGCCCGCGTGCCGCTCGCCAAGGTCCTCGAAGACTTCCCGCTGGCCCTGCTGATCCGCGAGTAACCCGCCCCCCGGCCCGGCTCCTCCTTCCCCCGTCTGAATGGGCCACCTCAGCCCTTCAGGCCGGGTGCGGAGACACGGTCGGGGACCGGCCCCACGGGGATAAAGGCACGCTCAGGGACCGCCCGTCAAACCGGGAACTCGCCTCAGGCTCCCCGCGTATTCTGGGGTGTATGCAGACCTATCCCACCACCCGCACCAACACGACGGACCTCGTCCGGACGTTCATGGCCCGCACGTACTCGTGGATGGCCGCCGGTCTGGCCCTCACGGCCGGGATCGCGTGGCTGACCGCCAGTAACGAGGTCCTCGCCCTGCAGGTCCTGAACCTGCGCATGCCGCTGATCATCGCGCAGCTGGCCCTGGTGTTCGTCCTGAGCCTCGGCGCGCAGCGGCTGCCCAGCGCGCTGGCCGGCGTGCTGTTCGTCGCGTACGCCGCCCTGACCGGCCTGACCTTCTCCTCGATCCTGCTGGCCTACGACGCCAGCGCCGTGACCGCCGCGTTCGCCACGACCGCCGGCACCTTCGGCCTGATGAGCGTGGCCGGCTTCGTGATCAAGAAGGACCTGAGCGCCATGGGCCGCTTCTTCATGTTCGCCGTGATCGGCCTGTTCGTCGCCATGATCGTGAACCTGTTCGTGGCCAGCAGCGCCCTGACGCTGGGCATCAGCATCGTGGGCGTCCTGCTGTTCGCCGGCCTGACCGCCTACGACACCCAGATGCTGCGCAACCTCGCCCTGAGCGGCATTCAGGGTGAGCAGGCCGAGCGGGCCGCCATCAACGGCGCGCTGGCCCTGTACCTGGATTTCATCAACATGTTCCTGTTCATCCTGCGCCTGTTCGGCATCGGTGGCAGCAGCCGCGACTGATCTTCAACCCCTCAACAAACAGCCCCGGCGTCATGCCGGGGCTGTTTTGTTACCTCTGTGCCGCTCATACGGAGTCCGTATCAGCGGGCGTACAGGTCCGGGAAGTAAGGGCTGGCGGCGTTCACGTCCGGGCGCAGGGCAGCGTAGGGAATCACGACCGTCTCGGCGCAGGCGGCGGCCACGTGCGGCAGGCTGGTGGGCGTCAGGTTCAGGCCGGCCGGCGTGAGGTTGGCCGTGAAATCCAGCGTGGACTGCGTGAGGACATCCAGGCAGTCGGCTTCGACCTGACGGCGCACGCCGGTCAGGTACAGGCTCTGCTGGCGTGCCGCCGTGAGTTTCGGCCAGATGACGGCGGGGCTCACCTCGCGGCCCGTGGCGCGGTCCAGGATCAGGCCCAGGCTGTAGTTGTCGGGGTGTGCGCCGCCGCAGTCGTAGTACACGTCTTCTCGCAGGCTCAGCAGGCGGGTGCGCTGCAGGGTGACGGCGGCCTGCAATTCGTACCCGGCCCCGTCGCCGCTCTGAAGGTCCTGTGGGAGCATGCTGCGGCAGTCCAGGGCGCTCACGGCATTCTCCAGCAGGCGGTCCTGCAGCGCGGCGTTCAGGGGAGCGCTGGCGGCCGGCACGCGCGGGTAACTCAGGCCGGACAGCGGCTCGCGGACACTGGAGGCGCTGCGGACCCAGGTGCGGTTGAGTTTCAGGAACGCCAGCGGGTCGTCGCGGCGCAGGCGTTGCAGGCCCGGCGAGGACGGCAGGTTCAGCGGCAGGTTCAGGGCGTTCAGGGCGTTCAGTGTCACGGGTTGCGCCGCGCGGCCGCCGGGAGCCTGCCAGGTGCCTTTCAGGCCGGTGGCGGCCGGCATCAGCGTGAAACAGCCGGTCACGACGCTGTCACCGCCGCGTGCCAGGCGCACGGTCTCCTGAAGGATCAGCTGTTCGCCCGACCGGAATTCCTCGAGGGAGATGTCGAGGCTGCGGCGCTCGTAGAAGTACCGGCTCTCGAAGCGGCCGGGCGTGAGTTGCAGGGCGATGGGCAGCGTGCCCAGCGTGCCCCGGTACGCGGCGGTCCGGGCCCAGCCGGGCACGCCGGGAGTCCCGCCGCAGGGGGGCGCAGCCTGCGCTCCGGCGCTGCCGGCCAGGGCTGCCAGCAGCAGCGCCGGGAGGGCCGCCGCACCCAGCCGCGCCCGGCTGCCCGTGGCCTGCTGCTCCGTCCTGCGCCGTCCCGCCCCGTTCTGTTCCGCCCCAGTCGGTCCTGCGCTGCTCCGTCCTGTGCTGATCTGTCCCGCCCTGGCCTGCTCCGCCCTGTTGTGCATGGTGTCAGCGTACCGCGCGCCGGGCGGTCAGGACCGGACCCCGGCCCGGCAGCGCGCGGCGCAGGGGGCTGCTGCCCTCACCCCGAGTTCTCCGGTCATTCGGGGGCGGGGGTGGGGCCTTCCCACACGCCGTCGCCGCGCGCGTCCATGGTGCCGGTTCTCAGGAGGCTGCCCTCCCCTCCTCCGAAGGGTGTGTGCGTGGCGGCCCAGGCGACGGCGGCCTCGATGTCGTACGGCACGGCGTGAAAGGTGACGTTCCAGTGGCCGTTCACGCGGTCCAGCTGCGTCCAGCGGGCGCGGGGGTCGCCGTCCACCTGATCGCTGACCGCGCCGGCGTTCACGACCAGCGTGTCGCCCACGCGGGTCGCGCCGGGGCGGTGGGTGTGCCCGCACACGACCACGGCGGCGTCCAGCGGCTGCACCAGCGCCAGCAGGCTCCTGGGGTCGCGTGCACGGTAGTACCCGTCCGTGTCCCACACCCACAGCAGGCTGTCCCAGGCGCTGTCCGGCGTGCCGTGAAAGGCCAGCAGGTCCCCGGCCCGCGCAGTCAGCGGCAGGGCGGCCACGCGCGCCAGCAGGGCCGGGTCGGTATTCGCCGCGAGCCACGCCCCGTACGACATGGAGAGCGGTGAGCGGCGGCCCCCCGGCCAGAGTTTCTCCTCGTTGTTGCCGCGTACTTCCAGCGCCCCGGCCGCCGCCAGTTCCGCCTGCATGCTCAGGGCGCGGGCCGGGTCGGCGCTGCCCTCGACCTGATCACCCAGGTTCACGGTCAGGTCCGGGGCGGCGGCGCGGACCTCTCGCAGCACGGCCTCCAGCGCAAAGGCGTTTCCATGGACATCACTGATCACTGCGGCCCTCATCGCACCGCAGGGTAGCGCCTGCCGCGCGGCCCCCACACTGATACGAGGGCAGCCTGCCGGCCGTGCGTCTGTACTAACGGGCCGGGTGACGCTGGCCGGACAGACCCGCGCAACTTGGGCCAACCCGGACGGCACGCACCCCTGGGCGCGGGTGTACGCAGCGCCGCGCCCTTGAGCGTCGCTTCAGAGATCAAGTGGCATTCACGCCGCCCCCAGAAAGAACGCGCGGCCGCCTGTCAGGGTAAGGGCATGCCTGACAAAGACGACAAGAACAAGGGCCACACCAGCCAGCCCCAGGATTACGACCGTGACAAGAAAGAAGTGCACGAGATCGAGCACGACAACGACCCGTCCGTCAAGAGCGCCAACGACCGCGAAGCGAAAGCCCCCCGCAACAACGACGACGGACTGAGCGACAAGCAGCTCAAGGACCGCGAGGAAGCCCGCAGCGTGCCCTCCAGCAACGGCTGAACCCTTTTCACTTTCTTCTGGAGCCTACGGGCTCCTTTTCTTTTGCCGTGAAATGCGCGAGGCTGCGCCATGCCCGATCAACCCACCCGTGAACTTCAGCGGCCCACGCCCGGCGTCCTGCTGCTGAGCGCCCTGTTCGTCGGAGCGGGCACGCTGCACTTCGTCACGCCGCGCGTGTTCGACAGTATCGTGCCCGGTTGGGTGCCCCTGCCCGCGCGGTCGGCCACGCTGCTCAGCGGCGCGGCCGAACTGCTGGGCGGCCTGGGGTTGCTGCACCCCGCCACGCGCCCGGCAGCCCGCTGGGGCCTGCTGGCCCTGCTGCTGGCGGTGTTGCCCGCGAACGTGAACATGGCGCAGCACCCGCAGCAGTTCGGGCTGCCCGGCTGGGCGCTCTGGGCGAGGCTGCCGCTGCAACCGCTGCTGATGTGGGCCGTGTGGCGCGCGGGGCGCCTAGACGCGGCGCCCAGGGGTTACACGCACGCCAACTGATACGGATTCCGTCTGTTTCGTTGACAACCCGGAACACCACTGGGGTGCCAACTCCACGCCCGGAACCCGCCCTGCTCCTACTACGGTCCACTCGGATTGAATGGTTCTGCAAACCATTTGAGCGGCGTGCGTATCATGGGTCGTCTTGTTCGGGCGGGCCGCTTTCCCACACCAGCAGGTCGCCGGGCTGACAGTCCAGCGCGCGGCACAGGGCGTCCAGGGTGCTGAAGCGCACCGCGCGGGCCTTCCCGGTCTTCAGGATGCTGAGGTTCGCCAGGGTGATCTCCACCCGCGAGGAGAGTTCCGAGAGGGTCATGCCCCGCTGCGCCAGCAGGTCGTCGAGGTGCACGCGGATGGGCATGTCAGACCGTCAGTTCCTGTTCGGCGCGCAGTTGCCGTTCCTGCTCGCGGATGTGTGCGGCCTGGGTGAGGGCGGCGGAGAACAGCACGCAGGCCGCGGCGATCAGCAGGGGCGTGAGATTCACGCCGAGGATGCCGAAAGACGTGGTCAGGGCCACTTCTTGTCCCGATATGACGGCATCTGCCGGGAACTGGCGGTTCAGTGCGTCCAGCGGGTGGGTCTGGGCGATCAGCCAGCGATTCACGAATGGGGCCAAAAGGGACAGGCCTTGCCATGACAGAGCCAGTCGCGCGGCGAGGGTCAGGTCGCGGGCGTTGGCGGGGTGGAACGGGTCGCTCAGCAGGCGGCGCGTGAACTGCCGGGCGCCCCACAGCAGGGCGATCAGGCCAGTCAAGAGCAGGGCCATGCTAACCATCCAGGCCGCTTTCACCCAGATCGGCAGGTCGGCGAGTGGCAGGTGCACGCTCGACAGTCCGTACTGACCGCCTGCGAGGTCGAGGGTGAGGTTCAGGGGCAGGGTCAGACTGAACGTGTGCTGCAACAGGCCACCCAGCAGGAGCAGCAGGAGTGACAGGGCAGTCAGGATCAGCATGACCGTGAGCGTGAAGGACAGGATGGTCTGGGCGCGGGCGGGGGTCAGCATGGAGCCTCCAGGGTTTTATTGATAATCGATATTATCGTTTTTCAATATGCTTCCCGGTTCGCAGGCCGTCAAGCGGACATACCCACCTCCGTTCCCACCCCGGTGACCGGCGCGGCCCCCTAACGACCGTTATTCTCCGGGCATGAGCAAACTGGTGATCGTGGCGGCGAAGCGCACGCCGATCGGGAACTTCATGGGCAGCCTGCAACACGTCTCGGCCGCTGACCTGGGCATCACGGCCGCGAAAGCCGTGCTGGACGGAGTGAACAGCGCGGACGTGGCCGACGTGATCGTGGGCAACGTCCTTCAGGCCGGAAACGGCATGAACGTGGGCCGACAGGTGGGCATCGGCGCGGGCCTGCCCAATGACGTGCCGGGCCTGACCGTCAACCGCGTGTGCGGCAGCGGCCTTCAGGCCGTCATCAGCGCCGCGCAGGGCATCAAGGCCGGGGACGGGCAGCTGTACCTCGCGGGCGGCACGGAAAGCATGAGCGGCGCGCCGTACCTGCTGCCCCGCGCCCGCGAAGGCTACCGGCTGGGGCACGCGCAGGCGCTGGATTCCATCCTCTCGGAAGGCCTGACCGACGTGTTCGGCGGGTACCACATGGGCATCACCGCCGAGAACATCGCCGAGGCGTGGAACCTGACCCGCGAGGAACAGGACGCCTTCGCCCTGGAGAGCCAGAACCGCGCCGCCACCGCGCAGGCCGGAGGCTTCTTCGCAGACGAACTGGTCAGCGTGGAAGTGCCGGGCCGCAAGGGCCCCACCACCTTCAGCGCCGACGAGTACCCCCGCGCCACCACCGCCGAGGCCCTGGCCAAACTGCGCCCCGCCTTCAGGAAGGACGGCACCGTCACCGCCGGGAACGCCAGCGGCATCAACGACGGCGCCGCCATGCTGCTGGTCGCCAGCGAGGAATACGCCCAGGCGCACGGGCTGCCCATCCTGGCCGAGATCGCCAGTTACGCCGCCATCGGCGTGGACCCCGCCATCATGGGCATCGGGCCCGCCAGGGCCGTCCCCGTCGCCCTGAACCGCGCCGGCATGACGGTCGCGGACGTAGACCTGTTCGAACTGAACGAGGCGTTCGCCGCGCAGTCCCTGGCCGTCGTGCGCGACCTGAACGCCGACCCCGCCCGCGTGAACGTCACGGGCGGCGCCGTCGCCCTCGGGCACCCCATCGGGGCCAGTGGCGCGCGCGTGCTCGTCACGCTGATCCACCAGCTGCGCCGCCTGGGCAAGGAAACCGGCGTCGCCAGCCTGTGCATCGGCGGCGGCATGGGCATCGCCATCGTGGTGCGCGCGCGGGCGTAACGCTGCGCCAACTGGCGGATTCCACTGTGCAGGCACGTCCCCAGAAATGGGGGCGTGTCTTTCACATGCCGCTCAGCGTCCCTGCGCAGGCCGCACGTCCATCAACTGTTTGCCCACGCCAGGACCAGCCAACCGTCAGGTTCCGTCTCGACGCTGATCCGGGCCTGCACGAAACGACCCTGTGCATTCTGCGGACGTTCCACCTTGAAGCCACAGCGTTGCAGCGCCTCGGCCAGATAGTGCGCGCTCAATGCGACGGGGTAGTCGCGCGCCAGATTTACCAGCGCCTCGCCGGTGTTCGGGGCGTCCAGGTCGGTGATGGCATTCAGCAGATTGAACGCTATGGAACTGTCCGAGGCAAAATCTCTCACGGCTTCAATCAGCGCTGGCAATACCCATTGACATTCCCGCCGGGACAGAAGGTTACCCGTGAGGACCGCCAGGCGATCGTCCTGCAACAAAGGCAGCAGCTCATGCTCACGGCCCAGAGGACACAAGGTCAGGAGGAATGCCCCGTGGTAATCCCGTACCGACGCGTCCAAGGCAGGATCGTAGGCGGCAAGGTGCGCGTCGAACACTCGCCCTTCACGTTCACCTATCCCAGAGTCTCCGGTGTACTCTCGCTCAAGCTCGAAACCGTTGCGGTTATATGCCGACACGAGAGACGCATACAACCCAGCCATGGTCCGGTAGTGTGGCGCGATAAAGCACGGCTCCTCATGGTTCGTCCAGCCGATCATTCCGCGCTCGGGTCCGCTCAGGAAGAACACGAAGTAATTACTGCCGTCGTCCGACCATAGCGGCACGAACAATCCTCGGAGAGTCGGGGCCTCATTGAGCAGGAATTCGTCCATCTCGTCCAGGGTGTTGCTCAATTCAGCGAGGCTCTGGAGTCTCGCCAGGAGAACAGGATCCATACTCTCCTGCTCCCCATCGTGATCAAGGTACAGGGCCCTGATCTCGTCTGGAACGGGGATCCCGAGTCTGTCTTCGACAACCTGAATCTGCGCCATAGTGGCAGGCGGAAAGAAGGTCACGCCTGCCTCGTTCAGGAGTTGAATCGGGGAATGCATGCGGCATCCTGGCACGAACAGCGCAGCAGAGAGACTGCGGGTTTGGACGACCGCAGGGCAACGATGTGCAAGGCATCAAGTCCCAAGCACGGAAGATCACCGGCAGGTGCGCCAACTGGCGGATTCCGCCGCAGAGGCATGTCCCCTACCCTGGGGCGTGCCTCTTTCACCTGATCAAGCTTCGCCGGAGTCGTTGGGTCTGCCGTCCGGGGCGATGCTGGCGTGGCTGGACGCGCTGGCGGCGGATGGACTGGAACTGCACGGGTTCACGCTGCTGTGCTCGGGGCGGGTGCTGGCCGGTGGCCACTGGTTTCCGTATGTACCGGGGCGGGTGCATCACCTGTACTCGCTGAGCAAGGCGTTCGCGGCGGCGGGGGCCGGCCTGCTGATCCATGAGGGTCGGCTGCGGCTGGATGACCGCGTGGTGGACTTCTTCCCCGACGCGCTGCCGGAGGTGGTGGGCGGGCACCTGCGGGCCATGCGGGTCGAGGACCTGCTGACCATGCGCACCGGGCACGCGGCAGACACGACGGACGTCCTGTACGCGGCGGGTGAGGAGGACTGGGTGCGGGCCGTTCTGGCACAGCCGGTCGAGTTCACGCCGGGCACGCACTTCGTGTACAACAGCGGCGCATCGTTCCTGCTGTCGGCGCTGGTGCAGCGCGTGACCGGGCAGACCCTGCTGGAGTTCCTGACGCCGCGCCTGCTGGACCCGCTGGGCATCGGGGAGGCCGCGTGGCCGTCGAACGCGCAGGGCGTGGATCTGGGCGGCTGGGGCCTGCACCTGCGCACCGGGGACGTGGCGAGGTTCGGGCAACTGCTCCTGAACCGGGGCAGGTGGCAGGGGCGGCAGGTGCTGGCTCCGGCCTGGGTGGACGCCATGAGTGCCGCACACGTTCCGCCCGGCACGAACCCCGGCGACGGGAACAGCGACTGGGCGCAGGGGTACGGGTATCAGCTGTGGCGCTGCCGTCACGGGGCGTACCGGGCGGACGGCGCGTTCGGGCAGTTCTGCGTGGTGATGCCGGAACAGGACATGGTGCTGGCCGTCACGGCGGGCGTGGGGAACATGCAGCGCGTGCTGGATCACACCTGGACACACCTGCTGGGCCGCCTTCAGCCCTCTCCCCTGCCGCCCAGTCCAGATGAGGAGGCGCTGCGGGTGCGCTGCGCGGGCCTCACGCTGGACGTGCCGGACCTTCTCGACCCGCCCCCACTGCGGGACGTGCAGGCGCAGTTCGTGTTCGACCCGAACGGCGAGGGCTGGGAGTCCGCGCAGCTGACCGTCTCGGGCGGGCGCGGCACGCTGGACATCCTCGGGGCCACGCCGCACACCGTCCCGTTCCGGCTGAACGGCTGGCAGGACGGCCGGATCACCACCTGGGGCGTGAACGTGGCGCTCACGGTGCGGGCCGGGTGGCAGGCAGACGGCGCGCTGGTCCTGACCCTGCTGCTGATCGAGGACGGGGCGCGCTGGGAGGTGCGCTGGGCCGGGCCGGGCGCGGCGCTGACCGTGCAACTGTGCGCCCCACACTACGGCGAGGACCACACGCTGAGTGCCCGAGCCTCTACCCTGGGCGCATGACTGACGGCACGGGTGTGGTGGGGGACCAGGAGGCGGCGTTCTTCCTGGCGATCAAGACGCGGGATGAGGCGCTGCTACGCGCGCTGGTGGCGTCGGATGCGGGATTGCTGGGCACGTCCAGTCCGCTGGGGGCGAGTCCGGTGCTGTTCGCGGTGTCGTACGGGCGGGCGGACATGGCGCGGGTGCTCGCAGAGCTGGGTGCGCCGCTGGACGTGTTTGCGGCGGCGGCGCTGGGTGACGGGGCGGCCCTGACGCGTGAGCTGGACGCCGATCCGGCGCGGGTGAACGGCGTGGGCAGCGACGGGTTCAGTCCGCTAGGACTCGCGGCGTTCTTCGGTCGCATGGAAGCCGCGCAGGAACTCCTGTCGCGCGGGGCGAACGTGAACGCGGTCAGCCGGAATGCCATGCGGGTGCAGCCGCTGCATTCGGCGGTGGCCGGGGGGCACGCGGGGCTGGCGCGGGCGCTGGTGGCGGCGGGCGCGGACGTGAATGCCGCGCAGCAGGGTGGGTTCACGCCGCTGATGGCAGCGGCCCGCAGTGGGGACGCGGACCTCGTGGCGTTCCTGCGGGCGCAGGGGGCGCGGGTGGGCGCACGCACGGAGGATGAAGGTCTTAGCGCGGCGGATCTGGCGCGGGAAGAGGGGCACGCGGCGCTGGCGAACGCGCTGGAGTCGGGGCCGGGCGCACTTTCCTGAAGGTTGCGGCCGGAGTGCCTGAAGAAAGCCGGAATGCGCGGGCGGGCCGGGGCGGCGCAGACTGGCGGGTATGGACAACGAACGTAGTGGGAACGCTCCCCTGACGGGTGAGCACGGCGCGCAGACGGGTTTCGACACCCCGGACCGCAAGGACGACCATCAGGAGGCGTACACGACCACGCCCGAAGGTGACCGCGTGGGCAGCGCCGACGAGAGCCGGTACACACCGGTAGACGTGCCGGACGCCAGGGAAGTGACGGGGCAGTTCGATCACCTCGCCACGCGGGATGTGGTGGCCATGGAGCACGCGCAGCAGGACGCCGAGTTCGCCGGGGCGCAGACGGTGGCGGGCCTGGGCGGCGAGCACCTGGACGCCATCGTGCCGTCGGCGGGCGTGGGGATCACGGCGTCCACGGTCACGGCGCTGGAGACGCGTCAGGCGGCGATAGACCCGAATCCCGGGTACACGCCGCCCAGCGAGCAGGGACCGCCCCGCGTGAGTCAGCGTCCGGGCGACCTGCCGGAAGGCGAGCCGAGCGAACTGGAGCATCAGGTCCGCGGCGACGGCGACCGGGGATTCTGAGGGGACGCAGTGAGAGGAAGGCGGGGCGCGGTGACAGTCATGGCATCCCGCCTTCTGCGGTTACAGCTCCGAGACGTACACCGCGCCGTCCTCGATCTCGGTGCGGTAGAGCTTCACGGGTTTCACGGCGGGCAGGGTCCTAGCCTTGCCGGTCGCGAGTTCAAATTTCGCGCCGTGCTTCTCGCAGGTGATGCGGCCCATACTGACGTCGCCGCCCAGCAGCGGGTAGTCCTTGTGGGTGCAGTTGTTGCGCAGGGCGTAGTACGTGCCCTCGAAGTTCACGACGAGCACGCTGACGCCGTTCAGGTCGACGGTACTCTGGTGGCCTTCGGGCATCTCGGTGGTGGGTCCGGCCAGGACGCGCTGGGAGTCGCTCATGACTGCCGAGTGTAGCGCCCGGCGCGCCGGCGTTCAGGCACCGCAGCCGCTATCGAGCGGGGTGGGACGCAGTCCGGCGGGTGTCCACTCCTGCACGGTGAAGCCCGCGCCCTCGTAGTAGGCGTCGTGCAGCACGAGTTCCATGCGGCCGTCGCCGTTCAGGTCGGCCACGCCGACCAGCCGGTACTGGGTGGCCATGGGCATGGGGTCGCTGCTCTCGGGATTCCAGGGGGTGCGGGGGGCGACGTGCGCGCCCAGGACGGTGGTCACGGCGCGTCCGGCAGTCACGTGCCGCAGCAGCAGCAGGCTGTAATCGCCGGGCTGCCCGGTGGGGGGCGGGAAGTCGCCGCTGGCGCCCCGGAAACGGCGGGCCTCGATGATGACTTCCTGCGTGCCGTTGCCGTCCAGGTCGGTGCGGGTCAGGCGGGTCAGGGTGACCTGCGGGGCCACCACGCCCCGGCGGATCAGTTCGTCGCGCACGATGCGTTCGTACGTGGCGTTGCGGGTGGGCAGTTCCGTGACGGGGCGGGGCTGGGCGTTCAGGGCAGCGGGGGTCAGGACCGCCAGTCCGCGCGGCAGGGACGGCACGGGCACCTCGAAGGTGTCCTCGCAGGGGGCACCCAGTGATGTGGCAATGCCGCCAGCGCGCAGTTGGGTGGGCGTTACCCCCGGCGCGAGGCGGCGGTACGACTCGGTGCCCTGCAGGCGGGCGCGGGTCTGTGGGGCGCTCAGCCAGCGGCCGCCCTGCCAGCTGCCCAGCAGGTACGCGGTGGGTTCGCCCGGCATGACCGCCAGCGTGGGGTGCAACCCGGCGGGCGCGGCGGCCTGCGCCGTGACGAGTGCCAGGGCCATCGGGAGTGACCGGAACAGGGTGTGCATGCTCCAGCGTACCGGGTCGGTGCGGGGCGCTGTGCGGGTCATACGGACTCCGTCTGTCTCTCACCCGCTCTGCTCGGATTGAACGGTTCTGGCAAACCACTCAATCGGAAGTCCGTATCAGCCCTGCTGCACGCTCAGGCGATTGCCCCAGGGGTCAGTGACGCTCAGGGAGTCCGGGCCGCTCTGCACATCCGGGCGGCCGTCCAGGTGGGCACGCAGGGGCTCCAGGTCCAGGGCGAGCAGCGTGAAGTCGCGCAGGCCGGCGGCGGGCGCGGCTGGGGTGGGCTGCCCGGCGCTGTGCCATTCGTTCAGGCCGATGTGGTGGTGGTACCCGCCCCAGGACAGGAAGGCGGCGCTGCCCATGTCGGCGACCACGTCCAGGCCCAACGTGTCTCTGTACCAGCGGGCGGCCTGCGCGGCGCTGCCGACTTTCAGGTGAATGTGCCCGATGGTGGTTCCGGCGGGGGCGCTGAAGGGTGCGGCGCCGTCCAGTGTGGCGGGGTCGATTCCGGCCGCCTGGAGGACGCCCTGCGCGTCCACGGCGTTCGTGGCCATCTGCACCTGTCCGTCTTTCCAGGTCCAGGTGTCGCGGGGGCGGTCGGCGTAGACCTCGATGCCGTTGCCTTCGGGGTCGCTCAGGTAGAAGGCCTCGCTGACGAGGTGGTCGCCGCTGCCGATGCGGTGGCCCAGGCGGGCGGCGTGCGCCAGCCAGCGGCCCAGGTCGGCGCGGGTAGGCAACAGGAAGGCCGTGTGGTACAGGCCGGGGCGGGTGGGGGCGGGGGCGGGCAGGTCGGGCGCGGCGTGCAGGTGCAGCAGCGGGGTGCCGTGGGCGCTCAGGACCGCCTGGGTGGGGTTGGGCCAGGTGACGTTCAGGCCCAGCAGGTCAGCGTAGAAGCGCGTGAGGCCGGGCAGGTCGCGGGCGTTCAGCTGGACCGTGCCGACGTGGGTGCTGCCGGGCAGGACGGGCGGGGTGGATGCAGTGGTCATGGCTGCATTCTGATCCTGTTGGTTTATAAAATCAAGCGGTTTATTTACCACAACAAGGTCCCGGTCCTGCCCGACTCGTCCCGGCAGGGCAGCGCCCGCCCCCCGTCAATCCCCAGCCCAGCGTTCCGGCAGACGCAGGGCCGCCTCCAGCGCCTCACGCGTGCGGGCCAGATACCCCGCCCCGAACATGTTCACGTGCGCCAGCAGCGGGTACAGGTTCCACAGCGCCGCGCGATCCTCCCAGCCCTCGGCGGGCGGCAGCGCCCCGGCGTACGCGGCGAACACCTGTCCGGGCACCCCGCCGAACAACCGCATGGCCGCCAGATCCACCTCCCGGTGACTGAACGCTGCGGCCGGATCGATCAGGGCCGGGCCGCGCACCGTGAACAGCAGGTTCCCGTGCCACAGGTCACCGTGCACCAGCGACGGAGGCTCCGGCGGGATCAGGCGCGGCAACCGCTCACGCAACTCCGCGAACCGCGCCCGGTCCGCCGCGCCCAGCGCCGCCCCGGCCCGCTCCAGCTGCGGCAGCAGGCGACTGTGCCAGAAGAACTCGGCGGCCGACCCCGCCGCCAGATTCTGCTGCGGCAGCGACCCGAACAGGTTGTCCGGCGTACCCCCGAAGCCCGGCGCGGGCCGCGCGTGCAGGGCCGCCAGCCCCCGCCCCAGCGCCCCGTGCAGGGCGGGCGTGTCGTCGGCCGGCGGCAGGTAGGACAGCAGCAGGTACTGCCAGCCGCCCGGTCCCTCCCCGAACGCGATCACGTCCGGCACGGCCAGCGGTCCCACCGCGCGCAGCAGCGCCAGCCCCTCGGCTTCCGGCGCGTACAGCGGCAGGTGCGTTCCTCCGGTGGGCCGCGCGGCCTTCAGCACGAACTCGCCCCGCGTGGTCCGCAGGCGGTAGGCGGCGCTGATATCCCCGCCCTGCAGGCGCGCCCCGCCCTGCACCGCCGCGCCCAGGTGCGCCTCGATCAGCGGGGTCAGGGGACGCAGGGCGTCCGGCAGCACAGTGTTCATGGTTCATCTTCGCCCCTGCGGGCCGCTGCAACTAAAGACGGATGCTCAGCGTTCCTTGGGGATGTGTACTCATGTGAGTACCTGCCATCACTGCCGCTTTGCCCGCCGGTTGTCGTTCCTGCCCGCCCCCACCCCCCGGAGGTCCCTTCAGCATGGTCCAGACCACCCTGAGCACCCTGACAGCCGCCCTGCACGACCTGCTGGGCCTCGCCGCGCCCGCCGCGCTGACCGTTCTCGCCGTCCTGGCGGGCCTGCTGCTGCTGGGCCTGCTGGACCGCGCCCGCGCGCAGACGGCCCTGACCGCCCTGACCCGCCACGCACCCACCCTGACCCGCTGGGCCGCCGCCGCCCTGGCCCTCGGCGCGGGCCTGCTGACCCTGACCGTGGCCCGGCACGTCACCGAACTGCGCCTCGCGGCCGGACAGAACGCCCGCTACGCCAACGCCGCCGACCCGGACGGAGGCCCCACCACGCAGCAGGCCCCGCACGCCACCCTGGTCGAGACCCGCACGTACTCCCGCAGCCTCGTGCTGCCGCCAGACGTCTACGCCCGCATCCGCGTGAACAACGGCTGGGAGCAGCTCCTGCCCTACCTGGGCGGCGAGAACGGCACCGTGCAGAACCTGCGCGAGGGGTTCACACGCACGCGCGGCGGCAGCCTCGTGTACACGCGCGACGTGACCATGCTGGGCGAACGCCCGCTCGACATGGACCGCGCCGCCATCACCACCGACCTGAACTTCGTGGACCCCGCCGGCGGGCGCGGCACGTACTACAACGCCTCCTTCCGCGCCTCGTACACCTTCAGCAACCCCCTGGATACCCCCGCCACCCTGCGCTTCGAGTTCCCGCTCCCGCAGGGCAGCGGCACCCTCAACGGCTTCCAGCTGACCGTGAACGGAGAGACGTTCCACGCCAGCGACCTCCTGAACGGCAGCGTCTGGCAGGGCACCGTCCCGGCGCGTGGCGCCGTCCGGGTCGAGGCCACCTACCGCAACCAGGGCGCGCGCGGCTGGAGCTACGTCCTGAGCCGCCGTGAAGCCATCCGCTCGTTCGAACTGACCCTGAACACCGACCGGCCCGCCCGGTTCCAGCGGTATACCCTGTTCCCCACCGCGCAGACCCGCAGCGCCCTGAGCGGCCGCCAGACCCTGAAATGGCAACTCACGGACGCCGTGACCGCCCAGGATATCGCCGTGGCATTCACGCAGGGCAGCGTGCGCGAAACACTGACCAAGGTCGGCCTGATGAAAAGCGCCGCGCTACTGCTGACTGCCCTGCTGCTCCCGCTTTGGGCCGCCACGCGCCGCCTGCCCCTGCCGCCCCTGCCGTTCGCGGCGGCCCTGCTGGGGCTGAGCCTGGGCTTCACGCTGGGCAGCGTTCTGGGCGCTTACCTGCCCCCACAGGCCGCCGAACTGCTGGGCAGCGCCAGCGCCCTGCTGCTCGCCTGGACAGCCCTGGGCGGCCCCCGCACCCTGCTGGTGCCGCTGCTGCTGTGCGCGGCCCTACCACTGGCATTCCTGACGGGCGGACACGCCGGCCTGCTGGTCACCAGCCTTGCCGCCACTACCCTGCTGCTGCTCCTGCGCGGGGCGCGGGCCACGCCAGTCGCCACCTGACCGGAGGGTACCCGCCCGAACAGAACGCGGGCAACAGAATGTGGGCAGCGGAAAGAAGTTCTCCGCTGCCCACGCCCCACGGCTCCTGTTCAGGTGAACAGGGTGCTGACGCTCGCTCCGGTGTGAATGTTGGTGATGGCGTCTGCGAACAGCGGGGCTACGTCCAGCACGGCCAGCTTGCCGCCCGCCGCTTCCTGCTTCTGCTCGCTGACGTGCACGGTGTTGGTGCTGGCGACCTGCGTGACGTCCAGTCCGGCGATGCGCTGGATGGCGGGGCCGGTGTACACGCCGTGCGTGACGGCCACGTACACGTCCTTGGCGCCCATGCTGCGGGCGATGTTCACGGTCTCGACCAGTGACCCGGCGGTGCTGATCTCGTCGTCGACGATGAACACGGTCTTGCCGTCCACGTCGCCGATCAGGGCGCGGGGGCGGACCTCGGTGTCCGAGATGCGTTCCTTGTCGATCATGGCAAGGCCGCTGTCGAGGCGGCGCGCGATCTGGCTGGCGCGTTTGATGCTCCCGGCGTCGGGCGCGAGGACCACGCCGTTGTGCGCGTCGGGTACGCAGCTCTTGAAGTGGTGGCTGAGGACCAGGTCGGCGGACAGGTGATCGACCGGGACCTTGAAGAAACCGTGCACCTGCGGGGCGTGCAGGGTCATGGTCAGGATGCGGTCCGCACCGGCCTCCTGCAGCAGGTCCGCGACGAGGCGGCCGGCGATGCTGATGCGGGGGCTGTCTTTCTTGTCGCTGCGGGCGTACGAGTAGTACGGGATGACGGCCGTGACGCGCCCGGCGCTGGCGCTCTTGGCGGCGTCGATCATCAGCATCAGTTCCATGATGGCGTCGCTGACGGGCGTGCTGAAGGTCTGCACGATGAACACGTCGCCTTCACGCAGGGATTCCTCGTAGTGCACGATGATGTTGTCGTTCGTGAACTTCTCGGTTTTGCTGCGCCCCAGCGGGACCCCCAGGTGATCGCAGATGGACTGGGCCAGGGCGCGGTTGCTCTGACCGGCGAACACCAGCAGGGGGGAACGACGACTGTTCAGCAGTTCGGACGGGGCGCGGTGTGAAACGGGCAAGGGGTGATCCTCCGGAAGGAAAGGGGGGCGGTGGGGCGGCACGCAACGCGGTTCCCGTGAACACCGCCGGAAGGAGAGCCTCCCGGCGCGGAACCGACCGCCAAGCAGCATACCTGTCCGCCGCGCCGGGTGTCATGGAGCGCAGGCGTGCCCGCGCCGGGAACACTGCCCGCGCGGCTCATGAACGTCTGTTCAACAGGGACGGCCTGCGCCGGGCGGTACGCTGCCCGCATGACTGCTCCCCCCGCAGGACCGCCCCCCGCGCTGGACGCCGTGATTGTCGGAGCCGGACCGAACGGCCTGTCGGCGGCCATCACCCTGGCCCGCGCGGGCCTGCGCGTGCAGGTGATCGAGGCGCGCGCGCAGGTGGGCGGCGGCCTGAGCAGCGCGCACATGACCCTGCCCGGCTTCGTGCATGATTACGGGTCGGCCATTCACCCGCTGGCCGCCGCGAGCCCCGCGTTCCGGCAGTGGCCGCTGCATGCCTTCGGGCTGGACTGGGTGCAGCCCACCGCTCCGGTCGCGCACCCGCTGCCCGGCGGGCGAAGCGTGACGCTGGAACGTGACCTGCACGCCACCGCCGACGCCCTGGGCCGCGACGGTCCCACCTGGGTGCGCCTGATGGCCCCGCTGCTGGCCGATTGGGAGGGCCTGCTGGACGACATTCTGCGCCCGCTGCCGCGCGTACCGCGCCACCCCGTGACCCTGGCGCGCTTCGGCGTGCGGGGCCTGCCGCCCGCCGCGCTGCTGGGCCAGACCCTGTTCCGCACACCCGAGGCCCGCGCGCTGTGGGCCGGACTGGCCGCGCACAGCTGCCTGCCACTGAGCACGCCCGGCACGTCCGCCATGACGCTGGTGCTGGCGCTGCTGGGCCACGCGGTCGGGTGGCCGTTCCCGCGTGGCGGCGCGCAGTCCCTGGCAGACGCCATGCGCGCCTACCTGGAGTACCTGGGCGGCAGCGTCGTGACCGGCGTGACCGTCACGGACGCCCGCGACCTGCCGCCCGCCCGCGTGACCCTGGTGGACAGCAGTCCCGCCGTGCTGCTGGGCATCCTGGGCGACCGCGCCCCGGCCGCGTACCGGGACGCGCTGGAAGGCTACCGCTACGGCCCAGGCATTCAGAAGTTCGATTACGCGCTGTCCGGCCCGATGCCCTGGCAGGATCCGCGCGTGGCCCGCGCCGCCACCGTGCACATCGGCGGGCACGCGGCCGACATCGCCGCGTCGGAAGCCGTCACGCAGGCGCACCTGCACCCGCGCCCGTACGTGCTGGCCGCGCAGCACACCCTGTTCGACCCCAGCCGTGCTCCTGCCGGGCGGCACACCTTCTGGGCGTACGCGCACGTCCCGAACGGCAGCGACCACGACGCCCAGGCACAGGTCGAGAGGCAGATCGACCGGTTTGCGCCCGGCTGGGAGGGGCTGATCCTGGCCCGCACCCGCACGACCGCCACGCAACTCCAGGCCTTCAGCCCGGTCTTTCATGGCGGCGACGTGAACGGCGGGCGCGGCGACCTCCCCGGCCTGCTGGCCCGCCCCGTCCCCACCCCCACCCCGTACCGCACGCCCGTGCGCGGCGTGTACCTGTGCTCCAGCGCCACTCCGCCCGGCGGCGGCATTCACGGCATGGCCGGCCACCACGCAGCGCTGGCCGCCCTGCACGATGAATTCAGGTTGAAAGTTGATGGTTGATGGAGTCAAACCCCATCAACCATCAACTTTCAACCATCTACTTCTCTACTCGCCCCGGAAAATCTTCCCGACCTTGCCGAGCAGGCTCTCGTGCTTCTCGTTCACCTCGTCACCGACCGCGCGGGCGTAGGCGAGAAGGGCCTCGCGCGCCTCGGGCGTCAACTGACCGGGTTTCGGCACGATGACGTCGTACTCGACGATCAGGTCGCCGCTGCCGGACCCCTGGAGGCGCGGCATGCCCTGGGCGCGCAGGCGGTGCAGTTCGCCGTGCTGCGTGCCGGCCTTCACCTCGACCACCTGCGGGCCGTCCAGGGTGGGGACCGTGACCTGCCCGCCCAGCGCGGCCTTCGCGAACCCGATTTTTGCCGCATAGATCAGGTGCTCCTGCTCGCGGCGCAACTCCGGGTGTTTTTCCATCTCGATGTGCACGTACAGGTCGCCGTTCCCGCCCGGACCCTCGTTGCCCATGCCGCTCACGCGGATGCGGTAGCCCTCGTCGATGCCCCTGGGGAGTTTCACGCTGACCTGCTCGGATTTCAGGGTGCGGCCCCGGCCCTTGCAGACCGTGCAGGGGTCCTGAACGATCTGACCCTCGCCCCGGCAGGTGGGGCACGCCTGCTGCGTCTCCACGACGCCGAAGATCGTGCGCGCCTGAGCCCGCACCGCGCCCGCGCCGCCGCAGGTCGAGCAGGTTTTCGGGGGTTTCCCGCCCGGCTCGGTTTTCGTGCCGTGGCAGTGATCGCAGGCCGTCAGGCGGTCCACGCTGACCTGAATCTCCTCGCCCGCGCGGGCCTGGGCCAGCGTCACGTGCGCCTCGGTTTCCAGGTCGTCGCCGCGCGCCGGGCCACGGCGGCCACCCCGGCCGCCCACCGCGCCGCCGAACAGCTGCTCGAAGATGTCCATCGGGTCGAAGCCCGCGCCGCCCATCCCGCCGAACGGATCGCCGCCCGGCATTCCGGCGCCCGGCGCGCTGCCGTACCGGTCGAAGTGCGCGCGTTTCTCGGCGTCACTGAGGACCGCGTACGCCTCGTTGATCTGCGTGAACTTCTCGGCCGCGCCCTCTTCCTTGTTCCGGTCCGGGTGGTACTTCAGGGCCAGTTTGCGGTAAGCGGATTTGATTTCATCGGCACTTGCCGTACGGGCCACGCCCAGCAGTTCGTAGTAGTCCATGAGTCGTTTATCGCCGCGGCACCTTCCAGACTCCCACAGCCAGCTTCACGCCGCCAGGGCCAGTGCCGGGCCTCCGGCAAGCAGGTTAACACGACCACACTCAGGAAAAGTAGGCACGGGAGCACACGGGGGGGTCGTAGGCGGTGGGCAGTGGACAGCAGGAAGTGGACAGTGGGAACAGCCGACTCACTCCCCGCTCCCTCCTTGCTACAGCCGAGCTGCCTGCTCCCCCAGTTGCAGCGCCGCCCGCACCTGCCCCAGCGTGTGCGCAGCGACCTCGCGGCCCCGCCCGGTGCCGCCCCGCAGGAGGTCCATGACGGCCTGCGGGTCCTGCGCGTACGCGGCGCGGCGTTCGCGGATGGGTGTCAGTTCGGCCTCCAGTACGTCCAGCAGGTGCCGTTTGACGGTCACGTCGCCCAGGCCCCCGGCGCGGTAGTGGTCCTTCATGGCCTGCACGCGGGCCGCATCCGGGTCGAAGGCGTCCAGGTACGCGAAGACCGGGTTCCCCTCGACCTGCCCGGGGTCACTGGCGCGCAGGTGGGCCGGGTCCGTGAACATGCCCATTACCCGGCGGCGCAGTTCGTCCGGCGGGTCGCTCAGGTACGCGGCGTTGCCGAGGCTCTTGCCCATCTTCGCCTGCCCGTCCAGGCCCGGCAGACGCGGCGACGCCGAGAGCAGCGCCTGCGGCTCCCGCAGCACCGCCGTTCCATCTGCCGTAGGCCCGTACAGCCCGTTGAAGCGCCGCACCACCTCGCGCGTCAGTTCCAGCATGGGCAACTGATCCTCGCCCACCGGGACGACCTGCGCGCCGAACGCCACGATGTCCGCCACCTGCGCCGCCGGATAGATGAAGAACCCTGCCGGAACCGAATCGCCGAAACCCTTCTGAGCGATCTCGGTCTTCACGGTCGGGTTCTGCCGCAGCTTCGACACGGTCACGAGGTTCAGCAGGTACACGGTCAGTTCGGTCAGTTCTGGCACGCCCGACTGCCGCACGAACGTCACCCGCGCCGGGTCCAGGCCCGCGCCCAGGTAGTCCAGCATCACCTCCGGAATGTTGCGGCGCAGCACGTCCGGCCGCTCGAAGTGATCGGTCAGGCCCTGCACGTCCGCGACCAGCACGAACACCTCATGCGAGTCCTGAAGCGCCACCCGCGAGCGCAGCGACCCCACCAGATGCCCCAGGTGCAGCCGTCCCGTCGGGCGGTCCCCGGTCAGCACACGCGGCCGCCCCTCCATCCTCTGCCCCATTCCATTTCCTGTATTCGACATGATCCACTCCTCCACCAGAGACATAAAAAAGCCGCGCCCGGACACGAGATCCGGGCGCGGCGCGACGATGAACGTCAGCAGGCGAGGGCACCCGGATCACCGGGCCACCACACCTGCACGAGAACGCTCATGGGCCGCAGCATGCCGCACCAGAGGGATTGGGGGCATCCGCCAGATGGCGAAGGGGGTGTGAGTTGTGGGACGAAACAGCGTCCACACCCTACAACCTACAACCCACGTCCTACACCCTCTTACTCCCAGTTCAGGATGACCTTGCCGCTCTGGCCGCCGAGCATGGCGTCAAAGCCCTTCTGGTAGTCATGAATGGGGTAGTGGTGCGTGATGATGGGGCTCAGGTCCAGGCCGGACTGGATGAGGGCGGCCATCTTGTACCAGGTTTCGAACATCTCGCGGCCGTAGATGCCCTTGATGGTCAGCATCTTGAAGATGACGGCGTTCCAGTCGATGTCCACGCGGCCGCTGGGAATGCCGAGCAGGGCGACCTTGCCGCCGTTGTTCATGACGTCCACCATCTGCGCGAAGGCGGGGCCGGAGCCACTCATCTCGAGGCCCACGTCGAAGCCTTCGGTCATGCCGAGTTCCTGCATGACGACGCGCAGGTCCTCGTGGGCGACGTTCACGGCGCGGGTGACGCCCATGCGGCGCGCGAGGTCCAGGCGGTAGTCGTTGATGTCGGTGATCACCACGTTGCGCGCGCCGACGTGCCGGGCGACGGCGGCGGCCATCACACCGATGGGGCCGGCGCCCGTGATCAGGACGTCCTCGCCGACCAGGTCGAAGCTCAGGGCGGTGTGCACGGCGTTCCCGAACGGGTCGAAGATCGCGGCGATGTCGTCGGGAATGTCGTCCGGGAGTTTGAAGGCGTTGAAGGCGGGCAGCACGAGGTACTCGGCGAAAGAACCGGGGCGGTTCACGCCGACGCCCAGGGTGTTGCGGCACAGGTGGCGGCGCCCGGCGCGGCAGTTGCGGCAGTGCCCGCAGGTGACGTGCCCCTCGCCGCTGACGCGGTCCCCGATCTGGAAGCCGCGAACCTCGCTGCCGATCGCGGCGACCGTGCCGACGTACTCGTGCCCGACGATCATGGGCACGGGGATGGTGTTCTGCGCCCAGGTGTCCCACTTGTAGATGTGCACGTCGGTGCCGCAGATGCTGCCCTTGCGCACCCGGATGAGCAGGTCGTTCGGGCCGGGCGTGGGGACCGGCGCCTCGGTCATCCAGATGCCCTCCTGGGCGTGTTGTTTGCTCAGGGCGCGCATGGTGGCGGGCTCGCCGGGGGCCTGGGAAGGGGTGGAGGTCACGGGCGCAGTTCTACCCCCCGGCGCGGGGCGGGTGCAACGGCCGGGCTTACAGGCGGGCCCCCGGGGGTCGTATGGGCTGGACAGGAGGCCGGGTGGTCGGGACTCGCAAGCGACCCTTAAGACCGGCGTGCGTTTCCGGGAGGCGGGTGCCGTAGGCTGGGGCGCATGATCAAGTACCGCCGTCAGAACCCGCTGGAACCCGAGAAAGACTCCGAGCTCAGCGTGAACCTGCTGCCCCTGCTGTTCTTCGTGGTGGGCTTCCTGGCCGTGCGCGCTCTGACCCGCACCATTCAGAGCGAGTAGTTCACAGCGTACCTGCGCCGGGCGGCCCTGTCGGAACCGTGTGACCGTTCAGGCGGTAGTCTGTAGCGCATGACTGATCCCGCCCCGCAACAGTTCAAGAGCGCCAGCAGCGGCCGCCTGGTGGTCCCGGGCTGGATGAACCTCGTGTCCGGCAAGGCCGACAGCGTCGAGATTCAACTGGACGTGGCCCGCCCCGACCTGAACCGCACGCAGGCGAGCCTGCTGATCGAGTACTGGGCGACGCCCGACGACCTGACCCTGCAGAGCGTGCTGCCCGTCCGGGCGTTCACAGCCGCGCCGGAAAGCTGGTGCGCGTTCGTGCCGGCGCAGGGGCGCGTGCTGGTGCGCGCCATCGACCCGCAGCCGAACCCGCCGGTCCTGGCGAGCCACTGGATCAACGTGGACCCCGCCACGCCCGCTGGAACGACCGTGAACGTCACGGTCAGTTTCCCCGCGCAGGTCACGCCGGTGCAGACGCTCCTGAACCCCAACTGACCTGACCGGCTGGACCGATACCGCGCCGCCCCCAGTCCAGTGGGGCGGCGCGGTTCAGTCGAGCAGGGTCAGCAGCGCGGCCTCCACGCCCCGGCGGGTCGCGGCCAGTGCCTGCGGGATGCGCCACGCGGCGCGGTCGCGCGGGCCGACGGGGTTGCTCACGCCGCGTACTTCCAGGCTGGGCACGCCCGCCAGCAGCGCGGCGTGCGCCACCCCGGCCCCCTCCATGCCCTCGGTGAGTGCGCCGGGGTGCCGGGCCTGGAGGTGCCGCGCCGCCCCGTGGTCGCCCGTGACGCTGCCCAGCGTCAGCAGTGGCCCCAGCCGCGCCCCGCTGCGCGCCGCGACCTGCGCGGCCTTCTCCCAGGCGGGAAAGTGCCCGGCCTGCACGTCCGGATCAGCGTGCGGTTCGGGTGACTCCAGTGGTCCGGGCAGCACGGACAGGCCCAGCGCCGTGAAATCCAGGAACTGCCCGTCGTCCCACGCGCCCAGGTCCGCCTGGATGATGCGGCTGGACACGGCCAGATCGCCCGCCTGCAGGCCCGAGGCGGGATACGCGCCGCCGATCCCGGCGCTGATCGCCAGGGCGTACGGGGCGGCCAGCAGGGCGCGCTGCGTGGCGAGGGCCGCCGCGACCGGCCCCACGCCACTGACCAGAACCTGCACACGCAGCCGCTCCCGGAAGGGCGCGCTCAGGTCGGTCAGGTGCGCGGCCTCGCCGGGCGTGGCGACCACGATCAGGGCGGCCAGCCGGGCAGGGTCGGGAAGGGCGGAGTCGGGGTGGGTCATGGCGGCAGGGTAACGCCTGCCCGGCGGGGTCATGGGGGGTGGGTGTACCCTGGTGGGTATGACGCTGTTTCGACTGGACGGCAGGCGCGCGCTGGTGACGGGCGGCAGTAAGGGCATCGGGCTGGCGGCGGCGCACGACCTGATCCGCATGGGGGCGCACGTGACGGTCGCGGCGCGCGGCGAGGACGCCCTGAAATGCGCCGCCGACGCGATCGGGGCGCGCTGGGTGGTGGCGGATGTCAGCACACCTGAGGGTGTGGAGGCGGCCGTGGCGGCGGCGGGCGACGTGGACATCCTGGTCAGTAACGCGGGCGGCCCGGCGGCCGGACTGCCCAGCGGGGTCAGCGAGGACGCCTGGGCGCAGGGCTTCCAGACGACCTTCATGAGCACCGTGCGGCTGGCGAACGCGACCGTGCCGGGCATGCGCGCGCGCGGGTGGGGGCGGGTGATCGCCATCACGAGCCTGACGGTGGGCCGCCCCGCCCCCACCCTGCCGGTCAGCAACGCGCTGCGGGCCGGGGTGACCAATTACCTGCGGACGCTGGCGCTGGAGGTCGCCCCGGACGGCGTGACCTGCAACACAGTCGCGCCCGGCTACACCGCCACCGAGCGGCTGCGGCAGCTGCACGCCGACCCGCAGGAGGCGCAGAAGCTCGCGGCGCGCATTCCGGCCCGGCGCTTCGGAGAGCCGAACGAGGTCGCGGCGGCCGTGGCGTTCCTGGCCTCCCGCGAGGCGGCGTACACCACCGGGCAGGAACTGCTGGTCGACGGTGGCTGGAGCATCTGAGAGCGGTGTTCAGGTCAGCCCCGGGTATGATTCCCGAAATCGACCTGAACCGGGCGGCCTCGCAGAGCTGCGAAGGAGAACCGAAAACCGCTGTAGGGCGGCAGGAGACAGGGGTACCGCGCCGACCGGCACGCCTCTCACTCCTGTTTGACAGACCCCCATTAAGGTTTGATAGGTGAGCTGCGCCTGATCCGATTCCGGCCTCATCGCATACCTTCATGTTAGAAGAGCCTGCCCGCCCGGACCGCGTGACCGGACGCTCCGGCCCCCTCTGCCCGCCCCCTCCGCCACCCCCGACCTCATTCACCCGTGGCCGCGCACCTGCCCGGCCCGTAAGGAGCCACTCATGGGACCCCTGGAAATCATCCTGATCGTTGTCGTTATCGCCCTGGTGTTCGGCGCCCGCAAACTCCCGGAACTCGGGAAGGGCCTCGGGCAGGGCATCAAGGAATTCAAGAAGGAAACGCACGAGCCGGTCGTGCCCGTCACGGACGTCGCCTCGCGTCAGCTGGACCCCGTGACAGGCGCGCCCATCGTCACCGAGCACGCTGCGCCCGTCACCGAACGGCGTAACTGAGGACCGGACCATGACCGCCGATCCCAACGCCAACCTGAAAAGCGCGCCGCTGTTCGACCACCTGGAGGAACTGCGTAAACGTATCGTGATCAGCGCGGTCTTCCTGGTGATCGGCATGATTGCCGCCTTCCAGTACCGCCTGCAACTGCTGGAACTGGTCAAGGTGCCCCTGAACGCCTCGGTGCTGTACCAGCAGGACAAGGTGCAGCTGGTCACGCTGAACCTGACCGATCAGTTCATCCTGAGCCTGAACCTGTCGTTCTGGGCGGGACTGGCGATCGCGCTGCCGTTCATGCTGACGCAGGTGTGGGCGTTCATCGCGCCGGGCCTGTACGACCACGAGCGCCGCTGGGCACTGCCGTTCATCATCGGGGCGGGCTTCTCGTTCATCGTGGGCGCGATCTTCGGGTACACGCTGGTGTTGCCGACCATGGTGCGGTTCCTGCTGGACTTCCTGAACGGGGCGGTCACGCCGATCCTGAGTCTGGGCAGTTACATCGGGACGGTCACGACCTTCCTGGTGGCGTTCGGCCTGTCGTTCGAGCTGCCGATCCTGGCCGTGATCCTGACCCGGATCGGGATCGTGAACCACGTGCTGCTGCGCAAGGGCTGGCGTATCGCGCTGGTCGTGATCATGGTGTTCGCCGCGATCATCACGCCCACCCCGGACCCCACCAGCATGCTGATCGTGGCCGTGCCGCTGTACGTGCTGTACGAACTGGGCGTGATCCTGTCCCGCGTGTTCCGCCTGCCGCCCCCCGAGACGGCGCCCGACGAGACGCCCGCGTTGGGCCTGTAACCCTCGTCGCTCTCCCCCTTCACTTGGCGCGTCCAGGCTCGCAGCAGCCGGACGCGCCTTTCCCTGACTGCCGGGTCCCGGGCTCAGTGGCCCGGACCCCGGCGGGCAGAAAGCCCTAGACTGCGAGGCACGTATGGATCCTGTATTTCTTCAGATAGGCAGTTTTACGATTGCCTGGTATGGCGTGCTGATCACGCTCGGTATCGTGGCGGGCGTGTGGGTCGGCACGAAAATGGCGCGCGAGCGCGGCCTGAACGTGGACCTGTTCAACGACATGATTCTCTGGATGATCATCTGGGGACTGGTGGGCGCGCGGCTGGTGTTCGTGGTGACCTCCTGGAACCAGTTTGAGAACACGCCGTTCCCGCGCGTGCTGCTGGACATCATCAACCTCCGGCAGGGCGGCATCAGCATTCACGGCGGCCTGATCGGCGGGATTCTGGTCATGCTGTACTACGCGCGGCGCAAGGGCATGGACTTCTACCGCTACGCGGACCTGTGCGTGCCCGGCGTGGCGTTCGGGATCATCGGCGGGCGCATCGGGAACATCATGAACGGCACGGACACCGTGGGCCGCGTGACCGGCTGGGCCGTCGGGTACCGCTGGCCCGACAGCGCCCGCGCATTTCACGAGGGCATGTGCATCAAGAACCCCAACCCGGACCTGGACCTCTCGCAGTACTGCCAGCAGATCGGCGGGCAGATCGTCATGACCGCCCCCGTTCACTTCGCGCAGATGTACGGCGTGATCATCGGCGTGATCCTGTCGGTCGCGTCTTACTTCTGGCTGCGCAGCCGCATTCCCGGCTGGGCGTTCTGGCAGTTCTGGCTGTGGTACTCCATCCTGCGCGCCGGCTGGGAGGAAACCTTCCGCCTGAACCCCCTGTCGCCCAAGGCGTACCTGAACCAGGGTCTGGACGCCCCCGGGATCGGCCTGTTCACGGACACTCACGTGATCAGCATTCCGCTGATCCTGGCGAGCATCTACTTCCTGGTGCGCCTGCGCCGCCAGGGTGTGCCCGCCGCCGCCCCCACCGACACGACCCTCAAGCCTTCCTGATTCACGCACCTGCCGGGGCCGCCACGTTCAACGCGTGGCGGCCCCGCTGCCGTTCCGGGCGGCCCGGCGCCCTGACAGCGAGCAGTGTGGGTGCGCTGGTACACTTCTGGGCGGTATGACTGATACGAACCGTCCGCTGGACGTGGTGATCCTGGCCGCCGGTCAGGGCACGCGCATGAAATCCTCGCTGCCCAAGGTGCTGCACCCGGTGGCGGGCCGCCCGATGGTCGCGTGGGCCGTGAAAGCCGCGCAGGAGCTGGGCGCGCGCAGCGTGGTTGTCGTGACCGGGCACGGGGCCGGGGCGGTCGAGGCGGCCCTGGCGGGGACCGGCGTGGTGTTCGCGCGGCAGGAGCAGCAGCTGGGCACCGGGAACGCCTTCCTTGCCGGCATGGACGCCCTGGAGGACCACCGGGAGGCGGACGTGCTGGTTCTGTACGGCGACACGCCGCTGCTGCGCACCGAGACGCTGCGGGACCTGCTGGCCGACCACCGCGCGCGGGGCGGGGCGTTCACGGTCCTGACCGGCGTGCTGCCGGACGCGACCGGGTACGGCCGGATCATCCGGGACGCGCAGGGGAACGTGGAACGCATCGTGGAGCAGAAGGACGCCACGCCCGAGGAACGCGCCGTGGGAGAATTCAACAGCGGCGTGTACCTGATGGACGCCCGCGCGAACGACCTGGCCCACCGCATCACGAACGAGAACGCCAGCGGCGAGTACTACCTGACGGACCTGCTGGGCCTGTACCGCGCCGAGGGGGCCGAGGCGCACGCGTTCCGCCTGAACGACCCGGACGAGGTCATGGGCGCCAACGACCGCACGGGGCTGGCCGAGGCGGAGAACATCATCCGGGCGCGCATCACGCTGGCGCACATGCGGGCCGGGGTGACCATCCACATGCCGGAAACGGTGTACATCGAGGACACGGTCGTGCTGGGCCGCGACGTGACCCTGGAGCCCGGCGTGATCCTGCGCGGCGCCACGCGCGTCGCCGACGGTGCCGAGATCGGCGCGTACTCGGTCATCACGGACAGCGTGCTGGGCGAGGGTGTGATCGTGAAGCCACACAGCGTGCTGGAAGGCGCGCAGGTGGGCGCCCGCAGTGACGTGGGGCCGTTCGCGCGCCTGCGCCCCGGCACCGTGCTGGGCGAGGCGGTGCACATCGGGAACTTCGTGGAAACCAAGAACGCCCGTCTCGCGCAGGGCGTGAAGGCCGGGCACCTCGCGTACCTGGGCGACGTGAGCATCGGCGACGAGACGAACGTCGGGGCCGGGACCATCATCGCGAACTTCGACGGCGTGAACAAACACCCCAGCCGCATCGGGGCCGGCGTGTTCATCGGCAGTAACAGCACCATCGTCGCGCCCCGCGTGATCGGCGACGCCGCCTTCATCGCGGGCGGCAGCACCGTCCACGACGACGTGCCCGAGGGAGCCCTGGCCGTCGCGCGCGGCAAGCAGCGCAACCTCGAAGGCTGGTCCCACCGGTACTGGAGCGGCCTACGCGAGAAGGTGCAGACGAAACTGCCGTGGCTGGCCGGCTGGCTCGACCGGCAGGGCTGAAGCACGACACATGAAGGGGGGACGCCGACCGGTGGCGTCCCCCCACTACTGCCGGATTCACGCCGTGAGCGGCGGCGCTTCGGGCAGCGGATCCTCCACGCGGCGCAGGTGGGGATTCAGGAGTTGCGCGGTCGCCAGGACGGCCATCAACACTCCGGACCACAGCAGGATCGACCCGGCCCCCACCCGCGCGGCGAGCAGCCCGGCCAGCGCGGTACTGAGCGGCGCGGTGAACTGCGCGATCAGGCGGCGCACGCTGAATACCCGGCCCTGCAGTTCCGGCGCGACCTGCGCCTGCCAGATGCTCTGCGAGTGCGCGTTCATGATCGGCGTCATCACCCCGAAGGCCAGCACGCACGCGGCCGTCAGGGGCAGACTACCCGCCACGCCGCTCAGGGCGTGCGCGGTTCCGGCGGCGATCATGGGCACCAGCACGCCCAGCACCCGCCGCCGCTTCAGGCCGCCCGTCACGCTGACGAGCAGCCCGCCCAGCAGACCCCCGGCACTCAGGGCAGTCCAGACGGTCGCCAGGGCCGCGCCGGCCCCGTCAGCCGGGGTGCCCAGCGTGAACCGCACCAGCAAGGGGTGCAGGACGCCCACGCCGCTGGTCAGCAGGTTCACGCCCGCGAAGGTCAGCAGCAGGTGCAGCAGCGCGGGCCGCCGCCCGATGAACGTCCACCCGAAGCGCATGTCCTGTGCCAGCGAGGGCCGGCCGCGCCCCCCGTCCCGGCGCGGCGGTTGCGGCCAGTGCAGGCGCGACACCACGGCCGCCGCCAGCAGGAACGACGCCGCGTCGATCCCCAGCGCCAGCGGCACGCCGTCCGGCAGGCCCGCCAGCGCTCCCCCCAGCACGCCCGGCGCCTCCCCCTGCCGCGCCAGGGCCGGCAGTCCGATCAGCAGCGCCGCCAGCGCCGGACTCAGTAGCCCCGATAGGCTCCAGAGGGTCTGCATCAGGCCGTTCGCGCGCGGCAGACGGTCGCGCGTGACCAGCGACGAGTAACTCGTGTCGAACGCCGACCCGTGAAACGTACCCACCAGACCCAGCGCGGCCGTGAACAGCGTCAGCAGCCACACGGGCGGCGTGCCCAGCGTGACCATCAGCACGCCCAGAGCCAGCAGCAGCGCCCCCAGCAGGTCGCAGGTGATCATCATGCGCCGCCGGTTCCAGCGGTCCGCCAGCGCCCCCGCCAGCGGAGCTCCCAGAATCGCCGCCGCGCCCCACCCCAGCCCGGTCAGGGCCAGCGCCGCCGCCAGTTCCGGCTTCTGCCCCTCCAGCGGAAAACGCGACTGCGTCAGGTAGATGTTCATGGCAAACGCACTCAGGCCGCCCCCCAGCACACTCAGCGCCTGCGAACCCCACAGCCACAGGAACGTCCGCCAGCGCGCCGCATCCGACAGGACGGGCGGGTCGGGCAGCGGGTCAGCAGGCGGCAGGGTCATACGCCCAGCCTAGGCCAGCGCCCACCGCCGCGAATCCGCACACTGGCCGATGCACCCCCGCGTCCCGCTCCTCTACCATGCTGGACATGCTGCGCCGCTCCCGCTGCACGCTCACGCGCTGAGCTACTTCTGCCGCAGTTTCTTGCGTTCCTGCACGGCGAGTTCGTCGACGCGTTCGTTCTCGCCGTGGCCGGCGTGGCCTTTGACCCAGACGAAGGTCAGGGCGTGGGTGCGGGCGTGCGCGATCAGTTCTTCCCAGAGGTCCTGGTTTTTCACGGGGTCTTTGGCGGCGGTTTTCCAGCCGTTGCGTTGCCAGTTCAGGATCCAGCCGTCGGTGAAGGCCTTGCGGAGGTACTGGCTGTCGGTGATGACGGTGACGTGGCAGGGGCGTTTGAGGACGTTCAGGCCCTCAAGCAGGCCGCGCAGTTCCATGCGGTTGTTGGTGGTGCCTTCCTCGTGGCCGCTGAGGACGAGTTCCTTGCCTTTGCAGTTGAGGATGGTGGCCCAGCCGCCGTGTCCGGCCTGCGTGTCGCAGGCGCCGTCGCTGTACAGTTCGACGTGGTCGCCAATCACGGGTTGCGCGGGTTGAATGCCGGCCGGGAGGGGCTGGCGGTCGCGCGCGGCGTCCTGCGCTTTCTGGGCGGGGGACTTGCGGGGGGCAGGGCGGGGGCGGGTCATCGTGCGGGAACTGTAGGGAGGCGCGGGGCGTACTGTCAAGCATGAGCCGTCCGCTACCTGTCATTCCGGAATCCGACCGTACTCCGGCGATCATCACGCACCTGTCGCCGCTGGCGGGTTTTGTTCTGCCGACGCTGGGGAACGTGCTGGGGCCGCTGGTGGCGTGGCTGGCGTTCCGGGACCGCAGCGGCGCGCTGGATGAGCAGGGGAAGGAAGCCCTGAATTTTCAGCTGAGTTTCTGGCTGTACGGGCTGGTGGTGGGGGTGCTGGCGTTCGTGCTGTTCAGCGCGGGGCTGATCGGTGGGGCGGCGGCAGGCACGCCGGACCTGGGGGCGCTGGCGTTCCTGGGGACGTTCGGGGCGTTCTTCCTGTTCTTCCTGCCGGTCATGGCGGTGCTGGGGTTGGTGCCGTTCGTGTTCATGATCGTGGCGGTCGTGCGGGTCAGTGCGGGGCAGCCGTACCGGTACCCGCTGAGCATCCGCTTCCTGCGCTGAAGGCCAGTGCGGCGCCGGTCGGAAACCGCAGCGCGTATGCTGGGGCGCATGCGAATCATGGCTGTGTTTGCGCACCCGGACGACGAGATCGGGTGCATGGGGACCCTGGCGAAGCACGCGGCGCGTGGCGACGAGGTCATGCTGGTCTGGACGACGCTGGGGGAACTGGCCAGTCAGTTCGGGGACGCGCCGCACGCGGAGGTCACGCGGGTGCGCCGCGAGCACGGCGCGTGGGTGGCGGCGCAGATCGGGGCGCAGCATCACTTCTTCGATATGGGGGACAGCCGCATGACAGGCGGGCGCGGCGAGGCGTTGCAACTGGCGCGGCTGTACGCGCGCTTCCGGCCGAACGCTGTGATCACCTGGAGTGACGACCACCCGCACCCGGATCACCGCATGACCGCGAAGATCGCCTTCGACGCGATCACGCTGGCCCGCATTCCGAAGATCGTGAACGAGGTGGGCGGCGGGGCTGCCATGCCGCCCGCGCCGGACCTGAGCGGCGACGACGCCATCGAGAGTGGCGAGGACGTGCGCCGCCTGGACGCTTGGCGGGAACCGGTGCGCTTCTACCAGTACCACGCGCCGGCCAGTCCGTACCCGGATTTCAGTGTGGACGTCACGGACACCATCGACGTGGCGGGGCGCGTGATGGAGTACTACCACGACTTCTACCGCTGGCAGTGGACGAAAGAGCAGTTCCTGGAGGGCCGCGCGGGCGTGGGGCGGCTGGCAGGCGTGAAGTACGCCGAGCGCTTCAACCTGCGCGTGACGCACCTGCCGGCGCGGGCGTTCCTTGACTGACCGCCCCTGCGCGGGTGCGGGCAGCTTCGCGCTACAGTGACGGTTACTATGTCCGAGTCCATCAGCATCAAGCAGACCATCGTGGTCAGGGCCCGTCCGGACGTGCTGTACCGGCTGGCGCTGGAACCCAGGCGGCGCGTCAAGTGGGACCCTAACCTCGCGAAAGCCGATTATGAGGGCGAGAATGCCCGGCTGGCGAACAACGCGCTGGTGCGCTTCAAGTTCACGCGCCGCCTGCTGGGCCTGAGCTTCACCGCGAAGTACGGGCAGTTGCAGGCGCCGCAGCGGGGCGGCTGGGAGAGCGTGCGGAACGTGGGACCACTGGAGAAACTCACGCAGGGCTGGACCTTCAAACCCATGCCCGGCGGGACCGAGGTGACCCTGACCCTGAACGCCCGCGTGATGTACCGGTGGATCAAGACGCCCATCGAGCGGGTGCTGCATAACATGGTCGCCACGACCCTGCTGGAATTGCAGCGCAGCGTGGACGCCCAGGGCGCGCAACTGCTTGAGGACATGGGCCGAGAGATGCAGGAGCGCCAGAAGGCCGAGCAGAAAGCCGCGAAGGAAGCGGCGAAGGCCGCGAAAAAGAAACGCTGAACCTCAGCTACTGAGAAACACGCGCCCCGCACGGAAGCTGCGGGGCACATACCTTCCAGCAGACAGGCGACAGTCAGCCGGGTTGCAGGGCTTCCAGCGCGGCGCGCAGGGCGGGGGGCAGGGGGGCGGGGCGGCGGGTGTCCCGGTCAACGTACACGTGCACGAAATGCCCCTGCGCACACGCGGTGTCGTGCCCTTCGCGGAACACGGCCAGTTCGTAACGGACGCTGCTGCTGCCCAGGCGGCCCACGCGCAGGCCCACGCTGAGGGATTCGGGGAACGCGGCGGGCGCGAAGTACGCGCAGCCGCTCTCCACGACCAGCCCGATCACCGCGCCCGCGTGAATATCCAGCGCACCCCGAGCGGCGAGGTAGGCGTTCACGGCCGTATCGAAGTACGCGTAGTACGTCACGTTGTTCACGTGCCCGTACACGTCGTTGTCCGCCCAGCGGGTCGGGGTGGGGTGGTGGTACGGGTACTCGGCGCGGGTGTGCGGGGCCGGGCGGGTCATACGGCCTCCGATTGAATGGGCTGCAAAGACCATTCAATCCGAGCGGATGCGAGTGGGAGAGAAACGGGTTCCGGACGTGGAGCTGACAATCCGGTGAAGTTCCGGATTGTCAGCGAAACAAACGGAATCCGTTTCACGCGGGCTCTCCGGCGCTCAGGAGCAGCGTGGTGCCGTCGCGGGTCCCGAAGGCCGTCCAGGGCTGCTCCGGGGTCACGTGGTAGCCCTCGCCGGCCCGCAGGCGCACGAAGTTACTCAGGGGCAGGTCCACGACCGCCTCGCCGGTCAGGCACACCAGCCAGCCGGGCGTGGCCGGGCCGGTCAGCGTGCCGGTCAGGGTCACGACCTGCACGTTCCCGCCGGGCAGCCGCACCCACTCGCCGGGCGTGCCCTGCGCCAGCCGGGGCAGGTGCAGGGCCTGGGGGGTGTCGGGGCGGGCGCGGGTCGGCACGTTACTCTCCGCGCGCCGCCTGGTTCAGTTTCTTGCTGGCCTGCAACGCCATGCCCTTGGCCTTCTTGACGTCCAGGCCCAGTTCGGGGGCCACGTCGTCGACCTTGCGGCCCTGTTCGCGGGTGGCGGTCACCAGTTGCTGCTCCTGGGCACTCAGGACACCCAGGTGCGGTTTGAGTTGCGCCCAGGTGAAGGTCGCCTTGGCGGGCGCAGCCTTGGCGGCCGGTTTCTTGACAGCTGCTGTCGTGGTGGCCGGTTTCTTCGCGCCTGCCTTGGCCGGGGCTTTGCTGGCTGCGCCCTTGCTGGCTGGGGCCTTCGCGGCGGCTTTTTTCGTGCCGCCGGCCTTGCCGGGTTTCTTCTTGGGTTCCTTGCCGCGTTCCTCCAGGATTTCCAGGGCGCGTTCGGCGCTCAGGGTGCCCTCGTCCTCGCCCTTGCGCAGGGTGGCGTTGCGTTCCCCGTCGGTCAGGTACGGTCCGAAACGGCCGGATTTCAGCAGGATCGGCGCGCGGCCCTCGATCTCGAAGGTCTGGAGGGGCGGGGCGGCCACGCGGCCCTTCCCGAAGCGGGGTTGCAGAAACAGCGCCTCGGCCTCCTGGATGCCCACCTCGAACAGTTGCTCGTGGCCGGTCAGGCTGCGGCTGTCGGTGCCGCGCTTGAGGTACGGGCCGTACTTGCCGTTCAGCGCCCAGACTTCCTCGCCGCCACTCGTGCCGACCAGTCGGGGCAGGCTCAGGAGTTTCAGGGCGCGCTCCAGGCTCAGGGTGCCCAGGTCGTCAGTGGGGAACAGGCTGGCGCTGCGTACCGGGGGGTTCGTGTCGCCCAGCGTCACGTACGGGCCGTAGCGTCCGGCGCGGGCCACGACGGGGTGCCCGGTCTCGGGGTCCACGCCCAGGGGGCGGTCGCCGCTGGGGCGGGCCATGATCTCCTCGGCCTTCTCGGCGGTCAGTTCGTCGGGGGCCATGTCCTCGGGCAGGTTGGCTTTCTGCTCGGCGCGTTCCATGTACGGGCCGTAGCGGCCCACGCGGACCTCGATACCGGTGCCTTCCAGGCGGGGAACGCTGATGGTGGCGATGCTGCGCGCGTCGATCTCGCCCATCTGCCGGTCGATCAGGGGCCGCAGGGCCATGCCCTCGCCGTGATCGCCCAGGTAGAAGCGCCGCAGGTACGGCACCCGCTGGGCACGGCCGCCCGCGATGTCGTCGAGGTCCTCTTCCATCTTGGCGGTGAAGTCGTAGTCCACCAGCGAGGCGAAGTGGTGTTCCAGCAGGGCGCTGGTGGCGAAGGCCGTCCAGGACGGCACCAGCGCCTGCCCTTTCTTGGTGGCGTACCCACGGTCCTGAATGGTGCCCAGGATGCTGGCGTACGTGCTGGGGCGGCCGATGCCCGCGCCTTCCAGGGACTGCACCAGTGACGCCTCGGTGTAGCGGGCGGGGGGCTGCGTGTCGTGACCCTCGGGCTTGACGCTCCCGGCGGTGACGCGCTCGCCTTCCTTCAGGGGCGGCAGGGGCGTCTCGCGGTCTTCCAGGGCGGCGCCCGGGTCGTCACTGCCTTCCACGTAGGCGCGCAGGAAGCCGGGGAAGTCGATGGTGCGGCCCGAGGCGCTCAGGCCGACCTCCTCACCAGCCTTCGTCTGTCCGCCCAGGCGTACGCGCAGGCCGCGGCCCCGCGCGTCGGCCATCTGGCAGGCGACGGTGCGTTTCCAGATCAGGTCGTACAGGCGCCACTCGTCGCCGCTCAGTTCGCTGCGCAGGCTGTCGGGCGTGCGGAAGGCACTCCCGGCCGGGCGAATCGCCTCGTGAGCCTCCTGGGCGTTCTTGGCTTTCTTGGCGTACACGCGCGGCTGCGGCGACAGGTAACTGGGGCCGTACATCTGCGTGACCTGCGTGCGGGCGGCAGTGACCGCCTCGGTGCTCAGGTTGGTGCTGTCGGTGCGCATGTACGTGATGTAGCCCTGCTCGTACAGGCGCTGCGCGGCGCGCATGGTGCGCGTGGCGGCGAAGCCCAGCTTGCGGCTTCCCTCCTGCTGCAACGTGGACGTGATGAACGGCGGGTAGGGCCGCTGCGTGAAGGGTTTTTCCTCGGCACTCGTGACCGTCAGCGGCTGCCCGGTCAGGCCGTCGGCCAGGGCGCGGGCCTCGGCCTCGGTCAGCAGGCGGGCGGTCACACCCGCTTTCAGCCGCCCGGTCAGCGGGTCGAAGTCACGGCCCAGCGCCAGCTTCTGCACCGTCTTATCCGGGCCAGCCACGTCGGTCAGGCGGGCCGGGAAGGTCTGCTCGTCCGCCGTCTTCCCGGTGATCAGCAGGTCCCACCACGACGCACTGACAAAGCGCATGCGTTCGCGTTCGCGTTCCACCAGCATGCGGGTCGCCACGCTCTGCACGCGGCCCGCCGAGAGCTTCGGCCTAACCTTCTTCCACAGGACCGGGCTGACCTCATAGCCGTACAGGCGGTCCAGGGCGCGGCGGGCCTCCTGCGCCTCCACGAGGTTCGTGTCGATCTGGCGCGGGCTGGCAATCGCCGCCTGAATGGCTTCCCTGGTGATCTCGTGAAACACCATGCGCTTGACCGGCACCTTGGGGTTCAGTTCCTGAAACAGGTGCCACGCGATGCTCTCGCCCTCGCGGTCATCGTCGGTCGCCAGGATGATCTCGTCAGCCTCGGCCGCCATCTTGCGGAGTTTCGCCACGTGCGCCTTCTTCTCGGGCGACACGACGTACAGCGGCTGGAAGTCATGCTCGACGTCCAGGCCCAGGCGGGCCCAGGCCTTGCCCTTGTATTTCTCCGGGATGTCCGCCGCACTTTTCGGCAGGTCGCGGATGTGCCCGATGGAAGACTCCACCGCGTACCCCTGTCCGAGGTACTTCTCGATGGTGCGGGCTTTGGCAGGCGACTCGACAATGACAAGGGTTCTGGGCATAAGTAAGGTCTTTCCCCCGTAAGCAGGGGTACGTGCCGAGCGTAGCACGCGTTCCCGTTCCCGCTCCGGCTGAAGTTCCACACTGTCCGCCCACCCGCGCCCCGGCTCCCGCTGGGCCGCCCCGGCCTCGTCCAGGCGGGCACGGCCCACACGCCCGGACGGAGCCGCAGAGAGCCGGCGCACAATCCGTCAGGCTTATCATTTTCTTCATGCTACGCTGCCACTGATGCGTTCCCGGGGCGCCACCCTCACCCTGCTGCCACTGGCCGTGGCGGCCCTGCTCGTGGCAGGATTCGTCCTGACCCCCAACCTGCGCGTCCCGAACGCCGCCACGCCGCACGCCACCCTAGTCGTCCTGGGAGCCGCGCAGTACGCCGGGAAACCCAGCCCCGCCTTCAAGCGCCGCCTGGATCACGCCTTGACCCTCTACCGCGCCGGAGGCGTGCAGCGGGTCGTCGTCACGGGCGGCCGCCGCGCCGGAGACCCCTACACGGAAGGCGGTGTCGGCACCACCTACCTCGCCCGCCAGGGCGTCCCCGCAGGTGACCTGATCGCCGAGGAACGCAGCCGCACCACCGTGCAGAACCTCCAGAACGCCCGCGCCGCCCTGCCCCCCCACACCCCCCTGACCCTCGTCACCGACGAGGCCCACGCCCCCCGCGCCCTGGCCCTGGCCCGCGCCATCGGCCTGAACGCCAACGTCAGCGCCAGCCCCCTCAGCACCCGCGTCAGCCGCTCGTACCTGCTGCGCGAGAAAGTCGCCCTGGTCGCCTACGCCCTGATCGGCATCCGGCTGTAAGGGGTTATAGGAGGTGGGGTGTGGGTTGTAGGAGATTGCTCCCACACCCCACCTTCCTGCAACCCGGTTACCGTTTCAGTCGGCGCGTGATCGCCGCCACTTCCGGCATTCTCAGGACGAGTGCGCCGCCCAGGTACACGGCGAGGCCCACGCCGCCAGCAAGGGCCAGCACCGGAATGCTGGTCAGGATGAAGCCTGGCTGGATCGGCAGTGCCCGCGCGATCAGCCACGCCGCACCGCCTGACAGGACGGCCAGCGGCACGACGCGCAGCAGGTGCCCCGTCACCTCGCGCGCCGGGAAGCCCACGGCGCGGCGGTACAGGACGATCAGGGCGGCGGTCATCAGCAGGCCGCTGATGGTGGTGCTCAGGCCGAAGCCGATCAAGCCCAGGCTGGGCACCAGCAGGCGGTACAGCCCAACCTCCAGCACGAAGCCGATGGCGCTGATCGTCACGGCCTCGCGGGTGCGTTCACGGGCGTAGAAGGTGCGCAGCAGCACCGTGACCAGCGCCCACGGGACCAGAGCCAGGGACCAGCTGCTCAGGATGCCCGCCCCGGCCAGGAATTTCACGGTTTCCTCCGAAGTGCGGGGAGCGTGGGTGTTGATGACGCTGATCACGTAGGGGGCCAGTGCGATCATCAGGGCACTCATGGGCGCGGCCAGGAACGTGGTCGTGCGGATGGTACTGGCCGTCAGCGTGCGGAACTGCGTCCAGTCCTTCTCGGCGGCGGCCTGCGAGAAGCGCGGGAAGACGGCCAGGACGGGTGACACGACGAACAGGCCGTTCACGGTGGTGAACAGCGCCTGCGCGTTGAAGTACCCGGCCTGCGTGCCGGAATCGAACAGCCGCGCGTCGGAGAGCAGGCGCAGCACGTAGACGTTCAGGAACTGCCGTGCCCCGGCCGTCAGGGTGAACGGGGCCATCTGGCGCAGCACGCGTCCCACCGCCGGGTGCCCCCTCAGGGCCGGGGTGGGCAGCAGCCCAAAGCGGTTCAGGGCGGGCAGCTGCACCACGAGTTGCGCCACCCCGCCGATCAGCCAGCCGAACGCCAGCCACTCGGCCTGTTTGGGGAGCAGCACCAGCGCTGCGATGCTGGCGATGTTGAAGGCCACGGGCGCGAAACTGCTTTCCCGGAAGTGCTCGTCGGCGTTCAGCAGCCCCATGGCGATGGCCGACAGGCTGATCAGCATCAGGAACGGCATGACCATGCGGGTCATGAACAGTGCCAGTTCACGGTCGATGTTCGACTGCCCGGCCAGCAGGAGGTCCACGAGGTACGGGGCCGCCAGGATGCCCGCCGCCATCAGCAGCAGGTTCACGGCGATCAGGATGCCGCTGAACGCCTGGGCCAGCCGGCGGCGCTCGGCGTCGTCCAGGGTCTTGTACACCGGGATGAACGAGTTGACGAGGGCGCCCTCGGCCAGCAGTTCGCGCAGCAGGTTCGGGATCGTGACGGCTGTGTTGAACGCCTCGACCAGCGTCACACTGAACAGGTTGTTCAGGGCCATCTGGCGCAGGATGCCGCTCAGGCGCGAGCCGAGCGTGCCGAGCATAACGATGATGGTGTTGGCGCGCAGGGACCTGTTCGGCTTGGCGGGTGGGGGGGCGTCGGGCGGTCCGGCGTCCTCGAAGGACATGTTCAGTTCGGGTGGTGCGGGGGGCGGGCCGGACGGCGGGAGACTCACGGGGTCACTGTACCGCCCGCCCCGCCCGGCCTTCACGGGGCGTTCAGGTCGGGTGGTGGCTCTGCTCGCCGGGGGTGACCTCGTGAGCGCTGCCTTCCGGCCCGATGAACAGGTGCGGCGCGCCGAAGGTGACGTTCAGGCGCAGGGTGTTCAGGTACGCCTGGAGGTGCGCGGGCATGTCGCTGACGGTGAAGGGGGTGCGGGGGGCGGCCACGAGGCGGTACACGCCAGTCTGGCCGGGCAGGCGGTCGTAGACGAACGCGCCGCGCCGCTGGGCGGGCGTCAGGTGCTCGTCGAAACCGCCGGCGGGGGCGTTGGGGTCCTCGGTTTCGGGTCGCAGGTCGATCCAGACGTGCGTGCGTTCCAGCAGCCCCTCGCTCTGCAGGGCGGCGTGCGGGACGGTGTCGTCCCCGGCGGCCAGGAACTGCGCGACTTGCCCGCGCGTGTCGGCGGCGAACCAGTCGAATTCCACGTCCCGGATTTCCTCGCGGGTGATGACGACCTGCAGCAGTTCCTCCTCGGTAAGGGGGGTTTCCGTAGGGGCGTGGCTCATGGTTACTTGCCGCCCAGCGCGGCGGAAACCACGTCGCGCGCCTCGTTCATAACCTGCTTCAGGTGCTCCTGGCCCCGGAAGCTCTCGGCGTAGATCTTGTAGACGTCCTCGGTGCCGCTGGGGCGCGCGGCGAACCACGCCTGGTCGGTGGTGACTTTCAGGCCGCCGATAGGTTCGTCGTTGCCGGGCGCGCGGGTGAGCTTTGCGGTGATGGGGTCGCCGCCCAGGGTGGTGGCGGTGACCTGTTCGGGCGAGAGGCTGCCCAGGATCTTCTTCTGGTCGGGCGTGGCGGGGGCGTCCTGGCGGTCGTAGGCGGTCGCGCCGTAGCGGGCGGTCAGGTCCGCGAAGCGCACGCTGGGGGTCTTGCCGGTGATGGCGGTCATCTCGGCGGCGAGCAGGCCGGGGATCAGGCCGTCCTTGTCGGTGCTCCAGGCGCGGCCGTCACGGCGCAGGAAGCTGGCCCCGGCGCTCTCCTCGCCGCCGAAGCCGAAGGAGCCGTCCTGAAGGCCCGCCACGAAGTACTTGAAGCCCACCGGGACTTCCACGACGCGGCGGCCGATGCCGGCGCCCACCCGGTCGATCAGGGCGCTGCTGACCAGGGTCTTGCCGATGGCGGCGTCCGCGCGCCAGCCGGGGCGGTTCTGGAACAGGTACTCGATCATCACCGCCAGGTAGTGGTTGGGGTTCATCAGGCCGTCGGCGGTGACGATGCCGTGCCGGTCGGCGTCCGGGTCGTTCCCGATGGACACGTCGAAGTCGCCTTTCAGGGCCAGCAGGCCCGCCATGGCGTAGGGGCTGGAGCAGTCCATGCGGATCTTGCCGTCGCGGTCCACGCTCATGAACGCGAAGCTGGGGTCGATGACGTCGTTCACGATAGTCAGGTTCAGGTCGTGCGCCGCCTGGATGGCCTGCCAGACTGGGAGGCTGCTGCCGCCCAGCGGGTCCACGCCGATGCGCACGCCGCTACGGCGGATGGCGTCCAGGTCGATCACGTCCGGCAGTTGCGTGACGTAGGGCGTGATGAAGTCGAATTCCTCCAGGGCCGCCATGGCGTCTTCCAGGGACACGCGCTGCACGTCGCGCAGTTCGTCTTCCATGATCTGGTTCGCGCGGGCCTGCACGACTTTCGTGACGTCGGTGTCGGCCGGGCCGCCGCTGGGCGGGTTGTACTTGAAACCGCCGTCCTGCGGGGGGTTGTGGCTGGGCGTGATCACGATCCCGTCGGCCACGCCGTCCACGCCCGCGCGGTTGTGTTCCAGGATGGCGTGGCTGATCAGGGGCGTGGGCGTGAACAGGCCGGGCTGCACGCGCACGCGCACGCCGTTGGCGATCAGGACTTCCAGCGCGGTCATCCAGGCGGGTTCGGACAGGGCGTGGGTGTCCAGGCCCATGTACAGCGGCCCGGTGATCCCTGCCTGCGCGCGGTACTCGGCGACGGCCTGCGCGATGGCCAGGATGTGCGTCTCGTTGAAGGTTCCAGCGATGCTGTTGCCGCGGTGGCCGCTGGTGCCGAACGCCACGCGTTGCAGGGGGTCGCTGGGCAGCGGGCGGGTCTCGTAGTAGTGCGCCACCAGGCGGGGAATATTCGTCAGCAGGCTCCGGGGAGCGCGTTTACCGGCCAGTTCGCTGATGGTCATGCCGCCCAGTGTACGGAGTGAGGCCCCCGCACAGGTGCTTGCGGTAAGACAGCGTGAAGTGCCGCCCGGTGACCGGTCCCCCGTTGCAGTCCGACCGGTGACGGGTGACCCGGTCGTGGTGACGGGCGGCTGCTACGCTGGGCGGCATGAGGGAGTTCCTGAACGACTGGTGGCGGCTGCTGAAGCTGATCGTGGGGTCGCTGGCGATTCCGGTGGTGCTGTGGGGACTGCTGGTGTGGGCGGGCGTCCTGAAGTAGTGGGTGGCGGGGGAGGCCGTTCCCCCGGCGGGTGACACGCGGCGCGCGGGGGTGGAATCGTTCCCAGCGCCGCGTCTCATGTGTGCCGTGTTACGTTCGGGGTATGACGGCGAAACGGCAGAAAGGTGCAGACAGGGCCTCCGAGAAGGGCGCAGAGACGCGCGCGGGCAGCAACCACTTCGAGCACGCGCTGGTGCTGGAAACGGCGCGCGTGACCGAGGGCGCGGCGCTGGCCGCCAGCCGCTTCATGGGCATGGGCGACAAGAACGCCGTGGACGGCGCGGGCACCGAGGCCATGCGGGAACTGCTGAACTCGCTGGACATCCGGGGCACGGTCGTGATCGGCGAGGGCGAGATGGACGAGGCCCCCATGCTGTACATCGGCGAGCAGGTCGGCAGCGGGCAGTACGAGGTGGACATCGCCGTGGACCCGGTCGAGGGCACGGTCGTGACCGCCAAGGGCCTCCCGAACGGACTGGCCGTGATCGCCCTGTCCGAACGGGGCGGCCTGATGCACGCGCCGGACTGCTACATGGACAAGCTGGTCGTGCCGCCCCCCGCCGCCGGGAAGGTGAACCTGGACTGGCCGGTCGAAGCGAACCTGAACGTGCTGGCGCAGAGCCTGGAACGCGACGTGGACGACCTGATGATCACCATCCTGGACCGCGAGCGGCACGCGGACCTGATCCGGCAGGTGCGGGCCACGGGCGCCCGCGTGAAACTGATCGGTGACGGCGACGTGGTCGCCAGCCTGCAGGTCGGCGTGCGCGGCACGGGCGTTCACGCGCTGATGGGTTCGGGCGGCGCGCCCGAGGGGGTGCTGTCGGCGGCGGCCATGAAGTGCCTGGGCGCGGAAATCCAGGGCCGATTCATCGCCGAGGACGACGCCATGCGTGAGCGGTTCGTGTCGATGGGCGTGGACGAGAAGCGCGTGTACAAGACGAACGACCTGGCCCCGGGATCGCAGATGGTGTTCAGCGCGACCGGCATCACGTACGGCGAGCTGCTGAACGGCGTTCGTCACTTCGGTGGTGGGGCCAGAACGCACACGCTGGTGATGGGGTACGCCACGCGGGTCGTGCGGTTCATCGATTCGGTGCACCTGGAAGACGACGGGGCGCGCGTCACGATCCGCGTCTGATCTGGCGCAACTGCCCCGTCCTGTTCTCCCCTGCTCCGGGATGGCCCTGCGCCTCCTGGGGTGGGGGATTGTGCTGTCGGCCGGGCCCGGCGCCCCCACGCCCGGCATGAGAAATGATGAGGTGTCACTTCACGTTTACTAAATGCCTTAACATTGAACTATTTGAGTTCCAGGCGTACACTCCGGTCATGACGAACCCCACCCCCACCCCGGTGAAACTGGCCATCGTGTACTACTCCACGTACGGCACCAACCACGCCATGGCCCAGGTCGCCGCCGAGGCCGCCCGCGCCGCCGGGGCGGAAGTGCGTCTGCTGAAAGTGCCAGAGACGGCCCCGCAGGCCGTGATCGACACCCAGGACGCCTGGAAAGCCCAGCAGGAACGCAGCGCCGATGTCCAGACCGCCACGCCCGACGACCTGGAATGGGCCGACGCCTACCTGTTCAGCAGCCCCACCCGCTTCGGCGGCGCGACCAGCCAGATGCGCGCCTACATCGACACGCTCGGCGGCCTGTGGGGCACCGGCAAACTGGCCAACAAGACCTTCAGCGCCATGACCAGCGCCCAGAACCCCAACGGCGGGCAGGAAACCACCCTCATGACCCTGTACACCATGGCCATGCACTGGGGCGCCATCCTAGTGCCGCCCGGTTACACCGACCCCGTCATCTTCGCGTCCGGCGGGAACCCCTACGGCGCCAGCGTCACGGCCGGTGGCCAGCCCCTGAGCGACGAGGACCGCGCCACCATCGCCCATCAGGCCCGCCGCCTCGTCGAGGTCACGGCCCGCCTCAACGGCTGACCTAACAGGCACAAGAGAAGGCCCGCCGCGTTCAGCGTGCGGGCCTTCTGTGCGCGGCGGGTTCATACGGCTTCCGTCTGTTTCGCTGACAACCCGGAACATCGCCGGGTTGCCAGCTCCACGCCCGGAACCCGTTTTGCTCCTACTCGCTCCGCTCGGATTGAACGGGTTTTGCAACCCATTCAATCGGAGTCCGTATCAGTTCAGGCGTAGCCAGTAGTAGTCGTACTTGCCCAGAATCATCGGGTAAGCGCTTTCCCCCACGACCGGGAAGGGGCTGGCACCGGCCAGGGTGACGGGCGTGCGTCCGGCGTACGCCCCGAGGTCCAGGTGCGCGGACTGGGCGTTCGCGGCGAAGTTACTGACGATCAGCAGGGTCTCGTCGTCGGTGCGGCGTACGAAGGCCAGCACGGCGGGATTGTCCGTGTCGATGAATTCCAGCTCTCCGACCGCGAAGGCCGGGTGGCGGCGGCGCAGTTCGAGTTGCCGGGACGTCCACTTGAGCAGGCTGCCCGGGTCCTGTTCCTGGCTCTGCACGTTCACGCGGGCGTAGCCGTACACGGCGTCACTGATGGGCGGGAAGAAGCAGGCTTCGGGGTTGGCGGTCGAGAAACCGCCGCTCATGCCGGCGTTCCACTGCATGGGGGTGCGCACGCCGTTGCGGTCGGCCTGCGACAGGTCGTCACCCATGCCGATCTCGTCGCCGTAATACAGGATGGGGCTGCCCGGCAGGGCCAGCAGGACGGTGTTCAGCAGTTCGATGCGGCGGCGGTCGTTGTCCAGCAGCGGCGCCAGACGCCGGCGGATCCCTACGTTGATCTTCATGCGGGTGTCAGGCGCGTACGCGGCGTACATGAAGGCGCGTTCGTCGTCGCTGACCATTTCCAGCGTCAGTTCGTCGTGATTACGCAGGAACGTCGCCCACTGCCCGAAGCTGGGAATGGCGGGCAGGCGGTCCATGATCTCGCGGATGGAGGTGGTGTCCTCTTTTTTCAGGCTCATGTACAGGCGCGGCATGACCGGGAAGTTGAAGCACATGTGGAATTCGGGGTCCTGATCGGTTCCGAAGTACTCGGCGACCTCCTCGGGCCACTGGTTCGCCTCGGCCAGCAGCAGGCGGCCGGGGTACTCGTGATCGACCATCTGGCGCATCTTTTTCAGAATGTCGTGCGTTTCCGGCAGGTTCTCGCAGTTGGTGCCTTCCCGCTCGATCAGGTACGGCACGGCGTCCACCCGGAAGCCGTCCACGCCCAGGTCCAGCCAGAAGCGCGCTGCCGACAGCAGTTCCTCGACCACGCGGGGGTTGTCGAAGTTCAGGTCCGGCTGGCTGGAGAAGAACCGGTGCCAGTAGTACCGGCCGGTCTGCTCGTCCAGCGTCCAGTTGCTCGTCTCGGTGTCCGTGAAGATGATCCTGGCCCCGGCGTACTCGGTGCCGGTGTCGCTCCAGACGTAGTAGTCGTGGTACTCGTTGGGACTGCCGTCGGGCAGGGTGGGGCCGCGCCGCGCCGCCTGGAACCAGGGGTGATCACTGCTGGTGTGGTTGGTGACCAGGTCGCTGATCACGCGCAGGCCGCGTGCGTGCGCCTCGCGCAGGAACACCCGGAAGTCGTCCAGGGTGCCCAGGTCCGGGTGGATGCCTGTGTAGTCGGCCACGTCGTAGCCGTCGTCGCGCAGGGGGCTGGGGTAGAAGGGCAGCAGCCACAGGCAGTCCACGCCCAGGGTTTTCAGGTAATCCAGTTTGCCGGTCAGGCCGGGAAAGTCACCCCTGCCGTCGCCGTTCCCGTCGGCGTAGGTGCGCACGGACAGTTCGTAGAAGACGGCACTCTTGTACCACTCGGGCATGGTCTGGGTCATGCCCCGCAGTGTAATTCAGCCTGCGGCTGGAAGCGCTGCCATGAGGGTGCTGCCATGAGGGTCCCGTCCCCACCCTGGAATGCGCGCGGCCCTTCAGGGACCGGTACACCGGAAGGGTATCCAGGCACGAAACAAGAAAGAACCCCGTCCGGAGACGAGGTTCTTTCAGTTGGCTGGGGCACTAGGACTCGAACCTAGATCGACAGTGTCAGAGACTGTTGTCCTGCCATTAGACGATGCCCCAACGCGGCTTCGCTCTGACCGATCTTCCCTTGGGGGGAAGCGTGAGGGAGTATAGCCACAGCCTGGCCTGCACGTCAAGCCTCCCCCCTGAAACGCGTGCCAGTCCCGCCTGAGCGAACGTCACTGAAAACTCACTGAACTGCGTACAGATCGCAGTTGCCGCCTTGGGCCGACTCTGATACACTAAGGTGTTGCCGCGCCGTATGCACCGGACCCCCAGGGGGCGGAATAGCACGGATAGCAGGTATCAGGCTGGCGCGAGACCGAAAGGCCGCGCGCCCAGGAGGACAGGAGTTCATGGAAGACAACACCCAGACCCCCGCCCAGCAAGGCGGGACTCAGCCCGCGACGGGCACCACCCAGACCAGCGTTCCCACCCCCGTGGAGGAACGCGAATACCCCGCCATGACCATGGAGGACATCCTCGCCAGTGAGGCGCAGGAACCCCAGAGCGTCACGCGTGGGGACATCGTGGACGGCACCATCGTGTTCATCGGCCAGGAAGGCATTGCCGTGGACATCGGCGCGAAGGTCGAGGGCATCATCCCCCTCAACCAGCTCGGCGACGAGCCCGTCACGCTGGAACAGGCCCAGGAGATGTACAAGTCCGGTGAGCAGATCGAGGCGTACGTCGTGCGCGTCGACCTGCCCAACAGCCAGATCGTGCTGAGCAAGAAGCGCGCCGATCAGGACAAGGGCTGGCGCGTCCTGGAGAAGATGCAGGAGGCCGACGAAGCCTTCGAAGTCGAGGTGCTCGAGAAGGTGCGCGGCGGTCTGGTCGCGCAGGTCGAAGGCATCCGCGCCTTCCTCCCCGCGTCCCAGGTCGACACGCGCCGCGTGAACGACCTCGACCCCTACGTCGCCAAGCCCCTGATGGTCAAGCTCATCGAGCTCAACCGCAAACGCAACCGCGTGATCATCAGCCACCGCGCCATCCTCGAAGCCCAGAAAGCCAAGGCCCGCGAAGAAACCGTCGGCCAGCTCGAAGCCGGCGCGCAGTTCGAGGGTGAAGTCGTGGAAATCACCGACTTCGGCGTGTTCGTGAACCTGGGCGGCATCGACGGCCTCGTTCACCGCAGCGAACTCACCTACGGCCGCTTCAACCACCCCCGCGACGTGGTCAAGGTGGGCGACAAGGTGCAGGTGCAGGTCATGGACGTCGACGGCGGCCGCGAGCGCATCAACCTGAGCATGAAAGCCCTCACCCAGGACCCCTGGGAAGGTGCCACCGACCGCTACAGCATCGGCCAGAAGGTCACCGGTAAGGTCACGAACCTCACCAACTTCGGCGCCTTCATCGAACTGGAATCCGGCCTGGAAGGCCTGGTTCACGTCAGCGAGATGAGCTGGACCAAGCGCGTGCGTCACCCCAACGAAGTCATGAAGGAAGGCGACGAGGTCGAGGCCGTTATCCTGCGCATCGACCCGAAGGACCGCCGCATCTCCCTCGGTATTCGTCAGACCACCGACGATCCCTGGAGCGCCCTGCCTGACCGCTACCCGCCCGGCACCCCCGTGAAGGGCAAGATCACCGGCATGACCGACTTCGGCGTGTTCATGGAGATCGAGGAAGGCATCGAGGGCCTGATCCACATCAGCGAACTCGACGTGCAGCGCGTCAACAACCCCGCCGACCTGTTCAAGAAGGGTGACGAGATCGAAGCCGTCATCCTGAACATCGACCCCGTCGAGCAGCGCGCCAGCCTCAGCCGTCGCCGCTTCCTGGGCGGCGGCCCGGTCCCCACCCAGCGTGACTACGTCAGCCAGGGTGGCGGCGCCCGCAGCGACCGCTACAGCAGCGGTCAGGGCGGCGCTCCCCGCGCCGGTGGCCGTGGCGGCCGCCGCGGCGACGCGGACTACGCCTACAACGCCAAGGACGCCAGCCAGGGTGGCAAGATCAGCACCAAGCTCGGCGACGTCTACGCGGACCTGTTCGCGCAGTTCGGCCTGGGCGGCGACAAGAAGGAAGAAGTGCAGGCTGACGCCGGCACCGACACCAGCACCGAAGAAAACCAGAGCTGAACCGGACCGCTCGGGCCACCGCGCCTGAGCCTCCGCAGCCCTGACAGGCAGCGCCCGCACCGGAAACGGTTGCGGGCGCTCTGCGTTATCCGGTTTTCACGAGCCATCAGGAAGCCCCATCAGGAAGGGGCCGCCGCGCAAGTTCACGGTGGACCCTTCGGGAATCCCTCCAGCTCAGGCGGGGTGACGGGCCGCCGCGAAGACCTGCTGGGCACTGAAGTCGCCCGGCAGTTTCTGGTACTCACCTGTGGCGCTCAGTTCCCAGGAGCCGCGCGTATCGGCCCACTCGGTATCCAGGATGCTCAGGAAGGTCTCGCGGTGGCGGTCGTCCAGGACGGGCGCGATCACCTCGACGCGGCGGTCCAGGTTGCGGCTCATCCAGTCGGCGCTGCCGAAGTACACCTCGGGGCTCCCGGCGTTCCCGAACGCGAAGACCCGCGCGTGCTCCAGGTAACGGCCCAGCAGGCTGCGCACGCGGATACTGGCGGACAGGCCGTTCACGCCGGGGCGCAGGCAGCACACGCCGCGAATGATCATCTCGACCCGCACGCCCGCCTCAGCGGCGCGGTACAGCGCGTCGATCATGCCGGGGTCGGTCAGCTGATTGACCTTCACGCGCACCCAGGCGTCCAGTCCGGCGCGGGCGTGCATGGCCTCGCGTTCCAGCAGCGCCTCCAGGCCCGGGCGGGCGGTGTCGGGGGCGACCAGCAGGTGCGTGTACTCGGCGGCGGCGTACCCGGTCAGGTGGTTGAACAGTTCGGCCACGTCGGCGCCCAGGTCCGGATGCGCGGAGAGAAGGCTCAGGTCCGTGTACAGACGCGCGGTCTTGGCGTTGTAGTTCCCGGTGCCGATGTGCACGTAGCGGCGCAGGCCGCCCGCCTCGCGCCGCACGACCATCGCCACCTTCGCGTGCGTCTTCAGGCCCGGCACGCCGTACACCACGTGCGCTCCCGCCCGCTCCAGTTTCCGTGCCCAGGAGATGTTGCGCTGCTCGTCGAAGCGGGCCTTCAGTTCGATCAGCGCCACGACCTGCTTGCCGTTCTCGGCGGCGGTCCTCAGTGCCCCGAGCAGGCGTGGGTCGTCACCGGTGCGGTACAGCGTCTGCTTGATCGCCAGCACCTGCGGATCACGGCTGGCTTCCTCCAGGAAATCCAGGATGTTCGTGAATCCGTCGTACGGGTGGTGCAGGATCACGTCGCCGCCGCGCAGCGTCTCGAAGATACCGCTGTCCTCGTCACCGTCCAGGTCCGGCACGGCCGGCGCGTAAGCCGGGTACGACAGGTCCGGGCGGTTCACGGGCAGACCCATCAGGTCGGCGGTGCCCAGCGGCCCTTCCAGCTGGTAGATGTCCTCGGGGGCCAGTCGCAGCCGCACCTGAAGGAAGTTTACGATCTCCGGCGGGGTGTCCCGCATGACCTCCATCCGGACCGCCGCCCCGAACCGGCGCCGCCGCAGGCCGTCCTCGATGGTGGCCAGCAGGTCCTCGGCTTCTTCCTCCTCGAATTCGTAATCGGTGTTGCGGGTCACGCGGAAGGCGTGCGCGGCCAGCACCTGCCGCCCCTTGAACAGCTCGGCGATGTGCGCCGCAATCACGTCCTCCAGCAGCAGCAGCGCCTCGCCGATCACCACGGTGCGCGGCAGCACGCCCACCGGGACTTTCACGCGCGCGAATTCCGGCTCCTCGTCGTTGCGGGCTTCCAGCAGTACCGCCAGGTTCAGGCTGAGGTTACTGAGGTACGGGAACGGATGGCTGGGGTCCACGACCAGCGGCGTCAGCACCGGCTGAATCTCCGTGAGGTAATGCTCGCGCAGTTGCGCGCGCGCCCGCTTGCCCAGTTCATGCACCCGCGTGAGCTTCACGCCCTGCACGTGCAGGTCCTTCAGGGTGCGGCGCGTGGCCCGCTCGATCTCCCGCAGCATCACCTGCGTCCGCTCACGCACCAGCGCCAGCGTCTCCAGCGGCTGCAACCCGTCCGGGCCGGGGGTGTTCACGCCCGCCGCGATCTGCCGGTGAATGCCGGCCACGCGCACCATGAAGAACTCGTCGAGGTTACTGCCGCAGATGGCCGTGTACTTCAGGCGCTCCAGCAGCGGGTTGCGTTGATCACGCGCCTCGGCCAGCACCCGCTCGTTGAACGCCAGCCACGACAACTCGCGGTTCAGGAAAGGACTGTCGGGGTTCGCGACCGTGCTGTGCGTGACCGTCTCACCCACTCCGGCAGGCTGCGGCGCGCGACGTTTACGGGAAACCGTAGCAGCCGGTGAGGACGGATCGGAACGCTTGGATTTACTGGGGGACACAGTCATGACTCCTCTTCACTAGACGGGCAGGTAGTCAGGGGAACGTCACCCCTGATCCTTCCGGTGACGCCCACGCAGTCAACTCTTCCCCGCATTAAAGCAGAAGCCCGCGCCCCGCCGCCCGGTACTCTTATCCGGCCGTGTCGTCCTCCGGGTCTTCCTCGCCGTCCAGCGGGGCCAGCATCACGTCCCGGAAGGCCCGCACCGAATCCTGCACGAACCCCAGGTAACGCGGCAGGAACGCCATGAACGCCTCCGGACCGTCATGCAGCGCCTCGATTCCCGCCCACACGTCACCTTCGACCGTGTGCAGTTTCACGAGTTTCGCCTCGCGGTTCACGGCGTCACACGCCAGCAGCGCCCGCCCGTACTCCTCGTCCGACTCCAGCTCCCAGAAGTTCGGGAACAGCAGGTGGTAGAACAGGCTGTCCTGCTCCTGCTGCGGCACGAAATACTGCCCGCCCTCGAACATGAACGACAGGCCCACGCCAGGGTTCACCTGCACGCCGAAGCCCTGCGCGGCCATCAGGTCCGCCAGCCCGGCCGCCTCCGGGCCTGCGCCGCTCTCCCCAGCTTTCCGCGCCATCACGATCGCCCCGGCGGCCGACGCGGCACGCCTCACGGGTTTGACTTTCGCAATCCTCTGTTCCGCCACTTCACACCACCTCTTCTTGAGACCAACTGACCTGCCCTCAATTCGGGCGGTTCAGTTCATCCGAGTACAACGCGTCCGGCAGTTCCTCGGCCAGCCACGTCATGAACTTCACGTTCAGCAGGTGACTGGTCGCCACCCGCCCGAACGCCGCGCCGTTGTGTTCCGTCTTCGCGTTCCCGAACCCATACTGCCCCACCACGAACGTCCCATCCGGCTGGAAGTACGCGATGGCGGACCCCTGCGGGTCACGGAACCACCACGAGAACTCACTCCCGGGGTCCCGGCTGCGCACCGGCAGGGCCAGCCGCTCCTGCACCTGCACGTACCGCTCATCATCCGCGTAGGCGTGCCGGAAGCCACGCGTGGCCGTCTCGATCATGTACCCGAACCGCCACCCGAAAAACCGCACATCGTACCGCAGGGGCCCGGACTCCAGCAGGATCGACGTGTCGTCCCGCCCGACCTCCACGCACTGGTACTTCTTGCACATGAACACCGCGAACGCATCCGCCGCCGTCGCGTACACGTTGAACCCCTCGCCGTAATGAAAGCCGCCCTGCCACTGCGTCACCGAAGGCCGCAGCGCCTCCGAGAACGGCAGGCCCAGGTACGCCCGCGCCGCCATCACTCCCTCTTCCAGCATGAACAGCGCCACGTCGATCAGCGTGTCCGCCCGGAACTGCTCATCGAAGCCCGCCGACTGCACCGCCACCACCAGCTCCCCCGACACCGGATCGAAGAACGCCCGCACCCCCGCGCACGAACCGCACACGTGATCAAGGCAGCGGTACGCGAACGCCTTCTGCTCCACCGACACGCACGACCGAATGTTGCACTCGGGAATCCGGGCGGACAGGGACAGGCCCAGAGCGTTGTCGATGAACGGGGCCGATACGTGAATGCCCCGGTAGTCGAATTCGATATCCTGGAATTCCTCGTCCATAACGTAATTCGTGAAGCTGTCATCACTGAGGCACAGCTCCTCAAGCGCCCAGGTGGCCGAAAAACGCATTTCTCCGACCTCTACGCCTTTGCGTAGGTGGGGTTCTGGTTTCTTCTTGTTGAACAGTCCGAACATCAGTCCTCTTCGTCTTTCATGTTGAGTTGCTTGGCGGCGTCTTCCACGATGCTGTCGGGGTTGAGGCTGGGAAACAGTTCATCCAGGGTGTCGGTCACGACCTTCAGCAGGACGTTCCCGTCTTCCTCGGTGGCTTTCTTCTCCTTCTTCTCGCCCTTGAGTTCGCTGGCTTTGGCCTTGAAGGGTTCAGCGACCGCCTTCCCGGCTGTCTTGGTCAGCACCTCGTTGACGGCCTCGGAGCCCAGCATGACGGTCGAGGCCAGCGGGGTGGTGCTACGCAGCGCCTCGACGACCTTCTGGTACTTCTCGATGCGGTCGTTGATGGGCGCGCGGACCGGGGTGCTCAGGGCCATGCCCAGGCGTTCCAGCGCGCCCTTGCGGCCCGCGTTCTGACCGAAATAGTGTTCCAGCACCTTCTTCGAGGCGTCCAGAGCTTCGGTTTTGATGGCAAGATGCTCCAGAGTGGTAGACGGGTGGCGGGCCACGAAGGTCTGCGCCTGACGCGTGAGTTGCTCGCCAGCCTTGTTCACTGCTTCCTCTGCCTGCGCCTGCGCACGCTGCCTGATCTGCTGCATGGCACGGTCACTGACCGGCCCCGCCCTGCGCTGCCCCAGCAGGACCGCTTCCGTGTCCTGCGCGACCTTGTCCCGCAGGCGTTTCTCGGCGAGGGCGCGGGCGGCGGCGACTTCCCGGGCGTACAGCGTGGGGGCGCCCTGTTCGGCCAGGGCTTTGAAGTCCGCCTGGACGCTGCCGTGGCGGCCCAGCAGACCGGAGAGGTCCTTGTTCAGGTCCTTGCTGGCCTCTCCCCAGACCTTGTTCAGGTGCGTGCGGATGGCGGTGCCGCTGGCGCGGAATTCAACGATGGCTTTGGCGACGTGCCCACCGGGGTTGCGGGCGATCAGGTCGTCGAGGCGTTTGACGGTGTGTTCCTTGAGGTGCCGGGCCTGCCGGGCGACGCTGGTCTGGGCGATCTTGCCGCCCATGCTGGCGCGGGCCGCGTCGAGCCGGTCGGCGGCGGCGACCTTGCCCTTGACGAGGTTGCGGCCGAGGCGGTCGCCGAGGGTGTTCACGGCTTTCTGGGCGCGGCGGGCGAGTTTCACGCCGGGGCTGTTGGCGACCTTCTGCTTGAGGTGGTCGCGCAGGGCGCGGTCGTACACGCGGGCGCGGCGGACGGTGTTCCGCGCCGTCTGTCTGGCTTTGCGGGGGAGTTCCGTGGCGAGGCGGCGGAGGGTAGGGGTCTGGTCGTGCAGGAACTTCGCGGCGCGTTTCTGCGCGTCGGTGAGGGCCGCGCGGGGCCCGGCGGTGGCGTCCTTGAGGCGTTTGACGCCGGCGTTCCGGAGGTTGGTCAGGCTGGCGGCGGCACCCCTGGCGTGGCGGGTGACGGTGCGGCGCAGCAGGCGGGCGTTGGCCCGGACGTAGTGGGCGGCGGTGGCGGCGGCTTTCTGCACGCCCTGCGGGAGGTATTTGCGGGCGACCGTCGCGGCGGCGGCTCCGATGCGTTTGGCTCCGGCGGCGGCGAGGTGGCCCAGGCCGCGCGCGGCGGGCAGCGCACCCTGGCCGAAGGCTTTGGCCGTCCCCACCAGGGCTTTCCCAGCGAACTTGAAGATGGGGCCGCCCACGCTGCCGACGACGGCGTCGATGGCGACGCTCCTGGCGGTGACGCCTTCCAGGGTGGAGCGTTTCTTGAACCGGTAGGTGCTGTCCTTCTGCGCTTTAGCTTTGGCGGCGGCGTTGAAGACCTTGTTCTCCACGACCTGCGCGGCCACGCCGCCTGCGGCGCTGATGCCGGCAGCCAGGGCCAGGGCGGGGGCAGTCAGGGCTCCGCCGCTGGCGACGGTGGCGACCCCGACAGCGGTCAGGGCGACGCCTTTCCAGAATTTCGCCTTGCCTTCCGGCGTGGCGTACCACTTCCTGAACTGCGTGACTTTGGCGCTGGCAAACCGCCCGGCGGCGCTGGCAGCGTTCCTGACAGGATTCGCGGCGAATGCGGCGGCGTCGGCGGTGATCTTGCGGGCGCCGCTCATCAGGGCTGGCAGGGCCTTCCGGGTGGTGTCGTGCAGGGCCCTGAGTTTCTGGCGGAAGAAGCCCATCACGCCACCGGCGCTGGGAGTGGCGGCGGCTGTCGGTCTGGCGGGACGACCCTTGAGAGAGTTGGGGTTCAGGGCCGGCTGTTGAAGCGTGGCAGAACGGGGCGCAGGACGCATGACGGCCGTGCGGGGTCCGCCGGGTGCCGGTTTGGCTGCGTTTCTGGGCAGTTGCGGCCCGAGTTTCGCGGCGGGTTTCGGGGTGGGGGGCGTGCGGCCCGGTCGGGCGGCGGTGGCGGCAGCTTTTGCCGTCCGATTTCCGCCGGTTCCCTTGTTGCCTGACGCCTTACTGCCCGCCCCCTTGTGGCTGGCTGTGTTCCTGCCTGCGCCCACCCTGGTCTGCGCGGACGAGGCGGGCGCGCGGGCCTGGGTGGGCGCGGCGGCCTGAGCCTTGGGCTTCTTGCGGACGGGAACCTGGGGAGTTTCGAACATCACGTCACCTGAGGGGATGGAAGGCGCACAGACGGCAGCGCAGCGGGAGAAGCCAGCAGAGGGCAGTTTGTGGAGAAGTGTAGAGCTGACCGGGCGTCTCGCCAAGCGAAAATGACCAGGGGTGACCCTCATGAACGCCCCCTTAACGGGCGTGGGACGGCAGCGCAGCGGGCCGCCCTTCAAACGAAAGGCGGCCCGCCAGGGTCGGGGTTGATGTAATCGCAGCCCGCTTCTTACAGGGTCTGATTCACTGGGCGCAGGATGCGAGGAACAGGCCAGTTGGCCTCACCATCCGTCAGGCGCGTTTGAACAGTAGCGCGGCGTTCTGGCCGCCGAACGCGAAGGAGTTGCTCAGGGCGTACTCGACCTGCTGCTCGCGCGCGCCTTCGGGGATGTAGTCGAGGTCGAGTTCCGGGTCAGGGTCGGTCAGGTTGATGGTGGGCGGCAGGATGCCGTCCCGCAGCGCCTGTGCGACGGCAATGGCCTCGATGGCGCCGGCCGCGCCGAGCAGGTGCCCGGTCATGCTCTTGGTGGAACTGACGGCCAGGGTGTGGGCGTGCTTGCCGAACACGTGCTTGATGCCCTGCGTTTCGTGCAGGTCGTTGAAGTGCGTGCTGGTGCCGTGCGCGTTGATGTACCCGACCTGTTCGGGGTTCACGCCGGCGGTGCGCAGGGCCATGCGCATGGCGACCTGCGCGCCGCGGCCCTCGGGGGCGGGCGTGGTGATGTGGTGCGCGTCGGCGCTGGTACCGTACCCGACGATCTCGGCGTAGATGGTCGCGCCGCGCGCCACGGCCTTCTCGTACTCTTCGAGGATCACGACGCCCGCGCCCTCGCCCAGCACGAAGCCGTCGCGGGTGGCGCTGAACGGGCGGCTGGCCTGCTGGGGTTCGTCGTTGCGGGTGGACAGGGCTTTCATGTTCGAGAAGCCGCCGATGGCGATGGGCGTGATGGCGGCCTCGCTGCCCCCGGCGATCATGGTGTCCGCGAGGCCCAGCTGGATGTACCGGGCGGCGTCACCGATGGCGCCGGTGCCGGTGGCGCAGGCGGTCACGACGGTGCTGCTGGGGCCGGTCGCGCCGTAGCGCATGGCGACGTGCCCGGTGGCCATGTTGGCGATCATCATGGGAATGAACATGGGGCTGATGCGCCCCGCGCCGCGCGAGTGCAGCACCCCGGCCTGATCCTCGAAGGTTTTCACGCCGCCGATGCCGCTGCCGACGATGGTGCCAGTGCCCTCGCCGCGCAGCTGTTCCTCGGTCAGGCCGCTGTCCTGCACAGCCAGGGCGGCGGCGGCCAGCGCGAGTTGCACGTACCGGTCGAGCTTGCGGGCCTCGCGGGGGTCCACGAAGGGCGACAGGTCGTCGTTGACTTCCCCGGCGATCTTGCTGGCCGTGTCGGCCGGATCGAAGTGCGTGATGGTGGCAATGCCGCTCTTTCCGGCGCGTTGCGCCTGCGCGTAGGCCTGCGCGCCCACGCCGATCGGCGTGACCGGCCCGAGGCCCGTGATAACAACCCGTTTCAACCCTGAGACGCTCACTGCATCCCCCCCTTTGGTGTGCCGGAGGTGCGCGCGAAAACGGCGCCGCGACCTGCTGGCATTGATGCTGGCATTGGCTTGACCTGCGGCGTGGCAGGTGTTCGGTCACGCAACGGATGGGGGCGGGAGCGGCAATGCACCGCGCCCCGCCCCGTCATCCTGCGCCCCCCGAGAGTGGGGGGCCAGCGCGTTTACTGCTTGGTCTCGATGTAATCCACGGCGGCCTGGACCGTGCGGATCGTTTCGGCGTCCTCATCACTGATGGTGATGCCGAACTTGTCTTCGAGACCCATGATCAGTTCCACGGTTTCGAGGCTGTCGGCACCCAGGTCCTCCACGAAGCGGGCCTCGGGAACCACCTTGTCGCCGTCCACGCCGAGCTTGTCAACGATCACGTCTTTCACATCATCAAAAGTTGCCATGAGTTCGTACCTCCTGATACTGAAGTCTGCGCCAGTCTACACGCGGTGCCCATGAGAGGCAGCTGATCTGAACGGGGTTCAACTCGGCCGCCTGTGGACGCGTCGGGTCAGTGGGGGTTCAGGCCGCCGTCCACGCCGATGGTCTGCCCGGTCACGTACCCGGCGGCGTCACTGGCGAGGAACGCCACGACCGCCGCGACCTCTTGCGGCTGGCCGAAGCGCGCCAGGGGAATGCTGCCCAGGTACCCCTGCTGCACGTTCTCGGGCAGTTGCGCGGTCATGTCGCTCTCGATGAAACCGGGTGCAACAGCGTTCACGGTGATGCCGCGCCCGCCGTACTCCTTGGCCAGCGCCTTGCTCAGGCCGATCAGTCCGGCCTTGCTGGCCACGTAGTTCGCCTGCCCGGGGTTGCCGGTCAGGCCGACTACGCTGGCGATGTTGATGATCCGGCCCGAGCGGGCGCGCATCATGTGCTTGATCGCGGCGCGGCAGGCAATGAAGGCGCTCGACAGGTTCGTCTGGATGACGGCGTCCCAGTCCTCGTCTTTCATGCGGATGGCGAGGTTGTCGCGGGTGATCCCGGCGTTGTTGACCAGCACGTCCAGGCGGCCCATGTCCTTGATGACAGTCTCGACGAGCGTCCCGGCGTTGGCGGGCACGGTCAGGTCGGCGCCGAACACCTCGGCGCGCACGCCGGAGGCGCGGGCCTCGTCGGCGACCTTGCGGGCCTCGTCAGCGTTCCGGCCGTAGTGAACGGCGACATCGAAGCCGTCCTGCGCGAGTTTGAGGGCCATGGCGCGGCCCAGGCCACGGCTGCTGCCGGTGATCAGGGCGACTTTACGGGGGGTTTCGGTCATGGGTGGGTCCTCTGAGAAAAGGGGGATGGGCGGTTCACAGCGTGAAGTCCTGCACCTGCGCGGCCGTGCCGACGTTGATGGTGCGGGCGTCGGGCAGGATGCGCTTGATCAGGCCGGTCAGGACGGTGCCGGGGCCGAATTCGATGAACACGTCCGCGCCGGCCGCCGCGAGGGCTTGGATGGTCTCGACCCAGCGGACGGCGCCGGTGATCTGTTCGGTCAGCAGGCCGGGCAGGGCGGTGGGGTCGGTGTTCGGCTGGGCGGTCACGTTCGCATACACCGGGAAGGCGGGCGGCGCGAACGCGGTCGTCTGGAGGTCCGGGGCGAGGCCGCTGGCGGCGGGGTCCATCAGGGGGCAGTGGAAGGGCGCGCTGACCTTCAGGGGGATGGCTTTCAGGCCGCGTGCCTTGAGGGCGGCGTTCGCGGCTTCCACGCCTTCTTTCGTGCCGCTGATGACGGTTTGGGTGGGCGCGTTGAAGTTGGCGGGCTGCACACCGTCAGTGGCGGCGCAGACCTCCTGGACGACGGCCGGGTCGCCCATGACGGCGCTCATGGCGCCTGCGCCGACCGGCACGGCGGCCTGCATCAGTTCGCCGCGCCGGCGGGTCAGGCGCAGGGCGTCCCCGAGGCTCAGGGCGTCGGCAGCGACCAGTGCGGAGTACTCGCCCAGCGAGTGCCCGGCAGCGAACGCGGGTGTCAGGCCGGTCTGCGCGCGCCACGCACGGTACGCGGCGACGCTGGCGGCCACCAGGGCGGGCTGCTGGTTGGCGGTCAGGGTCAGGTCGTCCAGTGGGCCGGACTCGATCAGGGCGCGCAGGCCCGGCAGGACGTGCTCGACCTGCGTGTAGACCTCGGCAGCCTCGGGGAACGCGGCGGTCAGGTCAGCGCCCATGCCGACGCTGTGGCTGCCCTGACCGGGGAACAGTGCGGCGATCTTCATGCGCTCACCTCGACGGCCTGTGCGGGGTTCAGGCTGGGCGCGCCGCCCCACCATTTCATGGTGCCCGCCACCCAGCTCAGGCCGCCGCCGAACGCGATCAGCAGCAGTTGCTGGCCGTCCTGCACGCGGCCGTCCTGCACGGCCTCGTCGAGGGCCATGGGCACGGTCGCGGAACTGGTGTTGCCGTAGCGGTCGAGGTTCACGACGGCGCGCTCCATGGGCAGCCCGAAGCGGTCCATGGCCGCCTCGATAATGCGCACGTTCGCCTGGTGCGGAATGACCCAGTCCACGTCGGCGCTGGTCAGGCCGCTCTTGGCGAGCACCTGCGCGCCGCTCTCGCCCAGCACGCGCACCGCGAACTTGAAGACCTCGCGGCCGTTCATGCCGACCGAGTGGCCCATGTCGAAGCCGCCGGGCAGGGTGGGCGCCACGCAGCGCAGGTACAGGCTGGACCCGCCGTTGCCGTCGGCGCCCATCACGAATTCCTGGAAACCGTACCCGGCGGGGACCGGGCCGACCACGGCCGCGCCCGCGCCGTCCCCGAACAGGATCGCGGTGTTGCGGTCGTCCTGGTCCACGATCTTGCTGAGGGCCTCGGCGCCCACGACGAGGACGCGGCGGGCCGCGCCGCTCATGATCAGGCCCTGCGCAACGCTCAGGCCGTACACGAAGCCGCTGCACGCGGTGCTCAGATCGAAGGCGGCCGCGCCCACCAGACCGACCTGCATGCCGATCAGGGCGGCAGTCGAGGGCATCAGCGCGTCGGGGCTGACGGTGGCGCAGATGATGGCGTCCACGCCCTGAAGGGCCTGCGGATCGCGCTCCAGCATGTTGCGCACGGCCATGACGCCCACGTCGGACGTGAACTGTTCCGGCGCGGCGAAGCGGCGTTCGCGGATGCCGGTGCGGGACTCGATCCAGTCGGCGTTGGTGTCGATGCGGGCCTCGAATTCCGCGTTGGGCACGATGCGTTCTGGCACGTACATGCCCAACGCAGTGATGCCGAGGCTGGGGCGGGCGGCGGGGTCACTCATGCCACGCACGCTAGCATTCTTTGAACGGCCGTTCAATGAATTCGGTACAGAGTTCAGGGCAGAGTCCATGAGGACGGGCACGCCCCAGCCCAGCAGAAAAAGGGGGAGCGCCCCGCAGGACACTCCCCCCCTTCACCGGACGCCGGTTTACTCGGCGGCTTCCGTGCTGCTCTCTTCGGTGCTGGCTTCCGCGCTGGCCTCATCGGCAGCGGCTTCGGTCTGACCGCCCGCCAGCTGCGCGATGGCCTGCTGCAGCGCCTTCTCACGGATCAGGCTGGTGTAGTACGAGTTGATGCCGTTCGGCCCGAGCTGCTTGCTCAGGTCGGCGGGGCTCAGGCCGTTCGCCTGCGCCAGGGCCATCATGGTCTGGTTGAACTCGGCGTCGCTCACCTCAACCTTCAGGTCCTCGGCCAGGCGCTCCAGGGCCAGGTCGCGCTTCACGCGGGTCTCGGCGTTCTTGCCGAGGTCCGCCATGAACTCGTCGAGCTTGCCCTGCTCCTTCATGAAGGTCTCGTACTCGCCCCACTTGACGCCCTGGCGGCCCAGGTCGTCCTGAATCTCGGCCTGCATGGCCTCGCGGCGGCGGTCCAGCAGCGCCTGGGGAATGTCGGCGGTCATGCCCTCGACCAGGTGGTTGATGAACTCCTCGCGGCGGCCGGCCTCGCCTTCCTGCTGCGCGCGGCGTTCCAGTTCACCCTTCAGGTCGGTGCGCAGGCGCTCCAGCGAGTCGAAGTTCAGGCTCTTGGCGAACTCGTCGTCCAGTTCCTGCAGCTTCTTGGTCTTCACGTCCATGATCTTCACGGTCACGGTGTGCTCGGCGTGCTCGTGGTCGCCGTGCTGGTGGGCGGGCACCGTGATTTCCACGGTGTCACCCTTGTTCTTGCCCAGCAGCGCGTCGCGCACGTGCGCCTCGGCGACGTCCAGGTACACGGGGTACGTGCCGCCATCCTCGCCCTGCTCCTCGATGGTCACCTGATCGCTGGCCTCAATGGCGCGGTCGGCGTCGTCGAAGGTCGCGTTGCGCTCCTGCAGGTCATTCAGGGTGCGGTCCAGGACCTCGTCGGTGATCTCGGGCGCGGCGGCCGTCAGGCTCAGGCCGCTCCAGTCGCCCAGGCTCACTTCGGGGTAGGTTTCGCCCTTCACGGTGAACTCGAAGGACTGACCGCTCTTCAGGGGCTGCGGGTCGATGTTGGCGTCCACGAGGCTGAGTTTCAGTTCACGGGCAGCCTGGGAGTAGTGGGTTTCCAGCAGACGGTCACGCACTTCCTGCTCGACGTAACCCTTCCCGACGCGGCCCTCGATGACCTTGCGGGGCGCCTTGCCCGGGCGGAAGCCGGGAACGCGCACGTCGCGCGCCAGTCCGGACCACACCTGGTCGTATGCACGGTTCACTTCGGCGGCCGGCACCGACACCTTGAATTCCACCTTGTTGCCTTCTCTGCTGATCAGCTCTGCCATTGGGTCTCCCGTCTGCGCCCGCAGCGCCCCGCCCCACAGGTGGGACCAGCCGCCAGGGCGCGTTTCTCGTTGATTCTGCCGTGCCGGCCGCGCCCCCACCCGGGCAGGGGCGCGCGACATGCCGCCGAACATCATAGTGCATTTGCCCGGCGGTACCTGCGGGAAGCGGCGGCCGGACCCCCTGAGAGATCCGGCCGCCGCTGCGCCGTGCTGGTGCGGGAAATGGGACTTGAACCCACAACCTGTGAAGGGCCAGATCCTAAGTCTGGTGCGTCTACCAATTCCGCCATCCCCGCGTGTGTTCCCTGACCCTGGTGCGGTCAGGGGATAAAGAAGTTCCGGCCCTCTGCATTGCTGCGGGGGCCGGAACCGGTCTGGGGTGGATTAGGGGACTTGAACCCCCGGCCTCCGCTTCCACAGAGCGGCGCTCTAACCAACTGAGCTAAACCCACCGTACCTTGCACCCACGTCCTGTCAGGCCCACACAGCTTAAAGGCACGGGGGCGGCGTGTCAATCCCGCCCCCGCGCCGCGCCGGTCAGGGCCGGGTGTTCAGGTAGGCCTGAATGGCGTTCAGTTGCGCCTGGGTGGGGGCCGAGCCGTCCAGGCCTGCGGCGTCGAAGCGGGGCATCACGGCGCTCAGGGTGCGGCCGTCCGGGGTGCGGCCGTGCAGAACGGCCTGCGTGAACCCCGCGGCGCTCCAGCCGGCCGGGGCACTCAGGGCCGGGCCGAGGGCTCCCCCGGCGTCCGCGCCGTGGCAACCGGCGCAGTTCCCGGCGTACAGCGCGCCGCCGTCGGGGACGGTGCCGGTGGCGGCCGTGACGACCGCCCCGCCGGCGGTACCGGCCAGCCGTTCTCCCGCCTGGTACGCGGCGGTGCCCAGCGCGGCGGCCAGGGCCAGCACGGTCATGAAGGCCGTGACCTGCCGGCGGGTGAACCAGCGGTCCTCGGGGCTGGTCAGTGAGCCGGCGGGGGGACCAGCGTGGGGGGCGGCGGGCGGGCCGGTACGTGAGCCGCTCACCAGAGCCTCTGACCGGGAATGAACTGGTAGTTCGCGAGCATCGGGGCGATCACCGGGCCGTACACCAGGATCACCAGGATCAGCGCGGCGAAGGTCAGGGCCAGCAGCGGTTCGGTGCGGCGCACCAGCAGGCTGGCCTCCCGCAGGTTCTGACCGGCGGGGCTGATGGCCTCGCTGGTGGGGATGGGGGTGCTTTCCGGGTCGTCCAGGCGCGGCGAGAGCAGCGTGCGGATCAGGACCGTGTAGAACAGGACCGCCGCGACGAACAGCACGCCGCCGCTGATCGCGGTCAGGAGTTTGGGCAGGGCCATGTTCATGCTGTCGTACGCGGCCTGCTGCGCCGAGGCGCTGACCTGCGCGCGCCGGGGCACGCCCGCCAGTCCCTGCCAGTGCATACCCAGCGCGAACAGCATCATGCCGCCGAACCACCACCACGCCGAGGCGAGCGCCAGACGGGGCGCGAACAGGCGCTTGCCGGTCAGGTGCGGCACCAGCCAGAACATCACGCCCATGAACGTCAGGGTGGTCGCGGTGCCCACCGTGATGTGAAAGTGACCGGGAATCCAGGCGGTGTTGTGCACGACCGGCGCGAAGGCCATAGAGGCGTTCACGATGCCGCCCGCCCCGCCGAAGATGAACGACACCATGGCGAGCACCTGCGCGGTCACGCTGGCGTTCCCCCACGGCAGGCGGCGCACCCAGCCGACCACGCCCCGGCCCCCCCGGGCGCGGGCGGCGTCTTCGAGGGACGCGGCGGCGCTGAAGGCGGTCAGGAGGCTGGGCACGGCCACCAGGAACGTCAGGAACATGTGAATGACCTTCCAGGTGTTCTGCACGTTCGGGTCGGCGTACTGGTGGTGCAGGCCGACCGGCACGCTGAACACTAGGAACATGGCGAAGGCCAAGCGGGTCAGGCCCTCGCTGGCCATGCGGCCGCCCGCCTGCCGGGGCAGGAACGCGTACCACGAGATGTACGCCGGCAGCAGCCAGAAGTACACGATGGGATGCCCGGTCCACCAGAACAGCGTTCTGGCCAGCAGCGGGTCCACGCCACGCGTGAGGCCCAGCGACCAGGGAATCAGCATGCCCACGACCTCGACCACCAGGCCCAGCGCGGCCACGGCCCACATCAGCCACGTGGCGACGCTCATGTACGTCACGACGGGCGTCACGCGGCCCGGGTTGGCGCGTTTCCAGCTCAGCCACAGGCCTACGACCTGCCCGGCGACCAGCAGGCTCGCGGCGACCATGACGGCCGCGCCGATGTAGAACACGGGGCTGCCTTCCAGCGGCGGGTAGAAGGTGTACAGCACGGTCGCGTTGTTCATCAGGAGCGGGACGGCGGCCGTGAGCAGTCCGGCGGTCATGGTCAAGTACGTGAACCACGCAAAGCGCATGTTGGGCCGGACGTTCAGGTCGCGGGCCGGCAGGTACAGCATCCAGCCGCTGATGAAGAACTGCGTGAACACCAGCGCGTTCAGGACGCCGTGCAGTGTCAGGCCCTGGTAGTAGGACTTGATCAGCACCTTCAGCAACGGGAACTCGTACACGTTCACGCCGCCGTAGTTCAGGGCCTGCAGTGGCCCCAGCAGCACGCCGATCAGCAGGGCCAGGAAGGCCGTGACGGCGTAGTACTGCGTCAGTTTCTTCAGGTTGGTCAGGGTGGCGGTGTCCAGGCCGGGCAGCGCCGGGCTGGGAGCCGACTGGGACGGAAGGGCAGTGGTCATGGGGTCTCCGTGGGCGCTTCGACGATGAAGCGGGTGATCATGTTGTGGTGACCCGCGCCGCAGTACTCGTTGCAGATGACGTGCTGCTCGCCGGGGTGGCGGAAGGTCACGGTGAGCGAGGCGACGTGGCCGGGCAGGATCTCCACGTTGACGTTCGTGCCGGTCACCTGGAAGCCGTGCACGACGTCGGTGGCGGTCACGTGCAGCGTGACGGGCACGCCCGCCGGGACGCGCAGCACCGCTGGCTGGAACGTGAAGCCCCCGGCCACGAGGTAGGCGTCCAGGGTGCCCTGGGCGTTCAGGACCGACTGCCCGGCGCGGTCCACAACAAGGCCCGGTGTCGCGAAGGGCGTGGCGGCCAGTTGCGCGGGGTCCACGCGGCCCTTCACGACCGGGCCGTCGTGCGCGTGGCCGGTGCCGGCCTTCAGCAGCGGGTACGTGCCGCTGATCAGGCTGGCCAGCACGCCCACGAACAGCAGGACCGTCAGGACGACCGCGACGCCCAGCCACGCCGTCTCGTAGCGTTCCAGGGTGTGGTGGTCCAGGCGGGCGGCGGGGTCGGTGCCGCTCACGCGCGCCCCTGCAATACGCCCAGCACCAGCATCCACAGGCCCAGGATGCTCAGCAGCAGCGTGAGGACCACGGCCAGCGTGCCGCGTGGAGCCGCGCCCTGTGAGGGACTGCCCTGTGAGAGCGTGCCTGCTGGCGGCGCGCCGCGCCCCTCGGGAGGCGGGACGCTCACCGCGCGGCCCCCGCACCGGTTGCGGACGGACCGGCCGCCGCGTAATCGCGCAGCACGTCGCTGACGGTCACGACACCCACCACGCACCCCGCCGCGTCGATCACGGGCAGCGCGCCCACGCGGTGCAGGAGCATGGTGTGAGCCGCGTCACGGGCGTCCGCGTCGGGGGTGGTGGTCAGGACCGAGCGCCGCATGACGTCGGCGACCGTCACGGCGGCCAGCCGGGTGGTGGCCTCCCAGGGGGACAGGCTGGACACGCGGCTGGGCATCGCCTCGCGCAGGTCACGGTCGGTGACGATCCCGACCAGCGTGCCGGCGTCCACGACCGGCAGGCGCCGGATGCCGTGCGACCGCATCAGGTGCGCCGCCGCCAGCAGCGAGAGGGTGGGAACAGCCGTGATCACCGGGGTACTCATCAGGTTATGAATTCGCATGGGGAACCCTCCATGCCTGGAGGGTCCGGTGAGGGCATTACCGGGGCATTACGGCTGCGCGCCGGGCCCCGCTCACTCCACGCCCGGAACCTACTTCTTTCCTGCCCGTCTCCTGCTCGCGTCCGCTCGGATTAAACGGTTGTGCAAACCATTCGAGCGGGGTCCGGATCAGTCGCGGGAACCGGCCGGGCGGAACGGGGTGTCCACGCAGGGCAACTCGCCGCCTTTCAGGCGCTCGGCGAAGGCCACGGTGTCGGCCATGGGCGTGTCGCCGATCTCGGCAGCCAGGAACGCCCTGTAGCGGCGGTAGTGTTCGGTGGCGGCATAGCGCCCCCTGGTCGTGGCGAGGCAGGCCATCAGGCGCTGGTGGTGGTCCTCGCCGATCAGCGGGTCGGTCGCGGCGGCCCGCACGAGTTCCTGCGCGGCCAGTGGGCATTCGTGCGCGTCGCAGTGCAGCCGCGCCAGGGTCAGGTGGGCTTCCACGACGGCCGCGCGGTGCGCCTGCCGGGCCGCCTGCACCCACTCGCCGCTCAGGTGCGGCAGGTACTCGCCGTCCGCGCTGGCCAGGGCGCGGCGCAGCAGTTCCTCGCGTTCGCGTGGGGGGGCCGCCTGCCGCGCGCCGCGGAGCGCGTCGTGCAGGGTGGCGGTGTCGCTGGCGGCCAGCAGGTCCGGGTGCAGCGCGTAGCGGCCCCCGCGTTCGCTCACGGCGTCCGGGTGGCCCAGCGCGTGCCGCAGGCGGTGCAGCGCCACCCGGAACCGGTTCAGGGCGGCGGGCGTGTCGTCCAGGTCCCACAGGTCGCGCAGCAGGTCGTGCCGGTAACGGCCGTCCGGGTGGGCGTGCAGGTACCACAGCAGCTCCCCGGCGCTGCGGGCGGGCCACACGACGGCCGCGCCGTTCACGAGGACCTCCGCCTGTCCCAGCGTGCGCAGCAGCCAGGTGGGCGCGGGAAGGGCGGAAGGCGTCTGGGTCTGGGGTGTCGTCATGCGACCTCCGGGCAACGGGAGAACTGTAAGTATCCTGACAGGTTCCGGCCGGTCAGCGTGTGATGTGCACTTCCCTTGCCTGCCCGGAGCGGTAGTGTGTGCTCACATGAATTTCAATCTGCCAGAGGACCTGCGCGAGGTGCAGGCGACCATCCGTGACTTCATGCTGTCGCGCGTGGAGGCCCGCGCGCACGAGATCGAGGAGACGAACAGCGTGCCCCCGGAACTGCTGCGCGAGGCCGCCGACCTGGGCCTGTTCGGCCTGAGCATCCCCGAGGAGTACGGCGGGGTGGGCCTGGGCGCGCTGGGCCGCTGCGCCGCGTACGAGGCGCTCGGCATGGGCCACATGGGTTTCGGCGGTGTGATCAGTGCGCACGCCAGCATCGGCACCAGCGGCCTCGTGAAACTGGGCAGCGACGAGCAGAAAGCGCGCTTCCTGCCGCGCATGGCGACCGGCGAGTGCGTCGCGGGCTTCGCCATCACGGAACCCAGTTCCGGCAGCGACGCCGCGAACATCCGCACCCGCGCCGAGAAAAAAGGCGACGTGTACGTCCTGAACGGCACCAAGCACTACATCAGCAACGCGCCCATCGCGGGCCTGCTGACCGTCATCGCCATCACCGACCCCAGCCAGGGCACCAGAGGCATGAGTGCCTTCCTGGTCGAGCCGCAGACCACGCCCGGCGTGAGCATCGGCAAGATCGACGAGAAGATGGGCCAGAAAGGCGCCCTGAGCGCCGAAGTCATCTTCCAGGACGCCGAGATCCCGGCCGCGAACCTGCTCGGCCCCGAACACATGGGCTACCGCGAGGCGCTGGGCATCCTCACCAACGGCCGCGTCGGCATCGCCGCGCGCAGCACGGGCGCCATGCAGCGCCTGCTGGACCTCTCGGTCGCGCACGCCAAGGCCCGCGAACAGTTCGGGAAGCCCATCGCGGAATTCCAGGCGGTGCAGTTCATGCTGGCCGAAATGGAAATCGCCGTGCAGACCAGCCGCGTCCTGTGGCAGAAAGTCGCGTGGATGGTCGACGAGGGCCAGGACGTGCGCCGCATGGCCAGTGTGGCCAAGTACCACGCCACCGAGGCGCTCTCGCAGGTGGCCGACAAGGCCGTGCAGGTCGCGGGCGGCATGGGGTACATGAAAGACAGCCCCGTCGAACGCTACTACCGCGACCAGCGCCTGCTGCGCATCTACGAGGGCACCAGCGAAATCCAGAAGATCATCATCGCGGGCGACCTGCTGCGCTGATCAGCCTTCCCGCCACCAGTGCAGGAAGGCGGGCAGGCGTTCGCGCCATGCGGGTTCGTCGTGCCAGTGGCCTGCGCCGACGGTGAAGCGGGCCTCTCTGACGTGCGGGGCGAGCTGGTCGGTCAGGTCGCGGGTGCGGGTCACGAGGTCCCGTGAGGCGGCCAGGGTGCCCCCCTCGTGGTCGCCCATGTCGATCCACACGCGCGCCTGCGGGTCGCAGCGCCCGGCGAGCCAGCACAGGAAGGCGTGGTCGGCGGGCCAGAGGGCGGGGCTGAAGACGCCCAGCGTGCCGTACGTGCCGGGGTCACGCAGGCCGGCGTAGGCGGTGATCAGGCCGCCGAAGCTGGAGCCGGCCAGCGCGGTGTCCTGCGCAGGGACAGGGCCGAAGCGGGCGTGCAGGTGCGGCAGGAGGCTGCCTTTCAGCCAGTCGGCGTACTCGTCCGCGCCGCTGTCGAAGTCGTTCAGTTCGAAGGGGAACGGGACGTAGCGGCGGCTGCGCCCGTGGTTCACGGGCAGCGCGGCGATGCGCACCGGGTGCCCGGCGTCCGCGAGGGTCTGCGCGGCCCCGGCGGCGTCCCAGCTCTCCCCGGCGAAGGTGGGGGCCTCGTCGAAGGCGTTCTGGCCGTCGTGCAGGATCAGCAGCGGCAGCGGGCCGTCGTGCCCGGCGGGCCACCACAGGCGCACGGGCTGTTCCCCCCAGGGGGCGTCCAGCACGGTTTCCTCGCGCGGTGGGGCGCTGCGGGCGGGGCGGTTGCTGCCTTCACTGGCGTCCTGCCATCCGGCCACGTGCAGGTCGATGCCAGCGTCGCCGGTCACGACGTGCCGGTGGGGGGCGGCGCGGCCTCCCCAGGCGTCGCCTTCTTCCGTGATGGTGCCGTCCGGGTGCCGGGCGCGGACCTTGACGCTCAGCAGGGTGCCTTCCGGGTGTTCGCTGAGCAGTTCTCCGGCGGAGTCGAAGGTCCAGCCGCCGGGCTCGCTGCTCCAGGCGCGGTGGTCGCCGGTCAGGAACAGCGCACCGCCGGTGGGGAGGGGCGGACGGTGGGATATGCGCCAGCGCAGGCGTGCCATGCGGCGCAGCATAGCGGCACCCTGCGCGCGGGCGGCCGGCGTGGGGGCAGGCGGGGCATGTGTAAACGCCTCGTCAGGTTGCCGTGAGGGTTGTGTCAGGCTTCCGGGCGTAGGATTTCAGCGTGAAGCACGAGGAATAGGCCGTTCGGCGGAGGGGCGCGGCAGGCTTGCCGCAACTCCTTCAACTTGATATAGTGGCACTCAAGTTTCTTGGTATCGAGCACGCCAGGAACCCCGCATCTCAGCCAGACCCGACCGGGCCAAAGGAGTTCCGCATGCCCACCGAAACCCACACCCTCCCCAGCAACGTCCCCGTCTGCCCCGTCCGCGGCAGCGTCATCTACCCCACCATGGTCCAGCACATCGACGCCAGCCGCGCCATCTCCATCGGCGCGATCGAGGCGGCCATGGCCAGCGACAAGGTCATCCTGATCGTCTCGCAGAAAGACAAGGACATCGACGACCCCAAGGGCAGCGACCTGTACGACGTGGGTACCGCCTGCAACGTCCTGCGCGTCCGCAAGAACCCGGACGGCACCGTGCAGATGCTCGTATCCGCCGTGGCCCGCGTCAGCGCCAGCAACTACACGCGCGGCGACTACCTCAGCGCCGACATCACCCCCATGCCCACCGAGACCGACGAACCCGTGGAACTGCAGGCCCTGAGCCGCGAACTGCGCGAACGCTTCGAGGCGATCTCCTCGGGCGGCAAGTTCACGGCCGAGAACGTGCAGAGCATCGGCGGTAAGGAAGACATCGGCGAGATGGCCGACCACATCGCCTTCAACCTCGACTTTAAACTGGAAGACAAGCAGGCGCTGCTGGAACTGCCCAGCCTGACCGCCCGCATCCGCAAACTGCTGACCCTGCTCGACACTGAACAGGAAGTGCAGGCCGTGCAGGCCAAGATCCGCGCGCAGGTGAAAGAAGAGATCGACAAGAACCAGCGCGAGTACTACCTGCGCGAGCAGATGAAAGTCATCCAGAAAGAACTCCAGGGTGGAGAGGACGGCGAGGAAGGCGACGAGGCCGAGCAACTGCGCGCCAAGATCGACGCGCTGGGCCTGAAACCCGAGGTCAAGAAGGAAATCGACCGCGAGGTCAACCGCCTGGCCCGCATGCACCCCGACGCCGCCGAGGCCAGCGTGATCCGCACGTACCTCACCTGGATCACCGAACTGCCCTGGAACGAACGCAGCGAGGACCAGCTGGACGTGGGGGCCGCCGCCGCCATCCTGGACGACGACCACTACGGCCTGGAGAAGGTCAAGGACCGCGTGCTGGAATTCCTGGCGGTGCGCCGACTGCGCAAGGAACGCGCCGCGCGCGGCGAACTGAGCGCCGAGGACGTGAACAAGGGACCCATCCTGGTGTTCACTGGCCCTCCCGGCGTCGGCAAGACCAGCATCGCGCAGAGCATCGCCAAGGCGCTGGGCCGCAAGTACGTGCGCATCGCCCTGGGCGGCGCGCGTGACGAGAGTGACATCCGCGGTCACCGCCGCACGTACATCGGCGCGATGCCCGGCCGCCTGATCCAGGGCATCCGCACCGCCGGCACCAAGAACCCCGTGATCCTGCTCGACGAGGTCGACAAGCTCGGCTCCAGCTACCAGGGCGACCCCTCGGCCGCGCTGCTGGAAGTGCTGGACCCCGCGCAGAACCAGCACTTCACGGACCACTACATGGGCGTACCCTTCGACCTGAGCGAAGTGATGTTCATCGCCACCGCCAACTACCCCGAGCAGATCCCCCCGGCCCTGATGGACCGCATGGAAGTCATCGACTTCTCCAGCTACATCGAGCAGGAAAAACTGGAGATCGCCAAACGCTACCTGCTGCCCCGCCAGCTGACCCAGAACGGCCTGAAAGGCAACCAGATCGCGTTCACGGACGCCGCGCTGGAAAAACTGATCAGCCACTACACCCGCGAGGCCGGCGTGCGTAACCTGGAACGCGAGATCGGCACGGTCGCCCGCAAGGTCGCCCGCCGCATCGCCACCGGCGAGACCAAACGCGCCAAGGTCACGGACAAGGAACTCGACCGGTACCTCGGGCAGGCCCGCCACACCCCGGAAACCGAGGGCAAGGAGGACACCGTGGGCGTCAGCACCGGCATGTTCTACACCCCGGTCGGCGGCGACATCCTGTTCGTGGAGACCAGCATCAGCCCCGGCAAGGGCCTGGTTCTGACCGGGCAGCTCGGTGACGTGATGAAGGAGTCGGCCCGCGCCGCCCTGACGTACATCAAAAGCAACGCCGAACGCTTCCACATCGACAAGGCCCGTATCGACGACAGCGAGATTCACATTCACGTACCCGCCGGCGCGATCCCCAAGGAAGGCCCCAGCGCCGGGGGCGCCATGGTCACCAGCCTCATCAGCGCCCTGACCGGCATTCCCGCCCGCCACGACGTCGCCATGACCGGCGAGATGACCCTGACCGGCCGGTACCTGCCCATCGGCGGCCTGAAAGAGAAAGTGCTGGGTGCGCGCCGCGCCGGCATCAAGCACATCATCATGCCCAAAGCGAACGAGAGCGACCTGCGCGACATCCCGGAGCACCTGCGCACCAGCATGCGCTTCCACCCCTGCGAGACCGTCGATCAGGTGCTCGACGTGGCCCTCGTGGGCGGCCTGAAAGCCCTCGAAACGCCCCGCGACGGCAGCGCCCCCGCCGCGCCCGCACCGGCCAAGCGCAAGAGCACCCGCCGCAGCCCCGACGCCCGCGCCTGAGCCGAAGCTCCGGTCAAGCCCCGGCGCCCTCCCCTGCCCCCACCCGCTGCGGTGGGGGTTTTTCTGTTCCGGCACGGGCGCAGCTCTGCCAGGGTGAAGCTATGCTGCGGGCCGATGCGCCGCCTCCTGACCCTGCTGCTGCTTGCGACCCTGGGCATGGCCCACGCCGCGTACTGTTTCGACGTGCCCGGCGAGGACCGCACGCTGCTGCCCCGGCTGATGGGCACCCCACGGCAGGTGACCGAGATTCGCAGCGAAGCGAATCCCGCCGCGCCGGACGAGCCCCCACGCACCACTACCCGCACGTTCACCTTCCAGAGCGGCCGCCTGACGCAGATCCAGACGCAGGCCCCGGGCGACCAGACCCGGACGCTGCTGACCCTGACCGGCAAGACCAGCTACCAGCGCGCCTGGGTCGGCCTGGAGGGCGTGTTCAGCGGGAAGAGTGTCACGCTCGCGCAGTTGCAGAAGCAGCCGCGCGAGCCGATCACGTTGACCTTCGACGCGCAGGGGCGGCTGACGGGCTACAGCGGCGTCTGGGAGACTGAAACCTTCCAGGCTGTGAAGGAACAGGTCAGCTGCACCTACTCCACCGCGAACCGGCAGGTGGTGGAGCGGGTCACGCGCGCCGGGGCCGTGTCCCAGGTGACGACCGCGCGGCTGGATGAACGCGGCCGCCTGATCCGGCGGGAGATCACCGTCAGCCTCCCCGGATCAGGCGCAGGCAGTACCCGCCAGACCACGTACACCTACGCCCCGGACGGCACGGGCATCCGCGTGGAGGACCGCGCGAACGGTGAGCTTCTTCCCGCGCAACTGATGGACACCGACCCGGCCGGGCGCGTGACGCGCATCCGCATGGCCGACCTGGGCGACGTGCAGGAACAGTGGGCCTTCACCTACGACGACCGGGGTAACTGGACGGCGCAGACCGGCACCATGCAGGGGCAGACGTTCATGACCGTCACGCGGCGCATCACGTACTGAACGTTCCTGCTGGACATTCCCGAACAGCCGCTCAGGGCGCGGTATCCTGCCGGGTGATGAGCGGCCCACTGACTTTTCTCGTGGCGAGCCCGCACCTGCGCGGCGAGGTGTTCGGGGGCGCGGTGATCCTGCTGCTGGAACACGACCGGCAGGGCGCGATGGGCCTGATCGTGAACGCCCCCATGGGCCAGAGTGTCAGCGACCTGCTGCCCGACACGCCGGGACAACCCGATCCAGCCTGGATGGGCGGCCCGGTCGACCCGACGCTCGGGTGGTGCCTGTACCCGCAACCCGTGGGCCTGGACGGCGAGATGCGGCTGACGGCGGACCTGAACGTGTCCAGCAGTCTGGACGTGCTGCGCGCCGTGATGGCCTCGGGGCAGCGCTTCATGCTGGTCCTCGGGTACGCCGGGTGGGGCGCGGGGCAACTGACCGAGGAAGCCCGTGAGGGCAGCTGGGTGTGGGTGGAGCAGGACACCCCGGAGCTGCTGTGGGACGTGCCCGCCGGGGAGCGCTGGCAGGAGGCATTGGACCGGCTGGGCGTGACGCCGGAAACCATCATGCCGGGCGGCGCTCAGGCCTGAACTGGCCCCCGGACCAGCCCCGAACTGGCCCTGAACCGGGCCGGGTGTCTGGACAGGTGGGGGCCTCACACCCGGAGGGCTTGCGCGGCATATGGGTGCGTGCTACTATCCCTCTCGCGCCGGAAACGGCCCGCCACAGGTATTCGGCAGTAGCTCAGTGGCAGAGCATCCGACTGTTAATCGGACGGTCGTTGGTTCGACCCCAACCTGCCGAGCCATGCAAACCCCCTCCCAGAGGGGGTTTTTTCGTTTGTCTCGCGTGCCCAACACACCGCGCCCCCTCTGGCGTGCCCAACCCGTGCCCAACGGCATTCCTAGACTTCCTCTTCTGAGTCTTTCGTGAGAGGTGCAAAGTCCAGAGTCAGGGCCTCGCGTTCCTTCTGGAATACGGTCCTGTACCTGTCCTGTGTGAATGAGGCGCGGGCGTGTCCTACATGGGCACTAATGACCTCGACGGCCTGTCCCTTCTGCCCGTGAATGGAAATAAAGCTGTGCCGGAGTACGTGCGTCCCCTTGTACGTCACTCCCGCCTTTTGGCAGAGGGCTTGCATCAGCTTGTAAACGTTGTCCGGCAGGATGGGCAGACCGCGCGAGGTGGTGAATACGGCGTCACTGCCCACATACCGCACCCCCTGGGCTTCCCTGTCGAGCTGCACTTGCCCCGGCATGTCTCGCAGGATGGTCAGGGCGTCCCCTGATACACGGATGGTCCGGCGTGACCGCGCCGTTTTCGGGGTGGTCCGGTGCGCCTTCCCGCTCAGACTGACCAGGGCTTCCCGCACATGCACCAGCCCGTTTTCCACGTCTACGTTCTCCCACCGTAGCCCCAGAGTCTCCCCTATCCGCATTCCCGTCGAGAGCATGAAGCAGAAGGCCACACCGCGCCGGTCCTGCCTTGCCACGGCATAGAAGCGCCCTGCCTCTTCCTCTGTCCAGGCTTTCGACGTTTCATCCTGTGCAGCCTCGCGGGTGTACCTGGGGCGCACCACGTCTGCGGGATTCCGCAGAAGGTCGCCATGCCTGACGGCTTCCGCGAACACCTGCCGCATGATGTTGTGAACCTGCCTTTTCATGGAATCACTGAGGGGCTTCCCAAGCGTTTTTGTCCGGCGCTCGTCACGGTGCTGAAGTTCCGAGTAGAACACTTCCAGGTCACGCGGCGTGATGCTGGCAAGTTTCCGCCCGCCCAGCGCGGGGACAATGTGCGTGTCAATCATGTTTTTCTGCCCGTGGCTGTACTTCGCTGCCTGGGCGTCACGGCGTAGGTCATGCCACGCGAGCACGTATTCCTTCAGGGTCGTCTGCGGCGTCACGGTGAACTGACCGCGCCTTACGTCTGTTCGCACTTGGCTCAGTGCTTCCTCTGCTTCTGTTTTCGTGTCTGCGGTTCCGCTGACCCGCTGCACTTCGCCGTTCGGAAGCTCGACGGTTGCCCGCCACTGATACCGCCCAGAGGTCAGGCGACGGATTGACCCGCGCCCGTTCCCTCTCTTGGGCTTGTCACCCTTTCTTGCCACTGTCTGCCCCCGCACCCATAAAGGAAAGGAATCAACCTACACCAAGTTCACCACGTACACCGGGCGTGTCCCAGACGCACTTTTTACGGGTGAACGTTCAAGCGGGCCTGACGGTCAATGTTCATCACCTGCACCGCCTGGGCGCTCTGCCTGTGCGTCAATCGGAACGGCCTTCAGGGTCAGCCCCAGAGCGCCTAGCAAGTCGAGCAGGCTTTCAGGCATGGTGCCGCGCTTCCCGCTCATGATCTGAGCGACTGAAGGCTGTTTTACGCCCAGCCGCCGCGCAAGTTCAGCTTGCGTGATGTTCTGCCGGTTCATTTCCTCGCGTATACGGGCGCGGATTTCTTCATTCACGTTCATTCCCCCTGAGTCTAGGTTAGGCGCTCTGCCTTCCCTTGTCTTATAGGCACTTTGCCTATTGACAGTATAGGCACTATGCCTAATAATATCAACAGCAGAAAGGCCGGTCACCTCCTACAGTTCCCGGCCTTCTCTGACTCCCACGTTCGGAAGGAATCACCATGAAAGATAGCAAGCCCCGCAACATCACGCGCACCTGGGAAACGGTCACGGAACACCGCCCCCACGGGGAATACTGGGGCGACACCCTGCACACCGTCACCCTGACTGCCGATCAGCACGGCACCCTGACTGCCCAGCTCGACGGCCAGCCCGCCCCCGTCGCTGACGCCGTGCGCGTCCTGCACTACGCCACCCGTACCGAACTGGTCAGCGAGTACCGCACCCCCGAACCGGCCCCCACCATCGGGAAGCCCCGCGCCGCCCGCCTGCACCGCCTCATGGGCCGCCTGGGGCTTCCCAGCGCCCAGCATTACGCCCTCGCGGCCGCCGCCCTGGGCGAGTGGGCACCCCTGCCCAGTCTCGCCACCCTCACCGAACAGGAAGCCCGCACCGTCTGGGCGCACCTGTGCCGCCTGTACCCCCAGGCCCGCACCGCCGCCTGACCCCTCACCGGGGGCGTCACCGGATGACGCCCCCCCTTCACTCACACCCCCAGAGGACACCATGACTGACACCCACGAACAGACCGCCCGCGCCGCACAGCACGCCACCCTGACCCCCGCAGAGCGCCGCGCCGCACTCGCCCGTATCGAGGAACGCCGCGCCCAGCTCACGGCGGAACTCGCCCAGCTCGACGCAATCCAGACCGGGCACACCCGCGCACTGGAAGAGGCCCGCGCGTGACGGCCGCCACCTGTGACCGCTGCGGGGACGTGCCCGCCCTGCCCTTCAGGGAAACGCCCCTGTGCCCCGCCTGCACCGCTCAGGTAGGGCTAGAAGAGGCGGCCGCCTCGCACCTGCACGAACTCATGACCCCCGTTGTCCGGCAGTGGGCCGCGCACTGGGCGCACACGTTCCGGCCCGTGGAACTCGCGGCCCTGCTCGCCTGTGAAGGGGAAGCCTGGGGCGGCCCTGCCGGTGAACCGGATGAAAACGCCCTCGCCTACCTGCACCGCATCACAGGCGGTCAGGCATGACGCCCGCCCCGATCTGCGCCCAGTGTGACGCCCCGCACGCCGCGCCCTTCACGCACGATCACGGCACGGAAGAGATGCTGTGCGCCCCGTGCCGCCTGTCAGTCATCGAGCATCAAGGCGCGGAAGCGTACATGGCTCAGGTGCTCGCCCGCGCCCTGGGCGAGTGGCTCGACGTGTACGGCACCCGCCCCGGCTTCCTGACCGGCTCAGAGGAAGAGGCCGCGCATCAGGCCCGCGCGGTCATGCGTGACCTCATGGCAGAGCGCCGCGCCCCCTAGCGCCTGGTTCTGCCCTTTACAGCCCGCACCGCAGAAAGTCCCGCCCCGATCACAGGGCGGGGCAATTCATGTAGCCAGCTCCATTTATTCCAGGCTTCCAGGCGCGGACTTCCAGCGGTGCCCGTGTGGCGATACCGGACAATTCAGGCGATAGGGCACCCTACGCCAGACTTAGGCCAGCTTAGGTTTTCGGGGTCAACCCCAGGAAGTCAGGGCAGACCCCATGACAGGTGCAGGCACAGGCGCACCCCATGACAGGTCCACACAGCGCCCGCCGTTGCTATCAGCAACAGTGCCCCCGATCAATTTACCCGCGCCGGTAAAAAGTGCAGCCAGCGTGACTTATTCCAGCGGTCAGGGCGTACAAAGCTGACACAGAAAGGCCGGACAAACTTTACACAGAGGGACGGGCGGGCCTCGCGTTCCTGCGAGGTTGTGCGGAATGCCACAACCTGCACCGCTCAGACTTTCGGGATCCTTCGGGCCGCCGTTTCAACCGGCACCCCGTCGAGTTGCCACCTCTTGCCACCCTCCGTTTCAACTTGAGAAATACCGGCCTCTTAATAATTCCTTAACTGAGCAAAATGCACAGTTAAGACTTGATGAAGGTCGCACCGCGTCGAGTTGCCACCTCTTGCCACCCGCCGTTTCAACCGGAAGGTGTGCCCCCCACGCGCACGCGGGCGCGAGGGCTCCGACCCTGGAGCCATCTGACTCCAGGGTGTGCCCCCCACGCGTGCGCGGGCGAATCACATCATTTTGTCCCCTCCGGCAAAATGGTGCAGGCTGAATAGGTCGGTGGAATCGACGGTAAGCGGGGGGTCCGGCCCCCCTCATACGTGCCGCCTTTACCTGTGTGCTGCCGGTTGAAACGGCGGAACCTCGCACGGCACGGCGTTAGCTTCCGTCAGGTGTGCCGGTCAGACTGTCCACACTCTGAACAGTGTCCCCAGGCGTGCCGGTCTATCTGGAGGATTCCGCCAGATGGACGGGTCACTGCCTGAATCGGACAGTGACGCCTCACTGCAACTATTTACAGTGAAGCGCGGCATCTGTGAACCGTTCACAGATGAGCTGCCCCGCCGTGACTGGGGATATCCCCAGTGAGCACAGGAACGCGGCCCCAGGTCATCCCAGGGCCGCGCAAATGTTCGGAATTGTCAGGGTGCCGCCCGGTCAGGCGTGCCGCTCGCCAGCGTCCACAACGCCCCGCAGAGGCCCCGGCGTGTCCTGTCCCTCATCCTGACGCCGCGCCGCTTCCAGGTCATGCAAGGCCCGGTACAGCACCCGCTCAAGGTGCGCTTCATACCGCGTGACCTTCTCCAGCACTTCACCGGAAGGCAGGGCCGCGAGGTTCAGGGCGTCCCGCTTCACATGCTGGGCTTCCAGGGCCGCCGCCCGCACGCCCGCCGCGCGTTCCCGTTGCGTCAGGGCGAGACTCAGCAGCACCCGGTCCCCAAACTCAGGCAGTCGCGCACGCCACAGGCTGACCAGTCCCGGCAACTCTTCCGCTTCATATTCCCAGTCGCCACACTCGACGGCTTCCACGTCCCCCGCTTTGGGCTTCCGGCCGGTCATGGCCTGCACCATCTCACCCGGCTTCACTTTCACCGTCAGCATGTACGTGCCCAGGGCGTACCCCACGGGGTAAGACTCATTGTCAGACAGTCCCGCCCCGTCATGCCCAGCCGCGAGGGCTTCCAGGTGCGCGGCCGTCCCTTCCAGTCTCAGGGCTTCCGCTTCACTCAGGGACGGGTCAGCCCGCAGACACGCGGCACTCTCGCCCACCATCCGGTGAAGGCGGTTGAATGCCTTGGTGACGGCCCCGGCGTGCCCGTACTCGACGGCTTCAGAGATGCCCTGAAGCACGCGCCGCTGCTCACTCGCGGATTCAGCCGCCTCAAAGCGGGCCACGCGGTCAAGTCGCCACAGGGCGAGGGCCGCCCGCTCTGCTAGGCGCTCTTGCAGGTAGCCGCGTGCGCCGCTCGACGCCCTGACCGCCTCGACGTGCGCGAGGTACGCGGCCCGCTCTGCCGGGGGGACGTGCTCACTCAGGATGCCGTGCCTCTGGGCGTTTGCGCCCCTGGGGTCACGCTCGACGGGGGCGGCGTTTGTTTCGTAGTTTTCACTGTTCATGCTTCACCTCTTCCACCTGGGCGCGGTCCCGTCCGGCCTCTTCCTGCCCGCGTTCCAGCCCCAGGGCCAGACGGCGCACCTCTTCCAGCGGGTCATACGGACGGCGGGCCGGGTCTGGCCTGGGGAACAGACGGGCGATCAGCAGCCCCAGCGCCCCGTCCGGCTTGCCGGTCACAGCTCGCCCCGGTGCGCCCGTGCGCGGTCACTGCGGGCCGCGTGCCACCCGATCAGGGCCTCCCTGAAGAGGGTGCCGGTGAACGTTTCGACACGCTCAGGGAACGCCGCGTAACTGAACGGTTCTACGATCTGAAGGGGCAGGGGGTCGGTCACGTCTGCGGTTGTCTCCGGCTGGAAGTTCCGCGAGTAGCGCAGCGCGTCCACATTCACGCCCCGCCCCTGAAGCTCACTCAGCAGGGCGTCACTCACCACAGAGCGCCCCCAGTCATTCTTAGTGACTTCGCCCATCTCGCGGGCCGTTTCGATCCACTGCGCCCGCAGATCAGCCCACCGGCCGTGAAGTCCTATCAGGCGCTCAAGTTCCGGCGTCAGACTCTCCACCAGCCCCCGCAGACCGCCGTGAAGCTGGGCGCGGCTCTGCTCAATCTGAGCCGCGAGGGACTCGACGCGCTCAAGGTGCCCTTCCCGGTCCCGCTGAACGCCCAGGGCTTCCAGGTGCGCGGCCGTGCGCTCAATCTCTGCCCGCTGATCTTCCAGCATCGAGGCGAGGGCCGCGCGGTGCCCTTCCACCTCTGCCATGCGGGCGAAGTCGCGTGACTTGCCGCTCTGCAATTCCCGCAGTGTGGCCGCCTTCTCAGCTTCCAGTGTGGCGAGTTGCAATTCATCCGCCCGCAGGTTTTCTAAGGCTTTCTGTGTCTCTTTAATTTCCCGGTCTAGTCTCTGCTTACTCATGCCTTCCACAATGCAGGAACCCCGCCCAGCTATTCAGGCCGGACGGGGTGAATGGTGGAAACGGGGTGAACGGGGTTACAGCAGCTCGCCCCAGTCCAGCGGCAACCCACGGTCAGCAGCGAACGTAGCGAGGTCATGGGGGCGCACGTACCGCCACCCGCGCCCATGCTCGACGCGCCAGGAAGGCAGAGCGCCGGTAGTGAGTGCCCGCTTGACCGTCTCTTCCTTCAGGTTCAGGGCGCGGGCAACCTGTCCAGCCGTCAGGCCGTGAGGGATGCCAGCGGGGACACCGTGCGCGGCCGTCATGCCCGCCCCCCTTCCCAGGCTGTGAGGGCCGCGTAGGCTTCCGGCGTGCTGACCTCTTCGCATTCCCAGGCGGTCAGGATGTGCCACGGTGCGCGAGTAGCGAGGGCGTACCCGGCGCGGTACGTGTCAGGGTGCAGGCCCGCTCGCTGTGCCGCTTCCAGGCTCAGGGGCGAGAGGGGCGCACGGTCAAGCGGTCCCCATCTGAAGGCGGTCATGCTGCCCACGCGCCCCGCGCTTCCCATAGGGCCTGTATCTGCCGTTCCGGCTCGACGCCCGCCGCGTACATGGCCGCCGTGGCGAGTACGTATTCCCCCAGGTTGGATACCAACCCGCCCGGAAGGGGCGCGGGGAAGTTCAGATGGTTTCCCACGGCGGCACGAATGAGCCTGACCAGGGCTTCCGGCAGAGGCGCAAGCGTGCCCCGGCTGGGCTGTAGGGCCGCGATCAGGTCAGCCTTGTGTGCCCTGATCTGTGCCGACAGTTCCGGCGTCACGGCGCCGTCAGGGGCGCGGGCGATCAGGCGCCCGCCCTCGACTTCCAGCCGCACGCCTCGCGCGGCCAACTCTTGCAGCAGGTCAGGACTCACCATTCGTGAATCACCTCCATTTCAGGGACGGGGGCGGGCACAGGGCGCTTCACGGGGGCGGGGTGTACTTCGATCAGGGGCGGGTGTACTTCGGCCGCGCAATGTTCACCCGGTTTTTCCTCGTCTGACACGTCCCCGGTGTATGTGGTGAACGTGGTGTAGGTTGATTCCCCCACTTTAGACAGGTGGTAGCGTTCACCGTCTTTCGAGCGCCCAGCGGGCGTGACCGTGTACCCCGTCTTACTCAGGGCGGGGGCGAGGCGGCGCAGACTTGCGCCCAGGGCGCGGGGTGTGCGGGGCCACGTCTGCGGAACGCGCCCGTCTGGGTACTCTCTTTCTCCCAATATGCCAAGTAGCTTTTTGACCGTGCCGGTCCACTGTTCCTGATCGTGCATCAGGCGGCGTAACGCCTCTGCCACGGGGTCACCGTCGAGCACGGTACTTGCCGCTTCTGTCTGCATGTCCCCGTATGCCGTCATGAACGCCCCTTCAGCCCAGGGCAGGGCCTTTTCCCCTGCCACGATCAGGCGGGCGAAGTCTGCTAGGCGCGGGGCCTCTTTGAGTTCCACACTGTCGAGGTTCCGCAGACTTTCAGACAGAGCCGTGAGAAGCGCCCCCAGCAGGCGCGGGCGGGCCTCTTCATACGCCTTCCAGAAGGTGCGCTCTGTGCGGCGCTGCTCTGGGGGGATGCGGTACAGGGTGACGGTCAGGGCACGTTCCGCAAGGTCAGGGCGGGCCAATAGGTCAGGAATCCCGTTCACGATCACGGGCCGCACGGCCTCAAGGATTGTCTCTTCGCCGTCGCTGTACAGGGTGCGGGCAGTGAACGCCCCGCCTGTGGACAGGACACACAGTGCGTCACTGAGCCACGCGGGAATGCTCGACAGGTTATCCAGGCTCATGACGTGCCCGTTCTGCGCCCCCACGAACAGGTCACGTTCCTCTTTCGGGGCGCGGCGCCGGTCAGCCTGATTCGGGTCTATCAGGTTCCTTAGTGCCGTTGCGGCCGTGCTCTTGCCGGTGCCCTGCTCGCCACTGAGCGCCAGCACGGGGAAGGGACTCATGCCGGACAGGGCCGCGAGTAGCCACGCCGCGCACATCATCAGGCCCCGCTCGTCTGTGTTCAGGAAGCTGCTCAACTCGCCCAGCTCGCCACCCTTGACCGGCACCGGCAGAGGCAAGAGGCCAGGGGGACGGGTGAACCGGACAGGGCAGGCGTCAGGGGCGATCACTCGCCAGTCACCGCCACTGACTTCCACCGCTTCCCAGGCGTCTGTGCCCAGGTCAAGGAAGGTGCGCCCGTCGAGATGCGCCACCCTGAGCGACGTGCGGTATTCCTGCCCTTCCCGCCTCGCTATGGCCTGCATGAGGCCCACGGCTTCACTGAGTGCCTGACCGTTCAGGGCGCGGCGTTCCTTCTGCCAGAAAAGCGCCTGAAGGTAGTCACGCACGGCCCGCCCAGGCAGGCGGTAGTGCTCACGGTGCCCTTTCACAGCCACAGTCAGGAACGTTCCGCCTGTCTGATCGTGCCAGAGTTCCGCGCCGTCCTCTTGCGCGTATTCGAGCGCCCGCGTTCCAGCCGGGGGGCGCCTGCTTTCGCCGTCATCCCCGCCCGCCTTGGGAAGGGCGGGAATGTCATAGCCGCACACGTCCCGCAGGTAGGGCACGCCGCGCCCTTCCCCGCCCCCCGCTTCAATCGTGACAGCCCAGCGTTGTAATTCCTCTTCCCACTGGGCGGGCGTGCGTGAACCATCCGCACACCACACGCTGAACACGTCAGCCCCGCCCAGCCCCTCAAGCATTCCCTGAAGGTCACCGGCCCGCGCCCCCAGGTTCAGGAACGCGGCCGCCGCATCATGACGGGCGGGCGGGGCTTTCGACGCCGCGAGGCGCAGTAGCACGTCCACTGCCGGGGCCGCGAGGTCAGACCCGGACTTCCGGGCGGGTGATTCGGGCGCACAGGCGGGCGGCACCTGGGCGGCCAGACGCCGGAACGTCTGCGCGGGGCCACGCTGAATCCATTCCCCCAGTTCGTCTACCGGGATGGGTTGCCCGTCTGCGTTTTCAAGGTAGGTCCGGCCCAGTCTGGGTGTGACGCCCTGACGCTCTGCCAGGGCCAGGGCATAGGGGGTGATAATCCACCGCCCCGCCGCATCCGGCTTCCCCATCGGGTACGTCTCGACGGTCACCGGCAACCCGGACAGTTCCCGTATCCGGGCAAGTGCGCCGATCATTTCCGCCCAGGTCAGGCGGCCGTCTGCGAACGTCCAAACATGCCAGCCTTTGCCGCTCGTGCTGCGTTCCGGGTAGGCGTTCAAGCCCTGACCGGCGAAGGTATCGAGCACGCGCCGCAGTGCTTCCCCCATCCCCTCACCGGGGAAGTCTTTTGCGTCGAGGTCCAGGGCGCCCACATCCGTACCGTCTGCATATCCGGGCAGGTAGCCCAGCGCGTTATCCGCACTGCGGCCACCCTCGCCCAGGTGCGTAGCAAGCGCCTGTAGGGTCACCGGGGCGTCTTTCACCGTCGAGGCCAGCTTGTGCCCCTGAGCGTCCCGCCCCGTCACACGGCCATGCTTTACGGGGTTAGGGGGGAAGAACTGGGCGAAGTCTGCGGCCGCACTCACGCCTGACCGCCATTCCGGGGCCGGAAGCCCGGAAGGGCCATGAGCATTTCTGCCACCTTCAGGCCCGCGCCGATGTTGCCGGGTCGCTGCATGTCGAGTAAGGCCAGGGCGTGCAAGTCTGATAAGCTGCGGGTGTCCCGATTGCTACCCCCGCGCCCGTCATTCCACTGACGGGCCGCTTTCATTTGCTGCCGCCCGTGCCGTTCAGGAAGTCCTCAATGGCAGTCAGAGGAATGAGGATTTTCCGGCCTACGCGGATGCTGCGAAGCTGCCCAGAGCGGATGAGGTCATACACCCCGTTCCGGCCTACGCCCAGCATGGGGGCGGCCTCTTCAGGCTTACGGGTGAGTCGAGCGGGGCTTTCTTGGATTACAGTCATGGTGCGGCCTCCCTTGAGGTCGTTACGGCTTGAGAGTGCCCCTAGTGGGGCTTTCGGCTAACTGAGGCGAGTAGGAGCGGCGATCTTGGCGGGTTGCGCTCCTATTCGCTGTTTCTGTTGAGTTTGGCGAATCACGGTTCATGTAGTCACCTCCTGTTTGATGACAATTCAATTATGGAACCCTGCCCGTAAAGCTGTAATAGGGCCTGTGGAAACTGTGGATAACCCTATTTCATCCCGTCCCAGCACGCATATAACCTGTGGATAAAACTGTGTAAAACCGGGTGTTTCCTGTGGATAACCTGTGGATTCTTTTTTCATACGTCACATGGCTGGAGCCACACTGTGTTTCGATGACCGGGCGGCGTTAGCCAATCGGGATCACCTGGGATCAAGTATTGCAAGAGGTCACCAATCACTCTTCTAATCAATTCATGCCGTTTCCGCGCTAGCAAATGCGGTTTTCTCCCGTCTGGTACGTTATCAGGGCAGTTATCCACAGCTTGTGAAAGTCGGCACGGGCTTATAGGTCGGCCGCAGAAACAGCGGTATTCACGGCACGTCCCGCCGCGTGTAAAAGTTCCCGCCATGAAGTGCGTTTCGTATACGAATACAGGTTCTTGCACTGTCTGAAAAAGTCCTCGAAGGTCGCTTTGAGGTGTTCCTTCGTGCGCCCGCCTAGGTTGCGGATGTTCTGGTTTCGACTTACGCGCTTATGCCCAACCCGTGCCCAACCGATACGGGATGAGAGGGCATAAGCGGGCATAGGAAGTCACAGCCCCGCCCGCCTATAATGAAAAAAGCACGTTCCAGAGGGACTATTTAGCCCATGCCGGAAGGTGCCGGGGTGAATCGGGATGAGATAGCGTCCCCCTGTTAATCGGACGGTCGTTGGTTCGACCCCAACCTGCCGAGCCACGCAAAGCCCCCACTTCGGTGGGGGTTTTTCATGTCTGGCCCAGGCCCAAGCGGTCGCGCTCAGAGCAGGCGGCCCTGTTCGGGACCGTGGCCGGGGTCGGGGGTCTGCACGGGAACGCCGTGGGCGTTCAGGGCCTCGCGCAACTGGGGAATGTTGTGCAGCGCGTGGCCTTTGGTCGTGTTCTCAAATTGGACATTTTTAGGGTCACTCAGATTCACCACCACAGACACTTCAACCTCTTCACCCTTGGGGGTGTTGAAGTCGGCATAGAACCTGATACCCAAGCGATACAGAAGGCTGTTCACCTCTGCCCACTCTTCAGCCTGCACTAGCCCCTTCAGCAGCCTCAGACCCTCTGCCAGTTCTGCGGCTAGCTGGTTCACCACATCAGGCAGCACAACTTCCTCTAGCCGCATCTCGTCGGGAAGTTCAAACTCATCTTCCCCCCTAGCGAGTGCAGCAAACGCCATACCCACAATGCCCCCTATGCCGCTGTTCTGACGCTGGTACACACTCTGTACAAACTCAGGGGTAATAGGCAGCCCTGAAGCCGTCAGCATCTCAGCTAACCTGTTGTATTCCTTCCTAGCGCCTTTGATTCTCTCGCTAAAATCCTCAATCTTAATCTCAATATCTTCTATTCTATCTTTGTTTGCATCAATAAAACTCTTAGCATCTCCACCAATTTTAATCAGGGTGTTTACAGTAGTCCTCAAATCCTCTTTTTCACTAGCTAAATTATCCCTCTCTAAGGTATAAAGATTTATGTGCTTCAGAAGGGTATTCAGCTTAACCAGTACCTTAGACAACTCTCTAGAGTAATTCTCTTCTAAACCCAATTCACTAGCTTCATCAAGGAACTTCATAAGAGCAGTTACAAGGTCTGTGTATCTAAAGGTCTTAGCACAATCAGGATTATTGCTCTTACCCTCATTCCTGTAAGCCCTCTGGACATTACGCCCATAAGAAGAACAGCCGACAATAAAAGTAGAATAACCTTCTCTGCGCTTGATGCTCTTAACTCTCACTGTTGCAAATTCACCACAGCAGCTACAGGACACCAGACCACCAAAAGGACGGATACCCTCAAATTTCCCCCTACCAGCCTTATTCTTTAGGCTGTAGGCTTCCATAACCCTAGCGTATAAATCGTCAGAAACTATTTTAGGGTAAGAGATTGTTCTATTAAAAACCTCTTCATCAAAGCTGTATGTTTCCTCGATTGGCCTACCGTTGTATTTATCCAGCAGCTTAAGGGTATCCCTGAAAAAATGATGGGTGAAATATCCACCACTTCTAACCCTGTAGCCTTTTTCAATCGAGTAATCAATAGCCTCTTTGATGTTCTTTTTATCCGCAAAATATGACAGGAAGTCTACCAGAGAATCAGCTTCAGAAGGGTTGATAACTACAACCCTAAACTTAGTCTTCTGGTTAGGGTCTAATTCGGTTCTGTATCCGAAAGCTTGCTTGCCCAAAGCAGAGCCTCTATTGAACTGGTTTACCCTGCCTTCCAAGTTCTTTTCTACAATATTATCTCTTTCGTATTGTGCAAAGAAGCCTTCAAACTTGATATCCTTTTCGCACTCTCGATAAGTTTTATACGTGCGCCCCTTATCAGCAATGCTGACTTTCCCACCTAAATCATAAACTGCTTTAATAATTTCCCTAATAACAGCAGCATCTCTACCTATCCTATCAACCCTCTTGATAATTACGTGCTTAATCTTCTTCTCTTCAATAAGGTCATAGACCTCAGCAAGCATTTTCCTATCAATACCTTTTTTAGTACCGCTAACCGTATCGTGATACCAGCTCTTAGGGCTAGCAGCTTCCCAGCCCTGCTGTTCTGCGTACTTCTCACAGGCCCTCATCTGCCCTTCTGGACTGGTGTTGTCTTCCTGACCATCAGTAGATACCCGAGTGTAAATAGCGTACCTGTCGGCAAAACCAGTGTCTCTAAGGTTCATTTTTCCTACCCCTTTGCGGAAGCTTCCAGACTCCCAGCGGGGTTATTCTATCCTATTTACGTAAGGTCACGCGTCTGTGATTAGCGCGCTTTCGAGTGCCCGGCTTCCGGCCGGGCACTCCTGCCGTTACCATGCTGTGCATGAGCACTGGGGCGACTGAGAAGGATCTCTTCGAGATCATCCGTCGTCAGTCCGAGCAGATCGACCAGTTGATCGCCGAGAACAAAGCCCTCAAAGCGGAAATCGCCCGCCTGAAGAAGCGCATCGAGGAACTCGAACGGCGGGAACGCAAGTACGCCGCCCCCTTCAGCCGGGAGAAGCGCACCGCCGATCCCAAATCACCAGGACGCCGTCCTGGTGAAGGCACTTTCGCGCACAAGGCCTCACCCACGCCAGAGCAGATCACGGCCACCGTAGAGGTCGACACGCCCAACACCTGTCCTCGATGTGGGTTCACGGGCCTGCTGATCTTCACCCGTCAGGACAAGGCCTGGGTCACGGAACTCGTCCCCCAGAACGCCATGCAGATCACCGAGTATCACGTGCCCGTTATGGAGTGCCCGCAGTGTCACCACGCGATGCGTGGTGACCATCCTGATCTGAAAGCCGATCAGGTCGGTGCGACTGCCCACCGACTCGGTCCCGTCCTGCACGCCACCCTTCAGACCCTGCATCACGAGCTGGGCCTGCCGGTCCGCCGCATCGGTCGGGTCATGGACCTCCTCGGCGGCCTCCAGATCACGCAGGGTGCGATCACGCAAGCCGCACAGCGGCTTGCAGCTGACGGCAGCGCCCTGGCGGCCCACGTCGACGCGCTGCAGACACAGATCCAGCAGGCGCCCTACGTGCATCACGACGACACCGGCTGGCGGGTCGGCGCCCAGAACGCCTGGGTAGGCGCCTTCCGCAGCGCGGACACCGTGCTGTTCCGCGCGAACCTGCGGCACACCAACGTGGAAGTCCGGGAAGGTCTGGGGCACAACTTCGCCGGCGTGCTGATCAGCGACCGCTTCTCCTCGTACGACAGCCGCTTCCTGCAGGACGTCCGGCAGCAGAAGTGCCTGGCGCACCTGATCCGCAACGCGGATGAGGTTGCCGCTGTTCTCCAGCGGCAACCCGGGCGAGGAGAACTGTATGGGCAACGGGTCGCGCAGGTGTTCCGGGACGGCATCCGACTGCACCAGGACGTGACGACGGGCGTGTGTACGCGAGAGGACTACGCGCAGCAGGGTGAGGTACTCACCCTGCGTCTGGACGCCCTGCTGAACCGGGCACCACTGAAGTCGAAGGCAAACGAGCGACTTCGACTGGGAATCCTGAAGCAGAGCGTACTGGATCGGTTGTGGCGGTTCCTGAAGGACCCGGACATTCCACCGACGAACAACGCAGCGGAACGGAGCCTGCGGACGGTGGTGATGGCGAGGAAGGTCTCGCAGTGCAGCAAGAACGCGGTGGGTGCGCAGACGTACATGCGGATCAAGTCCACCGTGGAGACCGCGCGGTTGCGCGGTCAGGACCCCGTCGCGGTCCTGACCGGCCTGATGCGCTGACTGGACGCTTGACCTTTCGGCCGACCGCTAATCACAGACGGGGCTTTTTTATGGGGCAAGAATTCAGGGCTACCGCTCAACTGGTAGCCCTGCTGGAAGTGGTGGCTAGGCGGGGTAGTGCCTAGCCCCTGTAGGAGTGTAGCGCCTGTCTGTGGGGCCTACAGCCCTAGGGTCTGGGGGTAGTCATAGTGCGCTAGCTCTGAGGCACCTTCAGGGGGCTGGTAGCCGAATCTTTCAGCCATAAGGAGCTGGAAAGTGCGTATCTGACGGAAGATGTTAAGTTCACCCTTCTGTGACCTGTAAGTAGTGGTGTTCTCGAACAGGACGTACAGTTCGCTCAGGTCGTCGGCGGCCAGGGCGATCTTCTGGGCCCACTCGTCCATTTCGGCGCGGCTGTAGCGGTAGTCGTGGCGTTCGGCGGCGCTCTGCCCTTCCCACCAGCTGCCGGCGTTGCGGCCGTGCAGGCGCAGATAGCCCACGTCGCCGGTGACGTGCAGCTGCGGTTCGGGCAGGCCTCCGGCGGGCGGGTAGTCGGGGCTGACCCAGATCAGGCCGCGCTCGGCCATGCCTTCGCGGACTTCCGGGCGGTCCCAGCCCTCATGGCGCATCTCGACGGCCAGTTCGTGCCCGGCGAAGCGTTCGGCCAGCTGGCCCAGGTAGCGGCGGTTGGCGGGCGTGCGGTGAAACGAGAACGGGAACTGCGCGAGGTAGGGGCCCATGACGCCCGCCTCCCGCAGCGGTTCGGGGCTCTGGAGCATGCGGTCAAAGTCGGCGTCGGTGGGCGCGCGGTCGTGCGTGAAGACCCGGTGGAGTTTCACGGTGAAGCGCACCCGGCCGCCGCTCTTGCGGGCCATGCCCTCGAAGGCTTTCAGGCCGGGAATGGCGTAGAAGGAGCTGTTCAGTTCGGCGGCGTCGAAATGCCGGGCGTAGGTGGCGAGGTAGTCGTCCTTGCGGACGCCCTCGTAGATCAGGCCCTGTTCTGTCCAGTCGTCGTTGCTGTAGCCGCCGCAGCCAATGTACACGCGCATAAGGTCCAGGGTAACGGCGCGGGGTACGTGCTGAGCCTGCCGCGCCCTTGCGGTGGCCTTGAGCGTTCCGGGCGCGGCGGGTGGTGCGGGTCATACGGATTCCGTCTGTTTCGTTAACTGACATCTTGCAGTTTAGGGGGCGGGAGCAGAAAGTGCGTCCTGGAAGGCATCAAGCTCGGCGAGTTCCAGTTGAAGCGCTCTACGACGCACTTCTGGGATAAACGAGAACCGAACGGTTCTCGCTAACGCTCCCCAATCTGGCCATGTTCCCGGTGGTCTGGGCGGCACATCCTGATCCGCCAAGTGGCAGAGCAGATACGCCAGCCCTGAGAGACACCACCACCGCATCACACCTGTTTTGCTGTGCTGCGCGAACCGCTCCAGGCCGAACCGCCCCTTGATGGTCTTGAAGAAGCCCTCGATCCGCCAGCGGCGTTTCCCGACTCTGGCCAGGTACTTGCCGCCCAGGTTGATGTTCGACATGACGAAGCGCTGCTCTGGCTCTTTGTTCCGGTATAGCCATGCCCACGAGACGTACATGGTGGGTTTCAGACCCTGGAGTTGTGCCTTGTACCCGCGGGTCATCAGCTCGTGAATGGGTGTCCCATTCGCGAGTGTTCTGTTGCGCCGGACACCAATCACGATGTCTATTTCTCTTTCCAGGACGGCCTCAATGAACTCCGCACTTTCGAAGCCCCCGTCTGCATGCAGACGGGGGCGGCGCTTCCCCTGAAGCATGACGGGTGGAACAGTGCGGAGCAGTTTGAGGGCTAACGCGGCGGGTGAGGACGTGCCTTTTCCACGCCAGATCTGAAAGGCCCAGGGGAGCTTCAGGTCTCCACAGCAGATGTACAGGACGACCAGGTGAACGCCGTTCACGGCGTTCAGGACGTGCATCCAGTCGGAGAGTCCGGGGAACTTTCCTGCCTTTTCGAGGCTGGTCAGGTCGACCAGGAATTCGACCCGGGGACGCTGGTGTGGAGCATGTTTCCAGGTGTCATTGAAGAGCTGGAGTGCAGCCTGGCGCATGAAGCGGCAGAGTGTCCGGAGATCCCAGATCGTGTGGTTGAGGAATCGACTGATCGCGGAGGGCGATTTGACGGTTGCGCGAGTGGGCAGGGGACGACCGGAACCGTCGAGGAGGAGGTCCAGGAAGACCTGAAAGGAATCGCGATGTTGTTTGCGCGAAAAGCAGGTGAGGATGTCAGAATAGAGCCGTCTGGCACGTGCATTCTTTGGGTTCACACCTCATTCTGAGGCCAAAGCGCCGTGCCAGACGTCCTTTTCTAAAACTGCAACATGTCAGTTAACAACCCGGAAACACACCGGGTTGCCAACTCCACGCCCGGAGGGGCGTTTCTCTCCTACTCGCATCCGCTCGGATTGAAAGGCTTTATAAGCCATTCAATCGGAGTCCGTATCAGCCGTTGAGGCTGGGGGGGCGGTTCAGGGTGGTCCAGAAGGCTTGGATGGTGCGCATGGCGTCCCGGAACTGCGTGAAGTCCATGGGTTTGATGACGTAGGCGCTGGCGCCGTGCGCGTAGGATTCGCGGATGTCGCGGCCCTCGCCGCTGGTGGTGAGCATGACGACCGGAATGCCGCGCAGCGCGGCGTTGGCGCGGATGGCGTCGAGCACGGCGATGCCGTCCATGTGCGGCATTTTCAGGTCCAGCAGGATCAGGTCGGGCAGCGTGCCTCGCACGCGGGCCTGTTCGAGCAGAGCGATGGCTTCCGGGCCGCTGCTGGCGACACTGACCTCGTGGCCGCCGGGACCGGCCGGAGTTTCGTCGAGGGCGGTCAGGGCGAGTTCCACGTCGTTGGGGTTGTCGTCGATAAGCAGGATCCTGCGGGTATTCACGGTGCCCCCACGGCCGCTGGCCGGGTCAGTGCGAGGAGAACCTGTGACCGGGTGTCACTGGTGACCATCAGCTTAGCAGGGTCTATGAGGGTTTTCTAAAGTTAGTTTAACATTTGAGGACCTGTTCTGTGCAGTAAAGACCTTTTGCGTGGCGAGTGCCGCGCGCCCCTGCAGGTGGCCCGCAGGCGTGCAGACGAGCCCGCTCCTGCCCACGGTCCGGGCCGCGCCGAGCGCGTAGACTTGCCGTCATGTTGACCAAGCGCATCATTCCCTGCCTGGACGTGCAGAGCGGCCGCGTGGTGAAGAACGTCCGGTTCTTCGAGGACCACCGCGACGCCGGGGACCCCCTGGTACTGGCCCAGGCGTACGAGGCGCAGCAGGCCGACGAACTGGTGTTCTACGACATCACCGCCACGCACGAGGGCCGCAGTCTGATGCTGGACGTCGCGGCGCGCGTGGCCGAGCAGGTCATGATGCCCCTGACCATCGGGGGCGGCGTGAACCACCTCTCGGACTTCCGGCAACTGCTGATGGCCGGCGCGGACAAGATCAGCGTGAACAGCGGCGCTGTGACCCGCCCCGAATTGATCCGCGAGGCCAGCGACCACCACGGCGCGCAGTGCGTGATGCTGAGCATCGACGCCAAACGTCGCCCGGACGGCCAGGGCTGGAACGTGTACCGCGCCGGTGGGCGCGTGGATACCGGCCTGGACCTGATCGAGTGGGCCGTGCGCGGCCAGGAACTCGGCGCGGGCGAGATCTGCCTGAACATCATGGACGCCGACGGCACCCGCGCCGGCTTCGACCTGGGGGCGACCCGCACGGTGGCCCGCGCGCTGGACATTCCCGTGATCGCGTCCGGCGGGGCCGGGAAACTCGAGGACTTCCGGGACGTGCTGCGCGGCGGCGAGGACGGCGGCTGGGCCGACGCGGCGCTGGCCGCCAGCGTCTTTCACTTCGGAGAACTGACCGTCCCGCAGGTCAAGGCGTACCTGAAAGGCGAGGGGCTGCCCGTGCGGCCCGACTGGCACGACACGCACCTCTGAAACAACCCACAGGCGCCCGCCCAAACGTCGCCAGCCGTGAACGACCGGCGGTGAGCCGCGCACGGTGAACCTCTCCCCTGCTTTTCCTGCCTGTTTCCCTGCCCCCGGAGGGGCCTGACATGACCACCCCCGACACCCTGAGCCTTGACGCCCTGAACTTCGACCCGCAGACCGGCCTGATCCCGGTCGTCACGCAGGACGCCCGCAGCGGCGCCGTGCTGATGCAGGCGTACGCCGACCGCGCCGCCGTCGAGCGCACCCTGGACACCCGCGAGGCCACCTACTACAGCCGCTCCCGGCAGGAGCAGTGGGTGAAAGGCGCGACCAGTGGCCACACCCAGCAGGTCGTGGACGTGCAGGCCGACTGCGACGCCGACAGCCTGCTGTACCGCGTCGTGCAGACCGGCCCCGCCTGCCATACCGGCGCGTACTCCTGCTACCACCAGCCGCTACTGACCACCCAGGCCCCCCAGGCCGGGCTGGACGGCACGCTGGACCGCGTGTTTGCCACCATCACCGAGCGCCTTGCCACGCTGCCCGAGAACAGTTACGTGGCCCGCCTGCACGCCGGAGGCCTGGACCGCGTGCTGAAGAAGATCAGCGAGGAAAGCGGCGAGGTCCTGCTGGCCGCCAAGAACCACGACCGCGCCGAACTGGCCACCGAGGTCGCCGACCTGCTGTTCCACACCCTGTTCGCCATGGCCGAGGTCGGCGTCTCGCCCGCCGACGTGGCTGCCGTGCTGCACGAACGCGAGGGGAAAACCGGCCTGAAAGGCCCGAAAGAAGTGGGCTGAGGAAGACCGTAAGGGCGCGGGCAGCGGTGCGCAGTCACCGCAACCCACCTCCTCAGAACAACGTGGGTTGTAGCGCTTCCTCGGGCACCTGGGGAAGCGCCTCGACTTTCACGTACTCCAGTCCGGCGGCCTGCGCGACCTTCAGGGCCGGGACGGTGATGTCGGGCGCCGCGAGGATGCCGCGCACGGTGCCGGGCACCTGTTCCCGCACGGCCTGCACGTACCGGGCCAGTTGATGCACGGCCTCGTGACCGGCCTTGCCGCGCTTGAGTTCCACGACCACGAAGCGGCCCTGCGCGTCCCGGGCATACAGGTCGATGCCGCCCACCCCGACCAGCAGTTCGCGGTTCAGGACGCTCAGGCCCGGTTCGATCAGGTCCGGTGTGCGGGCCAGCGCCGCCTGCATCTGCGCCTCGCTGCCCTGAAGCAGGAACAACGCCTCGTCGCCCAGGTGCAGGGCCGTGACCTGCGCGCACCCGATCACGCGCACCCGCACCACCTCGGCGGGACTGCGGCGCTCGGCGTGCAGCACCACGCACCCGTCTTCCAGTTCAGCGCTCAGGTGATCGGTGCGCGGCTGCCAGTTCACGGGTTTCACGCCGCGGGGCCCGTGCACCTGCAAAGACCCGTCAGGCTTGAGCAGCAGCAGGCGGTCCCCGGCCTCGGCCATGCTGGTCGCCCGCCCGGCGTACAGCACCTCGACCTCACCCGCCAGGTGCAGGGTCACGCGGGCGTGCAGTTGAGCGCGCAGGAAGGTCAGCAGGGCGTCCGGGGTCGGGTGGGTCAGGGAGTCGATCAGCATGGGCAGGTGCGCGGCGCGCGCCGGGCAGCATAGCGCGCACGCAGCTGAATCCAACCAATCCCATGAAACCCGCATGTGAACTCCATGGCAACTCGCCAAAGTTCACGTGAACGTGACCCGTGATCCAGTCCGGGCCGCGCCGCATACACCTGGGTAGAGCATCACTCCAGCTTCACTGCGCCTGACCTTCACTAAGCTGCACCTTCACGCCCGCCCCGACTGCCCCGCCCCGCCCGAGAGCCCGACCTGCGCACCAACGGACCACGAAGGCCCCTTTCCCGGAGGAACCACCATGAAAAAAGTTGCCCTGCTCACCCTGATCTCCACCGTCGCCCTCGCCTCCTGCAACATGAACCGCACGCCCGACGCCCCCACCGGCCAGCTCGCCTACGGCCTGAGCAACGACGGCAAACTCGTGACTTTCGGCCTGGGCAACCCCGACGCCAGCTACGTGAAGACGGACATCACGGGCCTGGGCACCGACACCCTGGTGGACCTGGACGTGCGCAACACCGACGGCCTGCTGTACGGCGTGACTGCCAGCGGCAAGATCTACAAGATCAGCACCGAGAACGGCGCGGCGACGGTGGACAGCACCATCACCGGCGCCACGGTGGTCGGGGTTGACTTCAACCCGGCCGCCAACCGCCTGCGCGTCATCGGCACGAACGACACCAACTTCCGCCACACGCTGGTTAGTACCCCGGTGCCCAATGCACCTGTGCCCGCTGGCACCACCGCTGACGGAACGTTCGCCCCTTACCCCACGGGTGACACGAACGCGGGCAAGAACCCCAATCTCGTAGCCGCCGCGTACACCAACTCGTTCGACGCCACCGGCAAGACTGCCCCCACCACGACGGCTCTGTTCACCATTGACGCCGATCTCGACATTCTGGTCGCGCACCCGGCCATCGGAGCGCCTCAGTTCAACACCCTTCAGACCGTCGGTACCCTCGGCGTGAACGTGATGGAAGGCATGACCGGCTTCGACATCGCCGGGGCCAACAGCGCGTACCTGAGCAGCGTGTCGGGCAACGACACCAACCTGTACACCGTGAACCTGACCAGCGGCGCCGCTACTGCCCTGAGCGGCAAACTGAGCGGCGTCAAGCTCAAGTCCCTCGCGCTGAAACTCGCCGCGCAGTAACCCCCGCGCGCCTGTTTCCGGTGAACGCCCCTGCCCGCGCGGTGGGGGCGTTCACCGTTGTGCAGCGCGGGCGGGGCACAATGGCGGGCGTGACCCGACCCGATCCACCCGCCGACCTGCCCAGCAAGGCTGCCTGGAGGGCATGGGCGCGGGCCACGCGGGCGGAGTTGCCGGACGTGTCGGGTGAGGTCGTGGCGGGCCTGCGGGTGTTCCTGCGGTCGGTGGGGGCGCGGCGGGTGCTGGCGTACCGGGCGTTGCCGGGTGAGCCGGACGTGGCGGCCCTGCACGGCGAGTTCGAGCTACTGACCACCCGTGCCCGCTTTCGCCCCGTGCCGAGATTGACGCTGCACGCGTGGGAGTCGGCGACGGAACTCAGCCGGTTCGGGGCGCTGCAACCGCCGCCCGGCGCGCCGGGGGTGCCGCTGTCGTCGGTGGATGTGGTGCTGCTGCCGGCGCTGGCGTTCGACGTGCGGGGTGTGCGGTTGGGGTACGGGGGCGGGTTTTACGACCGCCTGCTGCCGGGTTTTGCGGGGGTGACGGTGGGCGTGACGGCGCGGGCGCTGGTGGCAGCGCGCCTGCCGCGTGACGCGCACGACTGCCCGGCCGCGTGGCTGGCGACCGAGGAGGGCGTCACGACGGCCCTGACTGGCCCGTAGCGGCGCGTGTGCCATGCTGGGCGCATGACGCAGATGATCACGGTGCAGGTGGAGGGGTTCGGGGAGATTCAGGCGCGCAGCGGCGAACGGCTGGTGCTGGCGCTGGAGCGCGGCGGCGTGGATGTCCTGCACCGTTGCGGCGGCGTGGCGCGCTGCACGACCTGCCGCGTCAGCTTTCAGGAGGGAGAGCCGAGCGCCATGACGGCCGCCGAGTTCGACAAACTGACCGAGAAGGACCTGATCGGGCAGGCGCGCCTGTCCTGCCAGATCGAGTGCGCGCCCGGCATGAGCGTCACGCCGCTTCAGACGGCGGCCAGCACGGGACTGGAGCCCGGCAAGGCCCCCGCCGAGGAGATCGAACCGGAACCCGTCTGGAGTACCCGGCCCGGCGCGTCCACCGAGGGCTGATCCACGCCTGAAGGCCCCGCAACACCCAGCGCAGGCCGTCGCCGCCGCAGCCGTGAGGCGCGGCAGGAGGCGCTCAGCGTGGGCCAGTGGCGGCCGGAGAACCCGTTCCGCCGTCGGTCGGCTCGCCGGAGTCCGGGGGGCCGTCCGGGGTGGCAGTCTGGGTGGCCTGCGGGTCCAGGGGGTCGGTCAGGGCGGGCGTCCAGCGGGTTTCACCGCACGCGCACGCCCCGCTGCTTTCCTGCGGTGCGCCGGCCGGGGGGCCCGCGCGCGGGGCGGGCCGGACCTGACCGCAGCGCAGGCAGGCCAGCGGGCCCGCGAACGCCTGCGCCTCGGCCACGCCCAGTTCACGGGGCGGTTCCAGATCCCAGGGCGGCACGACCGGCAGGCCCGGCGGCGGGTCGTGCGGGTGCGTGAACACGGTCAGGTTTCCATCCTGCTCGAAGTACGCGCGCTGCACCGCGCCCAGTTGCCGCACGCCCTGGGCGCGCAGGCGCTCGAACACGTCCTCGCGGCTCAGGTTCGCGCGTTCCATGCCCAGTGGGGTCAGGATGCCGTCGCGGATCAGTTCGACCGGCGTGCCCTCCACGAACGTCTCGACGTGCTCGCTGACGATCACCAGATGCGCGATCAGGCGTTGCAGGCCCACGACCAGCGCCATGACCAGCATGGCGTGCAGCAGCGGCACTTCCGGGTAGAACATCGGGTCGCCCGCCGCCGACCCCAGCCCGATCACGATGGCGACCTCCAGCGGACTGAGTTGCGCCAGCCCGCGCTTGCCGGTCACGCGCAGCAGCAGCACCAGCCACAGGAACATCACGGCCGTGCGGAACACGATCTCCAGCAGGAACAGGGGGGGCGTGTCGCCCAGCAGCATCCGCGCCCAGTCGAACGGAACGATCTCGGCGCTCATGGTTGCCTGACCGGCAGGCCCAGCCCGGCCAGGATGCGCGCGCGGTCCCAGCCGGTCAGGGTTGAAAGTTCCGTCAGGGTCGCCTCGAAGTCCGCCCCCGGCACGCCGTCACCTTCCGGCGTCAGGGACCGCAGGCGGCTCCACAGGGCGTTGCGCCGTTCCAGAAACGCGCGGTTCGCCCCGCGCTCAGCCTGTCCGTTCATGCCCGGAGTGTAGTGGGACACACACAACCGGGTCTTGAGCAACGGTTCAGGAACACGCGCGCCCATCCAGCCCGGCAGGCGCGGGCACGCAGAAGGGGCGGGCGCAGTCCACAGTGACCACGACCCGCCCCCTGGGGCCTGCTTCAGCGGTAGCGGGCCACGTCCCGCAGGTGCGCGGCGTAATCGTTGTTCACGTAGATCTTGCCGTTCAGGCCGTGCAGGAAGTACAGCGCGTCCCGGCCGTCCGCCATCTTGCGTTCGGGCTTCAGGACGGCCAGCAGCGCCGCCTGACCGGGGTTGTTGATCGGCCCGGCCGGCAGGCCCTGGCGGGTGTACGTGCTGTACGGCGTGTCCTTCGTGAAGTCCCCGGCGCTGCGGTCCAGTTCCGGCAGGTCCTTGCCCAGCCCGTACGCGACGGTCGGGTCGCTGCCCAGCGCGATGCCGTCGCGCAGGCGGTTCAGGAACACGCCCGCCACGACCGGCATCTCGGCGTCGTTGGCAGCCTCGGCCTGCACCATGCTGGCCAGGATCACCCAGTCACGCACGCCCAGGCCGAGGGCTTTGGCGGCCGCCACGTTCGCGGGCGTGAACTCGGTCTGCATGCGGTCCAGCATGGTCCGCACGATCTTCGCGGGCGTTTCCGCCGGGCGGAACTCGTACGTGGCGGGGAACACGAAGCCCTCCAGGTCCGGCTGACCCCTGGCGTACGGGCTGAGGCTGGTGTCCCGCAGTGCCTTCAGGATGGCCGCGCCGTCGAACCCGGCCTTCTGGAAGATGGCGGGCAGGTCCTTCACGCGCCGCCCCTCGGGAATGGTCACGCCGACTGTTGGAATGCGGGCCGGGCCAGCCAGCTTCTCCGCGACCTGCGCGGCCGTCATCTGCCCGTTCAGGTCGTACAGACCCTCCTTCAGGCTGCCGGCCGTGCCGTTGCGCCGCATGATGAAACGCAGCGCGTCGGCGTTCTTCACGACACCCTTCTCCTGCAGGGTGCGGGCCACGCCGCCCAGCGTGTCACCGGGTTTCACTTCCAGCGTGTACGCCCCACCGCCCGCCGCGCCCAGCAGACTGCGCGCGTACAGCAGCGCGCCCCCCACCGCCAGCAACGCCAGCAGCAGCAGGACCAGCAGCACCCGTACCCACACAGGCAGACCGCGCCGCGCTCCCAGGCGGGTCACAGGGCCACCGTCACGCCGTAACGCCGTAACCGCTCATGCAGGTCCGCGTCGGCCGGGGGGCGCGCCCCGAACCGCGACACGACCCAGCCGCCCACCTGCACGGCCAGACCCGCCGCCCGCACCGCGTCCCCGTGCGTCAGCCACCCGGCCAGGAACGCCCCGCCGAACGAATCCCCGGCGCCCGTGGCGTCGATGACGCGGTCCTGCGTGGCCGGCACCTGCACCCGCGCCTGCGCCGGACCCTCAATCATCACGCCGTCCTCGTCGAGTTTCATGACGATCAGCGCCCGTGGGTACCGCGCCCGGAACCAGTCCATGGCCGCGTGCCGGTCCGCGTGCCCGCTCATGGCGCGCGCCTCGTCGTCGTTCGGGAAGAACACGTCGAACGGCACGTCCTCCAGCACCCGCAGGAACGACTCGCGGCCCATCTGCTGAATCATCTGGAAACTACCGGGGTCCAGGCTCAGGGTCGCGCCTGCCCCGCGCGCCACCCCGGCCGCCATCAGCGCCGCCGCACGCGGCGGATCGCGGAACAGACTCCAGGCGGTCAGGTGCAGGTGCGCCGCGCCGCGCAGCGTGTCCAGCGGCAGTTCCTCCGGCAGCAGTTCCCAGTCGGCGCCCTGCCCGGTCAGCATGGCCCGCTGCCCGCGCCGGTCGATCAGACCCAGAATCACGCCCGTCGGATGCTCCCGGCTGAGCAGCAGGTCCGTGCCCACGTGCTCGGCGTGCAGTTCAGCGGTCGCCAGTTCCCCGAAGCGGTCCAGGCCGATCTTGCCGGTAAACCGGGCCGGGTACGCGCAGCGGGCGGCCCACACCGCCAGGTTCGCGGCGCTTCCTCCCCCGGACAGTTCGATGCGGCCCGTGCTGTCGCCGCCCGGCAGCAGCATGGTGTCGGGTTTCGCCAGCACGTCCCACGTCAGGTCACCCAGCGAAACAAGAGGTTTACGGTCAGTCATTCCAGCACAGAGCATAGCGCCTGCCCGCGCGGCCCCGGACACGCCCGCACCGCCCAGCACCCCCCCCCGGCCCCCGGTCTTCCCACCCGCCGGGCGGAAGGTCTTGAGACCGGCGGGTCAGAACCGCTAGCATGCAGGGCGTGTTCCCCCACAAGTCACACCTGCTGCTGTGCGGCCTGCTCCTGGCCGGCACGCTGGGCCTGAACGCCGCCGACGCCGAACCCGGCGCCCCGGCCAGCGCCCAGCCCGGCAGCAGCGGCTTTCAGTACGTGCAGACCGCCCGGCCCTTCCCGAAAGCCCGGTCCGGCGAACCCGCCCTGCTGACCCTGACCGGAACGCGCACCGAACGCCTGACCCTGAACCAGCTGCGCGCCCTGCCCGCCGCGCAGTACGCCAGCCGGCACCCCCAACTCCAGCAGACCTTCACGTACCGGGGCGTGCCTCTGCGGGACCTCGCGCAGCGCGGCGGGTTCCTGGGCCGCGACATCCGCGTCACCGCCGACGACGGCTTCATTGCCATCATCCGCGCCGACGACTACCGGCAGGCGCCCATCATGGTCGCGTACGAAGCCGACGGCCGCGACGTCCCCATCCTGAACAAAGGCCCCCTGCTGATCGTGTTCCCCCCAGACCGCCGCTTCCCCACCAGCCAGTACGGCAGCCAGTGGGCGTGGTACGTCACGGGCGTCAGCCCCCGCACCCCATGACCCCCAGCACACCCACAGCGGACCCCGCCCCCACCACCACCCCGCGCCGCCTGCTGGGCATCCTGCTGTGCCGCCAGGACCTGCTACTGGCCCTGCTGCCCACCCTCCTGTCGGTCGCGCTGCTGACCGTGGCGTTCCTGCCCGCCTTCCAGTCCCTGAACAACCCGCAAACCACCTGGAGCGGCTACAACTACCAGAGGTTCCTGAACCGCGTGCTGCAGTACGCCCGCACCACCACGGACCCCGACGCCACACCCGCCCAGCAGACCACCAAACGCTACCAGGTCCTCTCGGACATCCTGGCCGCCAACAAGCAGGCCACCGGCGACCACCCGGACTCCCTGTTCGCCGAACTACCCGAACGGGAACGCGACGCCGGCGTACGCCTGAACGACATCGTTCCCCTGATCAGAAGCGGCACCCCCGCCGACGCCGAACGGGCCGTCCGCATCGCCGAACAACTGAACTCCGCCGCGCACACCCACCTGACCGGCGTGCGCGACGAACTGACCCGCAACCTGCACTTCATGCAGATCACCGTCCTGCTCGCCGCGCTCCTCAGCGGCAGCCTCGGCTCCGCCCTGATCCTGCGCGCCCTGAACACCACCCGCCGCGAACAGAACGCCCGCACCGCCCGCGACGCCCAGCACCGCGAAGCCCTCGGCATGGCCGCCCACGAACTCCGCCGCCCCCTCCAGGCCCTGCTGCTCTCCACCGACGCCCTGCGCGGCACCGACAACCCCCGCCTGCGCGAACACCTGCTACGCACCATCGAAGATCAGGCCGCGCAACTCGCCGTGCGCACCGACCTCGAACGCCTCGAACTGATGTATGTGAACATCGAACCCCGCCCCGAACGCACCGACCTGAACGCCCTGCTCGGCCGCCTGGAAACCGAACGCGTCCGCACCCGCCGCCCCCCCACACCCACCCACGTCCACGCCGACCCCAACCACCTGCGCCAGATCCTGGAAAACCTCATCGAGAACGCCCAACGCTACTCCCAGGACCTGATCCTCATCACCCTCGACGGCCCCACACCCGAACGCGGCCCCATGATCCGCGTCCTCGACAACGGCCCCGGCCTGCCCCACGACCTGCTCGAACGCGTGTTCGACGTCGGCTACCGCAAACCCGGCACCCCCCACCGCGAAGGCCAGGGCCTGGGCCTACCCGTCGCCCGCCGACTCGCCCGCGCCAGCCACGCCGAGATCACCCTGCACTCCCCCGAAGGCGGCGGACTCGAAGCCCGCGTCACCTTCCCCACCAGCGAACCACCCCCCACCCCCGAACACCCCACCCCCTGACCCCACCCGCAACCACCCCACCCGATGTACTACCCTGAAAGCTCATGCCCGACGCCCACCCCAACCCCCTCGACCTCACCCACCTGTATGACCTGATCAGGAAGGCCAAGCAGGAGCCTCAGGTGGTCATGGAGCTGACGGCGGCCCTTTTAAAGCAGGCAAAGGAAGATGCTGACCATGCAGCAGAGTCAGCGATCTTGGTCGCCATAGGTGTATCTCAGCTACATCTCGGATTTTTTGACGAGAGCCTAAATCTATTTGCACAGGCTGAAGAGAAATCGGGGGGCAAAAAGGAAATCCTGGCGCTTGTTGTCAAAGAAAGATTGCAAAGCTATATCAACAATAATAAGTATAAAGATATTGGGTCTGACTACTTGCTTCTCCTGAAAATCTACCATTCTTTCGAGAATTACTCAGAGAAGATTTCAGCTCTCAATGTTCTTGCCGGAATAGACTACTCGCGGCGAAAAATAGATGATGCGATATCAAAATTGAATGAAGCAAGAGAAATAGCGCGTAATAAAGAAGACATGCAAAGCCAATCAACAATATCCGGCAATCTTGCTTCTATTTATTCTTCATTAGGTAATTTTCCAAGAGCAATAAGAGAAATACGGAGCGCCCATCTTAATTGCCAAGGTGATCGTAGGGCTGTTGTAGTTCTGCAAATGGCCGCTATATACAGGGAGATAGGAAAAATCAATGAGGCTCTCCTCGTTATCGATAGTTATCTAGAAGAAATTGATAACTCTCCAACAGTTTTACACGAAAGATTTCTTTTAGTAAACAAAGCTGATATTATTGTAGATTTACACCAATATAATGACGCGATAGATATAGTAGAAAAGCGCGAACTTCACAAAAGTCCAGTGTTTAAGATAAGAGCTAATGCCTTAGATATTCTCGGCAAGGCATACAGAGGCCAAGGAGAAATAGACAAGGCTCGCTTATTTTTTATAGAAAGCCTGCAAATTTTCGCCGAGATCGGCCCCATAACAAGCCAAGCCGAGACCGCGATTAATCTAGCCGAATTAGAGCTATCACACAGCAGTCAGCAAGCACTTCACTACTCTTCGCTAGCAATGAATTTGCTTGAGAGCAGCAAGAAGAACCCCAAGCTGTGGTCTAGGGCTTTGCATGTGTCGTCGCGTGGGTACGCGGCGCTTGGGGAGTTCCGGCAGGCGTACGAGGTTGGTGAGCAGCACCGGGAATTGCAGGTGCGTCTGGACCGTGAAGCCGAGCAGCAGCGCCTGGAGGTGGCGTTCGCAGAGCTGGAGTTCGAGCGGACGCAGGCGGTCGCGGAGATTCAGCGGACGGCGCTGGGGCAGGCGCGGGGTGAGGTGGCGGCGCTGCACGCGCATCTGGAGTCGCGGGTGGAGCAGCGGACGCGGGAGCTTCAGGCGGCGAATGAGGAACTGAGTGCGTTCGCGTGGTCGCTGAGTCATTACCTGCGCACGCCGATGCAGCTGGTGATGGGGCACGCGGACCTGCTGGTGAGCGTGCCGGAGGCGGAGCGGGCGCTGCATGCGGACGCGGTGGTGCAGTCGATCGGGCGGATGTCGGACATTCTGGATGGGCTGCTGCGGTACGCGGAGCGGCATTTGAAGCCGCTGGAGTCGCGGCCGGTGTCGGTGGGTGAGTTGGTTGGGGAGGCGTGGACGGAGCTGGCGTTGGGTGACGGGGTGCAGTTGGTGGTGAATCCGTTGCCGGTGGTGGTGGGTGATCCGGCGGCGCTGGGGTTGGTGTTCCGGAATCTGCTGGCGAACGCGGCGCAGCATTCCCGTGGTCGGGAGGGGGCGCGGGTGGTGGTGCGGGCCAGTCTGGAGGGGGGCATGCACGTGATCGAGGTGCGGGATAACGGAGTGGGGTTTGATCCGGGGGCGGCGCAGCGGTTGTTCCGGGTGTTCAGTCAGTTGCCGGCGGGGCAGTCGTTTGAGGGGTTGGGGTTGGGGTTGGCGGATGTGTGGCGCGTGGTGATTGCGCATGGGGGGCACGTGCGGACGGAGGGGCGGCCGGGTGAGGGGGCGTCGTTCTTCGTGTACCTGCCGGCGACGCCGGGGTTGGTGCTGGGTGCGCCGGCCAGCGCCTGATCTGGCCCGCGCCTGAACTGCCCACTGCCTGATCTGCCCACTGCCTGATCTGCCCGGCCCCTGACGGTCGGGGGGTGGGGGTGCCATGCTGGGGCATGTCGCGTTTTCTGTTCCTGCTGCCCCTGCTGGCCGGGTCTGCCCTGGCCGCCGCTCCGGAAGTTCACACGGGGCCGCCGGCGTTTCTACTGCAGTTGACGTTGCTGCTGGGCGTGTCGGCGCTGGCGGCGTACCTGTCGTTCCGGTTGCGGCTCATTCCGATCATTGGGTTTCTGGTGGCGGGTGTGGTGGCGGGGCCGGGCGCGCTGGGTCTGATCCGGGATCAGGAGTTGATCTCGGCGGCGTCCGAGGTGGGCGTGATGCTGCTGCTGTTCACCATCGGGATCGAGTTCAGCCTGGAGCGGTTGTCGCGGATTGCGCGGCAGATTTTCGTGGGCGGCGGGTTGCAGGTGGGCCTGACGGTGCTGGCGGGCGCGGGGGCGCTGCTGCTGGCGGGCGTGGGCGCGCCGGACGCGGTGTTCACGGGCTGCCTGATCGCGCTGTCGAGCACGGCGATCGTGATGCGCCTGCTGGGCGAGCGGGGTGAGACGAACGGCCCGGCGGGGCAGGTGAGTCTGGGCATCCTGATCTTCCAGGATCTGGCGGTGGTGCTGATGGTGCTGCTGATCCCGATGCTGGCCGGGCAGGGTGGGGGCGCGCTGGGCGTGCTGGTCGCACTGGCGAAGGCGGGCGGGATCATTGCGTTCGTGCTGATCGCGGCGCGGCGGATCGTTCCGCCCATCATGGAGGTCGTGGCGCGCACGTGCAGCAGCGAGATCTTCCTGCTGACGGTCGTGGCGTTGTGTTTCGGCACGGCGAGCCTGACGGCCATGGCGGGCGTGAGTCTGGCGCTGGGGGCGTTCCTGGCGGGGCTGCTGGTCAGTGAGAGCCGCTACGGGGCGCAGGCGATGGGTGAGATCCTGCCGCTGCAGATTCTGTTCAGCGCGGCGTTCTTCCTGTCGGTGGGGTTGCAGCTGAACCTGGGGTTCCTGGTGGGGCACCTGGGGGTGGTGCTGGGCGCGGCGCTACTGATCGTGGCGTTGAAGGTGCTGGTGACGTTCGTCAGCGTGCGCCTGCTGGGCGAGTCCACGCGGACGGCGCTGCCCGTGGCGTTCCTGACGGCGCAGGTGGGTGAGTTCTCGTTCGTGCTGGCGACGACGGGTACGGCGCTGGGCCTGAGTTTCGCGGGCATGGGCGCGCAGGGGGGCGGGGTGTTCATCGCGGCGACGGTGCTGCTGATGGCGTTCACGCCCGCCCTGAACGCCCTGGCGGACGCGCTGGGCCGCCGCCTGCCCGCACCGGCACTGGCCAGCGCGGCGGGTGGCGGTGCCGGCAGCTCAGGGAGCGTGCCGGGCGCGGTCCCTGCGGGGGGCGGCGAGGCGCACGGCCTGCCGGTGTCGGGGCGGGTGGTGTTCGCCGGGTACGGCGCGCACGCCCGCCTCGCGGCCCGCGCCCTGAGCCGCGCGGGACTGCCGTACAGCGTCATCACCCGCAACCCGGACGGGGCCAGTGAACTGGAGGGGCGGGGCGCGCCCGTGCTGATCGCGGATTACACGCGGGCCGGTCTGCTGCGCGAACTGAACATCGCCTCGGCCCGCGCGCTGGTCATCGCGGACGACGACACCGAGATGACCGAGCGGGCCGTGAGCGTGGCCCGCTCGGTCGCGCCGGACCTGAACATCATCACGCAGGCCACGTCCAGCGAGGGCTTTCACGGGCTGCAACAGCTGGGCGCGCAGCACATCCTGAGCGCCCGCCGGGAGATCGCCGCCGGAATCCTGGACCTGCTGACGCCACCCGAGGTGACGCGCGCGGACATCACCCGCCACCTCGCCGAGCATCCCGCCGTGACCCTCAGCGCCACGCAACGCGCGCAGTGCGATCACGCCGCGCACAACGCCGGGCCGGTCACCCCGGAGGCGGACGTGTGCCTGGAATGCGTGGCGCTGGGCGACACCTGGGTTCACCTGCGGGTGTGCATGACCTGCGGACACGTCGGCTGCTGCGATTCCAGCAAGAACAAACACGCCACCGCGCACGCCCGGCGGCAGGATCACCCCATCATCCGCAGCGCCGAACCGGGCGAAACCTGGGCGTACTGCTACGAGCACCACTGGACGAAATAGGTAGATGGAGCATGGGTGATAGAGGACCAGCCCCTATTACCCATCAACCATCAACTTTCCCCTATTCCCCGCCCGGAACGGGCTGCACCTGCAGGGCGCGCAGGGCCAGCAGGGTGGCGGTCACGTCGAGCAGGCCGCCCAGGCCGTACACGAGTTGCGTGCTCAGGTCCGGGTCGCCGCTGAAGCCGGGGATGGGCACGACGTTCAGGACGGCCATGCCGAGGCTCAGGGCGGCAGAGAGGTTCAGCCAGTCCATCAGCTTGCGGCGGGGCGCGGCGGCCAGCGGCTCGCTGCTGACGCGCGCGAGGCTGCCGTACGTGGCGTTACTGGCAATGATCGCCGCGCCCCAGATGGTCAGCAGGGCCGTCAGGGCCACCGGGTTCGCCTCGGGGGTGGCGCCGCCCAGCACGCCAAACAGCGTCATGCCCCACAGCGCGCCGCGCAGCGAGGTCAGCCAGGGGAAGACCAGCGTCAGGGCGCGCTGCACGCCGTCCGTTCCGGGCGTGGGCTGGGCGTTCAGGGCGCGGCCCAGCAGCGTGGTCCACCACGCCATGACCAGCGCGGCCAGCAGGGCCTCGGCGGCGTTGAAGTAGCGGCTGAAGTCCGCCGAGCGCCACAGCGAGAACGCCGCCGTGCCCAGCAGCGCCGCGACCTGCACCCACAGCGCACCCAGCGCCAGGGACCGCCAGCGGGCCGGGGTCACGCGCGCCCCGCGCCGTTCACAGGCCCAGCTTGGCGCTCAGGCGTTCGCGCACCACTTCCGGTTTGGCCTGGCCGCCCATGGCTTTCATGACCGGCCCGAACAGGGCGTTCATGGCCTTGGCGTTCCCCGCGCGGACCTTCTCGACGGTGGCCGGGTCGGCGGTCATGGCGGCGTCGATGGCAGCGTCGATGGCGGCCGTGTCGGTCACGACGCTCAGGCCGCGCTCCTGCACCAGCGTGGCCGGGTCGTGGCCGGCCATCACGTCGGGCAGCAGGTCCTTGGCGATCTTGCCGCTGATGGTGCCCGCGTCGATCAGGCGGACCAGAGCGGCCAGGTGCGCGGGGTTCAGGTCGGCATCCGCGACGCTGCGCTCCTGCGCGGCCAGCAGGCCGGACACGTCACCCAGCAGCCAGTTCGCCAGTTTCTGGGCGTCAGGCTGTGCACCGGACTGGGGTTCGCCGGTCAGGGCCTCGTCGTAGAAACGCGACAGCGGCATGCTGAGGCTCAGGGTCTGCGCGTCGGCCTCGCGCACGCCCGCCGCGCGGTAGCGGTCCAGTTTCTGCGCGGGCAGTTCGGGCATGCGCTCCCGCACGCGCGCGATCCATTCGGGCGTGATGTCCAGCGGGGGCAGGTCCGGCTCGGGGAAGTAGCGGTAATCCGCCTCGCCTTCCTTGGTGCGCATCAGGAAGGTCTTCTGGCCGCCCTCGTCCCACCCCAGGGTGTCCTGCGTGATGCGCCCGCCGGCGTCCAGGATGCGGGCCTGCCGCACTGTCTCGAACTCGATGGCGCGCGCCACGCTGCGGAACGAGTTGAGGTTCTTCACCTCGCACTTGGTGCCCCACGGTTCGCCGACCCTGTGCAGGCTGAGGTTCACGTCGCAGCGCATCTTGCCTTCCTCGGGCGTGGCGTCACTGACCCCCAGCGCCTGCGCGATGGCCTGCACGCTCTCCAGGAACGCGCGGGCCTGCTCGGCGCCGGTGATGTCGGCCTCGGTGACCATCTCCAGCAGGCTGGACCCGGCGCGGTTCAGGTCCAGCATGGAGTACGGCGCGTACGTGGGGTGCGTCAGTTTGCCCGCGTCGTCCTCCAGGTGCGCCCGCTTGATCCGCACGCGGCTCACCTCGCCGCCCGGCAGCGTCACATCCAGAAACCCGTCACGCGCGATGGGCCGGTCGTACTGCGACAGCTGGAAGTTCTTCGGGGCGTCCGGGTAGAAGTAGTTCTTGCGGTGAAACTGCGTGAAGCCGCTCACGTCGCAGTTCAGGCCCAGCCCGAACATCATGGCGAGTTCCACCGCCTCGCGGTTCAGGGTGGGCAGCGTGCCCGGCAGGCCCAGCGTGAACGGGTCCGTGAACGTGTTCGGGTCCGCCCCGTGATACTCCTGCGGGCACGAGCTGAAGATCTTGGACCTTGTCTTCAGTTGCAGGTGAACTTCCAGACCAATAACCGCCACATACGACATGCCACGCAGGATACCGCCGCGCCGCACGGCACCGGCCTGCGCGGGCTAGGAGGTCCCGGCAGATCCGGGCGCCGGTTCAGGCGGCAGGAAGTGCAGCCGCGCCGCCGGACTGTTCAGCACCCCGGGCAGGTAGAAGGCGTGCAGGTAGGCCGGGGTGAACAGGTCCGGGTTACGGGCCTCAAACGCCTCCCAGTCCTCCGCACTGTTCCCGGTGCGGTCCAGATGGTCGAGCACCGCGAAGAACCACGCGACGGTCTGCGTCTCGCTGTACTTGTCCTGAAGGCCCAGGCTGTCGGCCAGGGCGCGCAGGCCCGCGCGGAATTCGGCCAGGGCAGCCAGCGCGGGCCGGTCGCGCAGCAGCGTCCACGCGACGAACAGGTGTGCCGCGTGCCCGAATCGGCCGTACCGGGCGGTCGCCTGCGTGAAGGCACGCTTGAAGGAAGTCATGTGGCTATTCTGCCTGCGCGGCGCGCAGTATCAGGTTCATCTCGTGCGTGCTGGCCGCGAAACCCAGCGCCCCGTACAGCGGGCGGGCCATGTCGCTACTGCCCAGGCTGACGCGCGTGATCCCGCGTTCCCGCAGCGCGTTCAGGCAGGCCATGACCAGCGTGCGGGCGTGCCCGGCGCGGCGCCAGTCCGGGTGCGTCCAGACGTTCACCACCCGCGCCCGCCACGGCTGCGGGTCGCCGCGCGTGGGGCCCCAGTGCAGCAGGGTCACGCCCGCCCCGGCGATCACCTCTCCCCCACCCTCCAGCAGGAAGCCCAGGTACGACCCCTCCCGCAGAGCGGATTCCACCCACGCGGCGTACACGGCCCGCTCGGGGAGGTCCCGGGCGTCCGGGTAGCGGTGCGCGGCGACGGTGGCCGCATCGGCCGGAGTGACAGGACGCATCAGGTCCCCAGTCTGCCGCACAGGAGCGCGCCCGGCGGCGCGGAGTCTGGTAGAACGGCTGCATATGACTTTCGTGGCGCTGCTGCACGCGGTGAACCTGGGAGCGCGGCGCAAGGTGCCCATGGCCGACCTGCGCGCCCTGCTGACCGGTCTGGGCCTGCGGGAAGTCCGCACGTACATCCAGAGCGGGAACGCCGTGTTCAGCGCGGACCCCCAACCGGACCTGCGCGGGCGGCTGGAGGCGGCGCTGGAAGCGCAGTTCGGCTTCCCGGTGCCCGTGACGCTCCGCACGGCGCACGAGTGGCAGGAAGCGGCAACCGGTTGCCCCGCCCACCTGCGCAGCGAGGCGGTCGTGGTGGCGTTCCTGCGCGACCCGCCTGCCCCGGAGCATGTGGAGGCCCTGCGTGCCCGGGACGTAACGCCGGAACGCTGGGAGATCGTGGGGCAGACGCTGTACCAGACGGTCCCGGACGGCGTGCGGACCATGAAGCTGTCGGCCGCCGTGATCGAACGGGTGCTGGGCGTGGGCGTGACCGTCCGCAACGAGCGCACCGTGGGGGCCATCGCCGCCCTGCTGGACACCTGAGCCGCGCGCCGCCCGTTCCTGCCGTAGCCTACCGCATGGCCCGCCTGAAGTCCCCGCCCGCCGCGTTCCTGTCGGCCGCGCCGCTGCTGTTCGTGCTGCTCTGGAGCACCGGCTTCCTGGGGACCAAGGGTGCCGCCCGGAACGCCGACCCGTTCGCGTTCCTGACCGTCCGCTTTGCCCTGGCGGCCCTGCTGATGCTGGCCCTGACAGCCGCGCTGCGCGCCCCGTGGCCCACGCGGGCGCAGGCGGGCCGCGCGGGCGTGACGGGCCTGCTGCTGCACGCCGGGTACCTGGGCGGCGTGACCACCGCCATCTGGCTGGGCCTGCCCGCCGGAATCACCAGCGTGCTGGTGGGCGTGCAGCCCCTGCTGACCGGCTTTCTGTCCTGGCCGGTGCTGGGCGAGCGGGTCACGCGGCCGCAGTGGGCGGGGCTGCTGCTGGGCTTTGCGGGTGTGCTGCTGGTCGTGGGCGGCCAGGGCATCGGGAGTCAGACCAGCAGCGGTCAGTCAGCCAGCCTGCCCGCCCTGCTGGCCGCCGCGTTCGCGCTCCTGTGCACCACCGCCGGCACCCTCTACCAGCGCCGCGTGGGGGCCGACATGCCCCTGCTGGGCGGCACGGCCGCGCAGTACGTCGTCAGCGCCGCTGCCCTCGGGGCCGTCACCCTGGCGCGCGGGGGCGGCGTGATCCACTGGAACGCGGAATTCATCCTGTCCCTCACGTGGCTGGTGCTGGTCCTGTCGGTCGGGGCGATCCTGCTGCTCATGCGCCTGCTGCGCGACCTGCCCGCCGCGCGCGTGAACAGCCTCTTCTACCTCGTGCCGCCACTGGCCGTGCTGGAAAGCTGGGCGCTGTACGGCGAACGCCTGAGCACCCTCTCGCTGGGCGGCCTGCTGCTGTGCGTGGCAGGCGTTGCCCTCGCCGCCCGGCAACCCACCGCCCCCTTACGACAGGACGGACCGTGACCAGTCCAGCCGAAGGAGGCGGGCGCGCGCCACACCTGAGGCACCCCGCGTTCAACCCGCACGGTACCGTGATTACATGCTTCCCTCCATACGCGCTGCCGGCTGTTTCGCCCTGCTCACCATCGGTGCAGGTCTGCCCGGACCGGCGTCTGCCCAGAGCGCCGCTCCACTGCAGGGACTGACAGACGCCGAGCTTGACCTACTGCTGTCCGCCACGGACCTCCTCGACCCGAACGGTTTTCTGCCCGGCGTGATCGCACCTGACCTGCCCTTCCGGGTAGCGCCGTTCATGAACCGCACGGTCGTGGGCAGCGTCATCCAGCCGTTCAGTACGAAAGTCGTCGTACGCACCACCCTGAATCCCGAAACGGCGAGCGCCATCGCTGAGGGCCTGCTCCGCCGGGACGGGTGGCTGGACATGTACCCCACCAACCCCACTATGGAGGTCTTTCAGGACGCTCCGGGCAGCACCACCCGAGGCGCGCCGCTGCTGTGCAAACCCGGCCTGGGCGGTCAGATGAACATCAACGTATTCCCGAACGGATCCGGGCTGACGCAGGTCAACTATTCGTTCCAGGCCTTCGGCGCCGCCTGCCCTTCCGGTAGAGCCCGGACAACCCCGAATGCCTACGAATCTGTCTACGAAAATGCGGTTGACCCGCTTCAGACCCTGCTGAGCTCTGGCGTGACCATCCCAGTCCTGCCCGCCCCCGCCGAAGCCCTGATCGAACCCAGCGGCAACGAGTACAGCGGCTCGTACTACAAAACGTACGCGAAAGTCTTCTCCTCGCTGAGCGCCGAGCAGGTCCGCGCCGCCTACGTGGGCCGCCTGAACGCGCAGGATTGGGCCACCACCAGCAGCACCCGCAAGGGCTCCGAACTGATCAGCACCGTGCGCCGCACCTTCGGAAAACGCACCCTGACCGCCACCTTCGCCCTCACCCCCCGTCCCGGCCAGACCCGCATGAACGGCACCAAGAGCCTTCAGCAGTACGACGTGAAATTCGAATTCACGTACTGAACGGCAGCGCGTCAGCGGGAAACCCAACACAACAGAGGCGCCCTGCCTCGGGTCAATCCCAAGGATCCCTGTGTGCCCGGCAACCCACCGCCCGCCCGGCGCGTACTGCCTGACATGAGCGAACTGAACGGACGGATCGGCGGCATCACCCAGGGGTACGACCTGCACGCCGACTGGAACGGCGAACGACTGGACGGTCGCATCGGTGGGACCTTCCAGGGCAAGGACATCAAGCTCACGGTCCGCGCCGGGGACGTGGACGGCCGCATCGGCGGCACCTTCGCCGGGTTCGACGCCGACGGCGACGTGACCGCCCAGAGCGTCAGCGTGCGCCTCGGCGGCCACATCGACGGGGACGACGTGCACCTCCAGATCAGCGGCGACCGCGTCCCGGGCCGTTACTCTGGCCGCATCGACGGCAAGGACATCGACCTGCATGTCAGCGGTGACCGCCTGCACGGCCGCATCGGCGGAATCGTGGAAGGCAAGGATGTGAACCTTACCCTCGGCGGAGTGCCCGTGGAGGTCGCCGCTCTGGCCGCCGCCTGCGCGTACAAGGCCCTCGAAGACCAGCAGGCGCACGACGCCTCCGCCGCCAGCAGCAGCAGCGGGGGGTAAATCCTAAGGGAAGGCGTCGCCCGCTGCGTTCAGAATGGGCGCAGCAGGCGTGTCAACGTGATCCTGAGCGGTCCCCCCAAGGCGTTTCAGGGCGTGGCCGACCAGCTCGAATCCCAGGGTGTACCCGGCCCAGCGGGGCAGGCCGTGTGCCCCGGACCCGTAGAACCACGCCTCGAACCCGAAGTCGCTGGTCTGGAGCAGCGGCCGCGCCCTCTGCCACAGGGCGGCCCGGTCGATACGGGCCTGCGCGTAAGGGGGTGCCTGCCCGGCCCGCTCGGTCCGTTCGTGGTGCTGGGCGAGGCCCTCGGTGACCAGCACTTCCAGCAGGGTGCGGCCGTAACCGGGACCGCGCCAGCGGCGGGCGTGGTGGAGTTCGTGGGCCAGCGTGGCGGGCAGTTCGGTGCGCCAGCCGGGCAGAAACTCCGGGTTATCGGGACTGACCGTCAGTTCCACATATGACCCGGTGGGGGCGAATCCGTGAATCCCGGTTTCCGGCAGCCCCCAGGGCAGCACCCGCAGGGCCACGTCCACGCCGGTCAGACCCAGCTGAGCGGTGTGGCGTTGCAGGGTCGCCTCCAGCACACGCCTCATCTCATCCGCCAGGGGCGAAGGCAGGGTCCCGGCCGCGTTCATGACATGCAGGACGTTCACCTGGGTTTACTCGCTGCCCTCCTTGCGGCGCAGCAGGAAGAATCCGGCGGCGCTGCCCAGGGCAAGCAGGACGGCGGGCGCGCCGGTGGCCCAGCTGGCGGTTCCGGCGAGGGTGACGGTGAGGCCCAGAATGCCGAGGATCCAGCCGCAGGCGAGCAGGGCGAAGGTGGTCCAGGGGAGGCGGCTGACGGTGATGAGGGTCAGTGGCAGGAACGCGGCGGAGAGGAGGATGCGGACGCTGCCGCTGGTCTGGAGGTCGGGGGCGGCGGCGGCGAGTGCCCAGACGGTCAGTGCGGCGGCGGGGATCAGCAGCAGCGTGGCGGCGGGGCTGGTGGGTGTCCGGGTGCTGGTCATACGGTCAGCGTAGTGGGTGGCGATCCGGCCTGCACGCGAGGTTGCGGCTTCCGGGCGGGCGCGGCGGTGAGGAATTCCCAGCAAGCCGCACATTCCCGCGTGTGGGTGCGTGGTACGTTCCGCCCATCATGACGGTGACGACGAAGGCGAGAACGTTGGGTGAATTGCTTCAGACGGCAGAGTACGCCGGGCGCGCGCCGTTCGACGGCCGCATTCGGCTGGTGCAGGACGAGGTGCGGGAGAACCTGACCCGCAAGTTGCGCAGCGGCGAGGAACTGTTCCCCGGTGTGGTCGGGTACGACGACACGGTGATTCCGCAACTGGTGAACGCGCTGCTGGCGCGGCAGAACTTCATTCTGCTGGGCCTGCGCGGTCAGGCGAAGAGCCGGATTCTGCGGGCCATCACGGGCCTGCTGGACGAGGAAGTGCCGGTCATTGCGGGCGTGGACATGCCGGACGACGTGCTGAACCCGGTGGGCGCGGAGGGCCGTCACCTGCTGGAGGCGCATGGGATGGACCTGCCGATCCGCTGGCTCCCACGCGCCGACCGGTACGTGGAGAAACTGGCGACGCCGGACGTGACGGTCGCGGACCTCGTGGGCGACGTGGACCCCATCAAGGCGGCGCGTCTGGGCACCAGCCTGGGCGACGTGAGAAGCATGCACTTCGGGCTGCTGCCGCGCGCTAACCGGGGGATCTTCGCGGTGAACGAACTGGCGGACCTGTCCCCGAAGGTGCAGGTGGCGCTGTTCAACATCCTTCAGGAGGGGGACGTGCAGATCAAGGGCTACCCCGTCCGGCTGGAACTGGACGTGATGCTGGTCTTCAGCGCGAACCCCGAGGATTACACGGCGCGCGGGAAGATCGTCACGCCGCTCAAGGACCGCATCGGCAGCGAGATCCGCACGCACTACCCGACCGACGTGCGCCTGGGCATGGACATCACGGCGCAGGAGGCCGCGCGGGCCGAGGGTGTGATCGTGCCGCCGTTCATCGCGGAACTGATCGAGGAGATCGCGTTCCAGGCGCGCGAGGACGGCCGCGTGGACAAACTGAGCGGCGTGTCGCAGCGTCTGCCGATCTCGCTGATGGAGGTCGCCGCCGCGAACGCCGAACGCCGCAGCCTCGTGGCCGGGGACGCCCCGGTCGTGCGCGTCAGTGACGTGTACGCGGGCCTGCCGGCCATCACGGGCAAGATGGAACTGGAGTACGAGGGTGAACTCAAGGGCGCCGATCAGGTCGCCCGGGACGTGATCCGCAAGGCGGCCGGGGCCACGTACGCCCGCAACTACGGCAGCGCGAACACCCGCGACCTAGAGAAATGGTTCGAGGCTGGGAATGTGTTCCGCTTCCCGCAGGGTGGGGACAGCGCCGCCGCGCTGAAAGCCGCCGGGGAAGTGCCAGGCCTGAGTGATCTGGCCGCCGAGGTCGCCGCGAGCAGCGACGACGCCGTGCGCGTCAGTGCCGCCGAGTTCATCCTGGAAGGCCTGTACGGCCGCAAGAAACTCTCGCGCGCCGAGGAACTGTATGCCGCGCCGGAAGCCGAAACGCGCCAGCAGCGCGGCGGCCGCTGGAACTGATACGGACTCCGATTGAAGGGGCTGCAAAGCTCCTTCAATCCGAGCGGATGCGAGTGGGAGCGGAACGGGTTCCGGGCGTGGAGTTGGCAGATCGGTGGTGTTCCGATCTGTCAACGAAACAGACGGAATCCGTATGAGACAGCAGGCGAAGCACAGACAGCGGGGAGTGGATCGGGGCGGGCGTCCCATCCGCTCCCCATTTCCTGCTGCCTGCTTCCTATTACCCTGGTGGGGTGCTGCCCTCTGCCCTGGCTGATCTGATCGAGTTTCACGCGCCGCTGTCAGTGGTGCAGCGGGAGCAGGGGGGCGCAGTGACGCTGCTGACGCCGGGCGTGAATGTGCTGGCGCTGAATGCGACGTTCCTGCCGGGTGATGTGGGTGACGTGGACCTGCGGGCCGTGCAGGACTGGCATGAGGGGCAGGGGCTGCCGCCGCTGGTGGCGTGGGCGGGCGCGGATGCCCCGGCGGGGCTGGCGGTGCAGCCGGTGGCGCGGGTGTGGGTGGGCGACTGGGTCGGTGAACCGGACCCGCCTGACGCCTCGGTGGTGGTCGAGCAGGTGGGCCGCCTGCACCTGAGCGCGTGGGCGGGGGCGCTGTGCGCGGCGCACGGCACGCCGGAGTGGGCGGCGGGACTGGCGCGGCAACTGGCGGGGCCGCTGGAGGCCGCCGCCGGGGCCTTCGCGCTGCTGATGGCGTACCGGGACGGGCAGGCCGCAGGGTCGCTGCTGTGGCAGGCGCGCGGGGCGGGCGGCGCGGCGCATCTGTGGGGCGCGCTGGATGCCAGTGCGGGCGCGGCGCTGCTGGACGCGGCGGCGGCACTGGGGGACGGGTTGCGCGTGACGGTTCCGGACGGGTGGGCGGGCCTGGGCAGGCAAGAGCCCGTGACGTACGGCCTGCTGACCGGCGAGCATGAGAACCACAACTGACCGGCTTTCCATTTGAAAGTCATGAGAAAACCCTCGTGTGAGAATTCCCGCAAAGGCAGGCTTTCCGCCCACCGGCAGCCTGTCTAAGCAGACATGAGAAATGAGAAAGATTTCCTCATGGTAAAGAGACTTCGGCACGTTCTAATGCGCTCATGCTTCCACAACCCCTGCGCGGCGCTGGTGTCGCCCTGCTGATCCTGACCCTCAGCGCCTGCGGCGGCACCGGCAGTCCCAGCAGCCCCGCCGCGCCGACCGACACGGCCGGCACCATCAGCGATACGCTCGCCCCGCAGGGCGTCGCCAGTCCCGTCACGCTCACGCTGGGGCAGCCACAGCAACTGACCGTCACGGTCGGCGGCCGCGCCCCCACGGCCGGCCAGCTCGTGTGGACCACCAGCAACGCGGCAGTCGCCACCGTCACGCAGACCGGACTGGTCACGCCCGTGGGCAGCGGGAACGCCACCGTCCGCGCCGCCCTGACCAGCAACGCGGCGGCCTTCATCGACTTCCCGCTGACCGTCAGCGGCGCCATCACCGCGCCCAGCCCGTCCCCGACACCGGCCCCCGCGCCCGCCACGGGATTCGCGCAGCAGGTCCTGGACCTCGTGAACGCCGCCCGCACCCAGGCACGCACCTGCGGCGCGACGCCATACGCCGCCGCGCCCGCCCTGACCCTGAACGCCCAACTTGGGCAGGCCGCGCAGGGGCACGCCGCCGACATGGCCGCCCAGAACTACTTCAGCCACACCAGCAAGGACGGCCGCACCGCCGCGCAGCGCATCGCCGCCGCCGGGTACGCCTACCGCACCTGGGGCGAAAACATCGCCGCCGGGCAGGCCACCGCCGCGCAGGTCGTCGCCGGCTGGCTGACCAGCGAGGGCCACTGCAAGAACATCATGAATCCCGCGTTCAAGGAACTCGGCGTCGGGTACGCCTACACGAGCACCAGCACCTACAAGCACTACTGGGTGCAGGACTTCGGCGCGCGCTGAAGCACGCAGCGCAGGAGGGGGAGGCCTGTCGCAGCCTCCCCCTCCTCTCGTATGAGCCTTACCCGAACAGTTGCCGGTACTCGCCGTACCCCTGCGCTTCCAGCTCCGCGAGCGGCACGAAGCGCATGGCGGCCGAGTTGATGCAGTAGCGCAGCCCGCCCCGGTCCTGCGGGCCGTCCGGGAACACGTGCCCCAGGTGCGAGTCCGCCGCGACCGAACGGACCTCGGTGCGGGCGTACCCGATCCTGTAATCCGTGTTCTCGGTCAGGGTCACGCTGGGAATGGGCTGCGTGAAGCTGGGCCACCCGCACCCGGCGTCGTACTTGTCGAGGCTGGAGAACAGCGGCTCGCCGCTCACCACGTCCACGTAGATGCCTTCCCCGGTGTGATCCCAGTACTCGCCGGTAAAGGCCCGCTCGGTGCCCTCGTGCTGGGTCACGCTGTACTGCACGGGCGAGAGCCGCTCGCGCAGCTCGGCATCCGACGGTTTCACGAACGGCTTGTCAGTCATGCGGGCAGTCTAGGCGCGAGCGCCCCGCACGACGGTGACCGAGAGTAGGAAGTGGTGAGCGGGTCGGGGCCAGCGTCCCACCCACTCACCACAGCCCACACCTTCCTTACAGCGGGATGTTGCCGTGCTTCTTGTAGGGCCGGGCCTCTTCCTTGTCGCGCAGCATGGCGAAGGTCTGGATCAGCACGCGGCGGGTGTCTTCCATGGGGATCACGTCGTCGATGTAGCCCTTGCTGGCGGCCACGTAGGGGTTGTCGAAGGCGTCCTTGTACTCCGCGATCTTCTGCGCGCGGGTCGCGTCGGGATTGTCGCTGCCCGCAATTTCGCGGCGGTACACGATGTTCGCCGCGCCCTCGGCACCCATGACGGCCACAGCGGCGGTCGGCCACGCGTACACCACGTCGGCGCCCATGTCGCGGCTGTTCATGGCGAGGTACGCGCCGCCGTAACTCTTGCGGGTGATCAGCGTGACCTTGGGAACGGTCGCCTCGGCGTACGCGTACAGCATCTTCGCGCCGTGCCGGATGATCCCGGCGTGCTCCTGCGCCACGCCCGGCAGGAAGCCCGTCACGTCCACCAGCGTCAGGATCGGGATGTTGTAGCAGTCGCAGGTGCGGATGAACCGCGCGGCCTTGTCCGAGGCGTCGATGTTCAGGGTACCCGCCATGACACGCGGGTTGTTCGCCACGATGCCCACGGACTCGCCGTTCAGGCGCGCGAAGCCCACCACGATGTTCTTCGCCCAGTTCGGCTGGATTTCCAGGAAGGTGCCGTCGTCCACCAGTTCGTGAATCACGGCGTGCATGGCGTACGGTTTGCGCTGGTCCGGCACGACGATGTCCAGCAGTTTCTCGTTCGTCCGGTCGGCCGGGTCGCTGGTCGGCTGGCTGGGGGCTTTCTCGCGGGCGTTCTGTGGCAGGTAGCCCAGCAGGTCCCGCACGCCCGCCAGGACCGCCTCGTCGCCGTCGTACTCCAGGTGTGCCACGCCGCTCTTGCGGGTGTGCACGTCCGCGCCGCCCAGCGAGTCGAAGGTCACGTCCTCACGCGTGACGGACTTGATGACCTCGGGGCCCGTGATGAACATGTAACTGCTGCCGCCGCTCATCAGGATGAAGTCCGTCAGGGCCGGCGAGTACACCGCGCCGCCCGCGCAGGGGCCGAGGATCGCGCTGATCTGCGGTACGGTTCCCGAGTAGACGGCGTTGCGGTAGAAGATCTCGCCGTACCCGCTTAAAGAATCCACGCCTTCCTGAATGCGCGCCCCGGCACTGTCGTTCAGGCCGATCACGGGGCAGCCCGTCCTGGCGGCCATGTCCATGATCTTCGTGACCTTCGCGGCGTTCATCTTGCCCAGAGAGCCGCCCAGCACCGTGAAATCCTGGCTGAACACGAACACCTGCCGCCCTTGGATCGTGCCGCGCCCGGTCACGACGCCCTCGCCCGGCGCGTCCACGCCCTGCATCAGGCGGCCGCCCCGGTGCTCCACGAACGTGCCCATCTCCAGGAAGGAACCGGGGTCGAGCAGCACGTCGATCCGTTCACGGGCCGTGAGTTTCCCGCCGTCCCGCTGCTTCTTCAGGCGTTCGGGCCCGCCGCCCTGCTCGACCCGCGTGCGGCGCTGCTCCATCGCCGCGATCAGTTCCTGTAACTCCACGCCCGGATTTGTCATGCCTGCATGGTATCCAAACGCGCGTTAGGCGCGGCCGTGACTGCACCAGGAACAGGGGGCAGGGGCAGGGGCACAGCCTGACCTCCACCCCCATCCCCGACAACTTCTATCTTCTCGTCCTCATACGGATTCCGCCCTGCTCCCACTCGCATCCGCCCGGATGGAACGGTTTCTGCCCACCATTCAACCAGAGTCCGTATCAGAGGATCAGTTCGGTCTGCGCGGGGCCGGCGCGGTCGGCGGCGATGGCCTGGGCGACCACATCGGGCGTCACGGCGCCGCGCGGCACGCGACCCACCTGCGCCCACAGCGCCGTGTCCACGGCGGGTGGCAGGACCAGGGTAATGTCGGTGCCGCGCGTTTCGAGGCGGGCGATCTCGGCGGCGCGGGCCAGGGCGGCCTTGCTGGCCGCGTACTGGCTGAAACCGCGCGCGGTGACCAGTTCGGGTTTCGCGCCGATCAGGTACACGCGCGCACCGGGATTCAGGCGGCCCAGACCGTGCTTGAGGACCCACAGCGCCCCGAAGTAATTGGCGTTCCACACGGCCCGCACGTGGCCGGGATCGGCGTCTTTCAGGGGTTCCGGGAGGGCCGCGCCCGCCGCGTAGATCAGCGTATCCAGCGGTTCGAGGCCGTCCAGCAGCGCGCGGACGTGACTCTCGTACCCCACGTCGGCGACGTGGTGGGCCGCGCCCAGTTCGGCAGCCAGGGCGCCGAGGGTCGCCTCGTTCCGCCCGCTGAGGGTCAGGGTGTCGCCCTGCGCGGCCAGGGCGCGGGCCGTGGCTGCGCCGATCCCGCCGGTCGCTCCGATGATCAGGGTGTTCATGCCCATCAGTGAACCGCAGGTGGCGGGCATGGACGGTACGCGGGCGTTCAGTCCAGACCCGGCGGCCCGTCTGTACCGAGCAGCCAGTCCCCGGCGGGCTGGTACGGGGCGCCGGGACCGGGTTTGCGCATCAGCGTGACGGCCTGCGCGGTGAAGGTCAATGGGTGGTCCGTCAGGTCCGCGAAGGCCGCCTGCGCGGCGGGCAGCAGGGCGGGCAGGTCCAGGCCGCGCCGGGCCAGCGCCACGGACAGGTGTGGCGTCAGGTGCGGTCCCTCGTACCCGAATCGCCGGGCGGGCCGCAGGGCGTCCAGCAGCGCCACGTGCAGGCGCACGAGGTCCGCACTCTCCACCCGCAGGAACAGGGCACTGCCGTTCCCGAAGACGGCCGGGCCGCCCACAGTCAGGGTCAGGGGCGCAGTGGCTGCCATAACCGCCCGCGCTGCCGGGACCCAGTGCAGGTCCCCGGTCAGTCCGCTGCGGGCCTTGACGGTCACGTGCGGCGTGTCGGCCGCGTCCCGCAAAGCGTGACTGGCGCGGAAGGCACGGACCCGCCCGGTCAGGTCAGGGGGCGGCAGAGCAGCCAGCAGGAATGAGGGAGACACGCCTCCCAGGGTACGCGCTGCTCAGGGCCGCAAGTGCGTTCCAGACGACCGTGACGGGTTCCGCGTGCCATCCAGAAGCCTCCCAGTGCGTCCAGCCCGCTTGGACGCACTGGGGGCTGCTCGGCTACAGTTTCAGGTGTGAACCAGTCCCCCACCGAGCCGCTGAAGCGGACGCCGTTACATGCCGCGCACCTGCGCGCCGGGGCCCGCATGGTGCCCTTCGGCGGGTGGGACATGCCCGTGCAGTACGCGGGCGTGAAAGCCGAACACGACGCCGTGCGCACGAAGGCTGGCGTGTTCGACGTGTCCCACATGGGCGAATTCCGCGTGCAGGGCGCGGGTGCGCTGGCGTTCCTGCAGAACGTGACGACCAACGACGTGAGCAAACTGAAGCCCGGCCGCGCGCAGTACAACTGGCTGCCGGGCGTCTCCGGTGGTCTGGTAGACGACATCTACATCTACATGGTCGCCGAAGGCGAGTACCTGACGGTCGTGAATGCCAGCAACATCGCCAAGGACTGGACGCACCTGAACGCGCACGCCGAGGGCTTCGACGTGACCCTGACCGACGAGAGCGACCGCTGGGGCCTGCTGGCCGCGCAGGGCCCGCAGACCGAGGCGCTGCTGCAACCCCACACCGACACCGACCTGAGTGCCAGAAAGAAGAACGCCTTCTTCCCCGCCAAACTGTTCGGCTTCGACGTGTGGCTGGCCCGCACCGGGTACACCGGCGAGGACGGCTTCGAGGTGTTCACGGACGCCAGCGAGGCCGAAACCATCTGGGACAAACTCCTGGCCGTGGGCTTCACGCCCGCCGGGCTGGGCGCGCGCGACACCCTGCGCCTGGAGGCGGGCTTCCCGCTGTACGGGCATGAGTTCAGCGACACCATCCACCCGCTGAGCAGCACCTACAGCTGGGTCGTGAAAGACAAGACTCACGTCGGCCACGAACACATCCGCGCAATCCCTACGCAGACCCTGATCGGCCTGAAGCTGGAGCGCGTGCCGGTCCGCGAGGGCTACCCCGTCAAGGTTGGCGGCGTGGTCGTCGGGCACGTCACGAGCGGCAGCAGCAGCCCCACCTTCGGGCACCCCATCGCCATGGCACTGGTCGACGCCGCGCACGCCACCCTCGAATCGTTCGAGGTCGAGGTGCGCGGTAAGGATCACCCCGCCACCCGCGTGCCACTGCCGTTCTACAAACGCTAAGCCGGACGCGGCACACCCCGCCTCCCGCGCACTGCGGCCCCCCGCACACACCCCCCACCCCCGAAACCCGGAGAATACGACCATGACGAACACCCCCACCGAACTGAAGTACGCCGCCTCGCACGAATGGCTCGCCTCTGACGGCACCGTCGGCATCACCCACTTCGCGCAGGACCAGCTGGGCGACGTGGTGTACGTCGAACTGCCCGAAGTGGGCCGCGTCGTGACCGCCGGCGAGACCGTCGCCGTCGTCGAGAGCGTCAAGACCGCCAGCGACATCTACGCGCCCGCCAGCGGCACCATCGTGGCCGTGAACGACGAACTGACCGGCACGCCCGAACTCGTGAACAGCGGCCCCTACGAGGGCGGCTGGCTGTTCAAACTCGACGTGACCGGCGAAGGCGACCTGATGGACGCCGCCGAGTACGAAGCCGCGAACAACTGAAGGCGTGAGGGGAATGGGCGAGTGAGTCGCTGAATTTCCCCCTCACCCCCGACCCCTCTCCCGCGAGGGGAGAGGGGAGTTTGGCATTCTTTTTCTCCCTCTCCCCCTGCGGGAGAGGGCCGGGGTGAGGGGACGCGAACCCAGCCTCAACGCCCCACCCCCAGGAGTACTCCATGACCCGTTCCCTGACCGACCTGCTTCAGACCGCTGATTTCACTGACCGTCACATCGGGCCGACCGAGGCCGAACAGGCCGCCATGCTTGAGCAGCTGGGCGTGGGCAGCCTGGATGAACTGAGTGATACGACCCTGCCGGACAGCATTCAGTTCCGGGGCGAGTTGCAGGTGGGCGGGCCGGTCACGGAAGCGCAGGCACTGGCCGACCTGAAAGCGGTCGCCGCGAAGAACAAGGTGTTCCGCAGTTACATCGGGATGGGGTACAGCGGGACGCACACGCCGGGCGTGATCCTGCGCAACCTGCTGGAGAACCCGGGCTGGTACACGGCGTACACGCCGTATCAGGCCGAGATTTCGCAGGGTCGCCTGGAGATGCTGCTGAACTTCCAGCAGACGGTCATGGACCTGACCGCCATGCCGGTCAGCAACGCCAGCCTGCTGGACGAGGCGACCGCCGCCGCCGAGGCCATGACCCTCGCCAAGCGCGCCGGCAAGAGCAAGAGCAACGTGTTCGTGCTGGCGCACGACGTGCACCCGCAGACGAAGGACGTGATCAAGACCCGCGCGGAGTACTTCGGGTTCGAGATCGTGGAAGTGAAGGCCGCTCAGATGGCCGCCGAGCTGCCGGAGTGCTTCGGGGTGCTGATGCAGACGCCGGGCACGTACGGCGACCTGCACGACCTGTCGCCCGTTGCTGACGCCGTGCACGCGCAGGGCGGGCTGCTGGTCGCGGCGACGGACCTGCTGGCCTCCGCGCTGGTGAAACCCGTGGGTGAGATGGGCGCGGACATCGTGATCGGCAGCGCGCAGCGCCTGGGCGTGCCGATGGGCTTCGGCGGGCCGCACGCGGCGTTCCTGGCGTGCCGCAGCGACTTCCAGCGCAGCATGCCGGGCCGCGTGATCGGCGTGAGTAAGGACGTGAAGGGCCGCCCCGCGCTGCGCATGGCGATGCAGACGCGCGAGCAGCACATCCGCCGCGAGAAGGCCACCAGCAACATCTGCACCGCGCAGGCCCTGCTGGCGAACATGGCCGCCGCGTACGCCGTGTACCACGGGCCGAAAGGCATTCAGACCATCGCGGAGCGCACGCAGCGCCTCGCGGGGGCGCTGGCCGGGGCGCTGAAGGCCGCAGGCCTGCGCCTGGGCTCGGACACGTACTTCGACACGGTCACCGTGAAACCGGACGACGTGGACACCGTGCGCGAGCGGGCGCTGGGGCTGGGCATGAACCTGCGCTACGGCAAGGGGAACGTGTGGGTGACGGTCAGCGTGGACGAGACGACCACGCCCGGCGACGTTATTGACCTCATTCACGCCATCACCGGCACGCGGCCCGATGCTGACCTCGACCTGGACGGCGTGTACGTGGACGGCATCCCCGGCGACCTGAAGCGAGAGAGCGAGTACCTCTCGCACCCGGTGTTCAACACGCACCACAGCGAGCACGGCATGCTGCGCTACCTGAAGAGCCTGGAGAACAAGGATTACAGCCTGACGCACGGCATGATCCCGCTGGGCAGCTGCACCATGAAACTGAACGCCACCACCGAGATGATTCCCGTGACGTGGCCCGAGTTCGGCCAGCTGCACCCCTTCGCGCCCGCCGACCAGACCGAAGGTTACGCCGAGATGCTGACCGAACTGGAGGCGTGGCTGGCGGACATCACCGGGTACGACGCCGTGAGCCTCCAGCCGAACAGCGGCGCGCAGGGCGAGTACGCGGGCCTGCTGGTCATCCGCAAGTACCACGAGAGCCGGGGCGAGAGCCACCGCACCATCTGCCTGATCCCCGCCAGCGCGCACGGCACGAACCCCGCCAGCGCCGCCATGATGGGCATGCAGGTCGTGGTCGTGAAGACCGACGCGGACGGCAACATCGACATGGACGACCTGAAAACCCAGGCCGAGAAGCACAGCGAGAACCTGGGCGCGCTGATGATCACGTACCCCAGCACGCACGGCGTGTACGAGGAACGCGTGACCGAAGCGTGCGAACTGATCCACCAGCACGGCGGGCAGGTGTACCTGGACGGCGCGAACATGAACGCCCAGGTCGGCCTGACCAAACCCGGTCTGATCGGCAGCGACGTGAGCCACCTGAACCTGCACAAGACCTTCGCCATTCCCCACGGCGGCGGCGGGCCGGGCATGGGCCCGATTGGCGTCAAGGCGCACCTCGCGCCGTACCTGCCGAACCACGCCGTGCGGCCCACCAGCGAGAGCCACACCGGGGCCGTCAGCGCCGCCCCGTACGGCAGCGCCAGCATCCTCCCCATCTCGTACCTGTACATCCGCCTGCTCGGCGCGCCCGGCCTGAAGAAGGCCACGCAGGTCGCCCTGCTGAACGCCAACTACATCGCCCACCACCTGAAAGGCGCGTTCCCCGTGCTGTACACCGGCCTGAACGGCCGCGTGGCGCACGAGTGCATCATCGACCTGCGCCCCCTGAAAGCCGCCAGCGGCATCACCGAGGAAGACGTCGCCAAGCGCCTCATGGACTACGGCTTCCACGCCCCCACCATGAGCTTCCCCGTGCCCGGCACCCTGATGATCGAACCCACCGAAAGCGAACCCCGCGCGGAACTCGACCGGTTCATTGCCGCCATGCTGGGCATACGCCGCGAGATTCAGGACGTGCAGGACGAACTGATCGCCGCCGCCGACAGCCCGCTGAAGCACGCGCCCCACACCCAGGACGACCTGATCGAGGGCGAGTGGGAGAGGGCGTACAGCCGCGCCACCGCCGCCTACCCCACGAGCACGCAAAAGCAGTGGAAATACTGGCCCAGCGTGAATAGAGTGGACAACGTGTACGGCGACAGGAATTTCGTGTGCAGCTGCCCGCCGGTGGAGGAGTATGCCAATAGTTCAGCATAAATGCATAGAATCTGGTTATCACTGGCGTGTGGCATGCATAATTCAGGCTAACCCGTGATTATTGAAATTGTTGATAGTAAGTTTCACTTTAAGCACAAGCCTGAACGACAGAATGAATTTATCTTTTTTACTGGCGATAACGGATCAGGCAAAAGTCAGCGTCTTCTTGACATTGCAACCTATATTACGTCCAGCTATATGAATGGTCGGCGGTCTAAATTCAGTGCTCCAAAAATAGTTATGGAGGGCAGGCCCGAGAAATTGATCGCGTACTCCATGGCTCCATTTAATAAATTTTCTGATCGACCATTTAAATCAAGGGAAATTCCTATTGAAAAGATAGGCTTCTCTCCCGGAGCAGCTAAATTTTCCTTACTTTTCCAAGCGGCAGTTGAATTTGCGAAGTCAAGTGACAACAAAGAGTCTCTTTTCTCAGAAATTTCACAAATCGCAAATATGTCTCCTGAGTTTGTGGTCACTATATCCACTAATATTAGTACATTTGCACGACTGAGAAGTATGGATAGCCTATCAAGCACAGCAAGAGATTTAATTGAGTTGAAGAGCTTTGAATTAAATATTAAGCCAGGTGAAATCAGATTAGTAGATAAAAACCAATTAAAGCATAGTGGTATCCTTATCGGTGTTGAACTCGTCAATCAAGGACTATTTCCACAAACAAATCTGGTTGACGCGTTGCTTGAATTACGCCGACTTGGGATTTTGAGAGTGAGGAGGATATTAAATTATAAGGCGGGAGAATGGGAGGACGCCGATAATTTGAGTTCTGGTCAGCTAAGTTTTTTCGTTGGCCTTATGGTTCTTGCCAGCACAATTACGGATGGCTCAGTAGTACTCATAGATGAGCCTGAAATTAGTCTGCATCCTGCGTGGCAGATAAAGTACTGTGAAATATTATATAAAATTGCTGCTTTTCATAGAAACTGCTGCTTTTTTATAGCCACTCATTCACCTATAATTATATCCTGCGTTGATAAAGAATTATCTGAAATATATAATTTAGGACAGGAGAGCAACTTACATGCAGTTGACGTCGATAACCCAACGTCAATCGAGGAAATTTATTTGGAGTATTTCGACACAATTACTCCCGATAGCTATCTAGTAAAGTCAACTATAGTTAAGGCTATAGACGCATACGAAAGGAATGATAGTACAGAGTTTACTCAATACAAAAAAATGCTTAGAGAATTTTATAGACATATTGATGAAAATGATAGTAAAACCTTGATTCATGAAATTCTCAAGCGGAATATCTACGATGATAAGAATTGATTTCGTAGATAAAGAAGAACTATTTGCAGATGAGGACAAAACTACCATAGCTAAGGTAGTAAAGCTCGGGCTTTCTGCCAGGGAGATGTGGTCTCATGAAGATATACAGCCCATCCTCGCCAAAATTAAGGGAAAACTCTTAATTAAACAGCGCTCCTGCTGTTTTTATTGCCAGAGAGCTCTTTTAGAGCTGACCAGGGAAGACTGGCAGATTGATCATATAGTCTCAATTAACGAGGATGACAGGCATGTATTCACTTCGGCCAATCTAGTTTTATCTTGTAAATGGTGTAACAGAAATAAAAGCGGAGAGCGAATAATCAACAGAATACCATCTTCAAATAAATATTCTCTGAGCTCATCTAATTATAAGATAGTACATCCCAGACTAGATAGATATTCGGATCATATTGAAATAATAGGCGGATTTTATGTTGGTAGGAAGGGAAAGGGGAAAAAGACAAAAGAAGTATGCAATCTTGATCGAATTGCTCTAGACTTCCTGACAGGATTGGAAACTGACGATAAAGAATTCTTCCACGCATCAATGAGTTTACTAATGTCGAATAACCCAAAATCATTAATTGTTTTTTTAAGAAATTACGATAAGGAAAACGCAAATATCTGAAACAAACCATGGCAGCTGACTTTCTAATATGCATAAATGGACTAGTCGAAATCGTATCCGATAACACATATTAGAGCATTTGTCATGAAGATCCAATATTTATGACCGAGTGAAGCGAGTGAATTATATCGAGTATTTGGAAGAATAGACCCATCAGACGTCTTTTTTCTGATACTGTAATTCGGGAAAATGCCCTAGAGGGGCAGAATCCAGCCAATTTAGTATATCCCGGCTGAGGCCACATGAGTTTCAGTGTCATATTTTAGGACTGCCTTACTTCGTTAATTCCACACTAAACTTCGCTCAGGTCAAAAGCACAAACGTTTTAAGATTCGCGCCCCGGCTCCCGCTTTGGCCTCTGGCTGTCGAACGGGGCGGGGGGTGGGAATGGTCGTCGCCGTTCTCCCCCCGAGCCGTCGTGCGCGAAGCGCGCGGGCCTTCCAGTGGGGGCGGGAGGATGGCGTCGAGGCCGGACACGTCACCGCCCATTGCAGGTGCGGCGTGGCAGTAGAACCTCTTGCCGAGCGCAGCGACTGCTCCCCCTGCCCCTCTGGGGTAGGGGGCTGGGGGGTGGGGCAGCACGCAACTCAGCCGGAATAGCCGCCCGCTGATCTCAAGTGACGTTTACGCCAGCCCGAGGCGTTCGCGTAGGCCGGGCAGGCGGGTGGTGTCGTCCACGAGCCGCTGGTCGTGCGTGTAGTCGTCCGTCTCCTCGACCACCCAGTCGCGGTTCAGGTGCCGGGCGAGGCCGCGCACGAGTTCCGGGAAGGTGAGGGCGTTGTGGGCGTTGCTGTCCAGGTGGACGGTGCCGCTGGTGCCGTCCTGCGCGAGGGCTGCGAGGGCGTGGGCGGTGTCGGTCATGAAGGAGGTGGCGGGTGTCCAGTGGCGGCTGGCGCGGATATGGCCGTTCTGGTCGTGTTGTGCCTGGAGTTGCTGGGTCATGTTGTTGCCGGTGGCGGTGGGGTGGATCTGCCAGCCGATGCGGGCGATGACGGCGCGGGGGCGCGCGGTGCGGATGGTCTGTTCGGTGCGGGCTTTCAGCTGTCCGTAGTCGTCCTGTGCGGTGGTGGGGTCGCCGGGGTGGTGTGGGCCGTCTGGGTGGTGGTGGAAGACCATGGCGGTGCTGGTGAACACGAACGGCAGGTCGTGCGTGTGGGCGTGCGTGGCGAGGGCGTGCGCCCAGGCTTCGCTGCCCAGGGCGAGGTGCAGGATGCCCTGCGGGTTCACGGCTTGCAGGTAGGCGTGGGCGGCGGCGCTGTCGTCAGCGGGGGTGGTGTGGCGGTCCCAGCCGGTGACGGTGTGCCCCTGTGCTTGCAGGGCGTGGGCGACGTGCGGGGCGAGGGTGCCGGTCAGGCCGGTGACGAGCCAGGGTCGGGTCATGGGGTGCAGTGTACGGACAGGACCGGGGGAACAGGGTGGGGGCCGCGTCCCGGTGTGGAGTGCGGCCCCCTGCCCATCTGTGCTGTCTGGTCTGCGTCTTCAGCGTTTGCTGCTGTGGTCGCCTTCCTGGAATTCTTCGATCATTTTGGCGTTGAAGGCGGGGATGTCGTCCGGGTTGCGGCTGGTGACGATGCCCTTGTCCACGACGACCTGCTGGTCGACCCATTCGGCGCCGCCGAGGGTGAGTTCGTGTTTCAGGCTGGGCCAGCTGGTCATCTTCAGGCCGTTGCTGATGCCGGTTTCGCTGAGGCTCCAGGGGCCGTGGCAGATGGCGGCGATGGGTGCGCCGTGGTCGTAGAACGCGCGGACGAACTTCATGGCGTAGGGGTCCAGGCGCAGCTTGTCGGGGTTGACGGTGCCGCCGGGCAGGAGGAGGCCGTCGTAGTCGCTGGGGTTGGCCTGCGTGACGGTGTGGTCCACGTCGTATTTGTCCTGGGGTTCCATGTCGCCTTTCATGCTCTGGATCTGCCCGGCTTTGAGGCTGATGAGGTGCGTGGTGGCCCCGGCAGCTTCGAGTGCTTCGCGGGGTTTCACGAGTTCGACCTGTTCGACTCCGTCGGCGGCGAGGATGGCGATGGTTTTGCCTTTCAGGGGTTGGTCGGTCATGCGTTCAGCGTGGCGTGTGGGAGGGTGGGGGGCGTGATGGGGGTCTGAAGGGTGGTTCATGGGGGGTTGAGCGGGGCTTGAGTTGCGTGTGCGTGGCGGGGCATGAAAAGTCCCTCTCTGTGGGGAGAGGGAAGGGTGTGCGGGTGCGGGCGGCTTACTTGTCGGTGCCGGGCGTGTTCACTTCGACGGCAGTCAGGGTTTCGGTGACGCGGAAGGTGTGGGGGGTGTTTGCGGGCACGTGGTAGGAGTCGCCGCTCTGGAGGGGGATGGCCTGTCCGTCGATGATCAGGTCGACTTTGCCGTTGATGACGTACCCGAGGGTTTCGTAGTCGTGGGTGTGTTCGGGTTTGTCGGGGTTGGGTTGTTCGTTGTGCCACAGGCGCATGCTGCTGTGCTGGCCGCGCGCGAGGTGGTGTTCGCCGTCCTGGCCGTGGGTGGTGTTGCTCTGGCTGACTTTGTAGCTGGTGTTGGTGTCGGTGGGCATGTGTTCAGGGTGGCGTGTGGGTGGGTGGGGGGTGTGAGGGGGGCCTTCAGGGGTGGTCATGGGGTCTGAAGGGAGTGCTGGGCGTGCGTTCACGTGGGCGGGCGCGTGTGGCACGGGCCGCGCCGCACCTCTCATGTTTTTATTCGTACCAGACGCACATTTCGGGGTGTAGCGGTGTGGGTGGGGGGTGGAGTACACTGCGGGTCTACCGGGCCGTCCGTGCAGTTGTGCGGGCGGCCTGTCCAGGGGGGGTGAGGGTGCATGGGAACGAAAGAAGAGGTTCGTTCACGCTTGAACATTGCGGAGGTGGTGGGTGAGTACGTGCGCCTTTCCCCTGCCGGGAAGGGCCGCCTGAAGGGGCTGTGCCCGTTTCATAAGGAGAAGTCGCCTTCGTTTCAGGTGGATACGGATCAGGGGTACTTCTACTGTTTTGGCTGTAAGGCGGGCGGGGACGTGTTCAGTTTCGTGCAGCGCACGGAGAACCTGAGTTTCGGGGATTCGCTGCGTAAGCTCGCGGAGCGGGCCGGGGTGCAGGTCGAGGCGAAGTACGGGGAGCGCAGTAACCGCGACCTGTACGACGTGAACGCGTTCGCACTGGCGTACTTCCGCGAGCACCTGACTGGCGCGGCGGGTGAGGGGGCGCTGGCGTACCTGCGGCGGCGTGGCCTGACGGACGCGACCATCGAGTCGTTCGAGATCGGCTTCGCGCCCGAGGGGTGGGACGGCCTGCTGAAGCACGCGCGCGTGAAGGGCCTGACGGAACGGCAACTGCTGGAGGCCGGGCTGCTGATCGAGAACCCGGAATCCGGGCGGGTGTACGACCGGTTCCGTGGGCGCGTGATGTTCCCCATCCGTGATCACCTGGGGCGACTGGTGGGCTTTGGTGGGCGCGTACTGGACGACAGCAAACCGAAGTACCTGAACACCCCGGAAACCGACGCGTTCCGCAAGGGTGAACTGCTGTACGGGCTGGACAAGGCCCGCGCGGGCCTGAGCAGCGGCGCGGAACTGACGGTCGTGGAAGGGTACATGGACGTGATCACCATGCACCAGCACGGCTTCACCGGCGCGGTCGCCAGCCTGGGGACCGCCCTGACCGCCGAGCACGCCACGCTGCTGGAACGGCTGGGCTCGCAGAGCCTCGTGCTGCTGTTCGACCGTGACGAGGCGGGCCTGAAAGCCACGCTGTCCGGGCTGGATCAGGTGCTGGGCGCCAAGTTCCGCGTGCGGGCCACCAGCGTCCCCAGCGGCAAGGACCCCGCCGACACCCTCCTGGCGGGAGGGGACGAGCAGTTGCGTGAGGCCATCGGCGGCGGCCTCGACGAGGTGCACTACCGCGTGCAGGCCGCCATCGAGAAACACGGAGTGGGCACCAGCGAGGGCAAACGCCGCATCCTGATGGAACTCCTGCCGCGCATGCAGAACCTCGACCCCCTCGACGACATTGCCGAGGGAGTGCGCACCGCCGCCTGCGAGACGCTCGGCATCAAACCCGAAGCGCTGCTGGAATGGATTGCCAGCAAGGCCAAACGCCGCGTCCTGACCGACACGCACCTCGCAGGCATGAGCAACCACCGGGGCGAGGAGGACCGCGAGATGGCCCTGCTGCGGCAACTGCTGGTCGACCCCAGCCTCCGCGCCAAACTGGACGGCACCACCCCCTGGCGCAACGAGATGGTCCGCAAGGTCATGCTGGCTCTCCAGGGCTCCCCCACCCCCGAAGGCGTCCTGGACATCTTCCGGGGGCAACCCGAGGAGCAACTCCTGATCCGCCTGATGTTCGAAGGCCGCGACGCCGGCAGCATCAGCCGCGAGAACAGCCAGCAGTACGAACAGAAAGTCGGCGCGTACGCCGCCACCGCCGTCGACGACATTCAGGTCAGCATGAGCATCGACGCCCTCCGAGCCGAAGTCACTAACCTCAAAACCCAACTGACCGCCGCCGCGCCCACCCAGCAACTCGACATGCTCCGCCAGATCCAGGACCTCCAACGCGCCATCGAAGCCGAAAAACGCAGCCGCCGCAGCGCCTGAAGCGGGGGCAGTAGGGAGTGGGAAGGGCGGCTGCTTCGCAGGACCCCTCAGTCAGCTTCGCTGACAGCTCCCCTCAAGGGGAGCCTGGGGACTGGCTGACGTAACCGTCACGGCCACCAAGCCCGTCGTGCGCGCAGCGCGCGGGGCGACCGCAGCGGGGGCGAAGGATGGCGTGTGAGCTGTGGCCGTCCCCGCCCGATCCTCACCCAGCAAGCCAGAGAAATACCTGCCCAGTGCCAACGAAAGCCCCCCCGTCCCCCCTGGGGATGGGGGCTGGGGGGTGGGGAAGCTCAATCACCCAGAATGCAAAAGCCCTCCCCTACTGCCGGGCCTCTTGCAGCATCTCGGACATGCGGGACAGGCAGCGGCTGTACTTCTTGGCGTACGCGCCGTGCCGGTACGTGTCGCTGAACAGCCCTGTGAGGCTGGTGCCGGTGAAGGTGGCGTTCAGGCCGAGGTCGTAGAGTTTGTCGATGAAGTAAACGAAGCGCAGGGCGACGTTCTGGTCGGGGGTGGGGGTCAGGTCGGTGATGGCGACGGCCTGCACGTCGGCCAGGAGGCGGCTGAAGCGGCTGGGGTGGACGTTGAGCAGGTGACGGCTGAGGTCGCGGTAGGTCAGGTGGGCGAGGCCAGCGGGGTTCTGCCGGGTTTCCCAGGTGTGGTACTCGTCCTGGGTCATGGTGTCTTCGGGGCGCACGCCGCGCTGGCGGTAGTCGGGGCCGTCGATGCGGTAGGTGTCGAAGCGGTCGGCGATGCCCTGGATCTGGCGCTGGAAGTCGCTGGCGTTGAAGCGTCCCTGGCCGAGTGCGCCGGGTTCAGTGTTGCTGGTGGCGATGACGCTGGTGCCGCCGGGCATGAGCTGCCCGAGGAAGGTGTTGGCCATGTGGGTGTTGCCGGGGTCATCGAGTTCGAATTCGTCGATGAGGAGGAGGTCGTGGGTGCGGAAGGCGTCGGTGGCGCGGGTCATGCCGAGCGCGCCGATGATGTACATGAGGTCCTGGAAGCTCATGAGGGCGCGGGTGCCGTCGGTGGCGTGGTAGGCGCTGGCGAGCAGGTGGGTTTTGCCGACGCCGAAGCCGCCGTCGAGGTACAGGCCGCGTCCTTCGGGTTTGGCGCGGCGGAACAGGCGGAAGCCGCCGGGGCGGACCTGCGCGCCTTTCAGGAAGGCCTGGATGGCGGTGCGGGCCTGCGCCTGGCTGGGGTAGTCGGGGTTGGGCGCGTACGTGTCGAGGCGCACGTGCTGGTAGCGGTGGCTGGGGGTGAGGTCGTGGGTGAGTTGTTCTGGTTGCAGGGTGGGGTTGCGGGTGGTGAGGTCGATCACGGGCGGGGCTTCACTTGTGAACGTCGAGTTCGACTTTGTAGTTGCCGCGCCGGGTTTCGTTCACGACGCGTTTGAAGTCGATGCGGCCGAGGCCGTCGGCGCTGAGGCTGTCGCCTTCGCGGATTTCGCTGCTGGCCCGCGCCGGGCTGCCGTTCAGGCGGACTTTTCCGCCGTCGATGCCCTGCTGAAAGTACGCGCGGCTGACGCCGAAGCCTTTGGCGCCGACCACATCGACGCGCATGCTGGGCACGACGACTTCGCGGACCTTGCTGCTCTTGCCGGCGCTCTCGCCGATGGGGTTCACGGTGACGTGGCGGCCGCTAAGTTCAGTGAGGGTTTCGATGGTCTGGGCGGCCTTGCCGGTCGCGGCGATCAGGAAGCCGCTGCGGTCCTCGCGGAGGTCGCCGAGCTGGTCCTCGTCGAGGCCGAGGCGGCGCAGGTGCACGCTGAAGTCCTGCACGTCCCAGTGGGGGGCGGCGTCTTCGGGGGTGACGTGGTAGACGCTGACGCCGCTGTCCACTTCGGGGATGTGGGCGGGGTGCAGGGTCAGGATGACGCGGCGGGCGTCGGGGAAGCCGCCGGCGATGCGGTGGTTGAGGTCGTCGCCGGTCAGGAGGCGGCGGTCGATGTCGTCACTGTCGAGGAAGGGGGTGCGGATGACCCGGCCTCCGCGTGCCTGGGCGACCAGGGTGGAGAGCTTCTGCTTCATGGGTTGCAGAATAGTGCGCCGGGCGGCGGGCGCGCCGTGAGGGGGATTGCAGGCCCGGCCCCGGCCGCTCGTCGGGGCGGGGCTTACACTGCGGCATGAACATCACCGAGCTGCTGGGCGTGCCGGGCGCGCCGCTGGAGACACTGGACGCCGTGCTGGGGTACGTGGGCCACCCGGAGGTGCGCGGCACGCTGGGCGGGTCGCGGTTGGTGCTGGTCACGGACCGGACGGGCGAGCGGGTGGGCGCGGGGTACGGGGCGCTGCTGGTGATGGGGTCGCTGGTGGGCTCGGGCGGGTCGGGGCGGGTGGTGCCGGTGGCGTGGTCGTTCGGGCCGGCGTTCGGCGCGGCGGGCGGGGCGGCGCTGTCTGGCCTGCTGGGCTGGGCGGTGGGGGCGGGCGTGCTGCTGCGCGAGGCGGTGGTGGGGGCCGGGGACGTGCGGGGGCTGGGTGATCCGGACGGGGCGCTGGTGGCGCGGGTGGTGGCGGCCAGCAGTCCGGTCGAGCCGGGCCTGTACCTGGGGGCGGACTGGGAGGCGCGTCTGGAGGCGGAGCGCGCGGCCCGCCTGGCGGCGCAGGGGAAGGCGCCGGGAGAGGCGTAGGCGGCTGGTGCGGGGCGGGTGCGGCCGGGACGGGTGCGCGCCGGGGTGCGTGCGGGAGGGACTGCAGGGACTTGCATGAAGGCGGTAAGAGTCGCCGTGGAAAGATTCGTGGCGTGAGTGCTGTCCGCCGCTTTTCTTTCCGTTTCTTTCATGCGTTCATGGCCCAGGCGGCCAGGGGCGCGAGGTAATCCAGAAGTGACTCCACTTGCTGCTTTTTCTGCCGTTCACGCGACCCTGAGTGACCTGCTGCGCGTTCATGCGCCGCAGGCGACGCTGCTGGCTTCCCTGGGTGACGAGGTGCTGCGCGTGCGGGCCGACGCGGCGGCCGTGTCGGTCGGGCCGGACCTGGTGCCGCCCGACGAGTGGTTCGACCGGGGCGAGATGACGTGGCTCACGCGGGACGGGTCGCTGCTGGGCCTGCTGTGGGCCGAGTCGGGCGTGATTCCCGAGGCGGCGGTGCAGGTGCTGACCATGCTGCTGGCCGCCGCGCGGGTGGACGGCACGAACCGCGAGACGGAGGTGCTGGTCACGCAACTGCCGGTGGCGACGGCGTGGCTGACCTCGGAGCTGGCATTCCGGAAGGTCAGCCGGCCGTTCCTGGAACTGTTCGGTCTGTCCGAGGCGCAGGTGGTGGGTCACGGGGTGCAGGAGGTCTTCGCGGGCCGCCCGGCGTTCCTGGAGGTGCTGTCGCAGGCGGGCGCGGGCCGGTCGGTGCGCCTGCCGGACGAGCAGGTGCGCCGCGCCGGCGGTCTGGTGTGGGTGCGTGGCGAGGCCCGCCCGTACTACGGGGGGTCCGTGGCGGGCGTCATGCTGACCCTGCAGGACGTGACGGGCGAGTACGAGCGGGCCGCGCGGGTGTCGGCGCTGCTGGATACCGACACGCCGTCGGCGCTGCTGTCAGAGTCCGGGGCGGTGCTGCAGGCCAGTCACGGGCTGCTGGAACTCCTTCCGGCGGCGTCACCGGTGGTGACGGGCGCGCCGCTGTGGGCGTGGCCGTGCTTCGCGCACGTGCCGTCCGACACGGTGCGGGACCTGGTGCGGCTGGCCGCGACGGGCGGCGCGGCCCGCGCGGACGTGGAATTGCAGGGGGGCGGCACCCTGACCCTCAGCGTGCGCCGCACGACCGAGGAGGGCCTGCTGGTCGCCGAGGGCTCGGCGGGCAGCCGGGACGGGCGGGCGCCGCTGGGCGTGATGACGCAGGTGCTGGCCCTCTCGGAGGACGCCACGATCCTGGTCGATCACCTGGGCCGCGCGCAACTGGTCAGCGAGCGGGCGTCAGCGCTGCTGGGCGTGGAGGCCGCGCGGCTGGTGGGGCTGGGCGTGTCGCGGGTGCTGGGTGAACTGGGCGTGCGGATGTTCACGCCCGAGGGCGACCCGCTGGTCGTACCGGAATGGAAGGACGTGACCCTGCCCTTCCGCCGGGAGGTACTGCTGGCGCTGCCGGACGGCACGGTGCGGCAGATGGAACTGCGCGCCACGGGCGTGGGCGGCGAGGCGGGCGGGGCGCGCGGCAGCGTACTGCTGACCCTGCGGGACCTGACGGCGCTGCGCCGCGCGCAGGCGAAGATCCGGCACGACGCGCGGCACGACGCCCTGACCGGCCTGCTGAACCGCACCGGGCTGCGCGAGGCGCTGAACGCCGTTCCCGAGGCGGGCACGGTCGTGTGCCTGGACATCGACGGGTTCGGGGCGCTGAACGCCGCGCTGGGCCGCACCGGCTGCGACCGCCTGCTGATTCAGGTGGCGGCCCGCCTGAACGACATGGCGAACGAGCAGCGCGGACTGGCGGCGCGACTGGCCGACGATTCCTTCGCGGTGACGCTGCCCGGCGTGGACGCGGCGGGCGCGGCCGGGCGGGTGCGGGCCACGCTGCAGCAGGTGCCGCTGCGGGTGGGTCAGCGCGACGTGTCGGTCAGCGTGGCGCTGGGTGTGGCCGCACTGAAGGCGGGCGTGCCCGGTGACGCGGCCCTCGGGGACGCCGAGGTGGCCATGCAGCACGCCAAACGCCAGGGCCGCGATCAGGTCAGCGTGTTCAACCCGGACCTGCGCGAACAGGTGGCCCGCGCCTTTGAACTGGAGGAGGCACTGCGCGGCGCGGTCGAGGGCGAGCAGTTCACGCTGCTGTACCAGCCGGCCATCTCGCTGCGTGAAGGCCGGGCGGTGGGGGCCGAGGCGCTGCTGCGCTGGAACCACCCGACGCTGGGCATACTGAGCCCCAACCGCTTCCTGGACCTGGCGAGCCGCAGCGACCTGATCACCAGCATCAGCGAGTGGGTGGTGCAGGAGGCCGTGCTGGGCCGCTCGGCGGTGCGCGCGGCCCTGCCGGAACGCTTCGCGGACTGGACGGTCAGCGTGAACCTGGGCCTGGAGGAACTGCGCCGCAGCAGTGGCCTGCGCCGCCTGCTGCCGCTGCTGTCCGCCGAGGGCGCCCCCGACATCGAGGTGGCCGCCGGGAGCCTGCTCGATCACAGTCAGGAGACGCTGGGCCTGCTGGAGCAGCTGCGGTCCCTGGGTGCGCGCCTGAGCGTGGACGACTTCGGGGACGGCGCGAGCAGCCTCGCCTCGCTGACGCGCTTCCCGCTGAGCGCCGTGAAACTGCACCCCACCCTGACGGCCCGCCTGCCCGGCGACGACAAGTCCCTGACACTGGTGCAGGCCACCATTGATCTGGCGCACCGCCTGGGCCTGAACGTGGTGGCCGTGGGCGTCGAGACCACCGATCAGCTGGACGTGCTACGCGATCTGGGTTGCGACGCCGCGCAGGGGTACGCGATCACGCCGCCGCTGGGCAGCGCGGAACTGCTGGACTGGCTACGCCACCACTGATCCGGATCAGTCCATCAAGCTGAACTGGGCGCCCGGCCCCCGACCCGTGAGGACCTTTCCTGACGCGTGGGGGCCGGGTATTTCATACGGACTCCGATTGAGTGGTTTGCAAAAACCGTTCAATCCGAGTGGAACAAGCAGGAGCAATGAGGATTCCGGACGTGGAGTTGGCAACCCGGTGTGGTTCCGGGTTGTTAACGAAACAGACGGAATCGGTACCATGAATGGTCGCTGAAGGGCGCGGGGTGTGCCCGGCTGCTTTCTGGTCTACCAGCAGTCCCTTAACGTGAAGGGGTCTGTCTGCCCGTCAATCCAGCCGCCTTCCCGGATATCCTCCCCAGGTGTCCGTCCCTCACTCCCCTGATAGAGGTACCGCCATGACCAAGCCCCGCACCAAGTCCGATACGACCAGTGGCCCCACCCGCCGCGACGCCCTGCGCCTGCTCGGCACGGCCAGCGCGCTGGCCGCCGCCGCGCCCCTGGCCTCGGCGCAGACCGCTCCTGCTGCGCCCGCCCCGGCTCCGGCCGCGCCCATGAACGGCAACGGCTTCTACCGGCAGAAGATCGGGAACATGACCGTCACGGTCCTGAGTGACGGCACCACCCCGCTGGCCGCGCTGCTGCCCACCTGGGGAGCCAACCCGGACCGTCAGGCGGAATTCACGGAAACGCTCGCCGAGTACAACGTGGCCGGCACGAACACCGTCAACCACTACAACCCCGTGCTGGTCGAACTGGACGGCAAGCGCATCCTGATCGACACCGGTCGGGGCGGCGCGGCCGGGCAGCTGGTCACCAACCTGCGCCGCGCCGGGATCGAGCCGGACACCGTGAACGTGGTGTTCATCACGCACGGGCACGGCGACCACATCGGCGGCCTGACCACCGCCGGAAAACCCACCTTCGCGAACGCGCAGCACATCATGGGTGAGGCCGAATTCAACTTCTGGGTCACGCAGGCCAACCCCAACGACGCCGTGAAGAACAACCTGATCGGCCTGAAAGACAAGTTCAAACTGATTCAGCCCGGCCAGGAAATCGTGCCCGGCATGACCACCATCGCCACGCCCGGCCACACCCTCAACCACCTGAGCGTCCTGGCGCAGAGCGCCGGGCAGGGCGTCATGATCCTCGGGGACGCCGGCGGGCACTTCCTGATCTCCCTCAAGCACCAGGGCGCGTACGTGGGCTTCGACACGAACGGCGCCCTGGCCGCACAGACCCGCCAGCGAATCTTCAACCGCATCGTCACCGAGAACCTGTGGGTGACCGGGTACCACTTCCCGTTCCACGCCATCGGGCACCTGCGCCGCCTGAACGCCCGCTCATACGAGTTCGAGCCGACCGTCTGGAACTGGAGCTAAACCAGGGAGGGGAGTGGGCAGTGGGAGGCATCCCGATCGGACGCCCGCGCTGCTGACCGCCGCCCGCTGAGAACAGAGCAGGCCCGCACGGAACCAGATCTATGCGGGCCTTTCCTGTCGTGTCCGGCAGTGGCAGCGGGGACGGTTCCAACCGCCCCCACTTCTCTTCCTGCCACCTACCCCTCTCTCCCCTGTTACACGCCCTGCACGTCGAAGGTCAGGCCGAGTTCTTTCAGGGTGTCGTCGTTGGGGTCGCGGCCCGTGACGACGGCGTACGCGGCGCGCTCAGGGGTCAGCCAGGTGTCCATGACGCGGCGCAGGTCGTCCAGCGTGACGGCCAGCAGGCGGGCCTTGAAGGCGTCCTGCACCTCGGGCGTGTACCCGGCCTGATCGCTGTAGAAGCGCATGCGGCCGGCCGTGTCGGGGCTGGTCAGGGGATCGAGGACCTTGCTGGCGCCCAGGATCGCCTCGGTCAGTTCGCGCTGGCCCAGGGGGGTGTCGAGGAAGGCGCGGGCGTCGCGGAACACGCGGTAGGTGCGGGCGATGTTCGGGTCGCGGTAGCTGCTCATGGCGAACACGCCCTCGCGGGTATCGAAGCTGGCCGCGCCGCCGTACGCGCCGCCCTTCTCACGGATTTCCTTGAGCAGGTAGTTGCTGCGCAGCAGGCGCGACAGGACCAGCAGGGCGGGGCTGTCCGGGTGGGTGTACGGCACGGTCTGGAACGCCACGGCATTGAACGCAACGGGCGAGTCGGTCGTGCGGGCCTGCGGCGTGCGGGGGGCCGTGGCGGGGGCCGGGCGGCCGACAGGAGCGCTGCCCGTGAACAGGCCGGTGATGCCGCCCAGGTCCAGGTTCAGGTCGTCCTCGGTGGCGGTCAGGGCCAGGACGGGCGTGCCGGTCAGGATCAGGTCGCGGATGCGGCCAAAGCGGGCAAGCAGGTCGTCGAGGCCGCTGATCCCGCCTTCCTGACCTGCCCCGGTTTCCTCTGCGCCCGGCTGGCCTTCCACGATGCCCTTGAGGGTGTTCAGGGCGCTCAGACCGCCGAAGCGTTCGCCCAGCACCCCGGCGGGACTGACCTGCGCCCCGGCGAGGCGTTCGGCGTAGGCGTTGCCGCTCTGCACGACGCTGGCTTTCAGGCCCGCGAGTCGCTGGCGCAGCAGTTGTTCCAGGCGGTCACGGGTGAATTCCGGCGCGGCCAGCAGGTCGCGGATCACCCCGGCGAGCGCGGGGGCGTTGCGGGCCAGGGCCTTGCCGCTGAAGCTGAGGCTCAGGCGCAGGGCGTTCAGGTCGTCGGGGCGCACGCCGGCGCTGACACTGGCGCTCACGCCGCCCGTAACGGCCTCCATGCGGCGCGAGAGTTCCGCGTAGTCCTGTCCAGCCGCGCCGCCGCGCGTGACGGCGAAGGCGTACAGCGGCAGGGCGTCCAGCAGGTCTTCCGGCACGTCCGGCAGGCGCACCTGCACGTCCAGGTAGGTCAGGCCGCCGGTCGGCTGGGCAATGCGGGCGATCAGGGCGCGGCCCGCGTCCTCGGTGCGGTACGGCACGCGCGGCACGCTGGGCGGCACGTCCGACAGGCTCAGGGTGGGCAGGGTGTCCAGCGGGTGCTCCTGCGCCTGCAACTCCTTGAGGCGCAGGCTCTCGGCCACGACACGCGCGCGGTCCTCGTCGGTGAAGTCGGCGCTCAGGCGGTCGATCAGGGCCTGCTCGTCGGCCTCGGTGCGCGCGGCGAGTTCCGGGTTCGGCGCGAGTTCCAGCGTCACGCGGTGCGGGTTGTTCAGCAGTCCCTGCTCGATCAGGGTCTCGAACACGCGCCCGGCACTCAGGTCGGCGCGCAGGCGGTCCAGTTCGGCGTCCAGGCGCAGGCCGGTCAGGGGGTCGCCGCCGTACAGCCACGGCCCCAGCATGCGGAACATCACCTGCAGCGCGAATGGGTACCCGGCGTTGCTGACTTCCTTCTGCCCGATCTCGAACTGGTGCAGGCTGCTCTCGATCAGTTCCGGGGCAATGCCGCCCTGCACGATGGCGCGCAGGGTGTCCAGCACCAGCGTCTCGACGGCCTGCACCTGCCCGGCCCCCAGGCCCTTGAGACCCACCGCGAACGCCCCCTCGCGGAACGAGTCGCGGTAACCGCTGAGGTCCGCGAGGCCCGCGCCCAGCCCGGACTCGATCAGCGGGCGGGTCAGGGGCGCGGCGGCGTTGCCCAGCAGCACGTCACTCAGGACGCTCCAGCGCAGGTTGGCGTCGGCGTCGCTGCTCAGGCCCAGTTTCCACAGGACGCTGACCTGCGAGCCGCGCTCCGTGTCGGTGCCCGGGTACTCGGCCCGCTCGGCGCGCGGCGCGGTGAAGGGCGTCTGGTCGGGAATGCTGACGTCCAGCACCTGCCGCTCGAAACGCGACATGACGTGCGCCTCGATGCCGTCCAGGATGCGCTGAAGCGGGAGTTTCCCGTAGGTGTAGAAGAAGGCGTTGCTGGGGTGGTAGTGCGCCGCGTGGAAGGCCCGCAGGTTCTCGTAGGTCAGTTCCGGGATGTTCTCGGGCGCGCCGCCGCTGTTGTTCGCGTACGTCAGGTCCGGGTACAGCGCCTTCCCGAAGGCCCGCCACATGACCGAGCCGGGGTTGGCCATGCCGCCCTTCATCTCGTTGTACACCACGCCCTGCAACTTCAGCGGGGTCGTGGGGTCCTCGGGCGTCTGGAATTCGAAGCGGTGCCCGTCCTGCCGGAAGGACTCGTAGCGCATCAGCGGGAAGAACGTGGCGTCCAGGTACACGCCCAGCAGGTTGAAGAAGTCCTGCTCGTTGCGGGTGCTGAACGGGTACGTGGTCCAGTCGTTGCTGGTCATGGCGTTCATGAAGGTGTTCAGGCTGCGCGGCAGCATCGCGAAGAACGGGTCCGGCACCGGGTAACGCTGGCTGCCCATCAGGACGATGTGCTCCAGGATGTGCGCCACGCCCGTGCTGTCTTTCGGGACGGTCGGGAAGGTCACGGCGAACGCGGCGTTGTCGTCGTCGCGGATCACGTGCGCGTGCCGCGCGCCCAGCTCGTGCGACAGCAGGACCAGCGTGCCCTGCATTTCCGGCAGGGTCTCGACCCGCTCGACGGTGTAGCGGCCCAGGCGCTCGCCCACGCGGGGCGCGGCGGGCAGCGCAGGAGATACCAGCGCAGTAGTTGGCAGTGAAGTCATGCCCCCGAGTCTAATCCCGCGCCCCCGCCCGGAACGCTGGGATGCGCGACGATTCCCGCCGCCCGGCCCCGGCAGGGGCGGATGTCATGGGAATCTCACCGCCGGGGCGGGCGGCGGCGGGTACACTGCTGGGCATATGGCACTTCACCGCGTGGCCGCCCGACTGGTCCTGGCAGGCCTGTTGACCGTTCCGCTGGCGTCCTGCGGGCAGGAGATCACGGGTTCGTCCGCCAGCAGCGCGACCGACATCCTGTACTTCGCCGACAGTCCGTCCGGCATGCCGCCCCTGTACGTGAACGAGGCGTACTCCGCCCCCATCACCGTGGCGGGCGGCGCGGGAACGTACACGGCGCAGGTGGCGGGCGGAACGCTCCCACCGGGCCTGAAACTGAGCGGCCTGACCCTGAGCGGCACGCCCACCCGGACGGGCACGTTCGCGTTCACGGTGAAGGTCACGGACTCGAAGCTGAGCACCAGCAGCAAGGAGTTCCGCGTGACCGTGCAGGACCTGCCGCCCCTGAGCCTCACGCCCACACTGCCCGGCGGCGAGATTCGCGGCAACACCCGCATTCCCGTGACGATCACTGCGCCCCGCACGGTGCGGGCCGCGCGGCTGGTGTGGGACCTCCCGGCGGGCGTGAGTGTCAGCGCGGCGCAGCCCGGCGAGTCCGGCGGCGTGCTGTTCTGGCGGCAGGACGGCCAGCGCGTGACGGTGGACGTGGGCTTCAAGAACGTGCCCCGCAGCGGCGCGCGCGTGGCCCTGCTGAGCCTGAAGGTCACGAAACCCGTCACGCTGGCGGCGGCCAACCTGGGCTTCGAGGCGCGCGACGGGCAGGGCAAACTGCTGAGCGAGAAACTGATGCCCGAAGAGCAGAAGAAACGCGACGAGGCCGCCGCGAAAGCCAGTGCGGAAAAGGCAGCGGCGGACAAGGCAGCCGCAGACAAGGCGGCGACTGATAAAGCGGCGGCCGAGAAGGCAGCCACCGAGAAGACCGCGCCCGCCACACCGGGAAGCGCAGCCCCCGCCCCGGCGCCCGCTGTGACACCCGGCACCACGGCCCCCGCTTCCGGGACGCCAGCGCCAGGAACGCCGACTCCGGTCACGCCCGCGCCAGTGCCAGTCACGCCCGCGCCGGTACCGGTCACGCCTGCGCCCGGGGGGACTCCGTGAGGCGCTCCTCCGTCCGGCGCGGTCCGGTCCTGCTGCTGGGGACGCTGCTGGCGATCCTGCCGGGTTCGCTGCTCACGGCGCAGGCCACGACCGCCCCCACGCTGACACTGGCGCAGCAGGCAAAGAAGGCCGAGGTGATCGTGCGTGCCACGCTCGGCCAGCCGGCCGACGTGCGGGAGGGCGGCGTGACGTACGTGGCGTACCCGCTGACCGTCACGGAAACCCTGGCCGGCGACCCGGCCGGGCTGCCGCAGCAGGGGGGCGCTCCGGCGCTGTTCTTCCTGAAGGGCGTGGCGGACCTGCCTGCCCTGCGCGCCGGTCAGGACGTGATCGCGCTGCTGTACACCGCCCGCCTGGACAGCCCACTGGTGGGCTTCAATCAGGGCCTGTATCCGGTCGTGAACGGGGCCATCGTGCCCGCGTCCGGCGGGGCGGCGCCCGTTGTGACCCCGCCCGCCCCGGCGCCCGGCAGTCCTGCCGTGACTCCAGAGGCAGCGATCACGGACCCGGCGAAGCTGCGCGCCGCGATTCTGGCCGCGCGGGAGGCCCGCCCGTGAGGCGCACCCGCCTGAGCGCTCTGCTGGTCGCCGCCCTGAGTGCCGTCTTCCTGGCTGGCCCCGCCGGGGCCGCCAGCGTGAAACTCCGCCCGCAGGGCGAGGCCCTGACGAAGGCCGTGCAGGCGGCGCTGGCGGCCATCAGCACGCCGGAACTGCCGGTCACGCTGGACACCAGCGGCGGCCCGCTCCTGACGCTGGGGGGCAGCGGGGCCAGCGCCGCGCCGTTCAACCCGGATGTCGCCGCGCGCCTGTTCGTCAGCGGGACGGACCGCCGCATCGAGTTCAACCCGCGCGGCCCGCTCTCCCTTCAGGAGGCCGTGCAGGCCGAACTGGCCCGCGAACTGGGCCTGAGTGCCTGGACGCCCGCCGCCGCCCGCACCGGCCTGAGCGGCGCGGACCTGAACGGCGACGGTCAGATCGACCTGACCGACCTGGCCATCCTGATGAACAACTACGGCAAGAGCGGCACGACCGGCGACCTGAACCAGGACCGCCGCGTGGACGACGCGGACCTGCGCCTGTTCAGCCAGCAGTACGGCAAACGCTGAGGGCAGCGGGTGGGGGCGCGCGGCGGAACGGGCGTACAGACCCCGCCCCGCCCGCCCTGCTACGCTGCCCGGCATGACCAGCGATCCCAGTTACTCCCCTTACGACCCGGACACCATCGACCTTCAGGATTTCCTGAAAATGCGCGGGCTGGTCGAGACGGGCGGCGAGGCCAAGTTCCGCGTGCAGGGCGGCGAGGTGCGACTGAACGGTCAGATCGAGACGCGCCGCCGCCGCAAGTTGAGGCGCGGTGACATCATCGAGTACGCCGGGAAGAGTGTGACGGTGGAGTGGTAATGGGCCTGTACGAGGAGGCCGTGCTGGACTTCCGGAACCGCAAGGATCAGCATTTCGCGGCCGGGAATGGCCCGGTGGACCCGAAGTCGTTTCATGGCCTGCGGTACTTCGCGCCGGACGAGTCGTGGGCGTTCACGGTGCTGCTCGACCGCCTGCCGCAGGACGAGGGGGCCGAGTTTCCGCTGGAGACGAACACCGGCCAGACGCGCGTCATGGTGCGGTACGGGCAGGTGACGCTGCCCCTGCCGGGCGGCGAGCGCACGCTGTGGGTGTTCACGCCGCCCGGCGACGAGCAGCCCGCGCGGGTGTTCATTCCGTTCCGGGACGCCACGAGCGGCGCGGCCGAGGGCGGCACGTACGGCGCGGGCCGTTACCTGGACGCCGCGCTGGACCGGCAGCTGGGCGGCGAGGGCGCGCTGGTGCGGGTGGATTTCAACCTCGCGTACCACCCGTACTGCGCGTACGGGGACGGCTGGACCTGCCCGCTCCCCCCGCGTGAGAACTGGCTGCCGGACGCAGTCACGGCGGGTGAGCGGCTGCCCTGACCGGGGAACCGGCGCTCAGCGGGCGATGACGGCGGCGTACAGCTCCGTCACGCCCACCTGTTTCAGGGTGTCCTGGCAGGCGAGCAGGGTGTTGCCGGTGGTGAACACGTCGTCGATCAGCAGGACCGGACCGCCCGGCAGTGCGTCCGGGCGGGCGCGGAACGCGCCGTGCAGGTCCTCGCGCTGCGCGGCGTGACGACGGGCCTGCTGAGCGGTGTGACGGGTGCGTTGCAGCCCTGGCACGCACGGTACGCCCAGCTGCGCGGCCACCGCGCGGCCCAGCAGTTCCGCCTGATTGAAGCCCCGCTGCCGCTGCCGGGCCGGGTGCAGAGGCACGGGCACGACGGCCCGCACGTTCCAGTGGGCGGGCACGCCCCCGGCGAGGGCCTCGCCCAGCACGGCGGCGAGGTCGCGGGCCTCCCCGAATTTCAGGGTGCGGACGGCGCGGCGGTTCACACCCCGGTACGCGCCCAGCGTCACGAGGTGCGGGACCGGCTGGGCGCGCAGGGGGCTGTGCGCCTCGACGCGGGCGTGCAGGGCGCCCCGGCAGGCGGCGCACAGTCCGGCGGCGCGGCCCAGTTGCCCGCCGCAGCCGGGGCAGGCGCGCGGCAGCAGGGCGCGCAGGGCGTCCCCGAGAAGCTGCGCGGCGTTCAGGAGCCCACCGGTTGCAGTTCATCCACGAACAGCGGCGGCTCGTTGTCCTCGATGCGTTGCCACGCGGCGTTCAGGCCGGTCGGGTCGAGCATGGGCGCGGCCAGCGAGAAACTCGCGATGTGGTGCGCGCACACGCGCCGCACGCCGCTCTCGCCCAGGCGGGCGCGTTCGGCGGGGCTCAGCAGCGCGGCGAAGGCGGCCGGGTCGCCCAGCGCGGGGTGGCTGCCCTCGCGGATCGCGGCGCGCAGGAACGCGGCGACCTCGGCCGGGTTCAGCCAGAAGCCGAACATCAGTTCGTCGGACAGGTCGTCCAGGCGGCGCATCTGCCCGCTGCCCATGCCCCGGCGGATCAGGGACCGCGCGAGGTCCTGGCGTTCCAGGCGCAGCGCGGCGTACTGCGCCAGGGTCAGTTGCTCGCGGGCCGGCGCGACCCGGCCGCCCACGGCGCGGCGCAGACGGTACGCCAGAACGTAGCCCTGGTACTCGCGCAGCAGTTCGCTGACTGGCGTGGTCATCCCCTTCAGTGTACGGGCCGGCCGTTCCCGGCGTCTTCACGCACGTTTGATCAGGGGGCGCCAGTCTGTCCCGGTCAGGGCCGGGCAGGATCACACGGAACACAGACAGGCGGGACAAAGGACACATCCGCAGCGTTTAAGCTGTGCAGCACAACCCCCCAGCCCATGCCCGCTGTGCCGGCAGCTTCCGCGCCCGCGTTCCCCCTGCGTTCACTCCGCCTTCCTGTCCCATTGCCCTGACCGAACCAGAGGAGAAGACCAATTTCATGCATCAGCTCAGACGCCACCACGAATTCGAGTACCGGTCCCGCAGCGGCGAGGACCTGCTAGGCCGCGTGGACATCTGGACGGACGTGGCCGCCGCGCGCGCCGTGCTCGTCCTGCGCGACCTGCCGGTCGGGGAAGCCACGTGCGCCCTGAACGCCCTGAACGACACGGTCCTGCCGTACCTGCTGCGCCCCGACACGAAACTGCTGATCCTCGCTCTGCATCCGGGCGAGGCGGGCGTGAAAGCCCGCGCGCTGGTCCTGCCACACAGCGCCTGAAGGCACGGCAGACAGGGAGGCCGCCCCGCACCTGAATTGAACAGAGGTGCGGGGCGGCCCCTTGATACCTGCTTATACGGACTCCGGTTGAAAGGTTTGCAAAAGCTTTCAACCCGAGCGGAGCGAGCAGGAGAGAAACGGGTTCCGGACGTGGAGTTGGCAACCCGGCGTCCTTCCGGGTTGTTAACGAAACAGACGGAACCCGTATTACGTCACTCCAGCACGAAGCGCACGCCTTCCTCGAAGGTCACGCGCGCCACGTCGGCGCGGGGCAGCACGGCGTTGCGTTTCCAGGGCATCCATTCGGTCTGCCCGGCGGCGCTGCGCAGGAAGCCGCGCACGCCGACTTCCACGTAGCGGGCCGGGCCGCCCAGCAGGGCGCTGAGGCCGGCGCGCAGGGCTTCCGGGTCGCGCAGGGGGCCGGTCAGGCGGGCCGAGGGCACCTCGTCGGGAGCGTCACCGCCGGACTGGTCGGCGTGCAGCGCGGCCGGGTGGGGGCGGTACAGGTCCACGGTGAAGCCGTCCAAGGTCAGCAGTGCGGCGCGGGCCTGCGTGGCCGGCAGCGGCTGCGTGAACGCCACGTGGATGTCCAGTTCGAAGCCGCGCACGCCCTTGTCGGTGCGGGTGCTGGCGGGCGGGGTGGAGGCGGGGTCGGTCATGCGCTGGCGCTGGCTTCCAGTTGCTTGCGGTGGTTGTTCAGGTGAATGGCGACCATGCGCATCCAGTCCATGGCGTCCAGTTCCCCGAAGAACGGGTGCCACAGCGTGCGGCCCGGCGTGTGGCGCAGGTCCGTCACGGCGCGTTCCAGGCCAGCGCGGCTCTGCGCCCAGCGGGTATCCAGGTCCTCCCAGGCCAGGCCGGTGTCGCTGGGGCGGGTGTGGGGCGGGGCGACGCGGCGGCCGTCCGGGGTGGTCTCGCCGGGCGCGCGGGGGGTGGGCCGCAGTTCCCGGTCCGAGAGCAGCAGCGCCACGCCGCGCGAGATGGAGTCGTTGATCAGGATGACGTGCTCGGCGTCCTGCGCGGGGCTCCACTCGCGGTCCGGTTGCACGCGGGTCCAGTCGGCCTGCCGGGTGCGCAGCTGCGCCTCGAAGCGGTCGAGTTCCTTGGTCAGGCGAGCGCGCACGTCGTCGGGCGTGGCGCCCATCACGGCCAGCACCGCCGGGTCCGTCAGGGATTGTGTCATGCCGTCAGTGTAGCGTCCGGCGCGCGCAGGCACCCTGTCTCCCCGGCAGTTCCCAGGGGTGGGTCAGCGGCCCAGGCCCTCCGTGAAATCGGTCGTGGCGGCCCAGTCCGGGTGGTCGATCAGGGGGTTGCGGTTACCCTGCGCGGCGTGAATGGCGGCGTTACGGTGGCGTTCCCAGTCGCCGGGCGGGTGCGCGGCATGCCACGCCAGCAGCGTCTGAAGGTGCCGGGGCGCGTACTGGCGGACCACGCCGGGGTAACGCAGCAGGAAGTACAGCGTGGCGCGGGCGGCGGCGCCCTGGCCGTGGGCGGGTTCGAACTCGCCGGGTTCGCGGCGGCCGCAGTCGCTACGGATCGCCTCGCCGTAGTCGGGAAAGTCGAAGTACGGCGTGTTCCCCCGGAAGGAGTTGCAGTCGGGTTCGCAGGCGAACAGGTGGTGCAGGTCGCCGCGCATGGGCTGCCGCCTGGCGAACCAGCTCTGCGGCACGACATGCTCGCAGTTGTACGGCAGGGCGTCCTCCAGCGCGTCGGCGTTCAGGCCCTCGGCGGCGGCGAGGCGGTCGCGGCGAGCCTGGGCGGCGCGGTCCGCTGCGATCAGTTCGGCGGGCGTGTGCTCGCGGGCCGAGTACAGGCTGCGCAGCTGCCCGTCGGGCCACACGTCCACCCAGGGGTACAGCTGCTCGGCAGGCGCGTAGGCCAGCACGCGGGCGTGCGTGCCGGTCACGAGTTTCGACAGCGCCAGGAACCGCTCGCGGGGCGTGGCATCTGCGTTCAGGTCGGCGTTCAGCGTGGCGTAGTAGGCGCGGGTGGCGTCCGCGTCGGCCGGGTCGAGGTACAGGCGGTCCCGGCTAGGCGCGGGCCGCCCCTCCGGCGCTTTCAGCCGCAGCGTGAGCGTGACGGGCAGTGTCACGCGGCCGTCCGGGTCGGCCTTCAGGGCGTTCAGGTCCAGTTCACCCAGGTCCAGGGTGGCGCCGTCCAGCGGCGGGACGGGACTGCCGGCAGCCGTTTCGGGGGCGGGCCGGGGCGGGCGGGGCGCGGCGAGCAGTTCCGAGATCAGGGGGTGCGCGGCGTCCGGGCGGGCGCGCAGGTCCTCCAGGATGCGGCTGATGCGGACGCCCTCGTTGGCGATCCAGTCGATGTCGGTGTCGCTGTCACCGGGCGCGGTGGGCCGCCCGTCGCGGCGCAGCACGCGGCCCTGCGCGTCGGTGCGGGGCACGCCGCTGTGGTGCAGGGCCACGACCTCCCAGGCGTCGTTGAAGACGGGACTGCCGCTGCTGCCGGGGGCGGTGTCGGTCTCGTAGTGCAGGAAGTCCGGCAGGCGGTCCACGAGGCGGTTCTCGCGCAGCGCCACCTGTTTCGGTTCGCCGCTGGGGTGCTGGATGATGCTCAGGGCCTCGCCCAGCACGTTCCGGTCGGCCCCGCCGAAGCAGGGAATCCACCCGAACGGCGCCGTGTCGCCCTGCATAGCCACAATCGTGTAGTCGAGCGCCTCGCTGGTCAGGAACAGCGTGTCGGGGTCCAGGGAGAGGGTCACGCGGTCGCGCAGGGTGCCGTCCGGGCGCAGTTCGTAGTCGAATTCGGCGGCGGCCGTGCGGGCATCGTCGGGTCCGGTCAGGACGTGGTTGTTGGTAATGAGCAGGCGGGGGCTGCACAGCCAGCCGGTGCCGTACCCGGTGGTGCGGCCACGGCGGTCGCGCAGGACCACGCGGGCCACGGCGCGGGCGGCGGCGCGCGCGAGGTCCAGGTACGCCACGCCCACCAGATCGTTCGCGCCGAGCAGGCGTTCCACGTTCTGCCGGGTGTCCTGCGGGAGGCGCGAGGTGAGTTGCGCGAGCGGTTCGTGCCCCTCGACCAGCGCGCGGGCGTCCGGCATGGGTACACCCAGCCGCGCCAGGCGGGCCTCGACCCGCGCGGCGGAATCGGCCTCGATCAGGCCGCCCACGTTCAGTCGCTCCAGTTGCTCGGTCCGCTGTGCCCGGCGGTTCAGGAACCGGGCCTGGGTGTCCTGCACCAACTCCGCTGGAATGTCCATGCGGTCAGCATACCATTACGCTCTGGGCGTAATGAAGGTGTGGTGCGGGACGGCAGACAGGCCACCGACCCACACCCCACAACCCACTTCCTCCCGGTCAGCGCACGGGCTGGCCGATCACTTCCTTACCCCCCAGGTACGGGCGCAGCGCGGCGGGAATGCGGATGGTGCCGTCGGCCTGCTGGTGGTTTTCCAGCAGCGGCACCAGGATGCGGGGCGCGGCGACACCCGTGTTGTTCAGGGTGTGCGCGAACACCAGTTTGCCGCCCGCGTCGCGGTAGCGCAGGCCGGTGCGGCGGGCCTGCCAGTCGCCCAGGTACGAGCAGGAGTGCGTCTCGCGGTACACCTGCTCGCTGGGCACCCAGGTTTCGATGTCGTACATCAGGACCTTCCCGGCGCCCATGTCGCCCGTGCAGTTCTGCATGACGCGGTACGGGAGTTCCAGGGCCGCCAGGAGCGCCTCGGCGTTGCCCAGGATCTTCGCGAACCATTCCAGGCCGACTTCCTCGCTGGCCTCGCACAGCACGTACTGCTCGACCTTGCGGAATTCGTGCACGCGGATCAGTCCGCGCACGTCCCGCCCGGCCGATCCGGCCTCGCTGCGGAACGCGGCGCTGATCGCAGCGAACGTGATCGGCAGCTGCTCGTGCTGAAGCTGCTCTCCGGCGTACAGGCTGTTCACGGGGACCTCGGCGGTCCCGGCCAGCATCAGCTCGTCGCCCTCGATCTTGTACACCTGATCCTCGCCGCCAGGGAAGTGCCCGCTGCCCACGAACGCGTCCGGGCGGGCCAGGGCGGTGGTGGACAGCGGCGTGAAGCCCCGCCCGGACAGGAAGTCCATGGCGAACATCAGCACGGCCATCTCCAGCATGACCGCCTCACCCTTCAGCAGGTAGCTGCGGCTGCCGGACACGCGGGCCACGCGCTCCGGGTCGCTCCAGCCCTGTTTCTCCAGCAGGTCCACGTGGTCCAGCGGCGTGAAGTCGAAGGTGGGCAGCACCCCTTCGCGGCGCAGTTCGACGTTCTCGCTGTCGTCCTTCCCGACCGGCACCGAGGCGTGCGGGATGTTCGGCACGCGCAGCAGCATGACTTTCAGGGTGTCCTCGTGGGCGCGCAGGGCGGGTTCCAGGCCCCTCAGCTCCTCGGCGAGGTCCTTGCCTTTCTGGATCAGGGCGGCGCGCTCGTCGGGCGCGGCTTTCGGCACGAGTTTCGCGTTGGCGTTGCGTTCGGCCTGCATGGCTTCCACGCGCTGCTTCAGGTCCACCAGTTCGCGGTCCACGCGCAGCAGGTCGTCGATGTCGATGTCCACGCCCTTCACCTGCGCGGCGTGTCTGACAGCCCCGGCGTTCTCACGGATGAATTTGAGGTCGAGCATCAGTCGGCCTCCACGGTGCGGGGCACGCGGATGTGACCGTCGGGCATGCTCTCGGGGGCCAGGGCGGTCACGGCGGCCTGCGGGAAGACCGCGCCGGGCACGTCGTCGCGCAGCACGTTCACGAGGTCGACCGGGCGCTGCATTTCCTGCACGCCGCTGGTGTCCGCCTCGCCCAGCAGGTCGAAGTACCCCAGCACGCGGGTCAGGTCGCCCTGCATGGCGGTGCGTTCCTCCGGGGTCAGGTGCAGCCGGGCAAGCTGCGCGAGGTGGTCTATCTGGGCCGCGTCGATCATGCCCAGAAGTATAGGCGGCAGGTGCGGCCTCCCGTACCCGTCTCGTGGCGTACCGTGGCGACATGCGACCCACCCGTCCGGCTGTCCTGCTGAGTTTCTCGCTGCTGACCTGCGCGCAGGCGCAGGCCCCGCTGGGCGTACTGGAGGCCGTGACGCGGCTGTTCAGCGGGCCGGTGCAGGCGGCGTGGCTGGCCCCGGACTTCCAGGCGGCCCTGAGTGCCGCGCAGCTTCAGACGGCGCTGGACGGCCTGCGCGCGCAGCTGGGCGCCTTCCGGAGCGTCGAAACGCAGGGCGGGGTGGCCGTGGCCGTGTTCGAGAAGGGCCGCCTGGGCGTGCAGGCCGCGCTGGACGACCAAGGGCGCTTCACGGGCCTGCGCTTCACGCCGCTGGTGGCGAACGCGGACGCGACCGGAGCAGGCTCGCCGCGTGAGCTGCTGAAGCGCATCTTCAGCGGGCCGCTGGACCCGGCGCTGTTCGCCCCGGCGTTTCTGGAGGCGCTGCCCGAAGCGCAGTTGCGGTCCTTCCTGGAGGGCCTGCGCGCCCAGTACGGCCCGCTTCAGGACGTGCAGGTCAGCGCGACCGGCGCCACCCTGATCTTCGAGAACGGCCCGCTGAACGTCACGCAGTTCACGCTGGACGCTCAGGGCCGCGTGACCGGGCTGGTCGTCGCGCCCGTCACGCCGGACGTGACCTTCGGCTCGCCCGACGAGGCGCGCGCCGCGTTCGACGCGCTGCCCGGACAGGTCAGCCTGCTGGTGCAGGAGGTGGGCGTTCAGGGCGGCGCCCCGGTCATCGCCCTGAACGCCGCGCGGCCCCTGGCGGTCGGGTCCACCTTCAAACTGGCGATCCTGGGCGAGTTGCAGGCGCAGATCAGCGCCGGGCAGCGCGCCTGGACCGACGAACTGACCCTGACGGACGCCGACCGCAGCCTCCCCAGCGGCACGTTGCAGGACGCGCCGACCGGCAGTCGGTACACGCTGCGGGACCTCGCGGCGCGCATGATCTCGCAGAGTGACAACACCGCCACGGACCTGCTGCTGAACGCCGTGGGCCGCGCGGGCGTGGAGGCCCGGCTGGGTCAAAACGCCCTGCCGGGCACCCGTGAAGCCTTCGCGCTGAAGAACCCCGCGAACGCCGCGCTGCTCGCGGAGTACCGCGCCGCCGTCCTGAACGTCCCGGCGCGGCGGGCGGTGCTGGAGCGCGCTCGCGTGGCCCCGCTGCCCGCCGCCTCGGCCTTCGCGGGCGGCCCCCTGGCGCGGGACGTGGAATGGTTCGCCAGCACGGGACGCCTGTGCCGCCTGATGGGCGCAGTCGTCGCCCTGAAGGAAACGCAGCTGAATCCCGGCGTGGCCGACCCCGCCGCCTTCGGCAGCGTCAGCTTCAAGGGCGGCAACGAGCCCGGCGTGCTGAACCTGACCACTCAGGTCACCACGCAGGCGGGCCGCACGTACTGCGTGAGCGCCACCTGGAATGACGCCCGCGCCCTGAACGACCCGCAGTTCCTGGCTCTGTACGGCGGCGTGCTGCGCCTGCTGCGCTGACCCCGCTCCCACCACACACCGCGCCTTCCCTGAAGGTTCGCTCAGGGTTCCTCACGCAGCGTCAGGCAGGGCCGCGCACAGTGAGGGGCATGACGCCCCGCATCCGCACGGCCCTGCTGTCCATCGCCCTGCTCGGCACGCTGTCCGCCCAGGCCCAGGTGAGCATCTTCACCATTCCGGCCCTGCCGCCCCGCAGCGCCGCGACTCCTCCCGTCACGACGCCCGCACCGGCCCCCACCACGCCAGCACCCGCCACGCCGGCACCTGTCAGCCCGGCCCGGCCCGCCCTGAACCCCGCGCTGGCCACCCCGCACAGCGCCAACCTCAGCGGCCCCGGCAGCCTGAGCGGCGGGCAGGACACCACCTGGACCTTCAACCTGACCAACCTGGGCGAGGAAGCGATTGACCTGCAACACGGTGCGTGCGACGTGCGCTTCGAGGTTCTGAACGCCGCCGGGCAGGTCGTGCGGGCCAACCCCACGAACACGGTCTGCACCATGCAACTCGTCCTGACGAACGTCGCGCCCGGCGAGACCATGGACGTGCAGAGCGTCCGCTGGAACGGCCGGGGCAGTGACGGCAAGGCGCTGCCCACCGGGGAGTACACCATCCGTGCGTACTTCAACGGGGCGGGCGTGAGCATCGTCGCCGAGGACTACCCGGTCACGCTGGAAAACTGACCATCAACCGGGCAGCGGGCCGCCTGACACGCGGCCCGCTGTTTCATGCCGGTCTGTCAGGGGGCCTGACCGCCTGCCCAGTCGGTTCGCAGCTGCGCGAGTTTCACGCTGTCCCAGCGCTGCCCGGCCCAGGCGCGGGCCTGCGGGATGCGGGCGCACTCGCGGAAGCCGGCGCGGGCGGCGGCCCGCACCATGCGTTCGTTTCCGCCCCAGGTGGTCAGCGTCAGGACGTGCGCGCCGGTCTGGGCGAAGGTCGCGTCGGTCCACAGCCGCAGCGCCTGCGTGCCCAGTCCGCCACCCCAGTGATGTGGGTCGAAGATCAGCAGGCCCGCCTCCCACCATCCGCCCCCGGCCGGGGCTTCCTCATGGCGGGTGACCTGCCCGATGCACGCGCCGTCCAGCGCGATGATCCGCCCGTGCGGGTCGGGCGCGCGGCAGTGCTCACGGGCCGTGAAGTCCGTCAGGGACAGCGTGGACGGCCCGCTGTCTGCGTGAAAGTACGGGGCGTCCCAGCGTTTCCATTCCGGGTCGCTCTCGGCGTGCAGCCAGCGCCAGAGGGTGGGCAGGTCGTCGTCATGGCGGTCACGCAGGGTCAGGACGGGCAGGGTCAGGGCAGGCATCGGCGCGCAGCGTACCCTGGCCGGGGGGCCTGTGGGCATACGCCTTCTGCCGGATGCAACTCCTCACGTTCCGGGTGCGTAATGGGGGTATGAGCGATGGTACTTCCGGTCCGCTGACGCCTCCCGATTCCCTGTTGAAAGCGCCGGACGCCGTTCCGGCCGTGCGGGCGCAGGAAGCGCCGGAGATGGTGCCGTTGTCCGCCGAGGACCGCACGCGGCTCGACCAGATGGCCCGCGCGTTCGCGCAGGACGTGCTGAGCGCCGGTGCGCACACCCCGGAATTCAAACGCAAGCTGGACGCCGTGCATGAACTGGGGCTGCCCGAACAGCGGGCCGCCGCGCAGAGCAGCAACCGCATGCTGGACCGCCCGCTGCGCGCCACCAAGGTCGGGGCACTGGCCGAGGGGAGCGACATCCTGCGCGGCCTGACGGACCTGCGCCGCACGGTGGAGGACCTGGACCCCAGCCGCACGGCCACGCCCCGCCGGTTCCTGGGCCTGCTGCCCGGCGGCAAGAAGGTGCAAAGCGCACTGGACAAGTACCAGAGCGCGCAGTCGCACCTGAACGGCATCCTGGAGGCGCTGTACCGCGGGCAGGACGAACTGCGGCGCGACAACGCCACCATCGAGACCGAGAAGGTGCACCTGTGGGACACCATGCAGAAACTCCGGCAGTACGCGCACGTCGGGAAGGCCGTGGATGAGGCCCTCACGCAGCGCCTTCAGGAGTTGCAGGTCACGGACCCCGACAAGGCCCGCATGGTCAGCGAGGAACTGCTGTTCGCGGTGCGGCAGCGCGTGACGGACCTGCTGACCCAACTGGCCGTGAGCATTCAGGGGTACCTGGCGCTGGACCTCGTGCGGCGCAACAACCTAGAGCTGATCAAGGGCGTGGACCGCGCCACGACCACCACCGTCAGCGCCCTGAAGACCGCGCTGATGGTCTCGCAGGCCCTTGGGACGCAGCAGGCCGTGTTGGGGCAGGTGACGGCCCTGAATGACACGACCGGCAAGATGATCGGCTCGACCGCCAGCCTGCTGCGCCAGCAGAGCACCGAGATCCAGAGGCAGGCGGGCAGCGCCACCGTGGACCCGCAGATCATTCAGGCGGCGTTCCGGGACGTGTACGGCGCGCTGGACGCCATCAGCTCGTACCGGCAGCAGGCGCTGGAACGCTTCCAGGACACCATGCAGGTGCTGGACAAGGAGGTCGCGCAGGCACAGACGTACCTGGACCGCGAGCGGCAGCAGGCGTCCCGCGAACTCGCGCAGGACCTGAACGTCACGCCACAGGGCGAGCTGAAAATCTGATACGGACCCCGTACCGCACGGACCCGACGCGACCGCAGGGGGTGCCTGCACGGGCGATCAGGCAGCTGGTCAGATAGAAGTGGGCCGGATACCCCCATGGGAGGCGTCCGGCCCACTTCTGTGCAGGGTCTGTTGCGTTCAGTTGTCGGCGCGGGCGCTCTGGCTTTCGTTCATGGCGTCGGCCGGGGCGAAGGTGAGGCACTGGGCGGTCTGGCCGCTCATGCTGACCTCAATCTGGCCGGCGGTGCAGTTCATGTCCTCGTTGAAGCGGCAGGTGGTGGCGTCGCAGCGGCTGACCATGCTCTGGGTGTCGTCGTTCATGGGACCCTCCTGCCTTCAGCGTGCGGCCGGTGGGTCGGGTGGATGGTGAGCTGCCTTGCACGGTGAAGGGAAGGCGTGGATTCCGAGTAAACAGGTCTGTTTTCTTCGTTCCAGGCGCTTTTCCGGCTGCTGGAGGAGACTGTGGGCGCCTCTGTGCTGGTTGGGGCCGCCGGACCCACTCATGCACTTCACATGCCCGGCAACAGAGTGTTCGACCGGAATCCGGTTCAGTTGAGCAGGCTGGCGCGGATGCCCTGGGCGCAGGCGACGCGGTGCGCGACCTGCGCAGCGTCCAGTTCGCCGTGTTCGCGCAGTCCGGCGGCCAGGACCTCGATCTCGGTCCAGGCGCGGCGCAGTTTGGCGCGGGTGCGGCCCCGCAGGACGCTCAGGTAGGCGTCCAGGGTGTCGCGTTCGTCCGGGTCGGTCAGGGCACAGTCAAGCAGCATGCGGGCGTCCCGGCCACCGTCGGGGGTGGGCGTGCCGCTCAGGTGGGCGGCCTCGGCGGGGGCCAGGGCGACCATCACGACTTCCTCGGCCAGCGCGCGGTTCAGACGCAGTGCGGCCGGGTCCGGCGCGGCGGCGTACGTCACGCCGTGCAGGGTCACACGTTCCAGCCGCAGCGGGGCGCGCGGGTGGGTGTGCGCCAGGAATGCCTCGGCGGCCCGGTGCAGCGAGCGAGCGTGCGCGGCGGTGGGGGCGGGGGCCTGGGGGGTCTGGGTGTGGGGGCTGGTCATAATCCTGACTTCCGGACTCAGGATAGGGCGGCCCGGGTGAGATTCGTAAGCACCGTCCGGGGGGGGCGCCGTCTGGGGCGGCGCTGTCCGGGAAGGCCGGACCCGTCCAGCTGCCCCCCCAGCCTCCCGGCTGTCAGCCACCCTTCTCCTCGACCTCGGCCTGCCGCTCACTCCACGCAGTCATCTTCGCCTCCAGCTGCACTTCCAGGTCATGCGCAGCCTGCCCCAGCGCCACGAAGTCCGCGTCAGCGGGAGCGGCGTTCAGGGCGGCCTGCGCCTCTTCCAGTTGCGTTTCCAGGCGGGCGATGTCCGCCTCGATGGCCTCGACCTCGCGCTTGAGGTGCCACAGGCCCTTCCCTTTGGGCGCGGCAGGCTTGGGGGCGGCCTTCGGCGCGGCGGCCAGCGCCTCGGCTTCCAGTTCGGCGGCCGTGCGGTGCTTGGCCTTGTAGTCCTCCCAGCCGGGGTACTCGAAGAACTGCCCGTCCTCGATCAGCCAGATGCGGTCGGCAAGCCCCTCGATGAAGGCGCGGTCGTGGCTGACCATCATCAGGGTGCCGCCGAAGTCCTCCAGCGCGACTTCCAGGCTCTCGACCATCTCCATGTCCAGGTGGTTGGTGGGTTCGTCCATGACCAGCAGGTTGTGGTCCTCCTGCGCCAGTTTCAGCAGGGCTAGGCGGGCGCGTTCGCCGCCCGAGAGGATGCGGGCCTGCTTGTCGTGCTGGTCGTATGGGAACATGAACGTGCCCAGCAGGTCGTGCGCCTGCGGGTCCTTCTGGGTGTAGGTGCGGGCCACGTCGTACAGCGTGTCGTTGGGGTCCACGCCGCGCAGCGCCTGATCGTAGTACCCGACCGTCACGCGCGCCCCGGTCAGCAGGCGCGTACGGGGGTCGTCGCTTTTCTCCAGGCCCAGCAGGGTGCGCAGGAAGGTGGTCTTCCCCGCCCCGTTGCGCCCGATGATGGCGATGCGTTCGCCCCGGCGGATCTGCACGTTCACGTCCCGGAACAGGGTGCGCCCGCCGGGCAGCACGCGCGTCACGTGCCGGGCGTCCAGAATCACGTCGCCACTTTCCGGCGCGTGGAAGGTGATGCGGGCCGTGCGCTGATCGGCGGCCGGGGCGGCGGTCGCGCGGTTCTGCATGCGGTCCACGCGGGCCTGCATGGCCTTGGCGCGCCGGGCGAGTTTGCTCATGCCCAGGCCCCAGATCTTCATGCGGTCCGCGCTGGCCTGCAGGCTGGCGATCTGCTTGCTCTCGATGGCGTGCCGGGCGGCCTGCTGCTCCTGCTCGACTTCCAGCAGTTCGCGGAACTTGGTGTAGTTCCCGGCGTACATCTTCAGGGTGCCGCCGCGCAGGTACGCGGTCTCGCGGGTCACGGTGTCCAGGAAGGTCCGGTCGTGACTGATGACCAGCACCGCGCCCGGGTAGCGGCCCAGGAAGGCCTCGAGCCACTCGACCATCACGATGTCCAGGTGGTTGGTGGGCTCGTCGAGGAGCAGCACGTCCGGGTTCTCGACCAGCAGCGCCGCGAGGCCCAGCCGGGTGCGTTCCCCGCCGCTGAGGCTGGACGCCAGGTCGTTCTCGCGGCCCCGGAACCCGAAGGCCAGGGTCACGGCGTCCTTGCGGCTGCGGCGCTCGAACCCCCCGCGCCGCTGGTAGTTCTCCAGCAGCGCCTCGTGGTGCAGGATGCTGTCCGGCGTGCCGCTGCTCATGGCGGCGGCGGCGGCGCTCAGTTCGGCCTCCAGTTCATCGAGGTCCTGGAAGGCGGCGTTCAGGACGCTGTCGATGGTCGCCCCGTCCGGGAACACCGGGTCCTGTTGCAGCGAGCGGACCCGCACGCCGGGCGCGCGTTTCATGCTGCCCCCGTCGGGGGTAAGCTGCCCGGTCAGGAGCTTGAGCAGCGTGCTTTTCCCGGCACCGTTGCGGCCGACCAGACCCACCCGGTCGCCCGGCTGCACGGCAAAATTCACTTCACTCAGCACGGTCAGCGGACCGTACTCCTTACTGGCGTCCACGGCGGCAACAAGCACGCCCCGCAGTATACGCGCGTTACGAAATTGTCAGATTTTTCTCGTAAACTATGACGTGATGAAGGTGACGGCCCGCTCAGCAGTTCTCAAGCTCCACGTAAACCTCCGGGTCGCTCCCCTGACGGCGCTGCTCCTGCTGGGCGGCGCCGCGCTCGTTCCGCTGGGCCGGGCCAGCGCGCAGACTGGCGGCACCCAGACGGCCGGCACGACCACGCCGCGTCTGGCGCAGGCGCAGGGTAGCGTGGAATTCCTGGGCGCCTCGGGCACCTGGGCTCCGGGGAGCGCGCCGGGCACCGAGTTGAACACGTCGCTGCGCACCGGCACGGGCCGCGCCGAACTGAAGTCCGGGGCCGGGCAGATCGTGGTGGGCAGCGCGTCGCGGCTGCGCCGCTACCTGGATGAGGCGGACCTGCTCGACGGCCGCTTCTTCCTGCGCGGCCCGGTCGCCGTGCACGTGCAGGGCACGCACGTCGTCATGGAGGGCGCCGGGCAGATGCGGGTGGACCTGAGCGGCAGGGCGACCCGCCGCGTGGCCGTCTTGCAGGGGCAGGCGCGCCTGAGCCTCAACGGCAAGCTCGTGACCGTGCGCGCCGCGCAGCAGGTGGATCTGGACAGCGGGAAGGTCACGGCCTTCCGCGAGCAGGACCCCTGGTACGCCTCGCAGTACCGGGGGCTGGGCGACGCGAACATCGAGGCGACGCGCGGGCAGGTGCGCGTGGACCGCGCCGGGCAGAGCCGCGTGGCCGTCATCGGGGACGCGCTGGACCCCGGCGTGACCCTGAACACCGCCGCCGGCGCGTGGGCCGAGGTGGGCTTCACGGGCGGCGGGTACCTGCGCCTGAACGAGCAGAGCGAACTGAACGTGCTGGCCGTGGAACGCACCGAACGGGGCCGTGAGGTCCTGCTGAAACTGTCTCGCGGTACCGCCTGGAACGTCGTGCAGAAGGGGCAGGGCGGCTACCGCCTGGACACCCCGGTCGTCAGCACGGCCGTGCGCGGCACGGTCTTCCGGGTGGATGCCAGCGGGGTCGTGAAGGTCTTCGAGGGTCAGGTGGCGCTGCCCGGCGAGGGCGACCAGCCCGTCAGTGCCGGGCAGCAGCGCGCCGAGGCGGGCGGCGTGGGAACGTTGCAACTCGACGCCCTGGACCGCTTCAACCAGTCGCTGGACGCCGAACGCGCCCGGCCCCTCACGCTGGACCTGCCGGCCGGGAAGCTGCAGGTGCAGGACCTGACGCTGCTGGCCCGCAGCCTGCCGGACGCGGCAGTGCAGGCCAGCGTGGCCGGGCGCACCGTCACGCTGGGCGGCACGGACGGCGTGTTCCGCCTGGAACGCCTGGAAGACACCCTGCCGGAAGGCACGTACGCCGTGACCGTCACCGCCACCCGCTTCGGGCAGACCCTGACGCGCCAGGTGCCGCTGGTCATCGACCGGACCGCGCCGGCCGTGACCGTGCAGGGCCGCCGCGAGGGCCGCGTGCTGACCCTCACGGGCCGCGTGCAGGACGCCAGCCTGACCATCACGGACGGCAGCAGGGCCGCCAGGAACCGCGTGACGCTGCGGGTCACCGTGAACGGCGTGGCATACACCCGCACGGTCACGGCCGGCCGCCCGGACTTCCAGTGGACGCTGCCGCTGGCCACGCCGGGCAGCCCGGTCACCCTGAACGCCACAGACGAGGCAGGCAACGAACGCCATGTTGAGATCCCCTGACCGCTCGCTGGCGCTGTACACCGTCCCGGTGGCGGCGATCCTTGCGCTGCTGCTGACCTTCATCCTGCCGGACAACACCCGCCTGTGGGACGCCCTGAACCGCGCCCTGCCCGGCGCACCCGAGCAGCGGGTCGTGGTGGTCGGCATCGACGACGCCTCGCTGCGCGACTACGGCCGCATCGGCAACTGGCCCCGCGAGCTGTACGCGCAGGCCCTCGGAACGCTGGAACAGGCGGGCGCGACCGCCATCGGCATCGACGTGCTGTTCAGCGACCCCGCCCGGAACGACAGCCGCCTAGCCGACGCGTTCAGCCAGCCGAACGTGGTGCTGGCCACCGCGCCCGGCGAGAGCCGCCAGCTGGCCAGCCCCGACTGGCTCTCCCCGACCGGCGTCAGCGCCCTGAACGTCAGCCCGGACGGCGTGGTCCGCACCTTCCAGACCGGGTACCCCGGCACGCCGGAAACGCAGGGGGACGCCAGCCCGGTCACGGACAGCGCCAGCGCCGCTGCGCAGGCCAGCGCCACCCTGCACCCCAGTTTCGCGCGGCAACTGGCAGTCGCCGCCGGCCGCAACGTGCCGCTGGACACCCAGCCGCAACTGCTGCGTTACAGCGCCCCCAGCCAGGACCGCCTGCCCGTCATTCCGTTCCGGGACGTCGTGAACGGCAACGTCCGCTACGGCGACATTCAGGGCAAGATCGTCATCATCGGTCTGACCGCCAGCGGCACCAGCAACCTCACCCTGCGCGACGTGACCGGGCAGGTCGTGCCGGGCGTCGCCATGCAGGCCCGCGCCGTCTCCAGCCTGCTGAGCCCGCCCTTCACGCGCCTGCCCACGTGGCTGATCGCGCTGATGGCCGTCGCGACCGCCGTCAGCGCCGTCCTGGCGCGCGGCGTGTGGGGGTTCGCGCTGGCCCTGCTGATGCTGGCCCTCGCCATTCCCCTGTGGCTGGGCAACATCCTGCTGCCGGGCGTGACCCTCTCGTACGCCGCGATTCTGGGCACGGCCCTGGTCGCCCTGGAACGCTGGTGGAACCTGCGCAACCTCAGCATGCGCGACCCCCTGACCGGCTTCGGCAACCGCGTGGCCTTCACCCGCGCGCTCGAGCAGCGCTGGACGGCCCGCGCCGCCCGACCGCTGGGCCTGCTGCTGGTGGACCTGAGCGGCTTCCGCAAGGTCAACGAGGTCTACGGCCTGCGTGCCGGCGACGAACTGCTCAGCGACCTCTCGGGCCGCATCCTGAAACACAAGCGCCGCAGCGACCTGCTGTTCCGCTGGGGTCCCGACGAGTTTGCGGTGCTGCTCGAGGGTGCCAGCGTGCAGGACATGACCGCCACCACCCAGCGCATCCAGGACGCCCTGCAGGAACTCACGTACCGTGACGTGCCGGTCCGTATCAGCATCGGCGCGGCCCGCACCGGCCCCGACATCCAGACGCCCACCGATCTGGTCGAGGCGGCCAGCCGCAGCCGCTACCGCGCCAAGTACCAGCGCGAACAGCGCGGCTGAACGTACAGGCGGCAGGAAGTGGCCCGCCGTCTGCGTTGCAGAGGCGGGCCACTTTCATGGGTGAATCTTTCCGGTGTTCCGGGAGCGGGGCGAACGACAGCACCCGACCCGCTCCCTACTCTCCCCTCACCGCCCGACGAGCAGCGTCCAGATGGCAGGGTTGGCGACCCAGCTGTACCAGATGTTGGGCAGGAGGCCCAGGGCGGTGACGCCGACCACGCCGAGCGTGACGGCCAGGGTGGTGGGGGTGCGCTGCCCGTGGGCGTACTCGCGGGCGGGGGTGCGGTCAGGCATGAACATCAGCATGGCGGGGCGCAGGTAGTACACCAGCGCGGCGACGCTGGTCAGGGCCGCCAGGACGCTCAGCCACTCGTAACCGTTCTGGAAGGCCGCCTGGAACACCAGGTACTTGCCGAAGAACCCGGCGAAGGGGGGCAGGCCGGCCAGCGAGGCGAGGCACACGGCCAGCGCGACGGTGTAGGCGGGGTGGCGGTAGTACAGGCCGCGCAGGTCGGAGATGGTCATGCCTTCCTCGCCCCGTTGCAGGGCAGCGAGGATAGCCAGCGCGGCGGCGGTCATCAGGGTGTACACCAGCAGGTAGTACGTCAGGGCCGCGCCGCCCGCCTGGGGCGTGCCGAGCAGGGCCATGGCGAGGAAGCCCGTGTGCGCGACGGCCGAGTACGCCAGCATGCGTTTGAAGTTCATCTGGCGCAGCGCGGCGAGGTTCCCGATGATCAGGGTCGCGGCGATCAGGACCTGAAGCACGGAATGCCAGCCGGGTGCGTCGGCCAGTGCGCCGCCGAAGACGCGGAGCATCCCGGCGAACGCGGCGACCTTCACGACGGTACTCAGGAACAGGCTGACGCTGGTGGGCGCGCCGCCGTACACGTCGGGCGTCCACTGGTGGAAGGGGGCCAGGGCGACCTTGAAGGCGAACCCGCACAGCATCAGCAGCGCCCCGCCGACCAGGATGCCGGTGTTCTCGGGAGTCAGGACGCTGGCCTTGGCGGCAATGGCGGCGTAGTTGAGGCTGCCGGTCGCGCCGTACACGAAGGCGATGCCGTAGATCAGGACGGCGCTGCCGGCCGCGCCGAGCAGGAAGTACTTCAGGCCGCTTTCCTCGGCGCGGCGTGAGCCTTGCAGGGTGGCCAGTACGTAGCCGCTGAGGCTCATGATTTCCAGGCCGATCAGCATGACGATCAGGTCGCCGGAAAAGGCGATCAGCAGGCAGCCGGTCACGGCGTACATGAGCATCGCGTCGAATTCCGGGAAGGACACGCGGGCGCGCCAGGCGGTGTCCAGCGTGACGAGCAGGGTCATGAGGGTGCCGGTCAGGATCACGAAGGCCAGCAGCAGCGCGGCGTTATCGGCCTGAAGGCTGCCGCCGAACGAGCTGACGCCCCGGTTCCAGAGCGTGCTCAGGCTCAGCGCGGCGAGCACGGTGGCCGCGAGGTTGATGAAGGTCAGGGTGCGGCGGCTGACCCAGAAGCCCAGCAGGGTGCTGCTGACCGCGCCCGCGAGCACGATCAGGATGGGCAGCAGCGGCGTCAGGGACACTTCGGGTGGCTGGAGCATGTCAGTTGCCTCCCAGGGCGGTCAGGACGGCGCGCACGGCGGGCTGCATGAGGTTCAGGGCGGGCGCGGAGTACACGCCGAACAGCACGGCCACGGCCAGCGGCAGGCCCAGGATCAGCCACTCGGTATGCACCAGGTCCGGCACGCGCAGGCCCCCGGCGGGCCGGGCCTGCCAGAAGGTCGTCTGGAAGGCGGTCAGGGCGTACGCGGCGGCGGCGATGGTGGTGATCCCGGCGATGAACGCCAGCCAGGGGAACACCTGGTACGCGCCGAGCAGGATGCTGAACTCCCCGATGAAGCCGGCCATGCCGGGCACGGCGATACTGGCGAACCACAGGGCCATGGTCAGGCCGCCCAGCGCGCCCGCCTGGGTCATGACGCCGCCCACACGGGTCTCCAGGCTGCCGATACGTTCCTGAAGCATGCCGACCGACAGGAACAGCGCGCCGGTGTACAGGTTCTGGAAGGCCAGCAGGTACATCGCGCCGATCACGGCCGTCTCGTTCAGGGAGAACACCCCGAGCGCGACGAAGCCCATGTGGCTGAGGCCGGCATAGGCCAGCAGGCGTTTCCAGTCGGTCTGACCGAAGGCGATCCACGCGGCGTACAGCGCCGTGAACGCCGCGAGGCCCATCAGGACGGGGCGCAGTTCCAGACTGGCATCCGGGAACAGCGGAATGGCGAAGGTGAAGAGGCCGTACCCGCCGACCTTGTACAGGGTGCCCATCACGTCGGGAATGCCGCTGTCGTGGTTCTGCTCGTGGAAGTCCGGCAGCCACGCGTGCATGGGCCACAGCGGCAGCTTGACGGCCATGGCGGCCAGGAAGCCCAGGTACAGCCACGTCTGGGCGGGGCCCTGCACGAGGTTCTGTTTCAGGTCGGTCATGGCGAAGGTGGGGCTGCCGCCGATGTAGCGCACGCCGATGATGCTGACCAGCATCAGCAGACTGCCGAACAGCGTGTACGCCGCGAATTTCGTGAGGGCCGCCATGCGCCCGGACTTGCCGTAGATGGCCAGCATCAGCAGCGCGGGGATCAGGGCGTCCTCGAAGAACACGTAGAACAGCATCAGGTCCTGCGCGGCGAAGATGCCGATCAGGCCGGTCTCCATGGCAAGGATCAGCGACAGCATCGGGCCGGGGTTGGGAATACGGCGCGCGGCGTACAGGATCGCGATGAAGGACATGAACGCCGTGACGAGCGCCAGCGCGAGGCTCACGCCGCCCAGCTGCACCGAGTACGTGATGCCCAGCGGCGGAATCCAGTCCCAGCGGAACAGTTCGGAGCCGCCGCCGCGCCAGATGGCGAGACCCGCGCCGAGCGTCAGGGCGGCGATGAAGCCCGCGACCTCGTCCCGGAAGCTTTTCGGGGTGACCAGCAGCAGCAGGCTGCCCAGGAGCGGCAGGAAGATCATGAGGGTGGGGAGCCAGTCGGTGAAGGTCATGCGCCACTTCCAATGGTCTTGAGGGCCCAGTAGCCGATGATGCCGGCCGTTCCGAGCAGCATGCTGACGGCGTAGGCGCGCACGAAGCCGCTCTGCCACAGCGTGAACAGCCCGCCGGGACCGCTGGCGTTGCGGGCAATGCCGCTCAGGGCGTCGTCGGTGCCTCGGTCCAGGGTGTCCAGGCCGCCCGCGACGGCGCGGCTGGGATTGCCGATCACGCCGTCGTACAGGGCGTCCAGGTACAGGCTGTTGCGGCTGAGTTCGCCCAGCGGGCCGGTGGCCAGAGCATTCCGGCGGTGCGCCAGGAACGCCCAGCCCAGGCCCAGCACGCCGGCCAGGACGGCGAAGACGGTCAGCAGCCACTCGGTGCTGACGGGGATCTCGTGCGCGTGCAGCGGCACGGCCCGCCCGATGTAGTCGTCGAAGGCGTGCTTACCGCCCAGGAAGGTGGGGATGTTCAGGAAGCCTGCCAGGGTCGCCAGCGCGGCCAGCACGCCCAGCGGGATCTTCGTGAGGGTGTCCGCCTCGTGCGGGTGGCCGTGCCCGCGGTACGCGCCGCGCCACACCAGGAAGTACCAGCGGCCCATGTAGAACGCAGTGAGCAGCGCCACGCCCAGCCCGATCAGGTACAGCGCGATGTTCTGCTCGTACGCGGCGGCCAGGATGGCGTCCTTGGAAAAGAAGCCGCTCCAGATGGGAATGCCGGCAATCGCCAGCACACCCGCCACGGACACGAGGTGCGTGAACGGCATGAATTTATGCAGGCCGCCCATCCGGCGGACGTCCTGCTCGTCGTGCAGCGCGTGGATCACGGCGCCCGCCGCGAGGAACAGCAGCGCCTTGAAGAACGCGTGCGTCAGCAGGTGGAACACGCCCGCCGAGTACGCGTGCAGGCCGACCGCCATGAACATGTACCCCAGCTGCGACACCGTGGAGTACGCCAGGATCTTCTTGATGTCCGACTGGTTCAGTGCGGACAGGGCGCCGTACAGGGCAGTCAGGCCGCCCACCCACGCGACCCAGGTGCTGGCGTTCGGGGCGAGGTCGTACAGGAAGTGACTGCGCGCCACGAGGTACACGCCGGCCGTGACCATGGTCGCCGCGTGGATCAGCGCGGAGACGGGCGTGGGGCCCGCCATGGCGTCCGGCAGCCAAGTGGTGAGGGGCAGCTGGCCGCTCTTGCCGACCGCGCCGACCAGCAGGAACAGGCAGGCCAGTTCGATGCCAGCCTGCGCGACCTGCGCGCCCTCGACCCGCTCGGCCAGTTCGGGAATCGACAGGGTGCCGTACAGCTTGAACAGCAGGAACATGCCCAGCATGAAGCCCAGGTCTCCGATGCGGTTCATGATGAACGCCTTGCGGGCGGCGTTGGAGTTGCTGACCGCCTCGGCGTCACTGGCGGCACGCACCTGAGCGTCACTGGCCTCGCTGTTCCGGCCACTGAACCAGAAGCCGATCAGCAGGTACGACGCCATGCCCACGCCCTCCCAGCCGACGAACATCAGCGGGTACGAGTCGGCCAGGACCAGGATCAGCATCATCGCCACGAAGAAGTTCAGGAACGCGAAGAAGCGCGTGAACTTCGGGTCGTGCCCCATGTACGAGATCGAGTACAGGTGAATCAGGAACCCCACGCCCGTGATGATCAGGGCCATCAGGGCCGACAGTTGATCCAGCCAGAATCCCACCGACAGGTTGGCGTTCAGCGCCATGTTCGGCAGCCACGTCCACAGCACCTCATGGGCGGGCGCGCCCTGGTTCAGGTAACGGATGACGGCCACGACGAACGCCGCGCCGACCAGACCCGTCGCCAGCCAGCCGCCGGTCTTGCCGGGCAGCAGGCGGGGCAGCGTCATCAGAACCGCGAAGCCCAGCAGGGGCAGCAGGGGCAGCAGGTACAGAGCAGGAAGACTATCCATGACCACTCAGCCTTTCAACGCCGCGAGGTCGTCCACGTTGGTGGTCTCGCGCTTACGGAAGATGGCGACGATGATCGCCAGACCGATCGCCACCTCGGCGGCGGCCAGCGTCATCACGATGAACACGGCGGTCTGACCGGTCGGGTCACCCCAGGACCGCGCGAACGCCACCAACGCGATGTTCGCGGCGTTCAGCATGAGTTCCACGCTCAGGAACACCATGATCGCGGTGCGGCGCGTCAGCACGCCGATCATGCCCAGCGCGAACAGAATCCCGGACAGCGCCAGGTAGTACGTCGTGGGCACCATCAGGCACGCACCTCCCCTTCCGTCATCAGCGCCGGAGCGGCCCCGCGCGGCGCTTCCACGCGCTCCGGCTGCGCCGCGCCCAGCGGCCCTGCCAGTTCGTCGGCGGCCAGTTCATCGGGCACGCCGTCCGGTTGCGCCGCCGGACGCTGCACCAGCGCCACCGCGCCCACGATCGCCACCAGCAGCAGCACACTGACCGCCTCGAACGGCAGCAGGAAACGCGTCAGCAGCGTCTCGCCCATCACCAGGGCCGTCCCGCCGCGCAGCGCCCCGGCACTCTCGGCCAGCGGGCGCGGGTCCTCGAACGTGAAGGCCAGCACCACGAACGCCCCCGCCAGCAGCGTCCCGCCGATCCCGGCGAGTTCCCGCACGTACGGCACCGGGTCGCGCGACGTGACCGGCTGGTTGGCGTTCAGCAGCATGATCACGAACAGAAACAGCACCATCACCGCGCCCGCGTACACGATCACCTGCGTGGCCGCCAGGAACGACGCGTTCAGCGTGGCGAACAGACCCGCCACGCACAGCAGCGTCCCCACCAGCCCCAGCGCCGCGTGCACCGCGTTCCGCGCGGCAATGGTGATCACGCCGCCCACGATGGCCAGCGCGCCCAGCAGGATGAACGCCAGCATCATGGGCGGCCCCTACGGGATGGTGATGGGTGATGCGTGATGGGTGCTGGAGCACAGACCAGGGGCGCACGACAGTCACGGGTCACCTGCCACCGACCATCAACCATCAACTGTTCACATCCTTTCCTCGTTACGGGCCTCGTCACGGGTACTTCACTCCTTCCAGTTCCGCGCGGGGCTGCCCCTCGAGCTGGAAGCCCAGACGCACGGGTTTGCCGCTCCGGGCGGCCTCGCGGCGCTGCGGGAGGCTGCCGGTCACGCCGACCAGCATGTCTTCCTTGGCGTACACGAAGTCGCCGTAGCGGTAGTCGGCCATCTCGAACTCGTTGCCCATGACGACCGCGCCGGTCGGGCAGGCTTCCTCGCACATGCCGCAGAAGATGCAGCGCAGCATGTTGATCTCGTACACCTTCGCGTAGCGTTCGCCGGGCGCGGCGGGGTTGGCCGGGTCGTTCTCGGCGGCCTCCACGTAGATGGCGTAGGCGGGGCAGGCGGCGGCGCACAGCGAGCAGCCGATGCACTTTTCCAGGCCCAGTTCGCCGGGGCGCTGCCCGGGGTGGCGGGTCAGGACGTGCCGTCCCCGGAAGCGGGGTTGCAGCGTGGCGCGCTGTTCGGGGTAACTGACGGTCACGGGCTTCTGGAACAGTTTCCCCAGCGTGACACCCATGCCCTTGGCAATCTCAAGAACGCCCATGTGTGGCTCCTTTATGGGGGGAAGAAAGTGGGGTGATACGGACTCCGATTGAATGGCTTGCAAAGCCGTTCAATCCGAGCGGAGCGAGTGGGAGCAACACGGGTTCCGGGCGTGGAGTTGGCAACCCGGTGGGGTTCCGGGTTGTCAACGAAACAGACGGAACCCGTATGAGGCGTGTGGGGAGTGGGCAGCCGGGCATCAGTCGCCTCCGGCGCGGACTGCTTCGCTCTCGGGGCGGCGCACGGTGGGCTGGTTCCACAGGACGCGCACGCGGTCGCTCATGATCAGCAGGGCCAGCAGACCGGCGAAACTCAGGACGCCCAGGAACCACAGGCCGCCCGACCCGCGGAACGCCAGGAACGCGGCGGTGACGACGGTGTTCGCCAGGGCCAGCGGCAGCAGCAGTTTCCAGCCGAAGCGCATCAGCTGGTCGTAACGCAACCTGGGCAGCGTGCCGCGCACCCAGATGAACAGGAACAGGAAGAACGCGATCTTGGCGACCAGCCACACGATCGGCCAGTCGGACATGCCGGGAATGACGGCGTTCAGGAATTGCGGGCCTTTCCAGCCGCCGAAGAACAGGGTCGCCATGATGGCGGACGCGGTGATCATGTTCACGTACTCGGCCATCTGGAACAGCGCCCACTTGATCGCGGAGTATTCCGTGAGGTACCCGGCGACGATCTCCTGCTCGGCTTCCGGCAGGTCGAACGGCGTGCGGTTGGTTTCCGCGAACGAGGAGATCAGGAACAGCGCGAAGCCCAGCGCCTGGAACAGGATCAGCACGCCGTTCTGCGCCTGCCAGCCCACGATGCCCTGGAAGGAGGTGGTGCCGACCAGCATCAGCAGGCCCAGGATGCTCAGGCCCATGCCGAGTTCGTAGCTGATCATCTGCGCGCTCGAGCGCAGCGCGCCCAGCATGGGGTACTTGCTGCCGGACGCCCAGCCGCCCAGGAAGATCCCGTACACACCCATGGAGGTCAGTGCCAGCAGCGCCAGAATCCCGGCGTCCAGGTTGTACACCCAGGGGTTCTCCCCGAACAGACTGCGGGCCGGTCCGGCGGGAATCCCACCGAAGGCGGTCAGGGCCATGCCAATCGCGATGATGGGCGCCAGGGTGTACACGAGTTTGTCGGCCAGCGTGACGGTCAGGTCTTCCTTGAAGATGCTCTTGATGGCGTCGGCGGCGGGTTGCAGTAGGCCCATGGGGCCCACGCGGTTCGGGCCGGGGCGCAGTTGCATGCGGCCCAGCAGTCGGCGTTCGATCAGGGTCATGTACGCGAAGGTGGTCAGCAGGCCCAGAACGACCAGCACGGCCTTGAGCAGCGAGATCAGCAGCGTGGCGAGCCAGTCCGGCATCAGTCGTCCCCTCCGGCGCGGGCGGGCGGCGCGGCGGGCGCCACGGGCAGTTGCCAGTCGTTCTGGACGAGTTCCTCGATGCGGTCCACCCAGGTGAGCCGGCGGGCGTGCATGCGCTCCGTCCAGAGTGTGGGCGTGTGCGGCGCGGCGGGGCCCGCGAAGGTCTGGCGGAAGGTGTGCAGCGCGCCGCGTGCGGGCAGGTCGCTCAGGTTCAGGGCCACCCGGTCGGCCAGCAGCGCCTGCGCGCCTCGCAGCCCGCGCGCGGGGGCCTTCACGCCCAGCGCCTCTGCCAGGGCGGTCAGGGTGCGGATCAGGTCGGCCGACTCACCGCTCTGAATGGCGGCCGGGTGCAGGGGCAGCAGGCGACCTTCCAGGTTCTGTACGGTGCCGCGCTTCTCGTAGTTCGTGATGGCCGGCAGGACCACGTCCGCCAGTCGGGCGGTGGTGGTCAGGTGCGTGTCGTGCACGACCGTGAAGCCGGCGGCGCGCACGCCGGGGTCCAGGCGGCTGATGAACGCCGCAGGTGCCTCCTGCGCCCGCGAGAGCGGCAGGCCACCCGTGCGCGGCACGAGGTTCAGCGCCCCCAGCCCCCGGCTGTTCGCGGCGGCGGGAATGGCGATCACCTTGGCGCCGGTACGCGAGGCGAGGTCCGACAGGTTAGCGCTGAACGACCCGCTCGCGCCGTTCAGGACGTCCGCGCCCAGGATGATCACGGGCCGCTCGGCGCCCTCCAGCAGGGACAGGACGGCCCTGAGTTCATCGGTGTCCGGGTGGGTCAGGCGGGCCAGGGCGCCCTTGCCGTTCGCGCTGACGCGGTGCCCGGCGTGCGCCCACAGGCGGCTCTCCTGGCCGATCACGGCCAGCCGCTCGGGCCGCCGGGCAGGGCGTTCCACGAGGCGCAGGTCCGCGATGGCCGTGCCGTGCGCGAACTCGGGCGGGATCAGGCCGCCGCGCAGCATCTCCAGGATGCGCAGTTCCAGCACGGGCGCTTCCTCGCCCAGGTCCGCGCCGATCACCACGACGGCGTCGGCGGTCGCCACGTCCGTCAGGGTCGCCTGCGGCGCCGTCACGCTCACCTCGTAGCGGGGAGAGTGATCCACGCTGCGGGCGCCCGTCGCGGCCGCCAGGGCCTCCAGCGCCGCGCCTTCCTCCAGCGTGCTGTCCGCGCCCAGGTACAGCGCCACGTCTGCCGTGCGCATGCCCGAGAAGCCGCGCTTCATGGCGTCAATCGCGGCGTCCCAGGTGGCCGGAACCAGTTGCCCGTCCTCGTCGCGGATCAGGGGTGTGGTCAGGCGCTCCTCGCTGGCGAACACGTGCCCGAAGCGGCCCGCGTCGCAGATCCACGCCTCGTTCACGTCCCGGTTCTCGCCCGCCACGATGCGCTCCAGGCGGCCGTTGCGGGCGTCCACCGTGATCGAGCACCCGACCGGGCACAGCGTGCAGGTGGTCGGCGTATGGTCGTACTCCCAGTTGCGGCCCCGGAAGCGCGCCACGTTGTCCAGCAGCGCCCCCACCGGGCAGATGTCCGTGATGTTCCCCGAAAAGCCCGTGGGCAGCCCGCCCTCCTGCGTGTCGATGAAGGTATGCCCGCCCCGCTCGATGAAGTCCAGCACCTCCTGGCCCGGCACCTCCTCGAAGTACCGCACGCAGCGCTTGCAGTGAATGCAGCGCTCCTGATCCAGGATCACGAAATCCGACAGCGGGTAATGCTTCTCCGCGTGCCGCCGGTCGAAGCCGAAGCGGCTCGCGCCGTACCCGTACTCGAACGCGCGGTCCTGCAACTCGCACGCGCCGCCCTTGTCGCAGGTCGGGCAGTCCAGCGGGTGATTCAGGAGCGTGAATTCCATCATGCCCGCCTGCGCCTTCGCCACGACCTCCGACGTTTTCGCGCTGCGGATGTGCATGCCCTCTGTCGCCTGCATGGTGCACGACGCCATGGGTTTGGGGAACCAGAAGATCTTCGGCGAGGCCGCGTCTCCCTCGCCCTCCATCACGAACGACCCGTCCGGATTCTTCCGGGGCGAGCCGGATTCCACGAGGCACATGCGGCACGCGCCCACCGGACTTAAATACTTGTGCGCGCAGAAGTACGGCACGTCCCCACCCGCCGAGAACACCGCGTCAATCGCGGACGTTCCGGCGGGCAGGTCAATCTCGATTCCGTCTACAGTGACTTTCATTTCCTCACCTCACGGCAGGCGGTGATGGGTGATGGGTGATGGGTGACGGAGCACGCACCAGAACCCGTCTGTTCCGTCGGCCGTCCTCTCTCGACCCACCCCATCAGCTGTCCTTCCAGCGCTTACGCGCGGGGTACAACGGCTGCTGGGTCGTGGCTAGCGCGTCGTATTCCTCGCGGAAGAGTTTGATGCTGCTCAGGACCGGGCCGAGGCAGGCGTCGGCCAGCGCGCAGAAGGAGCGGCCGCCGATGTTGTCGCTCATGTCGAGGATGAGTTGCACGTCGCCGGGCTGCCCGTGGCCGGTGGCGAGTTTCTGGTACATGCGGGTCATCCAGCCGCTGATGCCCTCGCGGCAGGGCGTGCACTTGCCGCAGCTTTCGTGGCCGTAGAAGCGCACGAGGTTCCAGGTGGCGTTCACGATGCAGTCCGCCTTCGGGATGAGGGTCACGCCGCCGGTGCCGAGCATGCTGCCGGCGGCGGCGATGGCCTCGTAATCCATGGGCGTGTCGAGAATGGCGTCGGTCCAGGGCAGCATGGGGCAACTGCTGCCGCCGGGGATGATGGCCTTCATCTCCTCAAGCGGGCCGCCTGCCCAGTCGTAGATGAGTTCGCGGAAGGTGGTACCGAGCGGCAGTTCGTACACGCCGGGCCGCGCGACCGGGCCTGATACCTGGAAGAGTTTCATGCCCTTGCTCTTCTCGGTGCCCATGCCGGCGTGCCAGTCCGCGCCGTAGCGCAGGATCTGCGTGGCGGCGCAGAAGGTCTCGACGTTGTTGATGGTGGTGGGCAACCCGTACAGGCCCGCCGCCGCCGGGAACGGGGGTTTGAGGCGCGGGTTGGCGCGTAGGCCCTCCAGCGAGTTCATCAGCGCGGTTTCCTCGCCGCAGATGTACGCCCCGGCGCCCCGGTGCACGTGCAGCTGGAAGTCGAAGCCGCTACCCAGGATGTTCTGCCCCAGCAGTCCGGCCTCGCGCGCCTCGTGAATGGCGGCCCAGACGCGCTCGGCGGCGTGCACGTACTCACCACGGATGTAGATGTACCCCACGCTGGCGCGCATGGCGTACGCGGCGATGATCATGCCCTCGATCAGCTGGTGCGGGTCCTCGCTCAGCAGGTAACGGTCCTTGAAGCTGCCGGGTTCGGATTCGTCCGCGTTGCAGATGATGTAGTGCGGTTTGCCGTCCTTCAGGGGCATGAACGACCACTTCAGGCCCGTCGCGAAGCCTGCGCCGCCGCGACCGCGCAGGCCGGATTTCTTCACCTCGTCGATCACGGCGTCCGGGCCCATCGCAAAGGCACGTTTGACTGGTTCGTACCCGCCGTTCTCGCGGTAGTACGCGAGTGTCCAGCTGTCCGGCTGCCCGACATGCGCGTATAGCGTGGGCGCAAAGCGCGGGTCTTTCGCGCTGGTGATCGGTTTGGGCGGCGTGGGGGCGGTGGCGGTCACGCTTCACCTCCGGCCTGCCCGGGCAGGCGGTGCAGGCCCGTCACGCTCGACCCGACCGCGCCGCCACCCGCCAGCACCTGACGGCCGTCCGCGCCCACCGTGACCGGCACCGGGTTGTCCGGCAGCGGTTGCAGGTCGTTTCTCAGCGACTCCAGAATCCGCGCGCACTTCGACGGCCCCACGTTCTCGTAGTACCCGTCATCATTGATCTGCATCATCGGGGCCGTGCCGCATGAGCCCAGGCACTCGACCTTCTGCACGCTGAACCGCCCGTCCGCGCTGACCTCGCCCGGCTGCACGTCCAGCGTCTCGACCAGGTGATCCCACAGCTCGTCTGACCCGGCCAGCGCGCACATCAGCGTGCTGCACACCTGAAGGTGATACCGCCCGGTCGGAACCGTGTGGTACGTGCTGTAGAAGCTCATGACCGAGCGCACCTCGGTCGCCGTCGTGCCGCACAACGCGGCGATCTCGGCCATGCGAGATTCGGACACGAAGCCCTCGGCGTCCTGCACCTCACGCAGCAGCGGCATCAGCGCCGAGCGGCGGCCCTGCGGTGAATCCGGGTAACGGGAGAAGATGTCCGCCACCAGTGGTTGTTTATTCTCGAAATACGTCAAGGTGAGGACTCCTTACCGGTCCACGTCGCCCAGTACGGGGTCGATGGTTGCGAGGATGGTGATCAGGTCCGCGAACTGCGCGCCGACGCAGGCGTATTCGAGGGCCTGGAGGTTCACGAAGCTGGGCGCCCGGATCTTCACGCGGTAGGGCATGCTGCCGCCGTCGGACACGATGTAGTACCCGACCTCGCCGCGCGCACTTTCGACCGGCACGTACACCTCGCCCAGGGGTGGGTGGAATCCCTCGGTGACGAGTTTGAAGTGGTGAATGACGGCTTCCATGCTCGTTTCGAGTTCCGGGCGGGGCGGGAGGCTGATCTTGCGGTTGGGGTCCTTGACCGGGCCGGGCTTCAGGCGTTTCAGGCCCTGGCGGACGATCTTGATGCTCTCGCCGAATTCGAGGAGGCGCATGTTGAACCGCGCCAGGGAGTCCCCGTCGGGGCTAGTGATGACGTTGAAGTCGTAGGTTTCGTACCCGCAGTAGGGGTTGTCCTTGCGGTTATCGAGTGGGACGCCGCTGGCGCGCAGGTTCGGGCCGGTGAGGCCCAGGTCCAGGGCGACTTCGGGCGGGATCACACCGACCCCCTTGGCGCGGTCGAGGAAGATGGGGTTCTGCGCGAACAGGGTGGCGTACTCGGTGACGCCGCGTTCCATCTGATCCAGGAATTTCTCGACGCGGGGAGCCCAGTCGTCAGGGATGTCGCGGCTGAGACCGCCCACGCGGAAGTACCCCTGGTTCATGCGGTACCCGCACACCGCTTCAAACAGGTCCTGCAGGGCTTCTTTCTCGCGGAAGGCGTAGAAGAACGGCGTGATGGCCCCGAGGTCCAGCAGGCCTGTGCCGACGAACACGAGGTGGCTGTGCATGCGCCCGAGTTCGTGCAGGATGACGCGAACGGTGGTGGCGCGCTCGGGCACGTCGGCCTGAAGGAGTTTCTCGACGCTCAGGACGTACGCGAGTTCATGCCCGAAGCAGTGCAGGTAATCGGTGCGGGGGGCGTACGTGACGCCCTGCTGGTACGTGCGGTTCTCGAAGGTCTTCTCGAAGCCGGTGTGCAGGTACCCCATGTGCGGCGTGACCTTCACGACGTCCTCGCCGTCCATGTCCACCACGAGCCGCAGCACACCGTGCGTGCTGGGGTGCTGCGGGCCGACGTTCAGGCTCATGATCTGCGTGTGCATCTGCCCCTGAGTCTGTCCGTCCAGGCGTTCGGCGCTGGTGCTTTCCTGATGGTCGGGTTGCATCTGCTCGGGCGCCAGCGTCCCGCCGGGGGCCTGCGCGCCGTGCGTGGGGGCGGGGCGGCTGGGCTGACCGGTGCCGGGCTTGTCGGTGCCGGGCTTATCGGTGGTGGTCACTTGGGGCCTCCAGCGGGCATGACGGGCGGGGTGCGGTCGTCGCCCTGTCCGCGCCTCAGTTCGCCGCGGTAGCCGGTCAGGCCGCTGCTCTGGCCGGTCAGGCCGGCGCGGAAGGCGGCGGGGTCCAGGAACCGGCCGTCGCGGAACAGGGTGGGCGTCTCGCCCAGCGGAAAGTCCTTGCGCAGCGGGTGCCCCTCGAGGTCGTCGGGCGTGAGGACCTTGCGCAGGTCGGGGTGGCCGGTGAAGGGCACGCCCATCAGGTCGTACACCTCGCGTTCCAGGTAGTTCGCGGCCTTCCAGACGGGGTACAGGCTAGCCAGGGGCTCGCCGTCGTCCAGCCAGACGCGCAGGAACACCCTCCGGTGGTCGCGGGGGTGGTAGATGTTGTGCAGCACCGCGAAGCGCTTGGGGCGGGGCTGCGTGTAGGTGCTGTAGTCCAGGCCGACGGTATCCATCAGCATGAAGCCGCGTTCCTTGAGGGCGTGGGCCACGCGCAGCAGGTCGTCCGGGGTGACCAGCGCGGTGGGTTCGGCGGCGTCGTCTTCCGTGAGGCCCAGTTCGCGGATCAGGGGGCTCACGTCGCGGCTGGGCGCGGCCGGGGCGGCAACGGTGGCGGGCGTGACGGCGGCGACCGGCTGGCTGGTGCTGGACTGCGCGACGCCCTCGCGGCCCATGGGTTTGCTGTCCGTGGGTTTCAGCGGGTCCATGCGTCCACCATGGGCAGCTGGTGGCCCAGCTGATCGAAGGCCTCGCCGCGCACCTTCTTCTGGAGTTGCATGACGGCGTAGATCAGCGCTTCGGGGCGCGGGGGGCAGCCGGGCACGAAGATGTCCACGGGCACCACGCTGTCCACGTTCTGCACGATGGCGTAGTTGTTGAACATGCCCCCCGAACTGGCGCAGGCGCCCATGCTGATCACCCATTTGGGGTCGGGCATCTGGTCGTACACGCGGCGCATGACGGGCGCCATCTTCTTGCTCAGGCGGCCGGCGACGATCATCACGTCCGCCTGCCGGGGAGAGGCGCGGAACACCTCGCTGCCGAAGCGGGCGAGGTCGTTGCGGCCGTCGGTGCTGCTCATCATCTCGATGGCGCAGCACGCTAGGCCGAACGTGGCGGGCCACAGGCTGTTGCTGCGGCCCCACGCGACCAGTTTCTCCAGGCTGGAGAACAGCACACCCTCGGATTCCAGTTCCTGCCAATCCTTCTCGAACAGTTCCTTCAGCGGCATGGGGCGACCTCCGGTTGGGGCCAATGGCAGATGGCTGATGGCCTGAAGACTGCGGGCCATCTGCCATCTGCCATCTGCCTTCTGCTTTCTGCATGCGTCATGCCCATTCCAGCACCTTCTTTTTCAGCACGTAGACATACCCGACGAGCAGCAGCACGACGAAGGTGATGGCCTCGAAGAAGGCAAACGGGATGAGTTTCTGGTAGGCGACGGCCAGCGGGTAGAAGAAGGCGGTTTCGATGTCGAAGATGATGAACAGCATGGCGACGAGGTAGAAGTGCACCGGGAACCGCTGGCCGGTGCCGACGCCGCCGTGTTCGGGGTCGTTGCCGCTTTCGTAGGCCATGAGTTTGGCGCGGCTGCCCTTCTTGGGGCCGAGGAGGGCGCTGGCGATGACGGCGACGATGCCGATGCCGAGCGCGACGAGGAGCATGATGACGAAGTTGGCGTATTCGATAAGGATTCCCCTTTCTGCGGCCGCTCTTCCTGATCCGATACCCCTGCTCGTGAAAAACGGCACGAATGGCTGGAAAAAAAGAGAGGCGCTACGGACTTCTCAGACTCTGAACTGTGGAACACCCCAGTTTTAGCACGTTTCACACGCGCTCGCACCCCATCGGCGCCGCCCATCCAGACAGTCACTCCCCAGCCCCTCATCCGGACTCCGTCTGTTTCGTTAGCAACCCGCAGGGGCGCCGGGCTGCCAACTCCACGCCCTTCAGTCCGCTTGTCTCCCCCTCGCTCTGTGGCGCAGCTCTACGAGTCCGCCCGGAGCGAACGGCTTTGCAAACCATTCGCCCGGAGTCCGTATGAAACGGGCACCCCGGTCCTCCCAGGGTGCCCACGGAACAGGCGAACGCTCGTGTGGGCCGCCGCTCCCGCCCGTACGTCTGGCGGGTTACACCAGTTCCACGAAATCGTCGTCGTCGTCGTTGTCCTGCGCGGACGGCACCGTGAAGATGAACGACGCGCCCTTGCCGCGCTCGGACTCCACGTGAATGGTGCCGCCGTGCTCCTCGACCGCCAGTTTGCAGAAGGCCAGTCCCATGCCGGTATCGAAGCGGCCGTGCAGCGTCAGGCGGGACTGCTCGAACGCGGCGAACAGGTTGGGAATGTCGTCGGCGGGAATGCCCTCGCCGTCGTCGCGGACCATGACCTGCACGCCCTCGGGAATGCTTTTGGCCAGGATGGCGATCACGCCGCCCGTGGTCGTGTGCTTCAGGGCGTTGCTGATCAGGTTCGCCAGGACGCGGCGCAGAATTTCCGGGTCGGCGCTGGCGGGGCTCATGTCGGCCTCAATGTCCACGCGCACGTGCCGGTCGCGCAGGCCGCTGCCCACGTCGCCGCGCGCCTGCTCGATCACCTCGCGGAACATGGGCGTGAACATCAGTTCGCGTTTCAGGTTCATCTTCCCGGCCTGGATCTTGCGGACGTCCAGCATGTTCGCCGCGAGGTGCAGCAGGTGCTGCGTTTCGTCGTGCGCGACCTTCAGCAGTTCACGGTTGTCCTCGGGAATCCGCGGGTCGTCCTGCACGATCTCGATCAGGCCCATGACGGCCGCGATGGGGTTTTTCAGGTCGTGCACCAGCATGTGCACCAGCTGGTCGCGCACGCGTTCCTCGTGCTCCCAGGTGTCCATGCGGCGTTGCAGGCTCGCCACGCGCAGCAGGGCCTCGCGGTGCTGCTGCGCGCGCGCCAGCATGGTCCGTACCTGCAGGGCCACCGCCTCGGACGGGGTGGCGTCGCTGATCAGGGCGTCGGCCCCGGCGGCCAGCAGTTCACCCAGGCCCTGCGTGCCCACGCCCAGCCACTGCGTGCCGCTCAGTTCGGCGCGCTGGCGCAGCATGGGCAGCACCTGATGCAGCGGCACACCGGGCGTACTGGTGTACAGCAGCACCACGTCGGGAATGACGACGTGCGATTCGCGCAGCAGGCTTTCTGCGTCCGGGACGTACTTCACGTCTGTTCGTGGCAGCAGCGGCGTCAGTTGCAGCGCGCGGCCCGGGTCCGCAGCGACGACAAACACGTTGAGAGTCTCTGTAGTCGTCATGAAGTGCCTTGCAGTGTACCCCGCCGCCGCCCGGCCTGTCAGGGAAGACGTTCACACGGCCGACCCCCACTCGTGTGCCACCCGTTCTGCCCGGCGGGAACGCCCGAATCCGGATGACCGGTGCACCTGACCGGTATGCCAGAACGGCGCCCCGGACGTTGACTGTCCGGGGCGCGTTGGTTACAACCGCAGGGGTGCGGCGGGCTTCAGCCCTTGACGGACCCGGCCAGCAGGCCGCGCACGAAGTACCGGCCCAGCAGGATGTACACCAGCAGGGTGGGCAGCGCCGCCAGGATCGCGCCGGCCATCGGCAGGTTCCAGCTGACCGCCTGGCCGCCTGCCAGTTGCGACAGGGCGTACGTGACGGGCTGAGAGGTCGTGTTGGTCAGGGTGGCCGCAAACAGGAATTCGTTCCAGACCTGCGTGAACTGCCAGATGATCACGACCACGAAACCCGGAATGCTGATCGGGAAGATCACGAGGCGGTAGATGCTCCAGAAGCCCGCGCCGTCGATGGTGGCGGCCTCGACGAGCGCGTCGGGCACGTCGGCGTAGAAGTTCCGGAAGATCAGCGTGGTGATCGGAATGCCGTACACCACGTGCGCCAGGATCAGGCCCCAGATGCTGCCGTACAGGCCGATGGACTTGATGAACTGGAACAGCGGAATCAGCACCGCCTGGTACGGAATGAACATCCCGAACAGCATCAGCGCGAACAGGGTGTTCGCCCCACGGAACTTCCACTTGCTCAGGGCGTACCCGTTCAGGCTACCCAGCATGGCGCTCAGCAGCGTGGCGACCACGGCCAGGAACAGGCTGTTGAGCATGTTCCCGCCGATCTTGCCCCACGCCTCACTGAAACTGGCCCAGTTCAGCGCGGCCGGCCAGTGCCAGGTGGTGGCGAGGTTGATGGCGTCCGGGCTTTTCAGGGCGGTGGCGAACAGCAGGTACACCGGCACCAGGAAGAACAGGGCGGCCACGACCAGCAGGGCGTACATGACAATCCGGCCGGGCTGGATGGGTTTGCGGGGGGTGGTGGGGGCCGAGACGGCCTTGGCGGGGGCGCTGGTCATGCGTGACCATCCTCCTGTTTGAACTGAGAGGCGAGGTAGGGAACGATCACGAACGCCACCAGGATCAGCAGGATGGTGCCGATGGCCGCGCCCAGCGAGAACTGGTTCTGCCGGAAGCTGGTGAGGTACATGTTCAGCGCCGGAACGCTGGTCGCGATGTTGTCGGGGCCGGCCATGGCGTACACCAGGTCGAAGATCTTGAGGCTGATGTGGCCCAGCACGATCATCGCCGACAGGCTGATGGGAGCCAGCAGCGGGAAGATCACGTGCCGGTACAGCCCCAGGTCGTTGGCACCGTCTACCTTGGCGGCCTCGCGGAGTTCTTCCGGAATGCCGCGCAGGCCCGCGAGGTACAGGGCCATGGTGTAGCCGCTCATCTGCCACACGGCGGCGATGATGATGCCGATCAGGGCGAGGTTGAAGCCGTGCAGTTCCGGGGCGGGCAGCATCTTCACGTTCGGGCCGACGAACAGCGCCCAGACGATCAGGATGGCGGCGCAGACGGCCGCAACCACCGTGCGGATGCGGTCGCCGCTGCGGGCGGCGCGCACGGCCATGACGATCAGGACGACGCCGACCACGCTGGCGGTCAGGAGCGGCAGTTTGTTCCAGTCGAATTTCAGGATGGCGTCACTGCTGCTCAGCCAGCCGAAGGTGCTGGGCTGAGCACCGAAGAGAGTCGGGGCCTGGTTCAGGCCGCCCTGGGGTTGCAGCATCCAGCGCCAGATGGTGCCGGTCACGATGAACGACAGGCTCATGGGGAACAGGAAGATGGTGCGCCACAGGCCCTCCCCTTTCGGGTTGCGGTCCAGGATCAGCGCCAAGCCCAGGCCCAGGCCCAGGCAGCCCAGGATGAAGAAGATCGTGAAGAAGATGGTGTTGATCAGTTCCTGCCGGAAGCGGCCCTGCAGGAAACCGCTGAACAGTTCCTGGTAGTTGGCGAGGCCCACCCAGCGGATGATGGGATCGATGGCCAGCGCCTGGGCGGGGTCGTTGCCCCAGTCGGTCATGCTGACGTACACGCTGCGGGCAATGAAGCCGTACACGAACACGGCGATCAATATGATGCTGGGGGCCAGAACGGCAATGGACCACAGGCGATCTTTACTCAGGCCTTTCAAAATCGGGCCTCCTTTCTGGCGGGTCTGGCTGCTGGCCGTGCCTGCCAGTGAACGTGGTGGGGCGGGGCGTCCTGACCGCTGATGACAGGTTGATCGTGACACGTGATCGGACGCGCGCTGTGTTGAAGCGCTTCCGTTTCAGGAACGGCCCCACGGCCGGCAGGGCCAGCACGTATCAAGGGGTGTGGGCTGCGGGCTCAGGGGGCGGGAGTGTTCCCGCGTGACCTGAAACCCACAACCCACAACCGGACAGCTGGGGAAGCGTGATCCGCATCCGGCCCGGGCCCCACGGTGGGGGCCCAGGCGGGCGGGTTACTTGCTGATGCCGGCGCGGACGGCCAGCTGCTGCGCGGCGGCGGCGGCCCCGGCGCTGTTCTTGCTGGCGACGAACTGGTCGATCACGGCCCCGAAGGCGCTGGTGAAGCTTTCGGGCGCGACGGCCCCGTGCACGAGGCTACCGACGATCTTGTTGCTCTTCCAGTCGGCGGCGGCGCTCTTGCTGTAGGTGTTGTACTTGCTCAGGTCGCTGTCGGTGCGCGCGGCGATCGAGCCTTTCAGGGGGTTGAAGGCGTCCTGGCCGGCCTTGCTGCCCAGGACTTTCAGCCAGTTGACGGCCTCGGCGCGGTCCTTGGCGCCCTTGGGCAGACCGAAGGAGTCGGCCAGCATCACGAAGGTCTTGGTGGTGCCGGGGGCGGCGGCCCAGCCGAAGCCGGTGTTCGGGGCGAGTTTCTTGGTGGTCGTGAAGTACCCGGCCGCCCAGTCGCCCATGACGTTGAAGGCGCTGGTGCCGTCGATGATGCGGTCACTGGCCTGCTGCCAGCTGAGGCCCGAGGCGTCCTTGTTGGCGCAGTCCATGACCTTGCCGAAGGTGGTGAAGGCTCCCACGACCTTGGGGTCCGTGAACTTCATCTTGCCGGACCAGAGGTTCTCCCAGCCCTGCGCGCCGAGCGTGCCGATCATGACGCTCTCCCAGAGGTGTTGCTGGGTCCAGTTCTCACCGACGACCAGCGGCGCGGCCACGCCCTTGGCTTTCAGGGTGCTGCAGGTCTTGATGAATTCGGGCCAGGTCTTGGGCACGGTGACGCCCCAGGCCTTCAGTTTGGCGGGGTTGTACCACATGACGTTGCTGCGGTGCACGTTGACGGGCACGCTCCAGATCTTGCCGTTCGTGCTGATCAGCTTGATCAGGTCCTTGGGGAAGACCTTGTCGAAGCCTTCGCTCTTGAACAGGCTGCTCAGGTCTTCCATGCGGTTGGCGACGACCCAGGTGCCGATGAGTTCCTGGCCGGCGTGCGCCTGGAAGCTGTCGGGGGGCGTGCCGCCCAGCATGCGGGTTTTCAGGACGGCCTTGGCGTTGGTGCCGGCCCCGCCGGAGACGGTGGCGTTGTCCACGGTGACCGAGGGGTACTTGGCCTTGTAGATCTTGATCAGGGCTTCGAGGGCGGGGCCTTCATCGCCGGACCACCAGGAGAAGATTTCCAGCTTGCCAGCGGCAGAGGCGCTGGTGGTGACGGCGAGGGCGGCGGCGATCAGGAGTGCTTTTTTCATGGTGTTCCTCCGTGCGAAACGGTGCGGGTTGTGCGGTTGGGCGAAGTCTGTGCTGCCGGGAGTGGTGCCGGGTGAGTCTCAGCCGGCCGGGGTGGGGACGGTCCGGCCGGTGGGGCCCGGCTGGCCGGATCGCGCCCGGCGCTGCTTTCCCCCTGCGCCAGGCGTGAGATGGCGTACAGGTGCGGCAGTCCGCGCGGCGTGAACAGCGAGTCGAGCATCATGGCCCCGGCGCCCAGCACCCCGGCGTGCACGCCGAGCGTGCCGAGTTCGATGCGGGTGCGGTCCACGTTGATGCGCATGGTGCGGCTGTGGGCGCTGGCGCGGATGGCGGCCAGCAGTACGTCTCCGGCCTGCGCGAGGCGGCCGCCGATGATCACGGCTTCCGGGTTGAACAGGTTCATGGTGGTGCTGATCGCCACGCCCAGGTGATGCCCGGCTTCTTCCCACACGGCGCGGGCCAGCGGGTCGGTGTTCGCGTGGTTCAGCAGGTCGTTCAGGCTGATGGGGTTGGGCAGCGTGGTGGGGGCCCCGGCGGCGCGCAGGCTGCGGGCCAGCGTGACGAGGACCTGCGCGGCGGCGTAGCTTTCGAGGCTGCCGGGGTTGCCGCTGCGGCCGACCGGGCCCTGCTCGTTGATGCTGATGTGCCCGATCTCGCCGGCGCCGCCGCGCATGCCGCGGTGCAGGCGGCCGCCCAGCAGAACGCCCGCACCGATGCCGGTGGCGGCCTTCACGTAGATCAGGTCCTGCGTGCCCCGGTGCGCGCCGAAGCGGGCCTCGGCGAGTGCGCCCAGGTTGGCGTCGTTGTCGACCAGGACTTCGAGGTTCAGGCGGCGCTGCAGGGCCTCGCGGATGTCCTCGCCGTCCCAGCCGGGCATGTTGGGGGGCAGGACGACGCGGCCGGTGTCGTGGTCGACCGGGCCGGGCACGCCGATCCCGACGAGCGCGATCTGGTCGGCGCTGATGTCGGCCGCCTGCATGACCTGGGCGCTCAGGTCGGTCAGCAGGTCGTAGGTGGCCTGGGGGCCGCTGACGATGTCGTGCGGGACGGTCAGGCTGGCCAGCGACTGGCAGTGCAGGTCCAGCACGTCCACGCGGGCGTGACTGGCGCCCAGGTCGATGGCGAGCAGGGCGGCGGCGCGGGTGTTGAGGTTCAGCAGCGTGGCGCGCCGTCCGACGCCGCCGCTGCCGCGCGTGCCGACTTCCTGCACCAGTCCGACGCTGATCAGTTCCGTGACGATGGAGCTGATGGCGCTGCGGGACAGACCCAGTTCCCGCGAGATGTCCACCCGTGCCAGGTCCCCGTCCCACAGCAGGTCCAGCAGCAGCAGCGTGTGCCGCGCGCGGATGGCCGCGAGGTCCAGGGTGTCCGGGGTGGGGTGTTCGGTGCGGATCATGCGGGGGAACCTCGGTGGAACAGGCGGCGGGCCGGGTCTGCGGCCGGCGTGAATGGCAGGAGCGGGACCGGGTGGGTTCCGTCTGTTACGGGCTCACCGGGCCGGGGTTGATGGGGCTTGTGTACGGTCATCTTGCACGTTGCCTGTTTTGTTTGTCAAACGAACAAATTAATAGAACCGGTTCCACACGTCTAGACAAGAGCGGCTGTATGACGAAACCCCCTCCCACACACATCCAGGCTTCATCCACCCGCCCGTCTGCCTAGCGGCACGGTCCCAGCACAGAACAGCAGCAACGCGAAAACGCAGAAGCGGTGTGCTCCTGCGTCTGCGTGCGTCCCTCCGGCCCAGTGCTGGTGTGGACCCCTGTGCTGGTATGACCGGGCGTCAGCCCTCTTCAGCAACACCTTCAGCGGCACCGGCTTCGGCGGTCCCGGCTTCACTGCCGCCCGTCCCTTCCGGCCGCAGCAACGGGAACAGCAGCACGTCCCGGATGGAATCCCGGTCGGTCATCAGCATCGCCAGACGGTCCATGCCCATCCCCATCCCGGCGGTGGGCGGCATGCCGTACTCCAGGGCCAGCAGGAAGTCCTCGTCCTGCTCGTGCGCCTCGTCGTCCCCGGCGTCCCGGCGGGCCGTCTGCGCCTCGAAGCGCGCCCGCTGGTCCAGCGCGTCGTTCAGCTCGGAATAGATGGGCGCCAGTTCGAAACCCGCCACGTACAGATCGGCGCGCTCGGCCAGCCCCTCGCGGTCGCGGTGCACCTTCACCAGCGGACTGATCGCCAGCGGCATGTCCGTCAGGAAGGTCGGGTCCTGCAGCAAAGGCTCCACGTACTCGCCGCCCAGCTTGTCCAGCAGCTTGTAGTCCGGGGTCTTGCGGTGCTCCGGGTGGCGCACGTCGCTCCACTCGCGCAGTTTCACGAGGTCCAGCGGATCGAAGTCCAGCCCGGCCTGCTCTTTCAGGGCCGTCACGAAATCCAGCCGCTTGAACGGCAGCGAGAAGTCCAGTTCGCGGCCCTGGTAGGTCAGTTTCGGCTCGCCCCGCAGTTCCACGACCAGGTCGTGCAGCAGCGTTTCCACCAGCACCATCATGTCGTTGTAGTCGCCGTACGCGAAGTACGCTTCCAGCATGGTGAATTCTGGGTTGTGCGTCCGGTCGATGCCCTCGTTGCGGTAGTTGCGGCCGATCTCGTACACCCGCTCGAAACCGCCCACCAGCAGGCGCTTGAGGTACAACTCCAGGCTGATGCGCATGCTGAACTCGTGGCCCAGCGCGTTGTGGAAGGTCTTGAACGGCTTGGCCTCGGTGCCGCCGGGCACCACCTGCAATGTGGGGCCCTCGACTTCCATGAAATCGCGGCTGTCCAGGAAGGTGCGGATAAAGCGCAGCATCCGCGAGCGCGTGCGGTACACCTCACGGCTTTCCGGGTTGATCATCAGGTCCACGTAGCGGCGGCGGGCACGCAGTTCCTCGTCCTGCAGGCCGTGGAACTTGCTGGGCAGCGGGTGCAGACTCTTGACCAGCGGCTGCCAGGACGTCACGCGCAGCGTCAGCTGCCCGGTGCGGGTCACGAACGGGAAGCCGCGCACACCCACGATGTCGCCCAGGTCGATCTTCTTGGTCGGATCGAAGTTCTCGGTCTCCTGCTTGGAGAAGTGCAGCTGGATCTTGCCGTGCTCGTCACTGAGGTCCGCGAAGGCCGCCTTGCCTTTGTGACGCATCTGGATCACGCGCCCGGCCAGGGCGTACTCCTCGGCGGGCCATTCCTGCCCGGCCTCCCATTTCGCCTCGCCGTCCTCGCCCACCGCGTCGGCGGGGTGCGCGGCCAGCACGTCCCGGGCATGGTGGGTGCGGGCGTACGCGTAGGGGTGCGCTTCGAAGCCGGCGGCCACCTGGGCGTCCAGGTTGTTCAGGCGGCTGACGGTCTGCTCGTGCAGACCCTCGGGGCGGTTGGTGGGGGCAGAACCTTCAGACATAAGCTCAAGTATACCGGCGGCCACCCTGACCCACGCGGGACGCCCGGCCCATCACGGTAGCAGGCGGCCCCCTCCCGTGTGGAAGGGGGCCGCCTGCCGGGTGAAGCTCAGGCTTCTTCGGTGCTCTCGGCGTTCTCGCTGCTGGCCTTGACTTCGTCGAGGCTGACCTCGCCGTCGAGGACCGCGGCGGCTTCGCTCTCGGTGATCTCGCCAGCGGCGACCAGACCGGCCACCTGGGCCGCTTCCTGCTCGGCGGCGGCTTCGCCGTCGCTGAGGCGGGGGGGCAGCACGCTGATGACGACCTGATCGGCGTCGCCGACCAGCTTGCAGCCTTCGGGCAGGGCGATCTGACCGGCGGTGACGTGGTCACCGATGACCAGTTTGGTCACGTCGACCACCAGTTCCTGGGGGATGCGGCGGGGGCCGGGGGCCACGATGGCCAGGTTGTGCACGACGATGTCGAGCAGGCCGCCCATGACGACGCCCTGGCTCTTGCCGGTGGTGTGCACGGGCACGCTGACCTCGACGGGCTCACCGTAGGTGACCATGTAGAAGTCGACGTGCATGGGCACGCGCTTGCGCTTGTCCATCTGCACGGCCTTGACCAGCGCGGGGAAGGTCTCGCCGCCCTCGACGGTGATGTCGAACAGGCCGGTGGTGCTCTGGGTGCGGAAGGCGCGGTCGAAGGCCTTCTTGTCGATGGCGAAGGAGACGTTGTTCTCCTTGTTGTAGGCGATGGCGGGGATCATGCCTTCGGCCAGTTTTTCCTGGCTCTTGCGGGGTTTGGCGTTCAGTTCCATGTGCTCTCTCCTTGGCGTTCTTCGCCGCCTCGCTCTCGCCGCGCGCCGGGGGTCCGGGGGCGGGGGCGGACGTGCAACCGTGACAGCATAGCAAACGCGCCCGGTCCGGTGGAAGGGCCGCGGGGGGGTCTGCTAGACTCTTGGGCGTTGCCGCGAGGCGTCCCACCACCTGGCCGGTCGGCCCGGGCCCGCAGGCGGGCGGTGAGGGCGGCCCTGGCGAGCGTAAAAGGAGAATGACATGATCAGCGTTACTGAACTGCGCAACGGCACCAAAGTGGAAATGGACGGCGGCCTCTGGGAGTGCCTGGATTACTCGCACCTGAAGATGGGCCGCGGCGGCGCGAAGGTCGTCACGAAGTTCCGCAACATGGAGTCCGGCGCGATCGTGGACCGCACCTTCAACAGCGGTGAAAAACTGCAGGACATCTACGTGGAAGGCAAGACCATGCAGTACCTGTACAAGGACGGCGAGGACTTCATGTTCATGGACATGGAAACCTTCGAGCAGGTGCCGCTGTCTCCCAACCTGGTCGGCGACGCCGCCAAGTTCATGAAGGAGAACACCGAGGTCGACGTGGCCATGTACGGCGAGAAGGCCCTGAGCATCACCCTGCCCAACCAGGTGATCCTGAAGATCGTGGAGACCGATCCCGGCCTGCGCGGCGACACCGCCTCGGGCGGCACCAAGCCCGCCAAGCTGGAGACCGGCGCGACCGTGCAGGTGCCCCTGTTCGTGGAGCAGGACACCATGGTCAAGGTCGACACCCGGACCGGCGCTTACCTCAGCCGCGCCTGATCGTCCGTGCGTGAAGTGCCGCCCACTCCGGTGATCCGGTGGGCGGCACTTCACTTTGCTTTAGACTCAGTCCAGCCAAACGAGCGTTAGGCAGGCGGTGACACCCCGCCGCGCGGACCACCCGTCATGATGGGAGGCAGCGCGACTGACAACTCTGTTTCAGCACCCATCACCCACAGCACCACCCAGGAGGGGCCCATGAACCCAGACGACCTCAAGAAAATCCTCGATGCCCTGAGCCACGCCGACGTACGCGAATTCAGCCTGAAGACCGGCAGCTTCGCCCTGGACCTGCGGCGCGGCCCGCAGGCCATGAGCGGCCCCGCCTTCAGCGCCCCCACCGGCCCCGCCCCCACGCAGGCCGCGCCCATGCCGGCCCCCGCGCCCAGCGCCCCGGCCCCCACCTTCGACGCGCCGCAGGCCGAAACGCCCGCCGCGCCACAGCCCGCCCCGGAAGTCGCCGCGAGCGCCCCGGCCCCCGCGCCCAGCAAGGGCACGCCGGTCAAGGCACCCATCGTGGGTACCTTCTACGCGTCCAGCAGCCCCGACGCGCCCGCCTACGTGAAAGTCGGGGATACCGTGGCCGCCGGACAGGTGCTGTGCATCATCGAGGCGATGAAACTCATGAACGAGATCGAGGCCGAGATGGGCGGCACGGTGCGCGAGATCCTCGTGAAAAACGCCGAACCCGTCGAATACGGCCAGACGCTGTTCATCATCGAATAAGAGGCAGAAGGCCGATAGAAGAAGGCAGAAGGCCACTCCCCGCCTGCGCTCTCGCCATCCGGCCTTGAGCCTTCTGCCATCGGCAAGGAGCGAAGTTCATGTTCAAGAAAATCCTGATCGCCAACCGCGGCGAGATTGCCCTGCGTGTGATCCGCACCGCGCGAGAACTGGGCGTGAAAACCGTCGTGGTGTACTCCACCGCCGACGAGAAGAGCCTGCCGGTCCTGCTGGCCGACGAGAGCGTGTGCGTCGGCCCGCCCGCCAGCAACCAGTCGTACCTGAACATTCCGAACATCCTGTCGGCCGCCCTGATGACCGGCGCCGAAGGCATTCACCCCGGGTATGGCTTCATGGCCGAGAACCCGGACTTCGCCGAGATGTGCCGCGAGCACGGCATCGTGTTCATCGGCCCCACCCCCGAAAGCATGCGCGCCCTCGGATCCAAGGCCGGCGGGCGCGAGATCGCCGCGCTGAGTAACGTACCCGTCGTACCCGGCACCGGCGTGCTGGAAGACACGGACGCCGCCCTGCTGGCCGCCAAACAGATTGGCTACCCGGTGCTGCTCAAGGCCAGCGCCGGCGGCGGCGGACGCGGCCAGAAGATCATCCGCACGCAGGACGAACTCGCCAAGGGCTTCGCGCAGGCGCAGGAAGAGGCGCGGCTGTACTTCGGTGACCCGGCCATCATCATGGAAAAATTCCTGGAGGAATTCCGGCACGTCGAGGTGCAGGTCATGGGCGACGGCCACGGCCACGTGATCCACATCGGCGAGCGCGACTGCTCCATCCAGCGGCGCAACCAGAAACTCATCGAGGAAGCCCCCAGCACCCTGCCGGACACGCTGCGCCAGGAAATCCTGAACGCCGGCGTGCGCCTCGCCAGGCACGTGAACTACGCCGGGGCCGGCACGCTGGAATTCATCGTGGACCGCGACGGCAACTACTACTTCATGGAGATGAACACCCGCATCCAGGTGGAACACTGCGTCTCCGAGGAAATCTCGGGCCTGGACTTCGTGAAACTGCAACTGGAAATCGCCGCCGGGTACGGCCTGAACATCCAGCAGGAAGACGTGGTGCTGCGCGGTCACGCCATCGAGTGCCGCCTAAACGCCGAAGACCCCGACAAGGACTTCCGCCCAGCCGCCGGGAAGATCGAGGACGTGCACTTCGCGGGCGGCCCCGGCGTGCGCGTGGACAGTCACTGCTACACCGGCTACGTGATCCCCCCGCACTACGACAGCCTGATCGGCAAACTGATCGTGCACCACGACACCCGCGAGCAGGCGATCAGCCGCATGAAACGCGCCCTGGAGGAGACGGTCATCCAGGGGCCCAAAACCACCATTCCGCTGTACGTGAAGATCATGGACAACCCGTTCTACAAACGCGGTGCGGTCATGACCAACTTCCTGAAAACCCGGATGGAGATGTAAGAGCCGCTGGCAGATGGTCGGAGGCAGATGGCTGGGGAACACCCGGCATCTGCCTCCGCTGAGGTATGGGGATGGAGCGGAGGTTCTCCCCCATTCCATCCCCGATCAACACTCTCCCGTTCAGGACGCCGCGCAGCTGCTGGTATGGCGACGCTGACCTGCTTTACACGGGGTCGGTGGCGGCGATGCGGTCCAGCACGCCGGGGTCTTCCAGCGTACTCGTGTCGCCCTGAATTTCTTTGCCGGCGGCGATCTGGCGCAGGAAGCGGCGCATGATCTTGCCGCTACGGGTCTTGGGCAGGGCGTCGGCGACATAGATGGCGTCGGGGCGGGCCAGCGCGCCGATCTCGCGGCTGACGTGCGCGCGGAGTTCGGCGGGGTCGATGGTGCGGTCGCCCTGCGGGAGGACGAACGCAACGACGCACTCGCCTTTCACGTCGTCGGGGCGGCCGACGACGGCGGCCTCGGAGACGCTGGGATGAGAGACGAGGGCCGATTCGATCTCCATGGTGCCCAGGCGGTGGCCGCTCACGTTCAGTACGTCGTCCACGCGGCCCGTGACGGTGATGTACCCATCCCTGTCGCGGCGGGCGCCGTCTCCGGCGAAGTACACGCCCTCGATTTCACCCCAGTAGGTTTTGCGGTAGCGTTCGTCGTCGCCGTACACGGTGCGCAGCATGCTGGGCCAGGGGCGTTTGATGACCAGCAGGCCGCCGTCGTCGGGGCCGAGTTCCTCGCCCGTGTGGGTCATGATGGCGGGCTCGATGCCGAACATGGGCAGGCCCGCGCTGCCGGGTTTGCTGGCGTGCGCGCCGGGCAGGGTGGTCAGCATGATCGAGCCGGTCTCGGTCTGCCACCAGGTGTCCACGACCGGGCAGCGCTCCCCGCCGATCACGCGGTAGTACCACATCCACGCTTCGGGGTTGATGGGTTCCCCGACCGAGCCGAGCAGGCGCAGACTGCTCAGGTCGCGGCTGGCGGGGAGTTCGTCGCCCTGGCGCATGATGGCGCGGATGGCGGTGGGCGCGGTGTACAGGATGGTCACGCGGTGTTTCTGCACGACGTCCCAGAAGCGGCCCCAGTCCGGGTGGTTGGGCGCGCCCTCGTACATGACGACGGTCGCGCCGTTCAGCAGGGGGCCGTACACGCTGTAGCTGTGGCCGGTGATCCAGCCGACGTCGGCGGTGCACCAGTACACGTCGTCGTCACGCAGGTCGAACACGGCCTGGGTGGTCAGGTACGTGCCGACCATGTACCCGCCGGTGGTGTGCTGTACGCCCTTGGGTTTGCCGGTACTGCCGGACGTGTACAGGATGAACAGCGGGTGTTCGCTGTCCAGTGCCTGCGCCTCGTGGTCGTCGCTGGCGGCGTTCAGGGCGTCGTGCCAGAACACGTCGCGGCCCTCCTGCATGGGCGCGTCGCAGTCGGCGCGGCACACGACCAGCATCTTCTCCAGGCCCGGTGCGAGCGCGGCGGCGGCGTCGGCGTTCGCCTTGAGGTTCACCAGCGCGCCGCGTCGCTGCCCGGCGTCGGCGGTGATCAGCACGCGGCTCTGCGCGTCGGTGATGCGGTCGGCCAGGGCGCTGACCGAGAACCCGCCGAACACCACGGAATGCACCGCCCCGATGCGGGCGCAGGCGAGCATGGCGATGGCCGCCTCGGGCACCAGGGGCAGGTACAGGGTCACGCGGTCGCCCGCCTGCACGCCCAGGGCCAGCAGGGCGTTCGCGGCCCGCTTGACCTCGCGCAGCAGCTCTGCGTACGTGAAGGTGCGGACCTCGCCGTCCTCACCTTCCCAGACGACCGCGCGCTTGTCACCCAGGCCGCGCGCCACGTTGCGGTCCAGGGCGTTGAAGGCGATGTTCGTCTGCCCGCCCACGAACCACTGCGCGTGCGGCGGCTGCCAGTCGAGCACCTGAGTCCAGGGCGTGAACCAGTGCAGCTCTCCGGCCACGCCACTCCAGAAGGTGTCCGGGTCGTCGAGGCTCTGGCGGTACAGGCGGTCGTAATCCTGCGTGGAGTAGCGGGCGCGCTCGCGGAAGGCGTCGCTGGGCGCAATGACGCGGTTCTCGTGCAGCAGGGCGTCGATGTGATCGCTGGCGGGGCCGGGCTGCGTCTGGGTGCCAGTGGAACTGGGGGACTGGGTCATGCGGGAACCTCCGGAGGAAGGGGCAGGGGCCGTCGGTGTGGCCCCGGACGCTGGGTCGGGCTGGTTGTGTGTTGAGTTCACTATACTCGCACAGAGGTGGGATTCCGGATGGGAAAGCTGCACGGGTACTGCGGCGGTACTGCACCCGGTTCAAGTTCGCACCGGGCCTGCCCAGCCTGATCGCCCACCCGCTGGCACGCGTGATCAGACCGGTGCGCCCGTCCTCCGATGACGTGCCCGGCCTGGAGAAAACGGGCAGCAGGGCGGGTCACACCAGGGCTTCTTCCTTCTGCCGCTGCGACAGGCGGCCCCGCACGCGGCCTTCCAGGGCCAGCAGCAGCAGGGTGGCCATGAGCGCCAGACCGGCAATCACGGTCCACATCCCGCCCGCCCCCAGCGTCTGCAGGAGTGCGCCGCCCAGCAGTGGGGCGATCAGGGTGGCCAGGCCCGCCATGCTGCCCACCAGTCCGATGTACGTGCCGCGCTGTGCGGCGGGGCCCAGTTCGCTGATGATGGTCTTGCTGATGCCGTACGCGATGATCTCCCCCACCGTCCAGACGGCGACGGCCAGCATGTGCGCCCACAGGGTGTGCGCCAAGGCGTGCCCCAGGAATCCTGCGCCCAGCAGCGCCGCACCCAGTGCCTGCCAGCGCGGGTGACCACTGCGGGCGATCAGGTGACCCAGCGGCAGGCCCAGTAGCACGACCAGCGCGCCGTTCACGGCGAGAACCTGTCCGTACTGCGCGGCACTGAACCCCTCCTGCGCGAACACCACGGCCAGCAGCTTGTAACTCTGGTACGTCAGGCCGAACAGCAGCGACGCGAGGCAGAACTGCCACAGCAGCGCGTCCCTGGGCAGCAGGCGGCGGGTGCGCGGGGCACCGAGGGTTGCGGTGCGGGGCACGCGGGGGTAGCGCAGCGCGAGCAGCAGCGCGAACGCGGCCATGGTGGCGGCGTCCAGCCAGAACAGCAGCCGCATGGACCGCCCGGCCAGCCAGCCGCCCAGCACGGGCGCAGTGGCGGCCCCGACGTTGATCGCCCAGTACAGCAGGTTGTACGCGCGGGTCCGCTGCGCGCCCTGCGTGAGTTCCGCCACGGCGGTGCTCGCGGCGGGTTTGTACAGCGCCGACAGCAGCGAGAAGCCCAGCACACCCGCTGCCGTCCACCAGAACCCCCGCGCGAACGACAGGGCCAGGATCATGACGGCCCCGCCGCTCAGAGCGAGGATCATGGTGAAGGCCGGGCCGCGCCGGTCGGTCAGCGGCCCGCTGAGCCCCTCTGACACGAAGCGGCCCAGGCCCAGCATCGCCAGGATCACGCTGACCTGCGTGACGCTCAGGTGCCCCTGCGCCGTCAGGTAGAAGCCCAGCAGCGGCACCACGAACTCGCCCAGGCGGTTGAGCAGCGTGCCCCACCACAGCACCCAGAACCCGGTCGGGTAGGTGGAGGCGGCGCGGGTCAGGGCAGTCACGCGCGTCATGCTAGAACACGCCGCAAGCGGGCGCGTCGGCAGAACAGCGCATCCGACAGGCCAATGAGGGGTCCCGGACGCGACTCGCCATCCGGGCCCCCTCTTCCACCTCCGTGTCAGTCGTGCGCGGCGACGGTGCCGTCGGTGCCGGCGCCGGTGTAGGCGCGGAACTGCATGTCCTCGAAGTCGCGTTCGTCCTGCGCTTCGTTGCGGCGGCCGGCGCCGATCATGGTGCCGATGTACGCGAACAGGAAGCCCATGGGGATGCTGATCAGGCCGGGGTTCTCCAGCGGGAAGATGGCGTTGGCCTGGATCAGGTGGCGGCCGGTCGTCAGGGTGTCCGGGTCGATCTTCATAATGTTCGGGCTGATGGCGATCAGCAGCACCGTGAACAGGATGCCGCCCACGATGCCCCACATGGCGCCGGTGGCGTTGAACTTGCGCCAGAACAGCGTGAACAGGATGACCGGCAGGTTGGCGCTGGCGGCCAGCGCGAAGGCCAGAGCGACCAGGAATGCGACGTTCTGCGTCTTGGCGAGCAGGCCCAGGATGATGGCTACGATGCCGACGGCGACGGTGGCCAGACGTGCCACGCGGAACTGATCCTTCTCGCTGGCCTGTCCGCCTTTCAGGACGCCGTTGTAGATGTCGTGCGTGAAGCTGGTGCTGGCGCTGATGGTGAGGCCCGCGACGACCGCGAGGATGGTGGCGAAGGCCACGGCGGTCACGAAGGCCAGTCCGAACTCGCCGCCGACGGTGCCCTCACCGCCGAACAGCGCCTGTGCCAGCAGGGGCGCGGCCATGTTGCCAGCCTTGTTGGCGGCCTCGATGGCGTCCTTGCCGAGCAGGACGTTCGCGGCGTTGCCCATGAAGGCGGTCATGACGTAGAACGCGCCGATCAGGACCATGGCCCACACGACGCTCTTGCGGGCGTCCTGCGCGGTGGGCACCGTGAAGAAGCGCACCAGGATGTGCGGGAGGCCTGCGGTACCGAGCACGAGGGCGAGGCACAGCGAGATCAGGTCGATGGGGTTCTTGTACTTCACGCCGGCGCCGAGGAATTCCGCACCGTTCTTCGCCTCGACCTGCCCGAGGAGGTTCGAGAAGCTCCAGCCGAAACGGTTGAGGATCAGCACAGTCATGACGATGGTGGCGAACATCAGCAGCAGGGCCTTGATGATCTGCACCCAGGTGGTGGCGAGCATGCCGCCCACGACGACGTAGATGATCATCAGCACGCCCACGAGGGGAATGGCGACGTCCGCGCTGATGGCGCCCTTGGAGAGCAGGCTGATGAGTGAGCCGGCCCCGACGACCTGCGCGATCATGTAGAAAGTGCTGATCACGATGGTGCTGACGGCCGCGTAGGTGCGCACGCGCGGGTCTTTCAGGCGGTACACCAGCATGTCGGCCAGGGTGTACTTGCCGAGGTTGCGCAGCGGTTCGGCCACGATGAACAGCACGGTCAGGTACGCGATGAACCACCCGACCGAGTACATGAAGCCGTCGTAGCCGTTCAGGGCGATCAGGCCGGTGATGCCCAGGAAGCTGGCGGCGCTCATGTAATCCCCGGCGATGGCGATGCCGTTCTGCGTGGCGCTGATGCGGCCCCCGGCCACGTAGAAGTCCCCGGCGCTGGTGTTGCGCCCGCTGGCCCAGAAGGTAACGCCCAGGGTGATAGCGACGATGATCGCGGCGAGCAGGAAGGTCATCGTTTGGCCTCTTCGGCCAGGCGGTCGAAGGTGCGGGCCTTGACGATGTACACGTACGCCATGATCCAGCCCATGGCGAACTCGGCGAACGCGAGCACGTAGCCGAAGGTGACGTTCCCGAAGACCTTGGTGGCCATCAGGGGTTTGTTGTATCCGGCCAGGACGGGCAGCAGGAAGTACAGCACCAGGAACGTGACGGTCATGATGATGGTGAAGGAGTTCCGCTGCGCGACCAGTTGCTGGTACGCGGCGTTTCTCGGGGCGGTGGTCTGGCCGGGCTGAACGCTGGATACGGTCATGTGAACCTCCTGAAGAAGGGGTGCGCCGGGTGGAACCGTGCTCAGACGAACGGCCGTTTGAGCGTGAGAAGAACTGTATGGGCTGGAGTTCAGCCTAGGAGTCCACCCCACTGAATGCAATGAACCGGGTTCAATATTTCCGTCCCTCCGCACGGAACAGCCAGCCGCGCCTGACCATCCGCATGCGTGACCAGCGGCCCCGCAGGAGTTTCCTTTCAAAAGAATTTCCCGGTGCTCCGCGCCGAATGCCAGCATTCCTGGCCGTGCGCGGCTGACCGGACCCCCGCAGTGCTGAACACCGCAGACCGCGTCAGGCAGACTCCGTCTGGTGCGTTCACGCCCGGCCGGATCGGAAGGATCATTCGGACTCCGTCTGTTTCGCTAACAACTCGCCAATGCACCGGGTTGCCAACTCCACGCCCCTCAGTCCGCCTGTCTCCCACTCGCTCTGCGGCGCAGCTCTACGAGTCCGCTCGGATTGAACGGTTTTGCAAACTATTCGATCAGAGTCCGTATCACACCCTGAAGGGGCAGCTTCCACTGGAGGGGCGGCCGCCGCGAATGGCGGCGTTCCCGCCAATTCCCAACCCCCGGGCGGGTATGCTGCGGGATAATGCTCGTCGACCAGTTGGGGCGTCCCCTCCGTGACCTGCGGATCAGTGTGACTGACCGCTGCAACCTGCGCTGCACATACTGCATGCCGGCTGACGTGTTCGGCCCGGATTACGCGTTCCTGCCCCGCGCCGAACTGCTGAGTTTCGAGGAGATCGAGCGGCTGGCGCGGGCCTTCGTGAACCTGGGGGTAAGTAAGCTGCGCGTCACGGGCGGCGAACCCACCCTGCGGCGCGACCTGCCGGACCTGATCAGGCGGCTCTCCGGTATCGGGGGCGTGCAGGACATCGCCATGACCACCAACGGGCTGCTGCTGCCGCGCATGGCGGCCGACCTGAAGGCGGCGGGTCTGGACCGCGTGACGGTCAGCATCGACAGCCTCGACCCGGAGGTGTTCGGGCGCATGAACGGCCTGGGCACGCATCCGCAGAAGGTGCTGGACGGCATCGAGGCGGCCCTGACGGCGGGCCTGGGCGTGAAGATCAACACGGTCGTGCAGCGCGGCGTGAACGACGCGGGCCTGCGCGGGCTGTGGCTGGCGCTGCGGGACCTGGCCCCGGTGCGCTTTATCGAGTTCATGGACGTGGGCAATCACAACGGCTGGAACATGGACAGTGTGGTGCCGTCCCGCGAGGTGCTGGCGCGGCTGGCGGGCGACGACCTGCACTTCACGCCGGTGAACCCGGAGTACCGGGGCGAGGTGGCCGCGCGCCACACGGACGGGCAGGGGCATGAGGTTGGCCTGATCAGTTCCGTGACCGCGCCGTTCTGCGGGGACTGCTCGCGGGCGCGGATCTCGGCGGTGGGTACGCTGTACTCGTGCCTGTTCGCGTCGGGCGGTACGGACCTGCGCGGCCCGATGCGGGGAACGCCGGGACAGGCGGCCCTGGATGACGCGGGGCTGGAGGCGCTGATTGCCGGGGTGTGGCGGGAGCGCCGCGACCGGTACAGTGAGGAGCGCGGGGAACTCACGGCGGCCAGCCGCGAGGCGCGTGCCGGGAAGGTCGAGATGTCCCATATCGGCGGGTAGGATCAGGTGTGCCGGGGGTCACGATGACAGCGCCGTGGCGTGCGGGGAGGCAGTCGGTCAACGGAGAATTGGTCTGCTGGGTGGGCCTTTTCAGGCTGCAAAAGAGCGTGGTCTGCGCCTGATGCCAGCAGCCAGGTATTCATTTTCATCGCTTTTTTGCCCTGAACTTTGCGAACGATCTGTTTCCTAACGCTCGTTGTACCGGGCCGCGTGACAGCTAGACAAGCTTGTGTACCTGTGACACTAACCTTAAGATGAGGTCGGCTCCGCCCGCCAGCGGACACCCGGAGGGATGCATGGCGAAGTACCCGCTTATCAAGACCACCCTGAAAGACCGCCTGCTCGGCGGTCACTACGCCGAAGGGCTCCCCCTGCCCAGCGAACCGCAGCTTGCCCGCGAATTCGAAGTCTCCCGCATGACCGCCCGCCGCGCCATCGACGAACTGGAACGCGAAGGCTACGTGTACCGCGTTCAGGGCGCCGGCACCTTCCCCACCGGCAAACGCTTCCGCCAGGGCATGTTCCGCGTGCGCCCCTTCAAGGAATGGGCCCGCCACCCCGACCACCGCACCACCGTCCTGCGCGCCATGCAGATCGAGGCCACCCCCGAGATCGCCATCGTGCTGCAGATCCAGCCGGGCGACCCCGTCATCTTCATCCACCGCCTGCGCAACGCCGGCGACGAGGCCCTGGTCATCGAGAAACGCTACATCAACGCCTCGCTGGTCCCCGGCCTGCTCGACCACAACCTCGCCGTGGAAAGCATCCACGAAACCATGATCACCATGGGCGTGCCCCTGCAACGCGTCGAACAGAACCTCGAAGCCGTCAACCTCCGCCAGGAAGAAGCCGAACTGCTGCGCGTCCCGCTGGGTACCGCCGCGTTCCTGCTGCGCCGCACCACCTACAGCGGCCAGAAACGCGCCAGTTACGTCAACTACTGGGTGCGCGGCGACCGCTACGCCTTCCAGGACACCTTCGAGCCGTAACGCCGGGCAGCACCACACAAGCACAAGGCCGGGGAGTGATTCCCCCGGCCTCTTTGCGCCTTCCCCAGCTGATACGAATACCGCCGCCCCCCGTTTCCGAAGGGCGGCGGCGTTCGTGTCAGCCGTTTTACTTGTTGTTCTTGGCCGCTTCGACCAGGGCCTTGAAGGCCTCGGGCTCGCGGGCGGCGATGTCGGCCAGGACCTTGCGGTTCAGGTCGATGTTCGCGCGCTTCAGACCACCGATGAAGGTGCTGTAGTTCATGCCGTGCAGGCGGGCGCCGGCGTTGATACGCTGGATCCAAAGGCGACGGAAGTCGCGCTTCTTGTTGCGGCGATCGCGGTACTCGTAGGTCGCAGCGTTCAGCAGGGTCTGGAACGCGTTGCGGTACTGGCGGCTACGGCTGCCCCAGAAGCCCTTGGCGCGCTTCAGGACCTTCTTGTGACGGCGGCGGCGGACGGTGCCGGTCTTGACGCGAGGCATTATTTACCTCCGTAGGGCAGCATCTTCTTCATGCGGGCCCATTCGCTCTGGGCGAGCACGAAGCCCTTGCCCTTGCCACGGATGGTGTTGCCGCTCTTCTTGGTGTTCTGGTGGCGTTTGCCACTCTTGAACGCCATGACCTTGCCGGTACCGGTGATCTTGATCCGGCGCGAGGCGCTTTTCAGGGTCTTCATCTTGGGCATGGTGCCCTCCTTACGTAGTCCAGTCGCAATCCCGTTGCCGGGCGCTTCTGTCTGGGGTTCGGGCCGCTTCTCGCTGGAAGCCGTTGGTCGCCCTGCCCCACTTGACCAAGAGAGAACTATACGCGAGCGCACGCAGGTGGGTCAAGGGGAAGGCCGGGCGGCTCATACGGACTGCCGTCTGTTTCGCTGACAACCCGGAACATCGCCGACCCTGCCAACTCCACGCCCGGCAGCCCGCTTCCTCTCCCACTCGCTTCGCTCGGATTGAAGGGTCTTTGCAGCCCCTTCAATCGGAGTCCGTATCAGCGCTGCCGGTAGTACTGCTGGGTGCTGAGCAGCACGCTGCCGCTACGTTCAAAGGTACGGCGCATGGCGTGATTCCCGGCGTCGGTGCCGCCCGTATGGGCGGCGAAGGTCTGTGCGGCCACGCCCAGCAGGTGCGCGTGCAGCCGCGCGCCGTACCCGCGCCCACGCTGCGCGGGCCGCACGCCGATCAGGCCGAGGCCGGCCTCGCCGGGGCGGCCGCCGGGGCCGGTCGCGCCGAGGGCCAGCACCTGACCCTCCCGGCGCAGGGCGTGCAGGGTCCAGCCCTCGGCGGCCTCCCAGTCCGGGTGGCCCAGGTCCCGCAGGGCTTCCGGGATGCCGGGATCGTCCGGATGAACAGGCGTCACGTCCGGGTCGGGCGCGTGGGGCCGGCCGCGCAGGTCCGTGCGGTAGATCACCTGCTGCGAGTCGGGCACCCAGCCGGCCTGCACCGCCTCCTCCGGGCGCGGCGTGACCAGCGTGTCGTCCAGCAGCAGTTGCCGGTCGGGGGTGTCCGAGACGCGGCGGCGCAGCTCACGCAGGAACGCGGTCAGGGCGCCAGCGGGCGTGTCCGCACGGTAGGTGGGGAACAGGGGCACGCGGGCGTTCGGCCCGACGAAACACACGCCCAGCACGGCACCGCCGGCGCGCAGCAGCAGGAACCGCGCCGGGTCGAGTTGACCGGCCCGCACGCGCTCCTGCGTGACGGTCAACCGGCGGGCCGCCTCGACCGGATCGGAGTGCAGGGCGTGAATGTCGGCCAGCGTGTCGGGCGTGGCCGCCTGAAGGGTAAAAGCAGTGGACATGAAGTGACCTCGGGGCAGGGGCCGGGTCAGTGGGGCGCGCCGGGACTCCGGGCTATGACTCTGGGCAGAGTCCGGATCAGGCGGCCATGACCCCGGCAGGAACGGCGGGCACGGAACGGGCAGCGGTCTGAAGTCGCGTCATGGGAACCTCCGGTACAGCAGTGGGATGCCGCGCAGCGTAGCGCAGGCGGGTGCGGGGGTCAGCCGCAACTCCGGCACGACCGGTGGTCTTCTCCCCTGCCGGGCCGGTCTGAAAGTGAAGGCAAAGCGCGGTGCGCGGCCTCCGGAAACACCAGGGGCCGCGCACCGGAGTTCACACCGTCAGTTCCGCTCTGTCAGTTCAGCTCTGCGTGAGCCACAGCGCGCGGTACGGTTCGAGCGTGACGGTGCCGCTCCCCAGGTTGAAGGCGGTGGCGGCGATGTGGTCGCGGGCGTGGTCGCCCAGGTGGTCACGCAGCGCCCAGGCGGGGAAGTTGATGGTGTGTTCGCTGAAGTTGTACGCGGCCAGCATGACGCCCTGCGGGTGGTCGCGGCGCAGCAGCAGCACGCAGGGGTCCGGGCTGGGGACGGGGCGGCTCTCGACGCTGGCGTGCAGGTGCGGCAGGCCCTGGCGGACGCTGATCAGGCGGCGCAGTCCGGCATTCACGCGGCCGTGCGGGGTGCCGGGGTTGGCCTGGGCGTCGGCGGCGCGCTCCCAGTCCATGCGGGGGCGGTGCACCCAGCGGTTGTCAGCGGCGTGTTCGGGCACGGCAGCGAAGGAGTAGTCGTTCAGGAGCGCCAGTTCGTCGCCCATGTACAGCAGCGGTACGCCGCCGAAGGCCAGGGTGACGGCGTGCAGCAGCAGCAGTCTCCGGACGGCGTCGTCGGTACGGCGGGGGTCGGCGGCGTCCAGCGCGACTTCCAGTCCGGCTAGGCTGGCGGCCGTGCCGCTGATGCGGCGGTCGCCGGTCTGCGGGTTGAACTGGAAGACCATGCCGCGCGCGAAGGTGCCCGGGTGCTCGCCGCTGTAGAAGTCGCTCAGGAAGTGCCGGTGCGCCGCGCCGTCCAGTCCGGCGCGGCTGGCGTCGGCGTCGCTGATGGCCCAGCCGATGTCGTCGTGGCAGCGGACGTACATGCCCCAGGTGGTGCTGGTGGGTTTGGGCGGGAAGACGCGCAGCGCCTCGGCGAACAGGCGGGTGTCGCGGCTGGCGAGGCTGCTCCAGAGCTGCACCATCAGCGAGTTGTGGTACGCCATGTCACTGACCTGCCCGTGGTGCTCTCCGGTGCCCAGGTAGTGGATCAGGTCGGCGGGCGCGACGATGGCCTCGGCCTTGAAGGCCACGGCGGGCGCGACGATGCGGGCGCAGGCGCGCAGGGCCTGGGTGATGTGATGCACTTCCGGCTGGTTCTGGCAGTCGGTGCCCAGGCGTTTCCACATGAACGCGATGGCGTCCAGGCGGAAGACCTCCACGCCCCGGTTGGCGAGGTGCAGGATGATGTCCACGAACTCGGCCAGCACGCTGGGGTTACTCCAGTTCAGGTCCCACTGGTAGGTGTTGAAGGTCGTCCACACCCACCCGCCGGCCTCCTCGTTCCAGGTGAAGTTGCCGGGCGCGAAGTCCGGGAAGACCTCGGGCAGGGTGCGTTCGAAGGCGTCGGGAACGGTGCGGTCCGGGAAGACATGGAAGTACTCGCGGTACGTGGGGTCGCCCGCGCGGGCCTTGCGCGCCCATTCGTGCTCCTGCGCCACGTGGTTCAGCACGAGGTCCAGCACGAGGCTCACGCCGCGCGGGCGCAGGTCGGCGGCCAGGGCCGACAGGTCGTCCATGCTGCCCAGGTCGCTGCGCACGGCGCGGTAGTCGGCGACCGCGTACCCGCCGTCGTTCTCGCCGGGGCGGGGTTGCAGCAGCGGCATCAGGTGCAGGTACGTGACGCCCAGGTCCTGCAGGTAATCCAGGCGTTCGCGCACGCCTTTCAGGGTTCCGGCGAAGCGGTCGGTGTACGCCACGTACCCCAGCATGCCGGGTTCCTGTAGCCAGTCGGGACGCAGGAGCCGGGCCTCGTCCAGCCTTTTCAGGTCGGCGGGCCGGGCGTGGTAGGCGTGCAGCATGAGTTCCAGCAGGCGGTCCATCAGGGCGGGGGCGGCGTCGCCGTACGCGGCCTGAAGGCTGGCCGTCAGTTCCGGGGCGTAGCGGTCAAGGCGCAGCAGGAAGGTGTCTGCGTCGCGGTCATCGTCGAAGGCCTGACGAAGTTGACCGGCCAGCAGCGTCCGGAATGAGTCTGATTGCGGCATACCCTCACAGCATAAACATTTTTTGGAACTGTTTCCAACAGTGTCCTGACCGGTCCACCCGGCAGGGGGTGCCCCTCCCCCGCCCCGGTCACCGCAACCACCACTGCCGCAGTACCGCAGCGACCGCCACGACAGTGCCCAGCGCAGCCGGGCGGCCCCTGAACAGCCAGGACGACACACCCATGAAAGGAGGAGGGCCGGTCGGGCGTGTGCCTGACCGGCCCCCCTCCTGCTGGCCTCAGCTCAACGGGCCACGAAGTCCAGCAGCAGCTTGTTGAACTCCTCGGCGTGCGTGGCGTTCAGGCCGTGCGGCGCGCCCTTCATCACGTGCAGCTCTGCATTCGGCTGGTACTGCGGCACGCGCTGACCGCTCGCTTCCAGCGGCACGATCTGATCGGCGTCACCGTGCACGACCAGCAGCGGCACGGTCAGTTTCGCGAGGTCCGCGCGGAAATCCGTCATGGCAAAGGCGCGCACGCACTCCTGGGTTGCCACAGGGGACGCCTGGAAGTACAGGCTGGCCGTGAAGTCCAGGAACTCGTCGCCCAACTTGCTGCCGTTCTCGTCCCAGTTCAGGAAATTCTTCGTAAACCCGGCCAGGAACTGCGGGCGGTTGGCAGCCACCTTCTGCACCATGCCTTCCACGTCGGCTTCCGCCATGCCGCCGTCCGGGTTGTCGGTGGTCTTGAGCAGGTACGGCGCGACCGAGGAGATCAGCGCGGCGCTACGCAGGTACTGCGTGCCGAACAGCCCGGCGTAACGGCTGACTTCCCCGCCGCCCATGCTGAAGCCCACGACCGTCACGTCGTTCAGGTTGAGGGCTTCCAGCAGGTCTTTCAGGTCGCTGGCGAACACGTCGTAGGTGTACCCGGTGGCCGTCTTGCCGCTCTGGCCGAAGCCGCGGCGGTCGTAAGAGATCACCTGATACCCGGCGTGACGCAGCGCGTCGATCTGCCCTTCCCACATGCGGCCCGACAGCGGCCACCCGTGAATCAGAACGACGGGGCGGCCCTCACCGTACGTTTCGTAGTACAGCTCGGTCTGCGGGGCCAGGGTGTGCTTGGTCTGAATGGTCGGCATGGTGGAACCTCCTGAGGAGAGAGAAACGGAACGCAGTGACAGGCCGGGGCACGTCGGCGCTGGGATGTCGGCGCTGGGACGTCATCACGTTGAAAGGTCTGATCTGAAGCGTCTGAAGAAGAGTAGGTCAGGCCGTCAGCCGCACTCTGAGAGGTACGTTCAGGGGCATTCAGAGAACCCAGAGCGGGCCTCCATGCAGCGTCCGGCGAGCAGGCACATGGCATGCGAAGCGGGAAACGCCGCGCCCAGACAGGGCACAGGCACGTTTCCCGCGAGTCAGGTTCAGGCGATGGCGCTGTGGGGCACATTCAGGTAAACGGCGACCTCATCCATGCTCTCCACCTGCGACAGCTCGATGAAGTGATGCTTGCCGTCCGTGGAATCGGTTTTCGTGAGCTTCAGCTTGCCATCCTGCAGGTGATCGACGGTCCCGACGTGCTCGCCGTTCACGTCCTTGACCTGCATGTGCTCGCCTTCCCTGGAGAGGCGGGCCTGGAGATCCTGAGCGATACGGTCGGTGATTTCTCCGGTCTGGTTCTGAGTCATGAGCGCAGTCTGACCCCGGAACATGGCCGTCAGATGACAGCACCCTTCAGCCAGATGACAGCACCCTTAAGCCGACCGTCACGCCCTCTTGAGGGAACCGTCACATGCCGGTTATGCATACTCCCCAGAACATGTCTAGCCAAAAGAACTCGAATAGATGGATCGCTGGTCACATCCAGCAGTGCTTTGATATGCAGCCCCATACAGTCATGGTGCAGTCACGCTCTCCCTCCTACTTTATTTGAGAGGACGTGACGGCTTAACGTCCCACCTGCGCGCAGACGGCTCCCTCATCGCTCACCCACCTTTCCGCCCGGAGGACCCCACTCATGTCACGACGCCCGTTACCCTGGATGACCGCCATGCTATGTACCGCCCTGCTGAGTGCCTGCCGCTTCGATCAGGCAGTACCGGAGACGCTTGCTTCTCTCACACTATCCTGCACCCCTCAGACCATCACGATCGGTGCCACTGCCACCTGCACTACCCAGGCTAAAACGGCAGCAGGCGTCTTGATGGCCAGTCCCCCCGTTATCAGTTTGACAAGCAGTGCCCCGGACGTAGTTGCTGTGTCAGGCAGCGTAACAGCTGCGGGACTCAAGGCAGGTACAGCCAGTCTGATCGCCCGGAGCGGACAGATTGCTTCCAATGCCGTGAGCGTGAATGTGACTGCACCCCAGGACACCACACTCGCCTCGATAGAGTTAACCTGCTCAGCGGATGGTATCGAGATTGGCGGGACGTCGACCTGCACGGCCCGCGGTCTGAACGCGGCCGGCACGGTGCTGACCTCGCAGCCCACCTTCGAGTTCCGCAGCAGCAACGCTGGGGTCGCCACGGTTAGTGCATCCGGCGTGGTGACTGGTGTGATGCCCGGTCAGACCAGCCTGACTGCCCGCAGCGGCAGCGTGACCTCACCTGCGTTTTCTCTGACTGTCACGGAACCTGCAGCGCGCGGCACCATGCAGGTCACCGTCAGGGACGCAGCGACGCGTAGTGCGTTGTCCGGCGTAAACTTTGACTTCTGCCGTACAACCCAGGCCTGCGTGACCGTAAGGCCAGCTGACAATCCGGCCGGCGTCTATAATCTGGACGTACCCAGCGACACCTACGCCCGGCTTATCATTCGCAAGGATGGATACCGCAATGGCGAATACCTAAATCTCACTGTGCCGGCTGGTCAGACGACGGTCTTAGAGCCGTTCCTGGCCCTTAATCAAGCTATCCAAGGTGACGGCACCGTGCAGGGACGTATCTTGAACGCTACCACCGGCACCGCACTCGCAGGCGTGACGATCACGGCCAGCGCCGGACTGGGAGGTGGACAGGTCACGCAGAGCGTTACCAGCGATGCTAGTGGGCGTTACTCGCTGACGCTGCCCACTGGGTATTACTCCCTGTCTGCTAGCAAGTCTGGATACATCAGCACCTCCAGCACTGTCTCTGTCATCGGCCAGCAGACTCTGAATGTGGGGGACCGCGCCCTGAGTCCCGAGCTCACTGGTAACGGAGAGTGGCGTTTTGTCCTTAACTGGGGAGCAGAGCCCTCTGACCTTGACTCGCACCTGACTGGTCCATTGGCTGACGGCAGACGTTTCCATGTGGCATTTTACGCGCCAATCTCGACGGACAGCCTCGGCAGCGTGAATCTTGATGTGGACGATACCAGCAGCTACGGCCCTGAGACGATCACCGTGACAGAAACGCCCGAAGGACTGCTGCGGTACTCCGTGCACGACTACAGTAACCAGGGCGACAGCCAGTCCGGAGCCCTGAGCAGCTCGGGCGCACGCGTGCAGGTCTTCCGCGGCACTGCGCTGGTCGCGACCTACAACGTGCCCAACGGACAGGGCGATCTGTGGACCGTGTTCACCCTGGACCTGACGGATCCGAACGTCCCGAAACTCGTTCCGGTGAACACCATCTCAACCGTTGGCGACTCCGATCAGGTCCAGCGGACACCGGGCGTCAAGCAGCCGATCTCTCTGCCCTGATCTCCGGACCAGAAGTACGCTGAACCAAATCCCCGGCCGGTCCACTCGGCAGGAAGAGTACCGGCTCCTCAGCCCCTTCAATCGGTTGAGGAGCCGGCACCTGTTTGAATTGTCTCCCTGACCCCATCCCTGCCACCGTTTCCTATGCCGGAGCTTCCCGAACAATCCGACTCGCGCCCGGTATCATGCGGGGCGATGACTAAGGACGGCGGCAAACAGGATAAGAAGGCGCAGCAGTACGGCGTGACGCCCCAGAGCACGGATTTCAACGACTGGTACAACGAGGTCGTGAAGAAGGCCGATCTGGCCGACAACAGCCCCGTGGCGGGCGCGATGGTCGTGCGCCCGTACGGCAGCGCGCTGTGGGAGAACATTCAGCGGTGGCTGGACGACCGTTTCAAGGCGACGGGGCACGAGTCGCTGATCTTCCCGACACTGATTCCCATGGGCTTCATCACCAAGGAAGCGGATCACGTGGAGGGTTTCGCGCCAGAGCTGTTCACGGTGAACAAGATCGGCACCGAGGAACTGGCCGAGCCGTACGTGATGCGCCCCACCAGCGAGACGATCATCGGGCACATGTGGAGCGGGTGGCTGAACTCCTACCGTGACCTGCCGTTCCTGCACTACCAGTGGGGCAGCGTGTTCCGCGCGGAACTGCGCACCAAGGCGTTCCTGCGGACCAGCGAGTTCTACTGGCACGAGGGGCACACCGCGCACGCCGACGAGACCGAGGCGCGCGGCGAGGTGCGGCAGATGCTGGACATCTACCACGAGTTCTGCCGCGACGTGCTGGCCCTGCCGGTGGTGCGCGGCGAGAAGACCGCCAGCGAACGCTTTGCCGGGGCGGTCGCCACGTACTCCATCGAGGGCATGATGCGCGACGGGAAGGCCCTCCAGAGCGGCACTTCCCACTACCTGGGCCAGAACTTCAGCCGGGCGTTCGACGTGAAATTCCAGACGCGCGAGCAGAAGGAAGAACTGGCGCACACGACCTCCTGGGCCATCTCGAGCCGCATCATCGGGGCGATCATCATGACGCACGGTGACGACTTCGGGCTGATCATGCCGCCCCGCATCGCGCCCATTCAGGTGGTCGTGATTCCCGTGGGGCGCAAGGACAACTTCGACGAGATGGTCGCCGAGGGCGAGAAACTGGCCGCCGAACTGCGCGCCCAGGGTGTGAAGGTCAAGGTCGACAAGCGTGACGGCGTGACGAACGGCTTCAAGTACAACGACTGGGAACTCAAGGGCGTGCCCGTGCGCATCGAACTGGGCCCCCGCGACCTGGAGAGTGGCGTGGTCGTCGTGAAGAACCGCAACGGCGACGAGAAGGAAACCCTGCCCCGCGCCGAAGCCGTGGCGGGAATGAACGCCCGCCTGGACGGCATTCACGACTGGCTACTGGAACGCGCCACGACCTTCATGCTGGAGCACACCGTTCCCGTGGACGACTTCGAGACGTTCGCCGCGAAGATCGAGGAGGGCAACTGGGTGCGCGCGTACCACTGCGGGGACGCCGACTGCGAGAAGAGCATCAAGGAAGCCACCAAGGCCACCACCCGCAACGTCCCCCTGGACGACGCCGAGTTCTTCAACGAGCCGGGCGAGGGCCAGTGCGTGAAGTGCGGTAAGCCCAGCGCGTACGGCAAACGCGTGATCTTCGGCCGTCAGTACTGAGCTGAGCGCGGTGGGGGCGGTGGTCGCCTCCGGTTTCAAGGTGAAGTTCAGCGTGAGCGCCTTCCTGTTGGGGGCGCTCTTTCGCTGTTGATACGGCCAGCTGAATAGATTACAAATCTACTCAACTGCTCTGCTATGCTGCGCGGCATGAAGCGTGCCCTCCTCCCCCTCCTGACCCTCTCCCTGATCGCCAGCGCCAGCGCGCAACAGGCCAAAGAACTGCGCCTGGGCGTGTTCCCCAACATCACGCACGCCGCCGGGCTGGTCGGGGTGCAGCGCGGCCTGATCCAGAAGAACCTGCCGGGCGGCGTGAAACTGGTCGTCAAGGAATTCGCGAACGGCAGCCAGATCAACGAGGCGTTCGCCGCCGGAGCCATCGACGCCGCGTACGTCGGCCCTGGCCCCGCCATGAACGCCTTCATGCGCGGCGTGCCCATTCAGGTGTACGCCGGGGCCGCGAATGCCGGGGCGGTGCTGGTCGCGCGTAAGGACAGCGGCGTGCGGAACGTCAAGGCTCTGGCCGGGAAGAAGGTCGCGGTGCCCACGCGCGGCAGCACGCAGGACATCAGCCTGCGCCACCTGCTGCACGAGAACGGCCTGAAAGCCACGGACGAGGGCGGCACCGTCACCATCGTGCCTATCGACCCGGCGAACATGCCCGCCGCCTTCGCCAGCAAGCAGGTGGACGCCGCGCTGGTGCAGGAACCCTAGGGCGCCGTCATGGAAACGCAGGGCGCGAAACTGATCGCCAACGAGAAAGCCATCTGGGCCGGCGGGAACTACACCACCACCGTGCTGACCGTGAACACGAAGTACGCCGCCGCGAACCCCGAGACGCTCAGGGGCCTGCTCAGGGGGCACCTCGCGGCCATCGAGTTCATCCGGGGCAGCAACGCGGGCGCGCAGAAGTCCGTCGCTGAGCAGATCTACGCCTTCACGGGTAAGCGCCCCAACACCGCCGAACTGTTCAAGGCCCTGTCCCGCACGAAGGTCACCTGGGACATCAACCTGAAAACCCTGGCCGAGTACGCCGAACTGAACCGCGAGGCCGGCTTTGCGCGTGACGTGCCGGACCTGAACCGCTTCGTGAACCTGGACCTGATCCGCAGCCTCGCCAAGTAAAGCGCCAGGTAAAGGCGGCCCTGCCGGGCTGACCGGGGAAGGCCCCCGTCCACGTGGCGCGCCGGGAGACGGGGCGGGCGGGGCGGGAGTCTTCCCCGGATGCTCTAGACTGAAGGGATGACGGGGCCAAAGAAAGGTTCACGGGGCCGAGCCCCACAACGCAATACAGCTCAGGGTCGCGGTGGAATCACGCGCGACACCATCAAACCGGCCGGACCCACGCGGGATTCCGGCGGCGCGGACCGCCGGGACGGGGCCCGCAAGGACACCCGCCCCGGACGCAGCAGTGACGCCCGGCCCGGCAGCACCCGCGCCGGCATGGGCGGCGGCCGCAGCGGCGCGGCGGGCGCGCGCGGCAGTGAGAACCCCGCGCGGCGTAAGCCCGGCGAGGGTAACCGCAGCGACGAGGGCCGCACTGAGGGGCGCGGCGCGGTGGAGCGGCGGTTCACGTCGGGCGGCCCGGCTCGCCGCAGTCCGCCCAAGCCCGGCAAGAAAGCGCTGCCGGAACTCAAGCGCGTGCAACTGGACGCCCCCGCGCCCGACACGACCTTCCGGGACCGCGACGGCGACACGCTGACCTTCCCGGACAGCAACCTCAAGCGGGTCGCGGCGAAGATCCTGACCGAGAAGAAGAAGGCGTGGCGGTACCGGCCGTTCGCGTTCCCGCTGTTCACGGACCGGGGCAGCGAGCAGTCCTTCCACTTCGATTTCTACATCTACGACGCCGAGGACAGCGTGATCCGCCTGATCCTGGTCATTCCGTTCGAGTCCCGTGAAGTCTGGGACCGGGTGGGGCGTTTCAAGCGCCAGTACCCGATGTACACGTACGAACTGTGGACGCCGGAGAAACTGGCGCGCCTGTCCGGCCCGCGCGGCCGCCTGGAATTCTGAGGGCAGGCTTTCGGGACGGCGCTCAGGTGGGTCAGGGGCTCACGACCTGACCTGATAAGGACTGCCGTCTGTTTCGTTCACAACCCGGCACGGCACCGGGTTGCCAACTCCACGCCCGGAATCCTCTTTGCTCCCACCCGCGTCCGCTCGGATGGAACGGTTCTGGCAAACCATTCAATCGGAGTCCTTGTGACGCGGCGACTGAACGCTGTACGGGGCGACCGCTCTGGCTTTCCGGCCGGGGCGGTCGCTCTGGCTGGTGGGTGTGCGGCCTCCCCGCCTGCACATGAGTACCCGGTGAGTGCCCTTGAGCTTCGCTTGGGTGTGTGCGCCGCTCCACTGCAAACGGGGGGGCATCTGGTAACGTTTCCAAACAGGCAGTGACCGCCCCCGGTCACCAGCCCACCCCCCGAACATCCCCTGCCCTGCGCAGTCGCACGAACACCGCAGCGGCACAGGCCCCCCGCCTGTTCTCCGCACTGGCCTGTCCTCAAAGGAGCCTCACGCACATGACCGACCCCACCCCACCCCGTCTTCACCCCGGCCAGCCCTACCCCCTGGGGGCCAGCTGGAACGGCCAGGGCACCAACTTCGCCCTGTACTCCGAGAACGCCAGCGGCGTCGAACTGTGCCTGTTCGACGAGCAGGGCACCGAGACCCGCGTGGCCCTGCGCGAGCAGACCGCCTTCGTGTGGCACGGCTACCTGCCGGACGTGAAGCCCGGCCAGCGCTACGGCTACCGCGTGCACGGCGAGTACGCGCCCGAACGCGGCCTGCGCTTCAACCCGAACGTGGTACTGCTCGACCCCTACGCCAAGGCCCTCGACGGGACCGAGCAGTTCGACCAGGGCGTGTTCGGGTACGTGACCGGCACCGACGACACCCAGATGCAGGAAGAGGATCAGCGCGGCTCGCCCCTGGGCATCGTCACGGACTCCAACTTCGACTGGCGCGGCGACCACCGCCCGAACATCCCGTTCCATCAGGCGGTCATCTACGAGGCGCACGTCAAGGGCCTGACCATGACGCACCCGCTGGTGCCCGAGGAACTGCGCGGCACGTACGCCGGGATCGCCTGCGAACCCATCCTGTTCTACCTGCGCGAACTGGGCATCACCAGCATCGAACTGATGCCCGTACACCAGCACGTGGACGACCCCTTCCTGATCGACAAGGGCCTGACCAACTACTGGGGCTACAGCACCCTGTCGTTCTTCGCGCCCGACGTGCGCTACAGCGCCGAGGCGCGGCGCGGCAACCCGGCCGGCGCCGTAGACGAGTTCAAGAACATGGTCAAGGCGCTGCACGAATCCGGCATCGAGGTCATCCTGGACGTGGTGTACAACCACACCGCCGAGGGCAACCACATGGGGCCGACCATGTCCTTCAAGGGCATCGACAACCCCACGTACTACCGACTGGTCGCCGAGGACCCCCGCTTCTACTTCGATTACACCGGCACCGGCAACAGCCTGAACGTCCGCCACCCGCAGACGCTGCAACTGATCATGGACAGCCTGCGCTACTGGGTGACCGAGATGCACGTCGACGGCTTCCGCTTCGACCTGGCCAGCACCCTGGCGCGCGGCCTGCACGAAGTCGATCAGCTCTCGGGCTTCTTCACGATCATTCACCAGGACCCGATCATCAGTCAGGTGAAACTGATCGCCGAGCCGTGGGACGTGGGCGAGGGCGGCTATCAGGTCGGGAACTTCCCGGTCAACTGGGCCGAATGGAACGGCATCTACCGCGACGACATGCGCGCCTTCTGGAAGGGTGACGGCGGACTGGCCAGCGAGATCGGGTACCGCCTGACCGGCAGCAGCGACCTGTACCAGAACGACGGCCGCAAACCCTACGCCAGCATCAACTTCGTGACCGCCCACGACGGCTTCACGCTGCGCGACACCGTCACGTACGAACAGAAGCACAACGACGCCAACCAGGAAGGCGGCAACGACGGCCACAACCACAACATCACCTGGAACTGCGGCGTGGAAGGCGAAACCGAGGACACCGAGGTCAACGCGCTGCGCGCCCGCCAGCAGCGCAACTTCCTGGCGACCATGCTGCTGGGCCAGGGTACGCCCATGCTGCTAGGCGGCGACGAGATCGGCCGCACGCAGGGCGGCAACAACAACGCCTACTGCCAGGACAACGAGATCAGCTGGTACGACTGGACGAACCTCGACGAGGACCTCCTGGCGTTCACCAAGAAGGTCATCCGCCTGCGCAAGAACCACCCGGCGCTGCACCGCCGCAAGTTCTTCAGCGGCCGCACCATCCGCGGTGAGGACGTGCGCGACATCGTCTGGCTGCGCTTCGACGGGGCCGAGATCAGCGACGAGGACTGGAACAACCCGCAGACGCAGAGCATGGGCATCTTCCTGGACGGCAACGGCCTGGACGACGTGGACAGCCAGGGTCAGCCGCTGCTGGACGACCACCTGCTGCTATTGCTGAACGCCTCGCACGTGGACTTGCCCTTCACGCTGCCCGACCTGACCGGCTGCCAGCACTGGGAACTGCTGCTGGACACCGGCGACGACCACGCCACCGAGACCCCGGCGGCCGGCGAGGAAACCCAGCTTCAGGCCCGCAGCGTCAAACTGTACCGCTGCCCCCGTCAGTAATACGGACTCCGATTGAATGGCTTGCAAAGCCGTTCAATCCGAGCGGACTCGCAGAGCTGCGAAGCAGAGCGAGTGGGAGACAAGCGGGTTCCGGACGTGGAGTTGGCAAGCCGGTGCCGTGCCGGGTTGTCAACGAAACAGACGGAATCCGATAACCCCCATTCAGGACAGAGCAGTCAGAGGAGAGGCGGCCCCAGTGTGCGGGCCGCCTCTCCTCTGTTCCTACTCCCTACTGCCCACTCCCCATTTCCCGGTCAGGTCTCGTAGGTGCGGGCCACGCTGGTCAGGACACTGCGGTACTCGCCGGCGGTGATCAGACCCATGGCCATGGCGTGACTGGCGGCGTTCAGACTGTCGGCGGCCAGCACGAGGTCCGTGCCGGTCTTGCGGACTTCCTCGCGGAGTTTCAGGACGCCGCCGTCGCGCGTGCCCTCGGTCACGTCGCGGATGTACACGGCCAGCACACGGCCCGGGTGGCGGCGCACGATCTCGGCATAGATTTCGGGGTCTTTCTCGCCGCTGTCGCCGATCAGCACGAACGTCAGGTCCGGGAAGCGCGTGAAGATCCGTTCGATCACGCCGTGCTTGTACCCGCCGTGCCCGCCGAGCAGGTCCACGCCCCAGTTCCGCAGGAACATCGGCCCCAGCGGGATGCGGCGGTAATCCAGGAATTGCCACAGCAGATCGAAGAAATTCCAGGGGCTGCTGCTGACGTAGAAGATGGGGTTGCGGGCCTCGCCGTCGCGGGTCAGGGCGCGGTACAGGGCGCCCACGCCGGGGAACGGTAGGCGGGTGCGGGCGTTGCCGGTCAGGACGGTGGCGAGCATGCGCGGCAGGCTGGTCACGTCGGACTGGATGACGGTGTCGTCCAGGTCGCTGATCACGCCGAAGCGGGCGTCCGCGACGACCTGCACGCGGGCGGTGGCGGTCACGTCCCGGCCGTCCAGGGTCAGGGCCGCCTGATGCCACCCGCCGGGCAGCGGTACCTGCGGCGTGAAGATCAGCGTGAAGTACCCGTCGGCGTCACTGACGGCGCTGACCTGCTGGCCGTCGAGGGTGCCCGTGACCTTCACGCCGCCCACCTCGCGCGACAGCAGGCGGCGCAGGACGTTCTGCGCGTTGCGCAGGCGGCGGTCGCCCTTGCGGGGAGGCTGCATGGTGCGCGGCAACAGCACCCGCCCGGTCAGTTCCACCTGGGTGGGCGTGCCCCACCCGACGTAGGGTTGCAGCAGCAGTTTGCCGCGGGCGCGCCGGGGCTGCACGAAAGCGGCGAACGCCTGATCGGCGGCCAGCAGCGCCCTTTCCAGCATGGGCTGCACGGTCTTGAACGCAGTCGTTACTGGATTCACCCGCCCAGTGTAGCGGGCGCGGCGTTCCCTGCGGCAAGCCGGGACTTCCCGGGCAGCAGGTCATGAGAGGCGCTCCACACGCCTACGGGTCAGCCAGCACGCGTTCCACACGCCGGAAACAGGGGCTCCCGCCCAGACAGCGCCGGGCGGGAGCATGAAGGAACACAGGGTGAGGACTGGCTGCCATCTGCCGGGGATCAGAACAGGACCATACCGCCGGTCGCGCCGAGCGTGCTGCCGCTGGTGTAACTGCTTTCCTGCGACGCCAGGAACACGTACATGGCGGCCAGTTCGGCCGGCTGGCCGGGGCGGCCCAGCGGGGTGTCCTTGCCGAACTGCATGACCTTCTCCTGCGTCTGGCCGCCGCTGGGTTGCAGGGGCGTCCAGAACGGGCCGGGCGCCACCGCGTTCACGCGGATGCCCTTCTCGCCCAGCTGCTGCGCGAGCGCCTGCGTGAACGCCACGATGGCCGCCTTGGTGCTGGCGTAATCCAGCAGGTTGGGGCTGGGCCGGTACGCCTGGATGCTGGTCGTGTTGATGATGCTGGCTCCGGCCCCCAGGTGCTTCAGGGCTTCCTGCGTGATCCAGAACATGGCGTACACGTTCGTGCGGAACGTCAGGTCCAGCTGCTCGGTCGTGATGTCCGACAGGCTGGGCTGCGACACCTGCTTCCCGGCGTTGTTCACCAGGATGTCCAGCCCACCCAGTTCCTTCACGGCGCGCGTGACCAGCTCACGGCTGAACGCCTCGTCGGTAATGTCGCCCGGCAGTGCCACAGCTTTGCGGCCCGCCGCCTCGATCAGCGCCACGACCTCGCGCGCGTCCTGCTCCTCTTCCGGCAGGTAATTCAGGGCGACGTCCGCGCCCTCACGGGCGAAGGCAATCGCCACGGCCCGACCGATGCCGGAGTCCGCGCCCGTGATCAGCGCCCGGCGGCCCCGCAGGCGGCCCAGGCCCACGTAACTGTCCTCACCGTGGTCCGGCAGGGGCTGCATGGCGCCCGTCAGGCCCGGCGCGTCCTGCGGCTGACGCGGAAACGGCGGGGCCGGGTACTGCGCGCGGGGGTCCTGCATCTCGAACTGCGGCTGGCTCTGGCGGGCATCCTGATCACTCATGCCCCCAGCCTCCCCCCCATACCCACCCGCCGCGTGACCCGCCCATGAACCCCACTTGGCCCGACGTAAGGCCCACCTTGACGCGCCGCTCATGGGTGATGGGTGGCAGCGTGCGGGCGACCTGACCGCCCCTGTCAAGCCGCACCCACTCCCGGCCTACTGCCCGCTGTGGTCGTAGCGCCGCACGATCAGCTTGCGCACCACGCGGTCGCCCAGGGCCGGGAGGCGGCGGTCGAGCCACGCGAACAGGTGGTACACGCGCGGCACGAGCACCTCGCGGCGCGGGCGCAGCAGCACGGCCGCGACGGCGCGGGCCACGACTTCCGGGCCGGGCATGGGGAGGCGGGCGCTGGCGGTCATCTCGCTCTTCACGAAGCCCGGCGAGACGAGGCTGACGTTCACGCCGCTGCCGAGCAGTTCGCGGCGCAGGCCGAGGCTGAAGCCGCGAATGCCGTACTTGCTGGCAGAGTACATGCCGTTCGTGGCGGCCTGCCCGGCCACAGAGCCGATGTTCACGATGTGGCCGCTGCCCCGCTCACGCATCTCGGGCAGGACCAGCCGGGTCAGTTCGATGGGCGCGTCAAGGTTCACGCGCAGGACGCGCAGGGGGTCCGGGTCCTCCCACCACCAGCCCCGCTCGATGGTGACGCCCGCGTTGTTGACCAGCACGTCGATCCGGCCGAAGTGGGCGTGCGCGGCAGCGATCAGGGCGCGGCGCGAGTCGGGGTTGGTCACGTCGGTCGGGACGGCGATCACGCGGTGCCCGGACGGGTCGAGGCGGCGGGCCAGGGCACCCAGTTCGTCCTCACGGCGCGCGGCAAGCACCAGCGCGTAGCCCAGCGCGGCGAGTTCCGTGGCGGTGGCCAGCCCGATGCCGCTGGACGCGCCGGTCAGGACCACCACGGGGCGGGACGTGTTCCACGGGGGGGTGGGGGCCGTCATGACGCTGCCCGTGGCGTGCGGCGCCCTGACCTGCGGGGGTGTGCCCTGCGGAGTTGTGTCATGAGGTGATGGTATCCCCAAGCGGCGCTCAGCTGCGAGTCAGGCGGGCGCCCGACACTGGGCAGATGCGCTCTGCTTCCACTGCCCTGTCCCGCCTGGGCCTCACGCTGCTGCTGGGTGCCCTGCCCGCCGCCGCCCTGACCATCCCGGTGCGGCCGCCGCTGGACGCCCTGCCGGAAATTCTGCCGGTTGGCGCGCCCGCGCAGCTCCCGGCACCGGCCCTGATTCCCAATCCCGCTGCCGGCCCAGCTAGCGGGCCAGTGGCCAGTCCGCCCGCCAGCACGGCGGCCCCTGCGCTGGCCCGCCCGCCCACCGATCCGCTGTACTCGCAGCAGTGGACGCTGCCGGTCATCCGCGCGCCGCAGGCATGGGCGCTGCCCGGCGCGCAGGCGGCGCAGCCCGTGACGGTCGCCGTGCTGGACACAGGCTTCGTAACCAGCACGGAACTCGCGGGCCGCGCCGTGAACGGCTACGACTTCGTGAGCGATCCCGCCCGCGCCGGGGATGGCGGCGGCCGGGACGCCGACGGCAGCGGCGTCGGACCGTACGCGTTCCATGGTGAGGTCGTGGCGAACATCATCGCCGCCGCGCACGACGGACGCGGCATGGCCGGCCTGAACCCACGCGCCCGCGTCGTGCACGTGCGCGTGGCCGGCACGGACGGGCAGATCGACGTGCCGGACCTCGTGGACGGCCTGAAGTGGGCGGCGGGACTGACCGTGCCGGGCGTGCCCGTCAACCCGAACCCGGCGCGGCTGCTGAACCTCAGTCTGTTCGCGGACTTCATTCCCCTGACCCGCTGCGACCCGCGCGTGCAGGCCGCCGTGGACGCCGTCACGGCGCGCAGCGCACTGGTGATCGCCGGGGCCGCGAACGACGGCGCGGACGCATTCGGGTACTCGCCCGCCGGGTGCCGGAACGTCCTGACCGTCACCAGCGTCACCGTGCAGGGCGCGCGGCCCGCTTACGCCAACTGGGGCCGCAGCGTGGCACTCGCCGCGCCCGGCGGGGAGGTCGGGCACGGTGTGACCGTCAGCAGCGTCAGCGGCGCGGGCGGCGTGCGCGACCCGAACGGCACCAGCCTCGCCGCGCCGCACGTGACGGGCGTCGCCAGCCTGCTGCTGGGCGTGCGCCCCAACCTGACTCCCGCCTCGCTACGCCGCCTGCTGACGGGCACCGCCGTGCCCTTTCCCGGCGGTCACTGCGACCCGCAACCCGCCCGCAGTTGCGGCGCCGGCACCCTGAACGCCGAGGCCGCCCTGAAAAGCGCGCTGTCAAGCAGCCTCGGCAAGTAAGCGCGCCGGGACCAGCGGGACGCGCGGCCCCCACCTCACCCGTTACCCTGAGCGCATGAGGTTCAAACAGTGAACGCGCCCGCGTGGCGTATCTGGCTGGTCGTCGCACTCATGTGCGGCTGGGGCATCCTCGCCATTCGCTTCGGCACCCGGCAGGAGTGGCCCATGGCGGGCCTGAGCGTCCTGCTGCTGATCACGAACGGCGTCACCCTGTACCGCCTGACCCGGCACGGCAAGTAACGCGCCCCGACCCGGACGCCAGGGTCAGGTCAGCGTCCGGCGTTCCAGCCGCCACCCCCGCGTGCGGGTGGCGGTTTTCAGTTCCGGGACGCTCAGGACCGTGCGGGGTGTCCACCACGTCTGCGCGGGTTTGTGCAGCGCCCAGCCGCCGCCCAGCGTGACGGCCGCGTGCTGCGCCAGTCCGTTGCCCGAACGCCACAGCAGCAGCGTGCCCGGCTGACCGTCCTGACCTCCGGGAACCGTCCTGTCCCGCAGGAACGCCTCGAACGGTTCGCGCTGCATCCAGGTGTGCGCTGCGTCCGGCACGCCCGCCGCGCCCATCACCGTGCCGAAGCAGTTGCCGGCGCTGCCTGCCGGGAAGGTGCCCGCCAGCGTCCGGGCGGCCGGGAGGGTGTGGGCAGCCGCGTCCCACACGGTGTTCGGCACGTCCTGCCGCCGACAGGCCCGCCCTTCCCAGCTGATCAGGCGGGCCAGGACTGCGCCGGTCAGGTCCTCGCGCCGCCACAGGAACCGCCCGGCGGGCAGGCCGGGCCGCAGGTCCGCGAAACGGGCGCCCAGTGGCACGTTGCCCCGCCCGTGCCGCACCTGCGCGCGCAGCAGTTCCCGGCGCGCGGCCGGAGTCAGGGCGTCCACGTCCGCCGGGGTCAGCCACGCCAGCCGCTCGGCCCCGGCCGCGACATTCCACAGCGTGAACGTGTCGCGTTCCTCCGGATTCAGCGTCACCGAGGCGCGCGCCAGGGTCGGCAAGGCCAGCCGCCGCGCCTCTGCGTCCGTCAGGTAGAACGGCTGCCGCGCCGGGGCCAGCCAGCCGCGCCACGCGTCCAGCAGGGCCGGGGACACCGGGATGTTCAGGACATTCACGCCGGGCAGTCTGCCGCCAGCCCTGACTGCAGCGCATCCGCCATCTGTTCTAGCGGTGGCCGCGCTGGGGGAAGTCCGGGGCGGGTTCGCCGTGCAGGACCTCGCGTTCCACCTTCTTCCAGAAGCCGAAGAAGCGCCGCAGGGGCCCATTGAAGCTGGTGAGGCGTTCCGGTTCGTGAACAATGATTCGTAAGTCCGGGCGGGCGGCGCGCAGGCCGTCCACAATGCGCGCAAAGTCCGGCGTGAAGTTGCGGGTGACGTGCAGTTCGGCGGCGTGGTGCGCGGCGGCGAAGGCGGCGAGTTCGTCCGGCACGGCCCCCACGCGGAGCTCGGTCGGGCCGGGGCGGTGCGCGGCGAGGTCCCGCACGCCCTGGTACATGAACGCCAGACGCGGAAACGCGACCGGGACCGCCTGAAGAAACGGACGGTCGAACACGAACAGAGCCGGGGCGTCCGGGCAGGCGCTCAGGGCGGGGTCAGTGACGGACAGGCTGTCCCCGTGAACCCACACGACCCGGCGGACCTGGGAGGCGGTCACGGCTGCGTCCCGAACAGCTGCGTTTCGAGCTCACCGTACGAGGCACGGAACGGACACGCGGCCCGGCAGGTGCGGCACCACCGCCCGCCGCTGTACCGGTCGATGTTCTCCTGGTTCATGAAGTACGGCTTGTTGCTGAAGGTGCTCGCCACCCACTGCCACGACAGGGCATTGTTCGCGATGTCGCCGTCGAGCAGGTGCTCGCGGAACAGGGCGTACCCGGCCCGCCAGTCCACGCCGCGCCAGTGCACCAGGTACGCCGCGAACCACAGCCGCTCGTGGTTGTGCAGCCACCCGTCCCGGATCAGGTGCGTGACCCACGCGTCAGCGCAGGGCAGGCCGGTGCTGGCCCCACGCACGTCGTCCGGCAGGGTGTCCGTCCAGCGGGCCGGGTACTTGGGGTCCTCCAGGTTCCCCAGGACCCGCGCGCCCTCCTGGCGTAGCACCAGCCGGTAGAACTCGGCCCAGGTCAGCTGCCGCAGGAACTCGTCGCGCTCACGGCCCCGCATGACGGCGCGGGCGTGCGCGGCGACCTCGCGCAGGCCCAGCATGCCGTGCCGCAGGTACATGCTCAGGCGCGACACGTTCCCGCTCAGGAAGTTGCGGCCCGCGTACCCCTCGCCCGTCCAGGCGTGCAGGGCCGCCAGTCCCGCCGTGCGGCCGCCCGCGCGGGCCGGGAGGCGCGGCTCGCCCGTGTACAGGCCGGTCAGGGCCTCGCCCAGCACGCGGGGCAGCTGATCGTCCGGCAGGTTGGGCGGCAGGTCGGGTGGCAGGCGCAGGGCATCGGTCATGCGGTCAGCATCGCCGCCCACGCCCCCGCACACCGTACGGCCCGGCACAGCGCGCGGGCAGGTGAAGGGTCAGCCTCCCGGCACCTCGCCCGGCAGGACCAGGTCCGTGTCTGGCCCCGGCGGGTACGGGAACCCCAGCACGCGGCCCATCGTCAGCATCTGGCCCTTGTGATGAAACTCGTGCGTGACCGGGTGCATGACCAGCCACCGCTGCGTGACCCTCAGCACCTCGCCCGGCAGGACCAGATCGAACGCTTCATCCGGCGCCGCGAAGGTGTCCAGCGCCCGCTCCATCATGCTGTCCACGTCCGCGAACACGCGGCGCATGGCGGTCACGTCCGGCACGCTCACCGGGTCCGGGCCGCCCACGTCCTCTCCCAGGCCCCGCGCGCCCACCCACACCCGGTAACACCCGGCCACGTGCGCCTGCACGTTCCGCAGGCTGCCGAACGCGAACTCGGAGCCCTCCAGGGTGTACACGCCGTCCGGCAGAGCCTCCGCTCACGCGAACACCCGCTCGCGTGAGACCTTCACCCAGGCGTAGAGGGAATGGAGGTCAGGGTTCATGCCGTGAGTGTAAGGACACGCAGATCCCACGGACACAGGCCCCACCACTATGCGTGGTCGGCCCACCATCCTCACATTCTGATATCAGACACTGATACTCGTGGATACGAACCTGTTCAAGGGCAACCTGGACCTGATCCTCCTGAGCGTCCTGGAACGCGAGGGCGGCTACGGGCAGGACATCGCCAAGCGCGTCAGTGCCGTCACGGAGGGCAGCATCACCCTGAACGCCGGGAGCCTGTACCCAGCCCTGCACCGCCTGGAGAAGGGTGGGTTCCTGAGCGCCGCCGAGACGACCCCCGCCCGTGGTGGCCCCCCGGTCCGCACGTACACCCTGACCGACGCGGGCCGCGCCGAACTGCGCCGCAGACGTGATTCTTACCGAGCCTTCGATGCGGCCCTGCGGAGCCTCTGGTGACCCCGCCCGCCGTTCCGGCGTACCTGCGCCGCGTGACGCGGCTGCTGCCACCCACGGCCGCCCGCCGGGTCCGGGCGGAACTGCACGGGAACCTGCACCAGAGCATGCTCGACGCCCGCCTGCGCGGCCTGAACGAACGCGACGCCTGGGCGGCCGCCCTGACTGAGGCTGGCCCAGCCCTGCCCGCTGCCCTTCACCTTGCCCGCACGCACACGCTGGGGCTCGCCCTGCGCTGGCTGCTGGCCGCCGGCCTGCTCGGCGGGGCCGCGTACGCCCTCCAGGGCAACCACCCAGCCACGCCCACCTCCGCGACCACGCAGGCACAGCCGTGACCGCCTCTGCCAGGAACCGCCTGGGCCGCCTGTGGCGCGACTGGCTGTCCCCGCTGGCCTTCGCGCTGCTGCTGACGCAGTTCGGCGCGACCGCCGTGCGCGTGGACGGCGTGAGCATGCTGCCCGGCCTGCGCCACGGCGAGACGCTACTCGTCCCGAAAATCGAAGGGTGGGCGCACACCCTGGGCGTCGGCACCTACGGGAGGGGCGACACCGTGGTGTTCAAACCACCCCGCACCGCTGCCCAGGAGTGGACCCGCACGTACCGGGGCCTCACCCTTCCCTGGGCGTACCGCCCGTACCTCGTCAAGCGGGTGGTCGGACTGCCCGGCGACACCGTGCAGGTCACGCAGGGCCGCGTCACCGTGAACGGCCGCCCCCTGAATGAACCCCGCACCACCGCCTACTGGAACGGGGCGTGCCACGACACGACCAGCGACCTTGCCAACACGCCGCCCATCACCGTCCCGGCCGGAACGTACTTCGTGATGGGCGACAACCGCAGCCCCGGCGGCAGCCTCGACAGCCGCGTATTCGGCCCGGTGGGCACCGCCGACATCGCCGGACGCGCCTTGGCCAGCGTGTGGCCCCTGACCGTGCCCAGAACTGCCACGCCCCCCTGCAAGCCGGAACAACGGGACGGCCCGCAGCAGTGGAATCCGCGCCTGCTGCGCTCAGGCGGGTGAACGGCTGAACCAACCCTGCACTGTTCCGAAAGGCAGCGCGCCGGGCGTGTCGAGCGTGCCGCGCTCCCGGAACTGTGCAGACAGAGTGGCAGCGTGACCCAGCGCAGCCAGAAACAGGGAGGGGCCGGTGCTGACGCGGCTGGCCCCGGCGCGCAGCAGGGTGTGGGCGTCCGGGCCGCCGGGGGCGTGCATGACGGCCAGCGCGCCGCCCAGGCGGTCGCGCAGCGCACGGATGGTGGGCGGGTCGGTCAGGCCGGGCACGAACACGCTGTCCGCCCCGGCTTGCAGGTACGCGCGGCCCCGGCGGACGGTCTCATCCAGCCTGTCTGCGTCGGTGTCGCCGTATCCGGTGAGGTACGTGTCGGTGCGGGCGTTCAGGTACGCGGGGACGCCCTGGGCGTCGGCGGCCGCGCGCGCGGCCCGCAGCCGGTCCACCTGCTGGTCCGCTGGCAGCAGAGGCCGGTCGGGCTGCCCGGTGGCGTCTTCGAGGTTCAGGCCCGCCGCGCCCAGGCTCAGGGCGGTGTGGACCGTGTCGGCCACGCCCTGCGGCGTGTCGGCGTACCCACCCTCCAGGTCGGCGGTGACAGGCACGGTCACGGCGTTCAGGGTGCGTTCCAGTGCGGCCAGCAAGGTGTCGCGCGGGGCGACCTGCCCATCCGGGAAGCCCAGGGCGAAGGCCACGGCGGCGCTACTCGTGCCGATGGCGGGACTGCCCGCCTGCTGCAACACGCGGGCGCTGACGGCGTCCCAGGCGCAGGGCAGGATCAGGCCGCGTTCGTGCAGGGCGCGCAGAAGGTGGGCGTGCTGAGGCCGGGATTGGGGTTGGGATCGGGTCATGGGGTGTCTCCGTGAGGGTCGTGGGTGGGTGGCAGGGCGTGCCACAGGCGCAGGACCGCGTGACTGCGGTGAGGGGCGAAGGGGTCAAGCAGGCGCTGCACCTCTGCGGGCGTCGGGCGTGCGGGCAGCCCGTGCGCGCGGCGCAGCGCGGCGGCCAGGGCGGCGTCCGTGCCGGGCACGATGTCCGGGAAGCCCAGCACGCGCAACAGCACGTACTCGGCGGTCCACAGGCCGATGCCGGGCACGGCCAGCAGGGTGCGGCGAGCGGCTCCCACCGTGCCGCGTGCCAGCGCCGCGAGGTTCACCTCCCCACGCGAGACCCGTCCGGCCAGGCGGTGCAGCAGCGCGGCCCGCGCTCCGGTCAGGCCCAGGCTGCCCAGTTCGGCGGGGGTCAGGGCCGCCACGGCCTGCGCGGTGGGCGGCGCGCTCAGGCCGTCCCCGGCGGGTGGGCCGCAGCGTTCCACCAGTCGCCGCCGCAGCGTGCAGGCCTGCCGGAACGTGACCTGCTGGCCCACCACGGCCCACACCAGCCCGTCGAAGAGGTCCGGCACCAGCGGAACAGGCCGCGACAGTCCGCGCAGGCCCAGCGCCCGCACCGTCAACGTGTGCAGGGCCAGCCAGTCCGGACCGCTCAGGGTCTCCGGACAGGACGGCTGCACCCGGGCCTCCTGATCTCCGAACTGCACGGTCACGACCTGCGGCCCGCCCGGCAGCGTCCACGCATACTGCACCGCACCTTCCCGCACCTGCCCCGTCACGCTGAGCGGATCGCGGCCCAGGTCGCGGCGCACCAGTTCCAGCGGGTACGCGGCCGGCAGCGTCAGCCGCAGCGTGCCCGTCCGGACCGCCACGCGCAAGGCCTGCGGGGTCAGGTGCATCACCCGCCGGAACTGCGCGCCGAACGCCGACAGGCTCCCGAACCCCACCGCGAACGCCACCTGCGCCGCCGTGTCCGCCGAGGTCAGCAGGTGCGCGGCCGCCAGTTCCACCCGCCGCCGCGTCAGCCAGTCGGCCGGACTGCACTGGAACTGCTCACGGAACAGGCGGTGCAGCGCGCTGCCACTCAAGTTCAACTCGCGGGCCAGCGCCTGCACGGACAGGACGCCCGGCACGTCCACTCGGGCCAGCGCAGCCGTGAAGGTCGCCTCCTCGACCGGCACGCCCGCCTGGAACGCGTCCGGCTGGCAGCGACGACACGCCCGCAGTCCCGCCGCCCGCGCCGACGCCGCGCACGGGTGGAACACCACGTTCCCCGCCAGCGGCTTGCGCGCCCGGCAGGACGGCAGGCAGTAGATCCCGGTACTCGTCACGCCCGTGTAGAACAGCCCGTCGAACGTCGCGTCACCCGCGAACATCCGCTCCAGCATGAATTCCCGCGTGAACGTGACCGTCATGCCCGCATTGTCACGGGTGCGGGCAGCGGCCCTCTACCGGAATCCTCCACCGCAATTCCCGGCACGGCAGGAACCCCCGCCACGTGGACGGGGGCTCTGTCTTGCCTTCAGCCTTCTGCCATCAGCCTGTCTTACAGCGAGATCAGGAAGGGGTCTTCCAGCGACTCGCAGATGAAGCGCACGAAGCGGGCGGCGTCGGCGCCGTCGATCAGGCGGTGGTCGTAGGTGAGGCTGAGTGGGAGCATGTTGCGGGGTTCGAACGTGCCGGTTTCCCTGTTCCAGACGGGTTCCATGCCGCCGCGGCTGACGCCGAGGATGGCGACTTCGGGGGCGTTTACGATGGGCGTGAAGGCGTGCCCGCCGATCCCGCCGAGGTTGCTGATCGTGAAGGTCGCGCCCTGCATCTCGTCGGGTTTGAGTTTGCGGTCGCGGGCGCGGCCGGCGAGTTCGCTCAGTTCGAGGACCATGTCGGTGATGCTCTTGCGGTCGGCGTCCTTGATGACGGGCACGAGCAGGCCGACGGGCGTGTCGACGGCCACGCCGATGTTCACGAAGTCCTTGTAGATGACCTGCTGGGCGTTCAGGTCGAGGCTCGCGCCGAATTTGGGGAACTGACGCAGGGCGTTCGCGACGACCTTCATGAGGATGTGCGTCATGGTGAGTTTGCCGCCGGCTTTCTCGACGCGCGCGCCGAAGCGTTTGCGGGTCTCTTCCATGAGGGTCACGTCGGCCTTGTCGAAGTGCGTGACCATGGGGATCGCGGTGCTGGCGGTCATGGAGCGCACGGTGGCCTTGCGGATGCCGCTCATGTCCTCGCGGGTGACGGCGCCCCACTTCTCGAAGTTGGGCAGGGGCGCGGCGGCCACAGCGGGTGCGGGGGCGGCAGGTGCGCTGGCCTGCGCGGCGGCGGGCGCGGTGACGGTGGGGCTGCCGCCGGTGCGGCGGACGTCTTCCTCGCTGATACGGCCGGCGATGCCGGTGCCGTGCACGGCGTGAATGTCCACGCCGATCTCGCGGGCGAGGCGGCGGATGCTGGGCGCGGCGGGCACGACGTGGCGACCGTCGAAGGTCTGCGGGTTCTGCGTGCCGGACTGCGCGGGTGCGGCGGCCTGAGCGGCGGGCGCACCGGCAGGCTGGGCCGGGGCAGGTGCGGCGGGTGCCGATGCAGCCGGTGCAGGGGCAGCAGCGGGTGCGGGGGCGGCCGGGGCGCTGCCGCCGCTCAGGGTGGCGATCACGCCGCCGACCTTCACGGTGTCGCCCACGTTCACGCTGACGCTCTGCACGGTGCCGCTGGCGTTGGCGGGCACCTCCACGACGGCCTTGTCGGTCTCGATCTCGATGACGGGCTGGCCCTCGGTCACGGTGTCGCCGGCCTTGACCAGCACGGTCACGACGGTGCCCTGCTCGATGTTGTCACCCACGTCCGGCAGGGTGATCTGCGCGCCGCCGCTGGCCGGAGCCGCGCCGGTCTGGGCGGCGTTGTCCTGGACGGCGCTGTCCTGGGCCGGGGCGGTCGTGCCGGCCTGTTCTTTCTGCGCGGCCTGCTGCGCCTGCGCCACCTGATTGGCCTGTCCTGCGTCAGCGGACGTGCCGCTGCTCTCAGCCTGCGCGGCCTGATCCCCGCCGCCCTGGCTGGAGGTGGCCGGGGAGGCACCTGCGCCGCCCAGGGTGGCAATCACGCCGCCGACCTTCACGGTGTCGCCCACCGTCACGTTCACGGCTTCCACGGTCCCGGCGGTCTCGGCGGGCACCTCGATGACGGCCTTGTCGGTCTCGATCTCGATGATGGGTTGCCCCTCGGTCACGGTGTCGCCGGCCTTGATCAGCACGGTCACGACGGTGCCCTGCTCGATGTTGTCGCCCACGTCGGGGAGTTTCAGTTCAGTAGCCATTTGGAGTTCTCCTTCGGAGAGGGGGTGATGGTCGGTGGTAGACAGTTGATGGTGGAGAGCTGGGCTCTATCGACCATCAACTTTCAACCTTTAACGCAGGACGGGGGCGTCGCGTTCCGGGTCGATGCCCAGGTCGGCAATGGCCTTGGCGACCACGTCGCCCTTGATCTTGCCGTCGCGCTGGAGGGCGTACAGGGTGGCGAGGACGACGTGCTTGGTGTCGACCTCGAAGAAGTCGCGGAGTTCCTCGCGGGCCTCGCTGCGGCCGAAGCCGTCGGTGCCGAGCGTCCAGAGTTTCCGGTCGAGGTGGCCGTTCAGGCCGTCCGCGCCGAGTTTCATGTAGTCGCTCACCGAGATCAGGACGCCGGGGGCGTTCTCCTTGCTCAGCTGCTGCGCCACGTACGGCACGCGGGGTTCCTGGGTGGGGTGCAGCATGTTGTGACGCTGGGCGAGCAGGGCGTCCTGGTGGAGTTCCTTGTAGCTGGTCACGCTCCACAGGTCGGCGGCGACACCGTAGGCTTCCAGCGCCTTCACGGCCTCCATCGCGGCTCCCATGGCGGGACCACTGGCGAGGATCTGCGCCCTGAGTTTGCCCTTGCTGGCGCTCTTCTGGTAGCGGTACATGCCGCGCACGATGCCCTCGCGGATTTCCTCGTGGCTGCGGCCGTCGCTGGGCATGGCGGGCTGCACCTCGTTCTCGTTGTCCACGGTGACGTAGTAGAACTCGTCGATGCCGTCCACGTACATGCGCTGAATACCGCTCTCGACGATCACGGCCAGTTCGTACGCGAAGGCCGGGTCGTAGGTCTTCAGGTTCGGGACGACGTACGCCTGCAGGTGGCTGTTGCCGTCCTGGTGCTGGAGGCCCTCGCCGGCCAGGGTGGTGCGCCCGGCGGTGGCACCGAGGATGAAACCACGCGCGCGCTGGTCTGCGGCGGCCCACACGAGGTCACCGACGCGCTGCATGCCGAACATGCTGTACAGCACGAAGAAGGGGATGGTGGGCACGCCGTGGTTGGCGTACGAGGTTCCGGCGGCGATCCAGGAGGCCATCGCGCCGTCCTCGGTGATGCCCTCTTCCAGCATCTGGCCGTTCACGCTTTCCTTGTAGGCCATGAGGCTGCCAGAGTCGACGGGCGTGTACGTCTGGCCGCGCGGGCTGTAGATGCCGATGCGGGGCACCAGGGCGTCCATGCCGAAGGTGCGGGCCTCGTCGGGCACGATCGGCACAATGTACTTGCCGATTTCCTTGTCGCGCAGCAGTTTGCTGATGATCTGCACGGCGGCCATGGTGGTGCTGACCTGCCGCTCGCCGCTGCCCTTGGCGAACTCCTCGTAGAACTCGCCGTTGGGGATGGTGGGGTGCGGGTACTCGACCCGGCGGGCGGGAATGCTGCCGCCCAGCGCCGCGCGGCGTTCCAGGGCGTACTTCACCTCGGGGCTGTCCGGGCCGGGGTGGTAGTACTCCATGTGCTCGACCTGATCGTTGTTCAGGGGCAGTTCCAGCAGGTCGCGCAGGTCTTTCAGGGTGCTGAAGTCCAGCTTCTTCACCTGGTGGGCGACGTTGCGGGCCTGGGCGCTCTCGCCAAGGCCGTAGCCCTTGATGGTGCGCGGGATGATGATGGTCGGGCTGCCCTTGTGCTTCACGGCGGAGGCGTACGCGGCGTAGATCTTGTGAATGTCGTGCCCGCCGCGGTTCAGGAGTTCCAGGTCGGCGTCGCTCCAGCCGTCGATCAGGGCCTTGAGTTCCGGGGTATTGAAGAACTTCTCGCGCAGTTCCTTGCCGCCGAAGGCCGCGTAGCGCTGCGACTCGCCGTCCACGAGCAGTTCGAAGCGTTTGACGATGGTGCCGTTGTAGTCCTTCTGGAGCAGTTCGTCCCACTTGCTGTCCCAGATGACCTTGATGACGTTCCAGCCCGCGCCACGGAACAGCGCCTCGAACTCCTGGATGACCTTGGAGTTCGCGCGCACCGGGCCGTCGAGGCGCTGGAGGTTGGCGTTCAGCACGAAGATCAGGTTGTCGAGGTTCTCGTACGCGGCAAATCGGATCGCGCCGATGCTCTGCGGCTCGTCCATCTCACCGTCGCCCAGGAACGCCCAGACCTTCGCGTCGCCCCTGGGTTTCAGTTCGCGGTTCTCCAGGTACTTGATGAAACGCGCCTGGTAGATGGCCTGCATGGGGCCCAGGCCCATGCTGACGGTCGGGAATTCCCAGTAGTCGGGCATCAGCCACGGGTGCGGGTAGCTGCTCAGGCCCTCGCCCTCGGGTTGCAGTTCGCGGCGGAAGCGGTTCATGCGGGCCTCGTCGAAGCGGCCCTCCAGGAAGCTGCGGGCGTACACGCCGGGGCTGGCGTGCCCCTGGTAGAAGATCAGGTCGCGGTCCTGCCCGGCGCCGTGCCCACGGAAGAAGTGGTTGAAGCCCACTTCCAGCAGCTCGGCCGCGCTGGCGTACGTCGAGAGGTGCCCGCCGATGCCGTCACTCTTCTTGTTGGCCTTGATGACCATGACCACGGCGTTCCAGCGGATGATGTTGCGGATCTTGCGTTCGATCTCGGGGTCGCCCGGGTACTCGGGCTGCGCGTCGGCGTCGATGGTGTTGATGTACGGGGTGTTCTGCTTGAACGTGATGGGCGCGCCGTGGAAGTACGCGTAGTGGTCGAGTTCCTCGAGCAGTTCCGCCGCGCGGTTGTCGCCGGCGTTCGCGAACACGTACGCCAGTGAGTCGAGCCATTCCTGCGTCTCCACGGAGTTCAGCTTCTCGCGCTCCTGCGCGCTCATGCCGGTGCGGGGCGGTCTGTTCGGAGGAGATGAGGTCATGCCAGCAGTCTAGGCCCCGCCGTTCCACACTTCCAACAGGGGATTCTCACAGGATTCACCACTGGTACTGGTGGGTTCCGGGAGTTACGCTGGAGGGCAATGCCCCAGCGCCCCACACGACTCTCCTCATGACCACACGCAGCCCATGATCGAACTGCGTCACCTGCGGCACTTCGTCGCCCTCGCCGAGGAAGAACACTTCGGGCGGGCCGCCGAACGCGTGTTCGTGGTCCAGCAGGCCCTGAGCAACTCCATCCGCAACCTGGAAGAGGAAGTCGGCGTGCCGCTCGTGCTGCGCACCACCCGCCGCGTGCAACTCACGCCCGCCGGGCAGGAATTCCTGATCGGCGCGCGCGAGACGCTGCTCGTGGCCGCGCAGACCGTGGAACGCGCCCGCCGGGCTGCGCGGGGCGAGGTGGGCCGCCTGACCGTGGGCTTCGTCAGCGGGCTGGCCTTCGGGGGCCTGCCGGAAATCGTGCGCCGCTTCCGCGAACTGTACCCGAACGTCAGCGTGGACCTGCGCGAACTGACCGCCCAGGAACAGGAAGCCGGGCTGCGCGGCGGGCAGATCGACATCGGCCTGATGCTGCTCCCGGTCCGCGACCCCACCCTGGACTCGCGCCCCCTCTGGCGCCAACCCCTGGTCGCGGCCCTGCCCGCCGAGCACCCCCTGGCCCGCAAACGCCGCCTGAAGATCAGTGACCTGAGCGGCGAGAACTTCGTGTTCTTCCCCCGGCAACTGCGCGCCACGTACTTCGATCAGGTCATGCGCTGGTGCGCCGCCTCCGGCTTCACGCCGCACGTGGTGCAGGAAGCCATCGAGATTCCCACGCTGCTGTCCCTCGTCGCGGCGGGCGTGGGCGTGTTCCTGCCCATCGAGTTCTTCAGCCGCCTGAGCCTGCCCGGCGTGGTGTACCGCCCCGTCGAGGACGCCCCCACCGTCGAGATCGTCGCCGTGTGGCGGCGCGGCGACGGCGCCAGCCCAGTCGTGCGCGCCTTCCTGACGGTAGCCGACGAGGTGCTGCGCGCAGGGCCGGCAAAAGAGGGCAGTGGGAAAGAGAGCAGCAGGAAGTAGGGAGTGAGCAGTCAGGTGTGAGCTTGCCGTTCACCATCACCCATCAACCATCACCCCTGCGTTGGCCGCCCGGTGTCGGGCATCCCGCGCAGCACGCCCAGGATCAGGACGGTGCCTGCCACGGACAGCAGCGCGCCCATCAGGAACGCCGCGCCGGGGAAGCCGTGCGTGAGGCCGTAGGCGTACACGGCGGTCGCCAGCACGGGCCCCACCACCGCCACCAGTGAGTTCAGGCTGGTGATGGCGCCCTGCACGCGGCCCTGCTCGGACTCGCCTACCTGTCGGGAGATCAGGCCCTGAATGGCCGGGTTGGCGAGGCCGCCCAGTGCGCCCACGACCAGCGAGGCGTACAGCAGCGCGCCGCTGCGGGCCACGCTGAGCACCAGGAATTCCAGGATGCTGGCGACCAGTCCGGTCATGATGGTCCGGCGGTCCCCGAAGCGCGCGATGAACGGCCCGATCAACCCGCCCTGCACGGCCGCCGTGAGCAGTCCGAAGAAGGCCAGCGCCACCCCGTTCTGCCCTGGCGTCCAGGTGAGGACGCGTTCGGTGTACAGCACCCACGTGCTGAAGATCACCTGTCCCGCGAGGCCCAGCAGCACGAACGTCAGCGCCAGCGAGCGCAGGATCGGGTACTCGCCCAGCGCCCGCAGCGGCAGCAACGGGTTCAGGTCCGCGCGCCGCATGGCCTTGCCGCGCGCGCTAACCGGCAGGGATTCGGGCAGCACGAACAGACCGTACAGCACGTTCAGGCCCGTCAAGGCGGCCGCGACCATGAACGGCACCCGCAGCCCGTACTCGCCCAGCAGACCGCCCAGCGCCGGCCCCAGGATGAACCCCACCCCGAACGTCGCGCCCAGCAACCCGAAGTTCTTCGCGCGGTCCTCTGGGGGCGACACGTCCGCGATGTATGCGTTCGCGACCGTCAGGCTCGCCCCGGTGATGCCCGCCAGGATGCGGCCCACGAACAGCCACGCCAGGGTCGGCGCGAACGCCAGCAGCAGGTAATCCAGCGCCATGCCGCTCAGCGCGAACAGCAGCACCGGCCGCCGCCCGAACCGGTCACTCAGCACCCCCAGAATCGGCGCGAACACGAACTGCATCACCGCGTACGCCGCCGTCAGCAGCCCAATGGTGCGGGCGCCCGCCACCTCCGACCCCGCCAGCTCCTTCACCAATCCCGGCAACACCGGAATGATCAACCCGATCCCGATGATGTCGATCAGGGCCGTCAGCAGGATGAAGATCAGGGCGGCAGGACGGGAACGCATAGGAGGCAGTGTAGGGGGTCGCCGGTCAAGGTTTCCTTCAGCCATCTCGCTTACCATCCGTTTACGTACAGGGCGTAAAATAAGCAGATTCGTTCAGGCACTGCCCCTGCCCTCTCCCCCACCCACCCCGGAGGTCCCATGCTCAAAGTCCAGTCCAGTTACACGCCCGCCGGTGACCAGCCCACCGCCATCCGCTCCCTGGTCGACGGACTGGACAGCGGCCTCCGGTTCCAGACGCTGCTCGGGGCGACCGGCACTGGGAAGACCTACTCCGTGGCGCAGGTGATCGAGAAAACCCAGCGTCCGGCGCTGATCATGGCGCCGAACAAGATCCTGACCGCTCAGCTGGCCAGCGAGTTCCGGGAGTTCTTCCCGGACGCGGCGGTCGAGTTCTTCATCAGCTACTACGACTACTACCAGCCGGAGGCGTACGTGCCGGGCAAGGACCTGTTCATCGAGAAGGACGCCTCGGTGAACCAGGAGATCGAACGGTTGCGGCACAGCACCACGCGCAGTCTGCTGACGCGGCGGGACACGATCGTGGTGGCGTCGGTCAGCTGCATCTACGGCCTGGGCGACCCGAAGGAGTACACGGCGCTGAACCTGATCCTGAAGAAGGGCGGGCAGGTGAGCCGGGACGAGATTCTGGGGCGGCTGGTGAACATGCAGTACGAACGCAACGACATCGAGATGATGCCGGGCCGGTTCCGCGCGAAGGGCGAGATGATCGAGGTGTGGCCCGCGTACGACGAGCAGCCCCTGCGGATCGAGTTGTGGGGCGACGACGTGGAGCGCATCACGGTGGTGCATCCGCTGACGGGGGACCGGCTGGCGGAGCTGGACGCGACGGTGGTGTACCCGGCGAAGCATTACGTCTCAAGCGCGGGGAACATCGAGCGGGCCATCGTGACCATTCAGCAGGAGCTGGACGAGCGGCTGGAGTACTTCCGGTCGACCGGGAAGCTGCTGGAGGCGCAGCGCCTGAAGGAACGCACGCTGTACGACCTGGAGATGCTCAAGGTCCTGGGGTACTGCTCGGGCATCGAGAACTACTCGCGGCACATTGATGGGCGCGCGGCGGGGCACACGCCGTACACGATGCTGGATTACTTCAACGATGATTTCGTGACGTTCATCGACGAGTCGCACGTGACGGTCCCGCAGATCGGCGGGATGGCGAACGGCGACCGGGCGCGTAAACAGACGCTGGTGGATTACGGCTTCCGGCTGCCGTCGGCGATGGATAACCGCCCGCTGAACTTCGACGAGTTCATGAGCAAGACCGGGCAGGTGGTATTCGTGTCGGCCACGCCGGGCCCGTACGAGCGCGAGCACAGCGACTCGATTGCCGATCAGATCATCCGCCCGACAGGGCTGGTGGACCCGCCCGTGACGGTGCGGCCCATCAACGGGCAGATCGAGGACCTGCTGGGCCGCGTGCGCGAGCGCGCGAAGATCGGCGAGCGCACCCTGGTGACCACTCTGACCAAACGCATGTCCGAGGACCTGACCGAGTACCTTCTCGAAAAGGGCGTCAAGGCGCGCTACATGCACAGCGACATCGACAGCGTGGAGCGTCAGGTGATCATCCGCGACCTGCGACTCGGGCATTACGACGTGCTGGTCGGCATCAACCTGCTGCGCGAGGGCCTGGACCTGCCGGAAGTCTCGCTGGTCGCCATCCTCGACGCCGACAAACCCGGCTTCCTGCGCAGCGAGCGCGCCCTGATCCAGACGATCGGCCGCGCGGCCCGCAACGTGAACGGTGAGGTCATCCTGTACGGCGACTCCATCACGCCCGCCATGCAGTTCGCGATGGACGAGACGCGCCGCCGCCGCGAGAAGCAGACCGCCTACAACGAGGAGCACGGCATCACGCCCACCACCGTCATCAAGGGCGTGCGCAACGTCATTCGCGGCGAGGAGCAACCCACCGAGGTCAGCTCCGAGAACGTCGGCACAGACCGCGACGCCCTGACCGCCCAGCTGACGGACCTGGAACTGGACATGTGGCAGGCGTCCGAGGACCTGGACTTCGAGAAGGCCGCCAGCCTGCGCGACCAGATCCGCGCCATCGAGGCCAAGTTGCAGGGCAAGGAGTTCAAGCAGGCGACCGTGCCGGGGCAGAAAGTCCGGTCACGCGGACGACGCTGAGCGCAGCAGAACGCACAAGGGCCGCCCCGGAAACGTGGGCGGCCCTTGTGCCTTGGGGACTCAGCGCTTCAGGATCAGGGGGCAGGTCCCGGCGGGCACTCCGGCCTTGCGGATGATCTGCACGAATTCGTCGGCGGTGCGCGGGTCGCCCGTGACTGCATCGAGCTTGGCCAGGACTTCTTTCAGTTCGTCCAGATCGCCGCTGAACAGCACGCCGCGCGCACTGGCGCCCTCAATCATGCCCATGCACATGTGAATGTTGCCGTCATCGTTCAGGCCGGTCAGGACGTCGGCGGCGAAGATCGTGCGGTTCCTGGGCTGCCAGCTGAACGGGCCGTTCTCGACGTCGAAGTCCCAGCCGTCGTCCCATTCGGGGGCCTGGGTGCTCAGCTTCAGTTCGCGGGTGATGCGTTCGCCGCCGGCGGTGGTGCCGGTCATCACCCAGGTCTGGCCGGGGCGCACCGGGGCGTTGGCGGGCAGGGCCGTGGGGGTGCCGAAGGGCGTCACGGTGCGCGGCGCGGCGTTGCCACTGCCGGCAGCGGCGAGGGGCGTGAGGGTCAGCAGGGCGGCCAGCGCAAAGTGTCGTCTCATGACCACGAGCCTAGCAATGTTCGCCCCGGCCCACTGCTTCACCTGGCAGGCTGGGCCGGGGTACGGGGGCTACTTCAGTGCAGGGTGCGTTCCGGGGGGCCGTCCATCTCGTCGCGCTGGCGGGGCAGGATCAGGTTGGCGAGGATGCCGACCAGCGCGGCGAGGGCCATGCCGTGCAGTTCCAGGCTGGTTCCGGAGACCTGGATGGGGAACGCGGCGCCGCCCAGCCCGAGGACCAGGATCAGGGACACGATGATCAGGTTGCGGCTGTGCGCGAAGTCGATCTTCGCCTCACTCAGCGTGCGAATGCCGACGCTGGCGATCATGCCGAACAGCAGGATGCTCACGCCGCCCAGCACGCCCTGCGGGAGGCTTTTCAGGACGGCGGCGAGTTTCGGGGAGCAGCCGAACAGCACGGCGAACACAGCCCCGATCTGGAGGACGCGCGGGTCGTACACGCGGGTCAGGGCGAGCACGCCGGTGTTCTCGGCATAGGTGGTGGCGGCGGGCCCGCCGAGCGCGGCGCTGCTCATGTTCGCCAGTCCGTCTGCGAACAGGGTGCGGCTCAGGCCGGGTTTCTCCAGGAAGTTCTTTCCGACGACGCGGCCGTTCACGATGACGTCCCCGACGTGCTCGATGAACGTGACGACCGCGATGGGCGCGATGATCGCCACGGCCCGCCAGTCCAGGGCGGGCGCGTGGAAGTCCGGGAGGCCCAGCAGGGGCGCGGCGGCGATGGCGTCCAGGCCCTCACGGCTGACCTGCCCGGTCAGCAGGGACACGGCGTACCCGGTGACCACACCGATCAGGATGGGCAGCATGCGGAACAGGCCGCGCCCGTAGATGCTGGCCACAATGGCGGCCAGGAGGGTGGCGAGGGCCAGCCACCAGTTCGTTTTCGCCTGGTTCACGGCGACGCTGCTGAGGCCCAGGCCGATCACGATGATGACCGGGCCGGTCACGACGGGCGGAAACACCCGTAGAAGCCGGTCCGTGCCCAGGAGTTTCACGAGGCCGCTGAACAGCAGGTACATGAGGCCGGCGGCCATCAGGCCTCCCCCGGCGGCGGCGGGGCCGAATTCCTTCACGACCAGCGCGGTGGGCGCAATGAACGCGAAGGAACTGCCCAGGAAGATCGGGACCTGCCCGCGCGTGAGCAGGTGGAAGATCAGCGTGGCGACGCCCGCCCCGAACAGCGCGACGCTGGGCGACAGGCCCACCAGGATGGGCACGAGGACGGTCGCGCCGAACATGGCGACCGAGTGTTGCAGGCCCAGCACGACGCGGCGGGCGGGATCGTTGATGGTGGATGCGCTCAAGGTGAAATGACCTCCGGAGGGAAAAAAGGGGCAGGATGACGGCGCCCGCGCGGCCCGGATGGGGGCCAGGGCAGGGGCGGATGGGCGCGAACAGGCCGTTCGCGTGGGTTGCTCCGGGCGCTCAGGGTAGCGCACACGTCAGGGTCAGTCTGGGGGGGTATCGTCAGGGGTCCCGGTCAATCAGGGGGTCTGGACGCTCAGCGCGCAGCTTCCCAGGCCGAGTTCCCGCGCGGCCTCCTCCTGCTGCTGCGGGGTGCGGGTGACGTTCAGGACGGCCAGCGCGGCTTCCAGGCGGGCCGGCAGTTCGGTCAGGGTGCCGCTGGCCAGCACGCCGGACGCCTCCAGAGCGCTGCGGTCGGCGTTCAGGCGGACGGCGCAGGCCAGACCCAGACCTCCGTCCCGGGCGTCCTGAAGGTCCAGGGCGATCAGCGTTCCGGCCTGCGCGTCCAGCAGCAGGGTCCCCCGGTCGGCGCGGAAGGTGCCGGGGTCGGCGGGGGACGCGGCGCTGAGGCGCAGGGTCGTCCGGAAGGTCTCGCCGTCGGCCGTGCGGGCCTCCAGGGTCCAGTGCTGACCGGGCCTGGGCAGCGGGACGCCCCCAGTAGCGGGGATGGCGACGGGGGCAGCCTGACTGGCGGCAGGAGGCGCGGTGAGGGCAGTGCCCAGCAGCAGGGCGCACAGCGTTGACAGGGGGCGCAGTGTCGGCAGGAGGCGCGGCATGGGTCAGCGTAGCCCCTGCGGGCCGCGCCGCGCTACGCTGGGCGGCATGAATGCCAAGGGTGATCTGATCGCGCGGGCGCTGACGCTGGGGCTGGGCGCGCCCACCTTCGAGGCCGAGACGCACGGCCCCCCGCACGACCGCCGGTTCCGGGTGACGGTGCGGGCGGGCGGGCAGGTGCTCGGCGAGGGTGGCGAGGGCCGCAGCAAACGCGACGCCGAGCGCGCGGCGTCCGAGTCGGCGCTGCGGGCGCTGGGCAGCGAGCCTTCCCTGCCGGACGTGCCGGCCACGCCGGACGGTGAGGGGCCAGGAGCGCCGGAACGCTGGCCGATCTACGGGGCGGTCCTGGCCGGCGCGCTGGACGCCGCGCTGGAGTTCGCTCCCGAGGATGCCACGCTGGACGACGTGCGCCGCCGCGCCGCGCGCCTGTACCGGGACCTGCTGGGCGAACTCGGGCACGGCCCGGACGACCTGGAACGGCCTGGAGACGTGCTGTGAGCGGCTGGCCGTGGCGTCCGGCGGGCGTGCTGTTCGACATGGACGGCGTCCTGACCGACAACAATCACTTTCACCGGCAGGCGTGGCAGGAGGTGGCGGCCAGCGTGCTGGGCCTGACCCTGTCCGGGCACGATCTGGATACCAAGGTGGACGGGGGCCGCAACCCGGAGATCATCGAGCGCCTGACCGGCACGTACCCCGACGAGGCCCTGGCCGCCCGTTTCCACGAGGTCAAGGAGGGCCGGTACCGGGAACTCGCGGCGGGCGCGCTGCGTGAGGTGGCGGGCCTGAGCGCCTACCTGGACGCGCTGGAATCACGCGGAATTCCGTTCGCGCTGGTCACCAGTGCCGACCGCGTGAACGTGGAGTTCGGCATGCAGGCGCTGGGGCTGGGGAGCCGTTTCGGGCCGCGCGTGCTGGGCGAGGATGTCACGCAGGGCAAACCGCACCCGCAACCGTTCCTGCTGGGCGCGCAGCGGCTGGGCCTCAGCGCCGCCGACTGCCTGGCGCACGAGGACGCCGTGAACGGGGTACGCAGCGCGGCCGGCGCGGGCTGCCGAGTGGTCGCCCTGACCACCACCGCGCCCGGCGCGGCCCTGCGTGAGGCGGGCGCGGAACGCACCGCGCCGGACTTCACGTCCTGGGCCGACTGGCTGGCGTGACGGGCGCGCGGTACCGGCCGTGAAGGGCGCGGACGCCGAGGATCGCGCCGAGGCGCACCTGCGCGCCCTGGGCCGCGAGATCCTGCACCGCAATTACCGCATTCCGGGCGGCGAGATCGATCTGGTCTCCCGCACCCCTCAGGGCGTGCTTGTGTTCACGGAGGTCCGGCAGCGGGGGGCGTCCCGCCATGGCAGCGCCGCCGAGAGCGTCACGCCGCGCAAGCTGGCCCTGATGCACCGCGCCGCCCTGACCTACCTGACGCGCGAACTGGGCCGCGACGACCTGCCCTGCCACCTGGAAGTGCTGACCATCGACGGCCCGGCCGCGACGGGCACGCTGCGCGTCATTCCCCTCGACTGAAGGGGGACGGGCAGGTCGGGGCCGCCGCGAACGGTCATGCTCTAGAATCCCTGTCATGAGAAGCGCGTACCTGACTGCTGCCCGCGCCCTGCAACTGGGCCGTGAATGGGCGGTCGAGGGGGACCAGAACCGCGCCCTGTCCTCGTACGGCGAGGCCCTGAACCTGCTGACGATCCTGCCGCCCGAACGCACGCGGGACGTGCTGCTGGCGCACACGCACCTGGCGTTCTACCAGACGCTGGAACTGGTGGGCGCGTCCGGCAGTCAGCGGCACCTGCAACTGGGCGTCAGTTACGCCCGCAGCACCCGCGATCCCCTGGCCCGCGCGATTGCCGAGGAGTGCCTCAGTGGCCTGGAAGTGGTGATGTAAGACGGACTCCGATTGAATGGCCTGCAAAGCCTTTCAATCCGATCGGATGCGAGTAGGAGCAGAGCGCCCCTCCGGGCGTGAACGGGTTCAACAGAGACAGGCCGCGCTTCCCGGTGGGGGCGCGGCCTGCAGTGGTCTGGGGGTTACTGGCCGGGCAGGCTGAGCTGCGCGGTGGTCTTGCCGGTTTTCCTGTCGTGCGCGCACTGCAGGGGCAGCTGGCCCAGGGTGTTGGTGCGCTCGCCGCTGTGCACGGCGACGGTCGCGGGGGCGGTGAGGGTCCAGCCGCCGCCTTCGATGGTCTGGGTGGCCTTGATGATCTCGGCGGGTTCGGCGTCCAGGTCGGCGTGAATGGTATCGCCGGCTTTCAGAGGGGCGCTCTGCTCGATCAGGGTCTTGAGGGGGATGCTCTGGCCGGCGGCACCGACCGTGAGTTCCTCGGTGTCGTGCGTGAGTTCCTTGCAGTTCTCGATGAACCTGTACTTGCTGATGCCGTTGGCTTCCCGGTCGCTGTAGATGGGGTTGTTGCGGACGGCGGTGGCCGTCACGAAGCCCAGCAGGGCCAGGGTGAGGAGGAGGGCGACCCACAGCAGCGCGCGGCCTGCGCCTCCGTGGCTGGTGGTTTTGATGTGCTCGCTCATGTCGCCTCCCAGCATAGCGTCCCGGGGGGGCGCAGACGGCGTGAGTCGTGACGGTCTGCTGTTACCGGCCGGCGGAGCGCTGCGCCCGGCCTCTCCCCTGTCCGGATCTTTAACTGGCCGGGCCTGCCGCTGGCGGTCAGGGCAGCCAGGGGACACCGAGTCGCTGAACGCCGTCCATGCCCAGGCGGGTCAGGGCGGTGCGCACGGTCTCGCCGGTGATGGGGTGGCGCAGGTCGGGGTTCAGGTCGTTCAGGGGGGCCAGTACGAAGGAGCGGTCCCAGGCGCGCGGGTGGGGCAGGGTCAGGGAGGCGTGGGTGATGATCAGGTCGCCGTGGGTGATCAGGTCGAGGTCCAGGGTGCGGGCTTCCCAGCGTTCGTGGCGTTCGCGGCCGGCAGCGGCTTCCAGTTCGTGCAGCGCGGCCAGCAGGGGTCCGGCGTTCAGGGTGGTGCGCAGCTGCGCGGCGGCGTTCAGGTAGTCGGGCTGGCCGGGTGGGCCGCCGACGGGTGCGGTGCGGTACAGCGCCGAGACGCCCACCACCTGTCCCAGCGTGCCCAGGTGCGTGGCCGCCCGGCGCAGCGCGGCCAGCGGGTCGCCCAGGTTCGCGCCCAGGGCGATGAAGGCGTCGGTACCGGCATCAGTGGAACTCAAGGGTTACTGTTCCGCGCGGGTCAGGGTCAGTTCGGTGAACACGTCGCGGAACACGCCGGGCAGCGGCGCGAAGGGTTTGTGCACGCGGACGGTCACGGCGTCCAGTGTCGGCTGGTCGCGCAGCAGGCGGCGGGCGATGAAGCCGGTCAGCACCTCGATCAGCTGGTGGCGGGTGCCCGTGACTTCCTCCTGAATGGCGGCGTACACCTCGGCGTAGTTCACGGCCTCGTTCAGGTCGTCGTTCAGCTGCGCGAAGGGGTAGTGCAGTTCGGCGTCGATCACGAAGCGGGCGCCCAGCACGGCCTCGGTGTCGTACACGCCGTGTCGCGCGTGAAATTCCAGTCCCTGCAGGACGACGCGGCTCATGGCTGTTCCTGCCCGGCGGGGGGCATGACGGTGTTCAGGGCGGGCTTCATCGCCCCCGAGTCTAGCGCCGGGGCGGGTGCGGCGCCCGGCGCGGACTGGACGTCCAGGGCAGCCTGGACGCGCAGCGCCTGAACGTGCGCGGCGGCGGCGTGGGCGCGGACCACGGCGGCTCCCTGGCGGGCGGCGTGCAGGTGCAGGGCCAGCGTACCGGGGTCGCGGTCGGCCGCGTCCGGGACGTGGGCGATGAAGTCGATCAGGCGCTTGCGGCTCGCACCGATCAGGACGGGGTGCGGGCCTGCGGTCAGGTCGGGCAGGGCGCGCAGCAGGCTCAGGTTGTGGTCCAGCGTCTTCCCGAAGCCGATGCCGGGGTCCAGCAGCACGTCGGGCACCCCGGCGTTCAGCGCCTCACGCGCCTGCTCACGCAGGTACCCGTGCACCTCGTCCACCACGTCGCCGTAGTGCGGGGCGGCCTGCATGGTCTGCGGCTGGCCCTGCATGTGCATCACGCAGGCGGGCGCTCCGGCGGCGGCGCACACGCGGCGCATCTCGGGGTCGCGCAGGCCGGTCACGTCGTTGATCAGGTGCGCTCCGGCGCGCAGGGCGGCGGCGGCCACCTCGGCCTTCATGGTGTCCACGCTCAGCAGGACGCCCTGCCCGGCCAGCGCGCGGATCAGGGGCAGCACCCGGTCGAGTTCCTCGTGCGCGGGGACGGGGGCCGCACCGGGGCGGGTGCTCTCGCCGCCGATATCCAGGATCAGTACCCCGGCGTCCCGCATGGCGCGCGCGCTGTGCAGGGCGGCGTCCAGCGCGGCGTGGCGGCCCCCGTCGCTGAAGCTGTCGGGCGTGACGTTCAGGATGCCCATCACGGCCGCGCCGGTCCAGCGCCACTCCCAGCCGCGCGCCGTGCGCACTGTCCCCGGAGCCTGCAGGCCGAAGGTCAGGGTGTGCGCGTTCACGTCGGTCCGGGCCGGTCGGGCAGCAGGAAGCTCACCAGCACCCGCTGACGGTCCGGGAAGGCGTCCACCTGCGCGGGCATGCGCCGCCCGGAGCGGAACGGCACGTAACTGGCCTGAGAGATCGGCAGGCGGGTGTCGAGCGCCACGGCCACCGGGTGATCGTCCGGGATGGGTGTGCCGGGCCGCAGGGTGTACTTCACGCCGGGCGCGCCGCCCGCCACGCGCACGGTCAGGATTTTCGGGGCCCCAGTTCCTGCTCCGTTCGGGGGTCCGGCGTGAGGTTCGTCGTCGTCGGCTCCGGCGCGGGTCAGGGCGCACA